>JAZDHS010000061.1:0-11987 GCA_043805735.1 Candidatus Omnitrophota bacterium | reverse complement strand
TCAGTTAGCCTTTATAATATAGGTAACTATAGGTAAGAAAATTTAAAAAATCCTTGACAGCCGTTGTCAGGGTATGTTATACTTAGACCTAATTCGAATATACCACCATAGATAACTTAAAACTGAGCAAGGAAGGAGGGGAAGCAAATCCGTTTGCTTAGGTTATCACCATTATGGTGATATATTATATAAGTGGTAAATCTCTAGGGTTTGACCCTAGTTTGCAATACTTCGGGATGTAAAAACTACAAGGAGGAACAATAAATGGGTAGAACAATCGCCTTGCTTTGCGCTTTAATAGGCGTGGTGGCTATCGCAATAGCTCCCGCTTATGGCGAAGTGCAAAACATCAAGATATCTGGCGACATTAAGGCTATGGCCGTCTACCGCAATAACTACGACTTGGAAGATTCACTGAATTTCCAGGTACCTGAGTCCAACGTCAATGATCAATACAGAGAGGACGATCAGGATTCTTTCTTCATGAGCGTAGTGCGATTGGGTGTAGACGCTGACCTTACTGATAACGTACAGGCATCAGTAAGAGTAGCCAACTTACGAGAATGGGATGTCGATCAGAATATCGATACCAACCTTGCCAATGCTTCAGGTATCGCTGCTTCGGAAATTAACGAAGACGACTCCAGTATCATTCTCGATTTAGCCTATATCACTTTAAGAGAGATGCTTTATTCACCTCTTACGGTGGTCATTGGTCGCCAGGAACTTAATTTCGGAACGGGACTGATTGTCGGCAGCGGCCGCTATCAGGATCCTAACAACAGCATTGCGTATAACGACCTCAGCCCGCTCCATGGCTATGATGCCGTACGCGCAATCTTGGATTATGACCCCTGGGCCTTCAACATCGTTGTCGCCAAAATTCAGGAAGCTGACGATACGCAAAACCTGCCTTACAATGGTGGAAACGTCAGAGTCAATGCCCTAGGCGTAATCGTAGCCAATGCCGGTACGACGGGTGCAGACAGGGATAGCGATACCGATCTCTATGGCGTAAACGTCGGTTACAAATTTGGCCAATATAACGGTGAAGCCGAAGGATATATTTGGCACAAAGATGATGAAAACTACAACTTGGTAACCATAGACGGCGCCCCAAACCAGTTCGTTTGGGATGACAACGCGGTAACTACCCTTGGTTTAAGGGGTAGTTTACTTCCTATGGAAGGTTTCACTATCGGTGCCGAAGTTGCCGGCCAGGTTGGTGAAATTAGAACCAATACTGCTGATCGGTCGTTTGACGGCGCCATGGATCGTCGGGCAATGATGGCTAACGCCTTTGGTTCTTATGACCTGAAATGGAGACTCTCGCCTAAATTGGGCGCAGAATACCTCTATACTTCAGGCCATGACACAGGCGATGCCGATGAGTTCGGCGCTTGGGATTCGATGTTCCGCGGCAAAGTGCTCGGACAAATTCGCGATCGTCTAGAAAGCCTCTACGTCACCAATGATCCTAGCGATACCAGCGGATTGACCAACCAACATACCATCAAGGCCACCTGTGGACTTAACCTGGGTGAACTTGTTGATGGTTTAAGTATGGATATGGCCTACCTGCATTACTGGTTCGACCAGGATGTCGCGCTCGACAGCTCGGAAGATGAGATCGGTGATGAGTTAGACATGAACGTAGTTTACGACTATACCGAAGATGTTCAGTTCTGTTTAAGCACCGCCTTATTCCTTCCCGGCGAGTATTATGATGATCTAAAACTGATCCAGCCGGTGTACCAGGGCGGTTTGATGAACGTCGGTGGCGATGTCGCAAGACAGCGCAAATCTAACGATTCAGCCGTATCTGTAATCGGATCATGCAAAGTTACGTTCTAATTTACGCTCACGCGTAAAAAACCCCGGGGGGATCAAACCCCTCGGGGATTTTTTTTGAAAAAAAGCGGAGGTGGACCGATGGCCGAAGACAAAGCAATTGAAGAGGGTAAAGTTATCGCAATTCTATCTTATATATCGATACTGTGTATAATTCCTTTAATCTTAAAGAAGGATAATAAATTTGTCCTGCACCATGCCAAGCAAGGCCTGGTTCTGTTTATCGCCGAAGTTGCTTTAAGTATTTTGATTATCATTCCAGTGCTGGGCTGGGTAGTGGCTCCAATTGGTTCAGTGGTATTGTTGATAGTTTCATTGATCGGCATCATTCAGGTGCTGCAAGGAAGCTACTGGAAATGTCCGGTAGTATCCGACCTGGCTGAAAAAATCAAGCTTTAATCTTAGGCGAAACCCCGGGAAAGCGAAGAACTCACCCGGGGTTTTTTATGCCCGCCATTAAAGTGCTTGCGCAGAATATTTACTTATGATAAAATAAAAAGAAAAAATAAACACAATGCGCTACAGCAAAAAACCAAAATATAAATAAAGCGAAAATGCCTTTCTTTAAGGATAAAGAGTTAAAAAAACGCATTGAGAGATGGTTTGGGCGCCAATGGGTGGGACTGATTACTTTTTGCACCCGTTTCCTCACCTTAAGCGCTGCCCGCGCGCTCGGCCGGGGCTTAGGGAATCTCGGTTACTATTCAGTCCTCCGGCACCGTCGGGCGGCCATTCGCAATATCACCCTGATTTACGGCAAAGAAAAATCAAAAAAAGAACTGCGTCAAATAGTCCGCCGGACCTTCGTCAATGCTTCGCGTTCTGCCTGGGAATTCCTTTATTATTACAGCCATAGTTTTAAAGCTCAAACGTCCCATCTTACCAGCGAAGTCGAGGGCCTGGAGCATCTTAAAAAAGCGGCCGGGCGTGGCAAAGGCGTGATCGGCCTGGGAGCGCATTTAGGTAACTTTATTCTTCTCGGCTGTAGTTTAGACGCGTTGGGTTTTCCCGCGACCTCGATTATGCGTCAGATGAAGGACGGTAAGCTCGAAAATGTATTTGACGAGATGAGAATTAGCACTGGGCAAAACTGGATTCCTAAATTACCGGTATCCCGAGCTATTAGAGACAGCATCGAATGGTTACGCCAAGGAAAAATTCTGATGATGTATGTTGACCAGCGTTCAGGCAAGGGCGTTACAGTAGATTTTATGGGGCTTCCTACACCTACTCCTACGGGCGCGGCCGTATTTGCTCTAAAAACCGGGGCCGCGGTTCTGCCTATTTTCAACGTGCACAACGGCAAAGATTCCTATCAGTTGATTATTGGGGAAGAGGTGCCGATCAGTAGAACCGGCGACCAGCGTCAAGACATCGAAGATAATACCGCCCGTTTCAACAAAGTAATTGAGCGCTACATCCGCCAATATCCGGACCAATGGTTTTGGTTCCACAATCGCTGGAAGGGAGTGGTCGTGGATGCGAATTAAGGCGCTGTTGTTGGCGGCATGCCTATCAGCAACCGTTTGCGGCTGTGTAATAACGAGCGCTCGCCACATCGGTTACGACATCGTCACCAACGCACAACTGCCTGCTGACCTGGGGACAATGCGCGTTATTCCCTTTACTGATGAAAGGCCAAAACAGGAGCGCGAAGGCGTAAAAGGAAAGTTGTTAACGTTCAGTTCCAAAGACGCCAATTTTACTCAGCCGGTACCTCTGGCTGTGGAAGAAATCTTAAGCGAAGAATTACATAATGCCGGTTTTAGTATCGTGGCCCAAGGTGGGGATGCGCAATATACCGTCAGCGGCGCAATTAAGCATTTCCAGGTGATCATGTCGCCGGCAAAAATAACTTTTCTGCCTTATTTGGCCACCGTAGCTTCGCTTTGGACCAAAGATGAGTTTACCCTTGCCTTGAGTATTTACATTCAGCTGCGCGACGCCCAGCAAAATACGCTGATTGATAAAACCTTCGACGTATCCGAAGAGATGAAGCTGCCAACGGGGCTCTTAAGCCTAGCACGCTATGCCCGGGGGACTGACTATAAGCTGAAGCTCCTTGATGAGGCCTTAAAGGACGCTATCGAGCAAATTAAAGAAGAGGCAGTGGCCAAAGCAAAAAATAATTAGAATCAATCCCGCTTTATTAATGACGAAAAAAATATTCACTATATTATTTATAATTATTGCTTTGGGCAGTTTCTTCGGCGCAATCTCCCGAGCGGAATATAATCTGGCAACGAAAGAGGAAGAGCTTGTTTTGATCAGCACCGAAAAAGAAGTGGGTATCGGCCGCTCTATTGCCCATTCCGTAGAAAATAAGTACCGTATCAGCAAGAAAACTCAACTGCAGGAGAAGATCAGCGCCATCGGGCAAAAGTTGGCCTCGGTATCCGACCGCAAAGACACCACCTACTTTTTTACCGTGCTGGAGGGTGAAAAGACCAACGCCTTTGCTCTTCCTGGGGGATATGTATACATCTTTGAAGGCGCCATCGAACAATCTCAATCCGACGACGAAATCGCGGCAATCCTCGCTCATGAAATCGGCCACATTGCCGCCCGCCATAGCGTAAAAAGGCTGCAAACCGCGCTAGGTTATCAACTCTTGAGCATTCTAGCCCTGGTGGCCACTAAAGATCCGCAGTTTAAAAGAGGCGCGGACATTGCCTTTACCCAAGTGATGTTGGGGTATTCCCGGGAAGACGAACTACTCGCTGATCGGCTCTCCGTAAAATATACTAAGAAAGCCGGCTATGACCCGCAAGCCGTGGTGACTTTACTGGAAAAGTTAAAAAAATTAGAAAAAGACGAACCGCTAAAGCCGCTCGTTGAGGAATACGCCCGCAGCCATCCGTATCTGGCTGAACGTATTGCCGCGGCCAGGCATGAAGTATACGGCAAAATGGATTTTAACGATTATATTAACAAGGCAAGTTACGAAGAAGATTGGACACGTTAAACCACTCGCCAATGAACAAATTACGAATAGGGAGGGGTAAAGATGATTTTTGGCCTGTTTAAAGGTAAAGCAAAAACAGTAAAGGTGAAAAAAATCAAAATAGCGGCTAAGGGCCCTGCCGCCGGAAAATGTAAAGTAAAAAAGGCTAAAAAGCCGCTGGTTAAGAAAACCGCTCTACGCGCAAAAAAGGCACCAGCCAAGAAAACCCCGGCCGCCCAAATCGTGGGCAAAGTCACGCATTACTTTCCGCGCGTAAACGCTGGAGTAATTTTAGTCACTAAAGGCACCATTGCCGTGGGAGACACGCTCCAGATCAAAGGACATACTACCGATTTTCAACAAAAGATCACCTCGATGCAGATGAATAACGCGGCCATCCAAAAAGCAAAAGGGGGAGATGAAATCGGCATCTTAGTCAAAGAGCCGGTGCGTGATCACGACATAGTCTATAAACTTTAGTCGTTTTCCCTTGCGTACGCTTACTCCCCCGATACAGCTTAAACTTACGCGAACCAGGTTTTCCTGGGCGCTCTACGATTCTGCCAGTACCATTTTTTCGCTGAATATCATTTACACCTATTTTGCCCTCTGGCTCCTCGTCGAGAAACAATGCCCCGAAGTTTGTTATAGCGCCACCTTAGGCATTTCGATGCTGCTCGCCTCATTAGCCCTGCCCATTATCGGGGAAATTTCTGATACCTCCCGTAAACGCGTGCCGTTTCTGATTGCCTTTACCCTGGCTTGTGCCGGCTGCACAATTCTTTTAGGTTTGTGCCAGCGGGTCTCGCAAGCACTGCTGGTCTTTTTTTTCGCGCATCTATTTTATCAGCTCGCCAGGGTAATTTACAATACGCTCTTGGCGCAGGTAAGCATACCGTTTTCTGTCGGCAGAACATCGGGGCTAGGCGTAAGCCTGGGTTATCTGGGCGCACTTTTTGGCCTTAATTTTGTTAAACCTTTTTTCGATCGTGGCGGAAGTCAGGGCACTTTTATCCCTACCGCTATATTATACCTTGTCTTTGCCATCCCCAGTTTCGTCTTCATTAAAGATATTCCGCATCCGCACTTACCCCGGGCAGCTTTAACAATTAAGGCCTCTTTTTCCCGAGTCTGGAAATATATCAGCGGGCTCTACCAAGAAAAGGCGATGCGGTCTTTTTTTCTCTCTGTCTTTCTCTGCCTTAGTGCAGTCAACTCGGCTATCGTATACATGAGCGTATATGCCTATAAAGCAATGGGATTTGAGGCCTCGCAAGTTATCTACTTTATGTCGCTGTGTACTTTTTTCGCAATAGCCGGTTCGTATTTTTTTGGCAGTGTTACTGACCGCTTTGGTGCGCAAACCACCCTCGGTTTAATTTGGAAACTTTGGGTCCTGGGATTATTTTTAGCAATGTTGAGCATCCGTCAATGGATGTTTTGGATTGCCGGGCCGCTTTTAGGAATATGCCTGGGCGCCACTTGGGTTAGCGCGCGCGCCCTGATCGTTGAGCTTTCGCCGCCGGAGCGCCTTGGGCAAATGTTTGGATTATTTGGCCTGGTGGAGCGCTTAAGCGCCATTACCGGACTCTTGGCGTGGGGAATAGCAGTTAATCTGCTCGGACGCGGGCTGGGGCCGATAAAGTACAGAAGCGCTTTGGGACTGCTACTACTTTTTATGCTCTGGGGATATTCGTTCTTTCAAAAGGCGGCACCGGTCCTGAAACAGAATAAAGTCAGCCTTGAAAATTTAGGCGGGCTGTGATAAAATAGCGTTTTGAGGTGTAAACAATGAAAGAAAAATGTGTCTTGTTGGGGTTAGGTTTTGACGCGAAAGATAACCATAAGCGCATTACCTACGGAAAGAATTTTTATGTCTTCGGCGGATCAAAACAAACGCACCAATATATGCAGGAAAGCTGCATCAAGTTCAACGAGGAATTGGGCCGCAGGCGTAAAAAGCTGGATAATATCTCACGCAAGGAATTTTACGATATCGCGCATAAAATTGGGTTAGCTCAAGAATCATAAGGCCAAAAAAAATGGATACCTCACCAAGAAAAGGAAATTACTTTGTCAGTAATAGCTTTAAGCTCTGGTTAGTGGGAATTATTTTCTTTTTAACTTTCTTTCATCTGTTTTCCTTATATATTTATCCTCTGCACTCAGTCATACCCAATGAAATCATCCTTGGCGTTGTGCTTACTCTTTTGGGCTACCTCTGGATTCAAGAGTTGAGAGATCGCTACAGATTACTGGATATCAACACCTCATTGGTCCGGGCCCAAAAAGAACTCGAGCGCGCCGAAGTTGACGCAATTTCTACGCTGGTGCTCACTGAAGAAGCCAAAGACCCTTATGTACGCGGACACTCTACCCGGGTAACCCGCTGTGCCTTAGAAATTGCCAAGGAACTTGGGTTATCCAAAGAAGAACAAAAAATCATCGAGCGCTCCGGGTTTCTCCACGACTTGGGAAAAATCGGGATCAGCGATGTCATCCTGCATAAACCCGATAAACTTAATCCCGAGGAATGGGCAATTATCAAAAAACACCCCCAGCGCGCCGTAGAAATACTGGGGGCCCTTAAGTTTCTAGAACAAGAAAAATTAATCGTCGGACACCACCATGAACGTTTTGACGGTAAAGGCTACCCCGACGGGTTAAAGGCAGAAGAGATCCCCTTAGGGGCACGGATTATTTCCGTGGCCGATACCTTTGACGCGATGAATTCAGAGCGGGCATATCGAAAACCGATTCCGGAAGATAAAATTATTGCCGAACTACGCCAGGTAGCGGCAAGCCAATTGGACCCGCAGATTGTCACTGTCTTTCTAGAATTATTAAAAAAGAAACCCAGCCTCTGGGAAAGAAACTAAAATGCAGATTCATCCTACGGCAATAGTTAGCCCCAAAGCTATTTTAGCCGAAGACGTAGAAATTGGACCGTATTGCGTCATTGAAGATGGCGTACGTATTGGCCGGGGGACAAAAATTTACTCCCACGCCCACATCTTAGGCCGTACTGATATCGGCGAACAGTGTCAAATTCATATCGGTGCGGTATTGGGCCACGCCCCCCAGATCCGTAAAACAATAGACGCTCTAGGCGGTTTGGTAATCGGGCAAAGAAATATTTTCCGCGAATACGCTACTATTAATCGCGCCAGCGCGGCGGAAAGGGCCACCACTATCGGTAATGATAATTATTTTATGGCCTTCTCGCACATTGCCCATGATTGCGCGATCGGTAATCATGTCACTGTCTGCAATGGCGCCTTAGTCGCCGGACATGTCACGATTGAAGACCATGCCTTTATTTCGGGAAATGTCACGGTACACCAATTCTGCCGAATTGGCCGGATTGCCATGATTGGGGGATTGGCCAGAGTATCCAAAGACGTTCCGCCTTATATGCTGGTAAAAGGCGATTCCGCAGTTTGGGCAATCAACTCGGTGGGCTTACGCCGGCTACAGGTAGCGCTACCGGTGCGCATCCAGATTAAACAGGCCTTCCGAATCTTGTATCGTTCGGGGTTAAATGTCCAGCAGGCGCTCGAACAGCTGCGCCGCCAAACACCTTCTTCCGAAATCGAACATTTAATTACTTTTATCGCCGGTTCTCAAAGAGGCATTTGCACCCACAAGAATCCTTCGCTTTTAGAAAGAATACGCCTGAGCGCATTGTTGACTGAAAGAATCAGCCTGCCGGCTTATGCTGCTTTTGAAAAAGAACATGCCTTTAAGGCCGAAACTAGATAAAAACAGATGATCAGGGTCATAAAAATTACATTAGTAATATTTTTGGTCGCGGTGTTGGCGCTGTTGTCGGTGCGCAACACCATTGCCCAGAATATTATCTATGGTTACGCCCATCGTTTTACCAATTTAGGCCTAACGGTTGATTCGCTTAATCTCGACTTAGTCGGCAGCACGCTCACTTTTAAAGGCATCACCCTGTTTAATCCATCCGGATTTACTAACGCAACATTAGCCAAAATCAAAGAGCTTTCAATACATTATTCCCTGATTAGTTTTATCGTGAAGCGGCCATATTTCCCCGCAGTCAAAGCCAATATTATTGAGCTCAATATCATCAAAAATCCACAGGGTGATTATAACCTCGCCTTCCTTAAACAAGAAAAAAGCCCTGCTGTTGGGCAACCATCGATAATGCCGCGCGTCGAGCCTGCCAATCTCAAAGAACAAGGTTTAACGCAAAAGTCGCGTTTTGTGATCGGGCGATTGGAGCTTTCTTTGCAAAAGGCCTCCTTCATAGCATACAAAGCCGGCGTGGAAACACCAACCACAATCGTCTTTTCACTCAAAGGCCCCAGCGTTTTCACCAACGTAACGGATTTAGAGCATCTAATAAATTCTCTTGTCCCGCAGGGAGGACTGACTGATTTACTCAGCCTCTTGGGGGTTATGCCACCCAATGGGAATAAATCGATTATCAAAATTTCACCAGAGACAATGGCACAGTACCAGCAGTAGGAATATCGGTATGGGTGAAGAAGCAAGGTTTTCCCGGCAAGAACGCAGAAGGCGTAAAAGAATCGACGTCACCCTGCCCATAAGAATAGAATACCGGGATGGACACGCATTAGAAACGCGAACGAAAAATATCAGCACGCTGGGAACGTATATTGAAAGTGAAAAAGAAATTCCACTGGGAACACTCTTGGAGATTAGTATAGATCTTTCTTACTCCAACGCAAGGGGTGATGAGCCTAAAAAGAAAGTAGTCTGCCGAGGAGTGGCCTTTCGTTGTTACAAAGTCGCCGCCCAGACAGCGGTAAGCCGCTACGGCATCGGTATTTTTTTCCGTTCATTTCAAGAGAGGGGTGAAGGCGACTTATCCGAATTTATTGAATATACCTTGCAAGAAGAAAAGAAAAAAGGTACAATTATTACGCATATCCGAAAACAAAATCCTAAGACCCCAGCTTAAAGGAATGCTGGGTCTATCCTTAGGATAAAGGAGGAACTTGAATGAAAGCGCAAGTAGATGCTGACCTTTGTGTGGGCTGTGAATTGTGCGCTAATACCTGTCCGGAAGTGTTTGTGATGGAAGACGGCAAAGCCGTGGTAAAAACTGGTTCTGTTCCTGGCGATGCCGAGGATTCCTGCAGGGAATCGCAGGAAAACTGTCCTGTAGAGGCAATCAGCCTCGAGGAATAGCTTTTAGAGAAAGGTGCAAAAGATGCAGAAAAAAATTGATCTTCAAAAAGAAATAGCGAAAATCTGGGAACAGGCAAAAGAAAACCTCAAGGAACTGGGCCAAAATACACTGACCTTGGCCCAAAAAGGCGAACAAGAGGTAGTACGGGCCTCGAAAGTCGGCAAGCTCCAACTGGATATTGTCAGCCTTAATTTAAAAAAAGAAAACGTCTTTCGCTTAGTCGGAAAAAAAATATACGAGGCGCATGGAAAAAAAGAAGAGTTGCAGGATATAAAAGTTACTTCGCTCTTGAGCCAACTTAATAACCTGAATAACCAAATTCGCGGTAAAAAAGCACAGATCGCCAAGCTCAAAAAGGAAAAAGCGGAATAATCACAAGGAAAACACATTGAAAAAAATTGTCCTTCTGTTTATAACACTATCTATAGTCCTCAGCGGCTGCGCCAATATCGCCTGGCTAGCCAGTTTGGCAGCGAGCGGCTACGGTATTTATCGGGCGGTAACAAATAAGTAACGAGACACCTTGCACAAGGCCGATATTTCTTGTTTGATAGAACGCTGTATTGCCGGCGATAAAAAAGCGTGGGATGTCTTTGTCTTACGTTATTCCGGACTCGTTTTCTGGGCAATTAAAGAGCGGTTTCGCCGGTCCGGCATTTCTTATGCCCACCAGGAAATCGAAGATATCTTCCAAAACCTTTTTGTCCTACTCTGGGAGAAAAATAAACTCGCCCAACTTAAAGACCATACGCGCATTGCCCCATGGCTGGTGATTGTAGCAGCTCATTGCGCCTCCAACTATATGCGCAGCAGAAAAGAACTCCCCTGTGAACCCGAAACGATAACAGCCCGATTAAGCGAGACGACCTCCGCACTTAGCGAAAATATCGAGAGAGAACATTTGCGCTTTTTAGGCGAGACGCTTCTGGCCAATCTCTCTGCGCGCGAACAGCTAATCCTGAAATTGCATTACGTCTTTGACCAGACCCATGAAGCAATCGCCGAGTTGCTGCGTCTACCGCAAAACACAGTTTCAAGCATCATTAAAAGAACTAAGGAAAAACTAAAGGCGGGGCTAGAGAAACAAGGCTGGGCGGATGTTTGATTTTTTGCAAGAAAATGTATTTTCGGCGTGTCTTATATAGGTGAGGTAAGCAATGGGTAAAGAAGAGAAAATGCATAATATCATTAAATACGTTCTGCGCTATAAAGCCGTTGAAGATGGACTTACGGCTGCGCTAAAATGCCCCGGCACAGAAACATTAGATGATTTTTTAGCCGGACGCCTCAACTGCGAAGAGGAGGAGCGGCTTATCGAGCATTGCGCACAATGTGAAAGCTGCCTTTCGGCGCTCGCCCTAGCCCAAGAGGCAAACCAGGCACCGGTTGAACAAGCGACGGCAAAAATGATCGCGCGAGCCCAAATGATCATGGTACCCAAAAAACCTTCTCCCTTGCTACGTTACAAGTGGCTGGTTGGTGCCTGTCTTTGCTTTATTTTATCCTTTCTCATCCCACGCTATTTCGCTCAACTACTCGTTCTGGCAGTAATTTTGAGCCTCAAATGGATTTTCGATGCCGGCAGCACGCGCACGCTGATCATGATCTACGAGGCCTGGCGCAAGAAAGACAGTGAAACCGCACAGCGTATTATCCGCGACCTTAAAGAGCACATCGAGCAGAGAAAATAACCTTCGCCACCCTCCGCCCAATCGGTATTACCATTCGTTGTAATCTCTAAATAATAAAATTTTTTGCAAGAATTCCCTCCTCTCCTACGTCTCATATAGTAGTGAACCTAAAAAAGGAGAGGAGGGAATAGGACATGGTAGATACGAGTATTGAGGTCAAAAGAGTTCATAAGTTGGATACCGGAAGCACCCTTAAGGCCTTTGTTGATATCGTAGTGGCCAACGTAGTATTGATTAAGGGTTTGCGGATTGTCCACGGCAAAAACGGCCTTTTTGTAAGCATGCCGCGTAAACAGGGCAAAGACGGGCAATGGTA
>JAZDHS010000060.1:0-20772 GCA_043805735.1 Candidatus Omnitrophota bacterium | reverse complement strand
ATGCAAAAAGAAATTAAGGTTGCCCCCAGCGTGATTGCCGCCGATCAGAGCCGGCTGGCCGAAGAAGTAAAAAAAGCCCAACTGGCCGGAGCTGATCTTCTGCATATTGATGTCATGGATGGGCATTTTGTGCCCAATATTACCATTGGCCCGGGAGTAACCAAAGATTTGAATAAGGTAACCGACTTACCCCTGGATGCCCATTTAATGATTGCCCATCCGGAACAATATATTCAGGCCTTTAGCGATGCCGGGGCCGATTATATTACTTTCCATATTGAGGCTTGTAAAAAGAATGCCGCCGCGGTGATTGCCCAAATAAAAGCCCTTAAAAGAAAAGCCGGTATTTCTCTCAACCCGGCTACACCGCTTTCGGCGATAAAAAAATATCTTGATGATGTTGATTTAGTATTAGTGATGAGCGTCAACCCCGGATTTTACGGCCAGGCGTTTATCCCCGAAGTGCTGCCTAAACTGCGTAACTTACGTAAGTTATTCCAAGGCGAAATCGCCGTTGACGGCGGAATTAACGAGCAAACCGCGGCAGAAGTCGTAGCTGCCGGGGCCGATATTTTAGCTGCCGGTAGTTATATCTTTAAAGCGCAAGATATGCGCAAGGCCATTGAGAGTTTAAAAAAATGTCGCAGATAACATTTGGCACTGACGGTTGGCGCGCGATTGTCGGTAAGGATTTTACCTTAAACAATGTTGCCATAGTGGCGCAAGCCTTTACCGATTATCTCAAGCAAAATACTGCCGTGCAAAGAAAAAAAGTAGCGGTTGGTTTTGACCGGCGGCGGCTTTCTAAAGAGGCCGCCCAACGCATCAGCGAGGTGCTGGCCGGAAATGGCATCAAGGTTTTCCTTTCGCAGGCAAGTCTGCCGACACAGGCGGTAAGTTTCATCGTAAAATCGCGCCAGCTTGACGGCGGCGTGATGGTTACGGCCAGCCATAACCCGCCGCAATTTAACGGTATCAAGATTAAGGGCAGTTTTGGTGGCTCGGTAGAAGAAGATGTAACCAGCGTCATCGAACGGTTACTTTTTGCCCATACTCCGGTTACGATTTCTTTCCAGAATGCCCAGAAGAGCGGCATGATTAAAAGCGAAGATTTCATTGGACCGTATTTACGGTTTTTACAATCGTACCTGGATATGAAATTACTGAAAAAGGCTAATATTAGTATCCTGGCTGATCCGATGTATGGCACAGCAGACACACTTATTGCCCGGGCCTTAAAGACAAGCGCCTGCCGAGTGGCTACGGTTCATCGCCGCCACGACTTTTCTTTCGGAGGCACCAAGCCCGAGCCGATCGCAGAATGTGTGCAAGATACGGCGAGGATTATCCAAAAGAAAGGCTTTGATATTGCCCTGGTTACCGACGGTGATGCCGACCGCATTGCCGCCCTGGATGCCCAGGGCAGATTTATTAATCCCCAGCAGATTATCGCGCTTTTGCTGCTGCATTTCTTACGTTATCGCAAAATTAAAGGGGGCGTGGTAAAAACAATATCCGGGACAGCGCTTCTGGATAAGATTGCGGAAAAGTACAAACTAGCATTATACGAAACACCGATTGGATTTAAGCATATTGCCCGCTTAATGCGGGAGAAAGATATTCTTATCGGCGGCGAAGAAGGCGGAGGGATGGGGTTTAAAGGGTATTTGCCGGAAAGAGACGGTATTCTTGCCGGCTTGCTCTTAGTAGAAATGATGGTCGCCCAGCAAGCATCGCTCGCCGATTTGTTAGCGGCGATGGAGGGTGAATTTGGCAGCTATGTATATTTAAGAAAAGACATCCATTTATCCCAGCGTTCCAAAGAAAGACTAACAGTGCAACTGGCGCGGATGCGTGACTATAATACTTTTAAGGGCTTAAAAATTGTGGCGAAAAAAGATTATGACGGGGTTAAATTATGCCTTCAGGACGGCAGCTGGATTCTATTTCGCCTCTCGGGAACCGAACCGCTTTTACGTATCTATGCCGAGTCGTCCAGTATCCTCAAAACTAAAGAGCTGATTAACGCTGGAAAAAAGGTGCTTACGCTTTAGCTGATGAATATAGCACAGATTCGTAATTTTTCAATTATTGCCCATATTGACCACGGCAAATCCACGCTTGCCGATCGGCTGCTTCAGTTTACCGGCGCGGTGGACGAACGCGACTTTCACGACCAGATGCTTGACTCGATGGACCTGGAAAAAGAGCGCGGTATTACGATTAAGGCCTCGGCCGTCCGGCTTTTTTATCGCGCTGACGACGGAATAAACTATGAGCTGAACTTAATCGATACCCCCGGCCACGTTGATTTTACATATGAGGTTTCCAAAGCCATGGCGGCCTGCGAGGGCGCGCTTTTAGTTGTCGATGCCTCTCAGGGAGTGGAGGCGCAGACCGTAGCCAATCTCTATCTGGCCATGGAACAGCACTTGAGAATTATTCCCATTATCAACAAGATTGATATGGTCAATGCCAACCCCCAGAGAGTAAAAGAGCAGATTGTTGATATTTTAAAACTGGCTCCGGAAGATATAATTCTAGCCAGTGCCAAAGAAGGTATCGGCACCAAAGAAATCTTAGAAAGCGTTGTTCGTAAAATTCCTCCGCCTAAGGGTGAGCGCACCAACCCCTTGCAGGCATTAGTTTTTGATTCCGTTTTCGATAATTATAAAGGGGCAATTTCTTACGTCAGAGTAGTCAACGGCAATGTCGTGCCGGGGATGAAAATACGGATGATGGCTTCGGGTAAAACGTATGAAGTCGCAGAAGTCGGCGTTTTAACCCCCAAGGCGATGGAGGTCAATGAACTGGACTGCGGCGAAGTTGGTTATCTCAACTGCAATATTAAACAAGTACATGACATTGTCATCGGTGACACAATTACCAACCAGGCCTTCCCGACTAAGGACCCCTTACCCGGATATAGAAAATTCCAACCAATGGTTTTTTGCGGAATTTATCCGGTCAATAATAAGGATTTTCCGCAATTACGCGAGGCGATGGAGAAATTACGTCTGAACGACGCCTCCTTTGTTTACGAACCGGAAACCTCGGTCCAGGCCGGATTTGGTTTTCGCTGCGGCTTCTTAGGTCTTTTACACATGGAAATAGTACAGGAGCGGCTGGAGAGGGAATACGACCTGAATTTAATTTTGACCGTTCCTAACGTCGTCTACAAGGTTCGGATGAGAAACGGAGAAATGATCCTATTAGACAGCCCGGCCAAATTCCCCACCTCTCAAGACGTCGATCATTTTGAAGAGCCATTTATCCGCGCTTTTATGATTGTCCCGGCTAAAAATATCGGCGAGGTAATGGAGCTAGCCCAAAGCCGTAGAGGAAAATATTTAAGCACGGAATATATCAGCCAGGATACGGTGAAATTATTTTATGAACTGCCGCTTTCGGAGGTCATTGTCGATTTTTATGACCGGATCAAATCACTCACCCAGGGTTACGGTTCTTTGGACTATGAACTGATCGGATATCAACCGACCACTTTAGCCAAATTGGATATTTTAATTAACACCAAGGTCTGCGATGCGCTTTCGTCCATAGTGCATAAAGATAAGGCTTACGATAAAGGCCGCAGGCTTGTCGATAAGATGAAAGAATTGATCCCGCGCCAGTTATTTGAAGTGATTATTCAGGCCGCAATCGGTAACCAGATTATCGCCCGCGCCAGCGTCCGGGCGATGAAAAAACACGTGACCGGTAAGTGTTACGGCGGGGATATCACCCGCAAACGTAAGTTATGGGATAAACAAAAAGAGGGTAAAAAACGGATGAAGCAGTTCGGAAACGTCCAAATTCCCCAAGAGGCCTTCATGGCCGCTTTAAAAATTTAGCCGGATAGAACATGAAATATATTATTGATGGTTACAACGTAGTCCATCAGATTGAAAAATTAATAACAAAGCCATTGCGCTCCCAGAGAGACGACTTTATTACGATGTTGGAAGTGGCACAAAGCCAATGGAAGCAGCTGAGCGATATTACGGTGGTGTTTGATGGGCAGCGCCATGTGTCTTCACCTCAAACGCCTTCAACGGTAAAAGTAATTTTTAGCCGCACCAGCTGCGCGGACAAAAAAATTAAGGATCTGGTAGAACAGTCTACCTTTGCCCGGGATATTGTTGTGGTCAGCGACGATCGCCAGGTGCGCAGTTCGGTGAAGCCCTTAGGGGCAAAATGTCTTTTCGTGCAGCAATTTTTAAAGCTACTTTTACCGGCGCAGGTGAGGCCATCTGTTTTTCGCTTGAGTGAAGGAGAGAAAGATAAAATTAACCAAGAGCTGGAAGGTATCTGGCTTAAGGATTCATAAGGAAGAGGGGAAACTACGTGAAAGAGCAAACTAAAAGAGTGATACGGGAATATGCCGAATCGTTAGTCATTGCTGCCGCGCTTGCGCTTTTAATTAGGACATTTATCGTTACGCCTTTTAAAATACCAACCGGTTCGATGGAGCCTACCCTGGTACCCGGTGATAAAATCTTCGTCAACCGTTTTATCTACCGTTTTCACCCACCCCAGCGTGGCGATGTAGTTGTATTTCGCTATCCGGAGAATCCCCGACGGGATTTTATTAAACGCCTGGTCGCATTTGGCGGTGAAACTGTTGAAATTGATAATGGTAAGGTCAAGGTAAACGGCGAAGTTATTGACGAGCCGGATATCTTTCTTGCGCTTTATTATTATAATCGTGGTTCCTACGGTGCGGTCAACACACAGATTACTATTCCGTCTGAACATTTCTTTGTCTTGGGTGACAATAGCGGAAGTTCACGCGATTCGCGTTACTGGGGTTTTGTGCCCAAGAAGTTCCTTTTAGGCAAGGCCTTTGTCATCTGGTGGCCGCCTTGGAGAATGGGGAGGATTTACTAAATGCTGACATTAGCTAATAAGCTCTCCATCTTTAGAATTTTGCTCATCCCCGTTTTTATCACCACCATTCTTTACTATTCTCCCGAAAAGGAATACTTGCGGCTATTGGCCATTGCCGTATTTCTTTTGGCAATTTTAAGTGATGCCTTGGACGGATATATTGCCAGGGTACATGGTCAGCGCACAAAATTAGGGATGTTTTTAGATCCGCTGGCGGATAAACTGTTATTGTCGGCAGTGTATATTTCCCTTGCTATTGTAAAAACATGGCCCCAGCAATGCAAATTGCCGCCTTGGGTAGTTATTGTAGTTATTAGCCGGGATGTGATTATTCTCTTGGGTTCGACAATTATCTATATGGTTAATGAAAGGTTGATCGTTTCTCCAACGTCGCTCGGTAAGATAACGACTTTTTTTCAAATGGCCACGATAATGGTATTGCTATTGCAGCTACCTTTCTTTTATTTTGTAATGTATACGATGATTTTCTTTACCATTTTTTCCGGCGTAGATTACATCCGCATTGGCAGTCGGCTATTTAACGATATCGGGCAGGAAAAAACACGCGAGGCGGCAAATGTGTAATATTTGGGTATTGTTATCTCTGGCTGCATCCTATCTTTTGGGTTCAGTACCTGTAGCCTACATTATCTCGCGAGCATTAAAAGGAATCGACATTCGACAACATGGAAGTGGCAATGTAGGGGCAACCAATGTGTTTCGGGTAGTTGGCCCGGCTGCGGGGGTGACAGTATTTATTTTAGATATGCTTAAGGGTTTTATCCCGGTAACCATTTTTGCCGATTTTGCCTTACACAGTGAAACATCTATAGACATGACTTTGTTGCGCATGCTTATAGGTGTGGTTTGCATATGTGGTCATAATTGGACCATTTTTTTGGGGTTTAAAGGCGGCAAGGGAATGGCGACTAGCGCAGGAGTGATTTTAGGTTTAAGCCTGAAAATCCCGGCCTTAGGTATGATTATGGGATTGTGCGTGCTGATTTGGATATTG
This sequence comes from Candidatus Omnitrophota bacterium, assembly GCA_043805735.1. Lineage (GTDB taxonomy): Bacteria > Omnitrophota > Gorgyraeia > JAFGHF01 > JAFGHF01 > JAZDHS01. Next base: position 14,870 of record JAZDHS010000060.1, on the reverse strand, counting down.
GTCTTTTTAATCAGTGGCTATGTCTCATTGGCTTCTATAATTGCTGCTTTTGGCTTACCTTTATTGATGATCGTTTTTAATCAACCATTTAAGCTTGTTATTTTCGGAGTGGTCCTATGTCTTTTTGCGGTATATCGGCATAAGTCTAATATCAAGAGGATGTTACAAGGTGAAGAGCGGCGTAATTTTTACAAAAAATAGGCGCTGGAGACATTGACAAGCGCTATATATTATGGTATAATTAAATTGAAATTAAGGTTATTTTTTTTGCTAGGTAAGTAAAGACTTTTATAAAGTGTTTAGATGCCCGAAAAGGCGATCCTAAAGAAAAAAGAGGAGATATGATGGCTATATGCCACGGGCCTTATTCGGGTGACCGGATTACCGAAGTAAGGTTCGGTAATCCGGTACTTGTTATAACTATATGAAATATAATAAGTTAAGAAAGAGAGCAGAGTTATAATAGATATGGAAACGTTAATGCATGATATTGTGTTTAAGCACTTAACCTCAATTGACCACCAAAGAAGGGATGTCCTTCTGGCGGAGGCATTTGACCAGGATGGTATAGTGGTCAGAACGCTTAAGCACTTTGTTTATCTTATCAGAGATCACGCTCTGCTTAATACTCCGACTAAATTACAGGATTGGCTGAAAAGATATGCCAAGCAGGGACCGAAACTGAGAAACCTTTCGGTATTAAAAAGTTATAATAGCGCGTTGGGGGAAGAGAAATTTGAAGTGCAGATTGCCGGAACGCTTTATATTTTGCGCGAGCAGGATATTTTTAATATTGATTTTAATCAAACTTTTAAGATTAATCGCCGGGGTGAAAAAGTTAAACATCTAAATAGTCAAGAATAATAAGGCGCAGGTTGTGTGGTCGGGTTTGTATCCCAAGAGACCCCCTCCTTGCAAACTCGACCCATGCGCCGATTTTAGAAGGTGGCCCTTATGATAGGCCACCTTTTTTTATGTAAAAAATTGTTTACAAACACAGCGTCGCTCTGCTATAATTTGATTCTCGGTGTATTAGTTGCTAGGGGGGTGGCGGATATGGAAGTTAAGACAGTAAAAGTCAAAAAACCCGAATCGACCAATATAATTATTGCTCAGAGCCATTTTATTAAGACGGTAGAGGATGTATATGAGGCGTTGGTCGGTGCTTGTCCGGGGATCAAATTTGGCTTGGCTTTTAGTGAATCCTCGGGTGCTTGTTTGGTTCGTAGCGAAGGAAACGATGAAACTCTGAAAAAACTAGCTGTGGAAAATACCCTGGCAATTGGAGCCGGGCATAGTTTGATTATAATGTTAGAGAATGCTTTTCCGATCAATGTGCTTAATGCCATAAAGGCAGTGCCGGAAGTTTGTTCAGTTTTCTGCGCTACTGCTAATTCTGTCGAGGTAGTGATTGCTGAAAGCGGACAGGGGCGGGGTATCATCGGTGTAATCGATGGGGTTTCGCCAAAAGGCGTAGAGGCAGAAAAAGATATCGCCTGGCGTAAGGAATTTTTGCGTGAAATCGGGTATAAACGATGACTAAAAAACGTTTAGTGCTTACTTTTCCCACAAAGTTATTAGACCAGCCTGTTACCTACCATTTAATTAAGGATTTTGATTTAATGGTGAATATCTTGCGGGCCAATGTTACTCCAGATGAAGAAGGAAGGCTGGTTATTGAAATTACCGGGGAGAAACCTGCGGTAGATAAAGGGATGAAGTATCTTTCTGAGTTGGGGGTAAAGCTTCAACCCGTGGCCCAAGAGATACATTGGTATGAGGATAAATGTGACCATTGTACCGCCTGTATTCCCGTTTGCCCGACTGGGGCGCTGTCCTTAGACCGTAATAGCATGTACATTTCATTCGATAATAAGAAGTGTATTATGTGCGGCCTGTGTATCCCTGTCTGCCCCTATAGAGCAATGGAGATGTTGTTTTAAAGGGCGAACATTTTCAAGAGCAAAAGGATGCCCCCACGCTTTAAAACAAAAGAGTGGGGGTTAATTATATAGACCAATGGACAACATTCGCACGTATCGTAATTGGGTTGAAGATAAAGACTTAGTGAGTTTTGTAGTGGCTGTTGGTGAGAGTGACCTTTTCATCCGTGCGCGCACGAACTTAGAAGCACAAGCGCAAAGAAGCGTTCGCAAACAACGGGCATTTATTGAAACGTATATTCAGAGTGACCCAGAGTTTGCTCTGACCCTTGAGCCTTACCAGATCAAAGGCAAGGCAGCGAAGATTGTACAGGATATGGTGGAGGCAAGCTCTTTAGCCGGGGTCGGACCAATGGCCGCGGTTGCGGGTGCGGTTGCCGAGCATGTGGGCCGGGACTTGCTGGGCTATTCTCCCGAAGTCATTGTGGAAAACGGTGGCGATATTTTCTTGAAAACACAAAAGACCCGAAAAATCGGAATCTATGCCGGGAAATCATCTCTCAGCGGCAAGTTGGCTTTAGAGGCTGCGGCGGGTATCTGGGGAATTTGTACTTCCAGCGGCACAGTAGGACATTCTTTGAGTTTTGGCCGCACCGATGCGGCAGTAGTAATTTGTCATTCGGCAATTGTAGCCGATGCCTGGGCTACTCGTCTGGGGAATATGGTAAAATCAGCGGATGATATCGAAAAGGCGTTGGATTTTGCCAAGCAGCAGCCAACCATTAAGGGTACGGTGTTTATTGTTGGGGATAAGATTGGTGCGTGGGGAGAAGTAAAATTAGTTAAAAGTTAGCAGTTTGCAGTGATATAAGAAAGGAGCAACCGATGTTTGCGAGGATAAAAGAAGATATCCAGACGGTATTTCGCGAAGATCCGGCAGCGAGAAATGTAGCCGAGGTTATCTTGTGCTATCCCGGATTGCATGCTGTCTGGTTGCACCGTATTGCTCACGTCTTATGGAGACATGGCTGGAAAAACCTGGCTCGCCTGATTTCCCATGTTTCACGGTTTCTTACCGGGGTGGAAATTCATCCCGGCGCCACGATTGGCCGGCGTTTCTTTATTGACCACGGTATGGGAGTAGTCATCGGTGAAACTACGGAAATAGGTAATGATGTATTGATGTATCAAGGGGCGGTTTTAGGCGGCACTACTCACGAAAAGACAAAACGTCACCCCACTATCCGCGATAGGGTAGTTATTGGCGCCGACGCCGTAGTTTTAGGACCGATAGAAGTGGGGGAGGGGGCGCGAATAGGATCTGGCTCGGTTGTGGTAAAGCCTGTGCCGGCTGGGGCTACGGTGGTGGGTGTTCCCGGGAGAATTGTCGAAGTCAAAGCGGCCGAGCCAAAAGTAAAACCGTTGATTGACCTGGAGCACGGAATGCTTCCGGACCCGGTAGCAGAAGCGGTGAATATAATAGTTAAGAAGCAGATAGATTTAGAAGAGCGGATAAAGCGACTGGAACAGAAGAAATAATCGCAAATTTATTTTTTAGAAACTCAGAAAGAGATTGGCATGGAAAGCGTTCATTATATGGCTAATGTGACTACCGCGGGGAATATCCTATTTGGGACGATGTCTATTCTGCTATCGGTAGTGGGCAGGCACATTGCCGCGGCCTGGATTATCTTCTTTTCAATTGTCTTTGATATCGCTGATGGCAAGATCGCACGCATGGGAACAAAAGGATTTACGCAGTTCGGCAAGCAGTTTGATTCTTTGGCTGATTTAGTTTCTTTTGTGGTTGCCCCGGCCGTGCTTATTTTTACGCTTTATACCCCTGAGTTTTTCCTGTGGAGAGTGTTGGTTTGCCTCTTAGCTGTTTTTTGCGGCGCATTTCGTCTGGCTAGATTTAATGTCGAGGCGGAAGAAAAAATCACCCTTTTTTTTAACGGACTGCCCACCCCCGCATTCGCCGGAATGCTAACGTCGCTGGTGCTGGTCTGCCATCGCTACAATATTGTCGTTGAACCCCGCGTTATCGAACTTATTGTCGGATTCTTGGCAATGATGATGGTATCGCATATTAAATACCCCACCTACAAAGGTGTTTCCTTATTGCAATGGCACTACGGCTTGAGTTTTATTATAATATTGTTGCTGCTTTTTGTTATTCCGGAACTAGTCGTATTTGTCTTGTTTGGCATTTATGTGGTTTGTATCCCAGTGAAGATTAATTTGGCAAAGGGGCTTAAATGAAATCATGGCTAATTCTTTTGCTGAGCGTTTTGCTGACCAGCATCGGACAACTTACGCTTAAAAAAGGCCTTCTAGCCTTTGGCAGTGTAGAGGGCATCGGAGTTAAATTTTTCCAGATGCTGGTGCACCCTCTGGTGATGTTTGGTGTTACTTTTGCGATTCTAGGGTGGGTGGCCTATGTCATCGCGCTTTCTCAAAGCGAGTTAAGTTATGCTTATCCTATCTGGAGTTTAAGTTATGTAGTGGTTCCTTTGTTTTCTTTATTTATATTTCGCGAAAGCATTTCCTTTTTTAAGCTGGCCGGTTTAAGCTTTATTTTTATCGGTGTTTTGTTTGTTATCTTAAGTTCGAGATAAACGGGGATGGCGAAAACCATGGCGCGGAAATTTAAAGTTGCCTTAGCATTGGGTGGGGGCGGAGTGCGTGGGCTGGCCCACATTGGAGTGCTCAAAGTATTGGAACAGGCCAAAATTCCCCTCGATCTTATTGTCGGTACAAGCATGGGTTCGATAATCGGAGGAAGCTATGCCCTTTCTGGCGACACCGCAAAGCTGGAACAACAGGTATTGGAGCTGCTCGCCAGAGAAGAAATTAGCAAGCTGGAAATACTGGCTGCCGACTCTGCCCCTGACGAAAAAAGAATGATTATCGAGAACTTAGTCAGTTTTGTCAAGGATTTGTTGCTCTGGAACTTAAAGGGCATCAAGCGCTGGGTTGCCAACGGCAACGAGATCAAGCAGTTAGTAAAAGAGATGGTTGGTGAGGCGGATTTTACGCAGACGAAAATTCACTTTGCCTGCATTGCCTGTGACCTGAAGAATGGTGAGGAGATCATTTTGAGGCAAGGCAGCCTTGCCGATGCGATCATGGCCTCCAGCGCTGTAGCCGCTGTGTTTCCTCCGGTAGAATTACAAAGAAGGCTCTTAATTGATGGTGGGATAATCAGTGAGGTACCTATCGAGGCGGCACATCGCTTAGGGGCCGATTTTATCATTGGCGTCAATGTAAGCTCGCGTATACTATATGATAAATTTCGCCACGGTATGGATATTCTCTTTCAGGCTGATGAGATTCGCTCGTACGAATTGAACCGCTTGAAGCTGAAGATGGCCGATTTCGTGATTACTCCCTTGGTGGATCATATTAGCTGGGCCGCTTTCTCTAAGGGTGCGCAGTGCATTAAAGAAGGCGAGCTGGCCACGCAGAAAATTATTCCACAGCTAAAAAGCGCTTTGGCTAAAAAAGCGCGTTTGCATCATTTGAGGAAATTCTTTTTTTTACGTTGAATTACGCTTGCGCAGATTAGCCGGTAAGATTTTCAGTTGCTCCCGGTATTTTGCGCAGGTACGGCGGGCGATAGCGATATTTTGTTTTCCCTTAAGCGTCTCGACAATTTTCTCATCAGTGAGGGGATGCTGCGGGTCCTCGGCCTTGATCAGGTCTTCGATGTGCGCTTTAATATGTTTGGTGGATATTATCTTTCCTTCCCCTCCCTTAACTCCCTGGCTCAAAAAATCTCTAAACGCGAAGATTCCAAACGGTGTTTGCATATACTTATTGGCCAGAACCCGGCTGATAGTTGATTTATCCCTTTCTACAGCCGTGGCTATTTGCTCAATGGTTAAAGGGCGTAAATAGCGTTCGCCCTTATCAAGAAATTCTTTTTGTTGCTCAACCAGATAGCGGGTAACTTTCAAAAGCGTAGATTGTCGTTGGGTGACGGTTTTAATCAGCCAGGCCGCGGAATTGAGCTGCTCTTTCAAATAGCTTTTGGCGGCTTCGTTAACATGGGTATCTCCCAAGAGTTTCTTATACTGGGCGCTAATGCGTAGCGTAGGTAGGTCATCGTCATTGAGGACCAGCTCATACTTTTCTTTGTGTTTTTGCAAAATAATATCCGGTTTGATATACGTATTAGTATTCTGCGCGTAGGGCCCACCCGGTTTTGGTTCTAGCGCGGAAATTATTTTTATTGCTTCTTCAATCTTTTCCAGTGGCACCTTAAATACACGAGTGAGGTGCTCGTATTTCTTTTTTTCCAGATCGGTAAGATAATCGCTGACAATTTTTGCCGCCAGCGAATCTTGGAGGTTCTTTTGTTTGAGCTGAATTAACAGGCACTGTTGTAAATTTTGCGCCCCTATTCCCGGCGGATCAAAACTCTGTATTAGTTGCAAGACGCCTTGGATATCGGCTACGGCCACATCTAAGATTTCGCTTATTTCATCAAGTGCGGTCTGCAAGTAACCGTTTTCGTCAATGTTGCCGATAATGAATTGCCCGATATGATATACTTCTGGCGTGCAACCAGAAAGGCTTAGTTGCTGCAAGAGGTATTCTTGTAAGGAAGGGGCATATTGTAACAGGCTTTCTTGATAGGTCTTTTTTTTCTGCAATTCCCCCTGGGCGTAGGCGGAATTATCGATGTCCACATTTTGATAGTCGGAAGCGAGCTCTTCATTCTTCACTAGATTATCAACCAGCTCTTCACGTTGTGCCTCTGGTTTGACTTCATATTCTGACTGTTCGCCTTCCTCTAAAAGGGGGTTTTCAATCATTTTTTCTTGCAGGTATCTTCGTAATTCCATCAAGGGCAGTTGTAAAATATATAGAGCTTGACGCATTTTGGGGGTGAGTACCAGCCGCTGCGTCAACTTTAAATTTAATTGCTGTCGTAAGGCCATTTATGATTAGTCCTTTTTTTATCTGTATATTTGCAATAAGTATAACATATTTTATCTTCTTTGGCAAGGGCGGACAGAATCTCGACGAGGTCTGAAAATGCTAAAAACAGGGAAATTAAGGCAAAATTTAACATAACCGTATATAATAAAACAAGTTAGGTAAATATGTTTAACAAGTGTATACAATTTATGGGGTTTTTACTGTTTCAGAAGCACAATATATAGTATAATTTTTGATAATTTTTGTCTTGACAGGCTAATCAGGCTTATGTTATACTTCGTGGGAAGAAAAGAAAAAGAGCAGGAAAAGTTAAAAAATTAAGGAGCGCACGTTATGAAAAAGCTCTCTTGTACGCTTTCCGAAAACGCCCAGCAGGTTTTGGCAAAGCGCTACTTGAAGAAAGGTGCCGACGGCAGGCCCCTGGAGACTCCCGATGATATGTTTGGGCGCGTGGCCAATAATATCGCCCAGGCCGAGAAACTCTATGGTGATAATACCGACGTGGAAGCAGTGGCCGAGGAATTTTATGCCGTAATGGTGAACCTGGAATTTTTGCCAAATAGCCCAACCTTAATGAATGCCGGCCGCGACTTGCAGCAGCTATCCGCGTGCTTTGTGTTGCCGATTGAAGATTCGATGGAGTCAATTTTTGAGGCGGTGAAGGACACGAGCTTAATTCATAAAAGCGGCGGCGGGACGGGGTTTTCTTTTTCGCGTTTACGCCCCAAAAACAGCCAGGTGCGTTCTACCGGCGGCGTGGCTAGCGGACCGGTATCATTTTTGAAGGTGTTTGATGCCGCCACCCAGGCGGTCAAACAGGGCGGAACACGTCGCGGGGCCAATATGGGTATTTTACGAGTTGATCATCCCGATATTTTAGAATTTATTGCCTGTAAAGAAAGCGATAAAGATATCACTAACTTCAATATTTCCGTTGCGGTTAGCGAAGATTTTATGCAGCGTGTAAAGGCCGATAAAGAATATGACCTGATCGATCCCCATAATAAGAAACCCGTAGGAAAACTTCGGGCCAAAGAGGTGTTTGATACAATCGTACAGATGGCCTGGAAAAACGGCGAACCCGGAATTATTTTTATTGACCAAATGAATAAATTTAATCCCACCCCGGAATTGGGTGAATTTGAGTCTACTAACCCTTGCGGAGAGCAGGTTCTTCTTCCTTATGAAAGTTGTAACCTCGGCAGCATTAATCTGTCCTTGATGGTTAACGGCAACAAAGTGGACTGGGAGCGGTTGGGGCGGGTGACCAAAACAGCCGTGCATTTTCTGGATAATGTAATTGATATGAATCGCTATCCCTTGGCCAAGATTGAGGAGATTACCAAGGGCAACCGAAAAATCGGCTTAGGAGTGATGGGTTTTGCCGATCTGCTCATTAAATTAGGTATTACCTATAATTCCGAGCAGGCCATCACGACCGCGCGCAAGATCATCAGTTTTGTCCAAGAGAAGGCACAGGAAGCCTCCTGCGAGTTGGCGAGGACGCGCAACGTATTTCCTAATTTCTCCAAAAGCATCTACGTTCGCCCGGGTGGAAGACGGCAGAGAAATGCCACGCTGACCACGATTGCTCCTACGGGAACCCTAAGTATTATTGCCAATTGCTCCAGCGGGATTGAGCCGATTTTTGCCGTCTGTTATTTGCGTAAGGTGCTTGATGGCGGCGGGTTGCCCGAGGTGCATCCGATTTTTGAAGAGATTGCCAAAGAAGAAGGTTTCTACAGCGTAGAATTAATGAAAATAATTTCTCAGGGCGCTTCGATCCAGGACATCCAGGAAATCCCCGAAGATCTGCGCAAAATCTTTGTTACTGCTCACGACATTGCCCCGGAATGGCACATTCGCATGCAGGCGGTATTCCAGGAATTTACGGACAATGCGGTGAGCAAAACCGTAAATTTTCCGCATAGCGCGGCGGTCGAAGATGTGGAAAAGGTATATAAGACGGCCTATGAGCTGGGGTGCAAGGGTGTGACTACTTATCGTGACCGCAGCCGCGAAGAACAGGTGCTAAATGTGGGGCCGAGTAAGAAAAAAGACGAAGAGAAGCCTGAAGGTGCCGCGGTAGTTATTTCTATTTCACCGCGGCCGCGACCGCAAGTAGTCACGGGCACCACTACAAAAATTACTACCGGCTGCGGCAATCTTTATATTACGATCAATGAAGATGAGGAAGGAAGTCCCTTTGAGGTATTTATGCAGATGGGTAAGGCCGGCGGATGCGCGGCTTCTCAGTTGGAGTCGATCGGCCGGTTGGTTTCTTTGGCCTTACGTTCAGGAATAGACCTTAAATCGATTATCGGTCAGTTGCGCGGGATCCGTTGTCCTTCGCCTTCTTGGAGCCGAGAGGGAAGAATATTTTCCTGTGCCGATGCCATTGCCCGTGTTATTGAAAGCCGTTTAGGTAAAAAGAAGGAATCGGCACACGCTAAAAAAGAAAACGAGAGCGTGGAAAAAATACCGAAAGTGCAAAAAGCCGAAGCTACGGCGACCGAAGTAAAAGTAGCCAATATTGTGGGCGTTTGCCCTGATTGCGGAAGTGCGCTGCGCCATGAAGAGGGATGCGTGAAGTGCGCCGCCTGTGGGTATACCCGCTGTTAAGACAGCAATAAGACTTATGTCTATTCAACCCGATAGATGGATTAGTCAAATGGCGCAGGAAAAACAAATGATTGTGCCGTTTGAAAAAAACCAGGTCAAAAAAGGTAATATTTCTTTTGGTCTTTCCAGTTTTGGCTATGATATTCGTCTGGACAACGAGTTCAAATTATACAACCCGCCTGAAGATTTTATCCTTGACCCTAAAAAGATGTCGGAGTCTCTTTTCCGTCATTCCAAAACGGACGTTTGTACAGTCCCAGCTAACTCTTTTGTCCTGGCGAAATCGATCGAGTATTTTAAAATACCGGGTAATGTTGTAGGCATAGTCGTTGGTAAAAGTACCTATGCCCGTTGTGGCGTCATTGTTAATGTAACGCCGCTTGAGCCGGGATGGGAAGGATACCTCACGATATCGATTACCAATAGCGCAGTCTACCCGGTTAAGATTTACGCCAATGAAGGTATCGCGCAGATCCTCTTTTTTGCCTCTAACCAAGACTGCGCGGTTTCCTATCGCGACAGGAAAGGTAAGTATCAAAGTCAAAAAGACATTACCCTTTCCCGCCTTTAAAGATACAAACGGGAAAATACTTGACAAAGAAATAAGCTTTTGTTATTATTAAGATAGGATTTTGTAAAAACTTTTGCGAAAAAGGATCGACGGTAGAACAATAAAATGCGAAAACGTTAAAGGGAATCATCAAGGGGATGGTTCCCTTTTCTTTTTTAACTTGAAAAAAGATGATTAAAATCGCTGTATTGTATAGAAAAACAACAGAAACCGACAAAAAATACCCCTATGACTATATGGGCCGGGGCACTAGCCGCCATGTGCAGCGGGTGCACAATATCTTGCAGGCCAAGGGCTATGCCTCAAGTATTGTTGAATTAGACATGGATAGCTATGAACGCTTAAAGAATGAAAATTATGATTTAGTCTTTAATCTTTGCGACGACGGTTTCCGTGATGATCCTCTTTTGGAGGCGCATATTCCGGCGCTGTTGGATATATTGGCCGTACCCTATACCGGCTCAGGGGTGTTGACGCTGGCCACCTGCGTCAATAAAGCGCGCACCAAAGAGGTGTTAGCCTATCACCGAATTATGACTCCGGCCTTTCAGCTATTTTACCGTGATGATGAGCCGCTAAATCCCGAGCTGCAATTTCCGCTCATCGTTAAGCCCAATCACGAAGATGCCAGTATTGGTATCCGCCGGGAATCCGTAGTAAAAGATGACAATGAGCTACGCCAACAGATCTACGTAGTACATTCTAATTATCAGCAGCCTGCGTTGGTAGAACAGTTTATTAACGGTCGAGAGGTTTATGTCGGTATTTTGGGAGCGTGGGAAAATTTAACCATATTGCCGCTGACCGAAGTTATGTTTGATCAAAACCTCAAACAAGATGCGCGGATTTGCACCTATGAATCTAAATGGATGGCACAGAGCGAGCAGTATAAGAATACTACCGTGCAATGCCCGGCGCTTCTAGATAAAGAGCTTCAGGAGAAAGTAGTGGCGATAGCAAAAGAGGCGTATAAGATATTCTATTGTCGTGATTACAGCCGTATCGATTTTCGCATTGACGAAAAGGGCCAACCTTTTATATTGGAAATTAATCCCAATCCCGATATTTCCGAAGATGCAGGGGTAGCGCGGATGGCCAAGGCGGCCGGAATAAATTACGAAGAGCTCGTCGAACGTATTGCCGTGTCGGCGTTAGAACGAAGCCAGTTGCTGCAGGTGAAGAAGAGATAGAGGACGCTAAAAATGGTAAAAGTGGCATTAGTCTATAATATAAAACAGGCCAAGAAACCCGGTCTTGCGGCCGATTATTGTTCTGAGTTTGACAGTCAGGAAACTATCGATGCCGTGGTCCAGGCGATTAGTTCCGCCGGGCATGAAGTGCTTTTGGTTGGCGCCGATGAACACTTTTTAGATTGGTTAAAGAATAACCGCGTAGATATAGTTTTTAATATGGCCGAAGGAAAATCCGGTCCCGGACGGGAAGCCGAAGTACCCGCTCTCTTAGATTTTCTGCATATTCCTTATACGGGTTCCGGAGTGCTTACCATGGCCTTAGCGTTGGATAAGGCGATGACCAAGCGTATCTTTACGAGTTACGGAATTCCCACGCCCCGTTTTCAGTTATTTAAACAACAAGATGAACAATTGCGTCCAGACCTGCACTTCCCTTTGATTGTTAAGCCCAATTGTGAAGGTTCGGCTAAAGGTATTCATGCTACCAGTGTAGTGAAGAGCCCGGATAGGATAGCGGAAGAAGTGGCGCGGATAAAAAAGCTTTATCGCCAGGATGTGCTGGTCGAAGAATTCATTGAAGGAATCGAGGTTACTGTGGGAATACTCGGTAACAATCCCCCGGCAATCCTTCCGGTGCTGGAAATAGATTTTAGTCATTGCAAAAATAGCGGCGAATCTTTTTATTCCTGGGAAGTGAAAGAATATCAAGGGGTGGATTCGCGCTATCCCGATCCGCAGTTCTTTTGTCCGGCCCGCCTGGCGAAAGAACAAGAAGAGGGAGTAAAAAAAGTGGCTCTCCAGGCACATCAGGCCTTAGGATGCCTGGATATTTCGCGCGTGGACATCCGTTTAAGCAGTGAATCTATCCCCTATGTACTGGAAATCAATCCGCTCCCCGGGCTTGATCCGAAAGAAAGCAATCTCACGCGCATGACGCAAAGCGCGGGTATGCGCTATGCCGATTTAATCAACGCTATTTTAGATAATGCCTTAGAGCGCTATCAATTAAATTCAGCCTCACAAATAAGGCGCTAACGAAAAAAAAGGAGAGACCTTTGAATATCGGCGGTATATTTGCTAGCTCATTATGGCCTGATGTTACTGAAGAGCAATGGGAAGATTGGCGCTGGCAGCTCAAGCATCGCATTACGCACTTGGAACAACTGCAGCAGATTATCCAGCTTACCGATGAAGAAATAGAAGGTATTCAAGGTTCGCGCGGACGCCTTTCAATGGCGATTACGCCTTATTTTGTTTCTTTAATTGACCCGCAGCGGCCGAATTGTCCTTTGCGGCGGCAGGCTATACCTACCGCCGAGGAATTTTATATCAGTCCTTTTGATATGGTTGACCCTTGCGGTGAAGATAAAGACAGTCCTGTCCCGGGGATCGTGCACCGTTATCCCGACCGGATACTGCTCTTGGCTACCGACCAATGCGCCACCTATTGTCGGCATTGTACCCGACGCAGATTAATTGACCCGCGAGAACATATTGTTTCTCCGGACAAGCTCGAACGGGCGTATGACTATATTAAATCTAACCGTAAGATTCGTGATGTGCTGATTTCCGGAGGCGATCCGCTGATGCTTGCCGATGAAGTACTGGAAAATATTATTTCCAGTATTCGACAGATTCCCCATGTTGAGCTCTTGCGTATCGGCACAAGACTACCGGTCACCTTGCCACAAAGAATTACCGAAGACTTGGTAAAAATGCTCAAAAAATACGCACCCCTTTGGATAAGTATCCACTTTAATCATCCTAAAGAGATTACTAAACGCACCAAGAAAGCTTGTGATATGCTGGTGGATAGCGGTATTCCTTTAGGTAGCCAAACCGTATTGCTCAAAGGCATTAACGATCGCCCGTATTTAATGAAAAAGCTGATGCATGAGCTTTTAAGGCTACGGGTGAGGCCTTACTATATTTATCAATGCGATCTCGCCAGAGGCATTTCGCATTTCCGCACCCCCATTGCCGTAGGGATCAATATTATGGAAAAAATGCGCGGGTTTACTTCGGGATATGCGATTCCCACCTATGTTGTTGATGGTCCGGGTGGCGGTGGCAAAATCCCTGTTGCCCCTAATTATGTGATTTCTCAGGCCAAAAATCTCTTTGTCTTGAGAAACTATGAAGGGAAAATGTATAGTTATCGCGAAGAACCCGAGATCGCACCGCTTACCTTCAATAAGCTTTTTGATATCACTGCCAGCAGTAAACATAAAAGCGCAAAGAAAAAACCCAGCGAACCCCCCACCTTCGGTGAACAACAGCTGGAGCTTTTCGACTTCCCTGAATAAACAGCGGCGAAGGGTATAAAGCAATGAGCGTAGGATGAGATTCCTACGCCTTTTTTTGTTGCGTTTCCCCGGCATAGATGGTAAAATTACATACTATATTATTAGGCTAATAAGTGGCATTGATAGGTAGGCTTAAATAGGCAGGGAATGAGGTTGGGTTATGTTAAATAATATTATTGTTCAGAAATATGGCGGTAGCTCCGTGGCCAACCCTGAGCGAATTGCCGCTGTCGCCAGACGTATTGTCGCTTATCGCAAAAAGGGATACGATTTGGTAGTAGCGGTTTCGGCAATCGGGGATACCACCGATGAGCTCTTGGAATTGGCCGGCAAGATTAACCGCCATCCTTCCGAGAGAGAGCTTGATATGCTAATTTCGACCGGAGAACAGATTTCCGTCGCTCTTTTGGCGATGGCCATTCATAAACTCGGCTATGAAGCCAAATCCTTGACCGGTGCCCAAGTGGGGATTCTTACCGATTCCACCCACACCAAAGCCAGGATTATTAAAATCAATACCTCCCGCATCAAAAGGGAATTAGAGCAGAAAAAAATAGTGTTGGTAGCTGGTTTTCAGGGCGTGAATACTTCTCAGGATATTACTACCTTGGGCCGCGGCGGCAGCGATTTGACGGCCGTGGCCTTGGCCAAGGCCCTGAAGGCAAAATCGTGTGAAATTTATACCGATGTGGAGGGGATTTATACCGCTGATCCGCGCATTGTTCCTGAGGCGCGCAAGCTTGAACAGGTTTGCTTTGATGAGATGTTGGAGATGGCCTCTTTAGGGGCGCAGGTCTTACAAACGCGCTGCGTAGAATTGGCCAAGAGGTTCAATATTCCCATAATCGTAAAATCAAGTTTCAATAATAAAGGAGGAACGATGATTTCCCCGGAAGTTAAGGCGATGGAAAAAGTAGTGGTGCGGGCAGTGACGCTCAACAGAAATGAGGTCAAGATGACCATGCGCGACCTTCCGGATAAGCCTGGAGTGGCGGCCCGAATTTTTAAATTAATCGCCGGGGAAGGCATTAATGTTGATATGATTGTGCAAAATATGAGCCGCACCGGATATACCGACCTTTCTTTTACCGCGGCAAAAGAAGACTTATATAAAACTCTCAAAGTAGCCAAAAAGGCCAGCGCCGAAATTGGCGGCGGAGATGTGGTGGCCGACCAGGATATTGCCCGCGTTTCTATTGTCGGGGTAGGAATGAAGTCGCATTCGGGCATTGCTGCCGGCATGTTTGAATCCTTGGCTGAAAATAAGATTAATATCGAGATGATTTCCACTTCGGAAATCAGCATTTCCTGCGTGATTAAAAAAGATTGTGCCGCCAAGGCGGTACAA
>JAZDHS010000059.1:0-14280 GCA_043805735.1 Candidatus Omnitrophota bacterium | reverse complement strand
AGCAGTCAGCCAGGATGTGCGCACCGTCTCTATTTTTGGCCCTGTTGATGAGCAAGTTTACGGGCCATATCCGCAGGGCGGAAGGCACATCGTGGTGACCAGAAACATTCCCTGCCGGCCATGCTACCGCCGGTTTAAAGTACCGGAGTGTAAACTCAACCGCCAATGTATCCGTGACATCACCGTTGATGAGGTGTTCGCGATTATCAAACCACTCGCGCCGATGAAAGGATAAACGATGAAAATCGCCGCGGTCTATTGCGTTTATAACGAAGAGGATTACATCGAATATTCGATTAAATCCATTTATGACTTTGTCGATAAAATCGTGGTCTGTCTTGGCCAGGCCCCTTATATCGCCTATAATCCGCGCGCCCGCGAGGTAGTAACGCAGCGGGACCGGACAAAAGAGATTGTCCAGCAGCTGGCCAAGGGCGATCCCAAGTTTCACCTGATTGAAGGGACTTGGGCCTCGGAGATAGAACACCGTAACGCCGGAATGCAGTATTGCCTGGCTAATCATTTCGATTATTATTTTCTCATCGATGGCGATGAGGTTTACCGCGCCGATCATTTACGCGCGATCGCCAAAATCATTGCCGCTAACCCTAAGGTCGGGACCTTTGTGGTCCGCTGCCCGATTTTCTGGCGCAGTTTCAAATGCCGGATCCCGGCGGAAAAAGTGGCCTGGTGCCCGCGCCGGATTTTTAAAATTACCGCCAAGCGTAATATCTTAGGGCTTAAGTTTCCTTATCCGATCCGCTTTATCGGTGAGAATAAGACCAATAGTCTGGGTGAGGTCCTGCATATACCGATTGAGCAGGCGGTATTTTATCACTTTTCTTATGCCAAGACGCCCAGGACGATGAAAGAGAAACTCTCCACCTTTAGTCATGCCCATGAAATTTTGTCCGGCTGGTATGAAAACATCTGGCTGAAATGGCCCCAGAATCGGGCGATGCAGAGTGTCCATCCCACTGATCCGCCGAAATTTCCGAGAGTGGATTATGTGGAGCCGGCCGATTTACCGGAAGTAATGAAGAGCCACCCGTTTTACCGGATGGAGATTATTGAGTAAAAAATGAAAAACCAGACCAAAGATTACCGTTTAGTGCTGTTACTGATTCTAGCGGGCCTATTGATTTTTAGTAACTTAGGCAACATTTACCTCTGGCAGGACGAGGCCGGGACGGCCTTTATCGCCAAGAATATTTTAAAGTTTGGCCTGCCCTTAGCCTACGATGGGGTCAACAAGCCCCAGACTATGGAGATTTATCAGCAGTCCTCGCCTGAAGGCTGGTATCGCCAGCCTTACCGCTACGCCCCCTGGCTTTCCTTTTATATTACTGCGGCCAGTTTTAAACTGCTGGGTGCGAATACCTTTACGGCGCGGCTGCCTTTTGCCGTGTTCGGGTTGTTTTCTTTAGTCTTAATCTGGCGTTTAGCCGAAGCGATTTTCCATAACCGCAGCATTGCCTTCCTGGCTACCCTGGCCAGCGTAATCTCTATTCCTTATATATTACACCTGCGCCAGTGCCACTGGTTTAGCCTGGCCGCTTTCTTTACGCTCTGGTCGCTTTTGGCCTATCTCGAGATGCTCGCGAAGACTCGGGGCGCGGCGCCGGGGTTGACCGTAGCCGGAATTTTACTGTTTCATTCCAATCACGGCGTGTTTATTCCCGTATTCGCGGCAATTGCGCTGCATTATTTTATCTGGGGTAGAAAAGAGTTGGCGATCACCGCGCTGGTCGGGCCAGCGGTATTGATTGGAATATTTACCACGCCGTTTCTCTATTTTTTGTCGGGCAAGGAATTCACCGCCTCCTTTAATGCCGTGAACGTGCGCCACCAAATTGAGTTCTATTTTAGAATGCTTAATAAATGGATTTTTCCTTGCGTTGCTTTGTTTAATATCTGGCTGCTGGGATCTTTAATCCGGAGGCGCTGGAAGTGGTTTTTAAAGGACCAGCCCTCGGGCGTCTACCTTTTACTCTGCGTTGTTTTCGCAACGCTGGCCTTTTTAATTCTGCCCAAAGTGCGTTCTTTTAGTTATCTCACGCACCTGATACCGCTGTTAATGATTTTAGAGGCCCGGATTATTTACGGATGGATGAAGTTCTCTAAACCGCTGGCGGCAATCGGCGCAGCGGCGCTATTATTGACCAACTTTTTTACGATGGGCGCGCCTTTCGCCAAGCCGTTACGGATAATGCCGCTGGAGTTTATCGCTGAAATTACCCATGATTACGACGGCCCGGTCGAAGGAATCGTGACTTATTTACGCGAACATGCCAAGGCCGGGGATGTAGTAAAAATAAATTACGGCGATTTGCCGTTAATGTTCTATACCGGCCTGGAAGTGGATAACCGTGATTTTCGCGCTAACCGCACCTTCCCGGAATGGATTGTCTATCGCCGCAACTGGGTAGGGGGAGACTTCTTTGAGAGCGACTACGGCAAAGAGGTCTTGGCCAGATACGAAAAGATCGTCCTGGACTACCCCGATATTATCTGGCAGAACCGGCCCGATCCCAATGAACATAAATTCCGCACCGTAACAGAGGCGCCTAAACTGGAGATCTATAAGAGAAAAAGATGAACCCCGCCCTTCCTAAACAAGTAGTGCATAACAAACAAAAGTACAGCAGAAAGGTTTAAGCAATGCAAATAAAATTTAGCAAAAGCAATATTTTTATTGGCAATGTCGGGAAAGGAAGGGCGGGGTGAAAAAACTCAAAAAAGTAATCCGCCAAACCGCCCGGCGCTGGAGCTGGGCAGTATACCGGAAAAGAAACATCAAACTCGCCCGCATCGGCAATTTTCTTATTGATGGGGTGAAGCTGCACATCGGCTGCGGGGACAAAAAGCTTCCCGGATATGTCAATATCGACATTGTCCCCACCGAAGGCACTGATGTGGTGCTGGATATTGCCAAAGATCTATACTTAATTCCCGACGGCATTGCGGCGCAAATCCGCCTGGAGAGCGTGTTTGAGCATTTTTACCGCTACGACCAGGAGGCAATTCTGCGCGAGTTTCACCGGATTTTAAAGAAGGAGGGTGAGCTTTTGATCTATTGGCTGCCCGACTTTGACGCCATTGTTGATACTTATCGGCAAAAGAAGTTTGATTTATACAATGTCTATCGCTACAGCCACGGTGACCCGATTAAGCGCAATTCGCCGCAGCAATTGCATAAGGACCTCTTTACTAAAGATACGATCAGCGCGCTGTTAGTGAAGTCCGGTTTCGCGATCGAGAAAATGAAAAATGAGGTTTTCCCCGGGGAAGACTTTGCCGTGAGCGTAAATATTAAGGCCGTGAAAAAATGAGTACCGATATTATCATCCCCGTCTGGAACCTTTACGAATATACCCGGCAGTGTATTGAAAGCGTTTATGCCCATACTCCCGAACCCTTTACTTTGATTATCGTCGATAACGCCAGTGATGAGCCGACCAAGGGCTACTTGGAAGCCCTGGCGCGGCAAAAGAGCAATGTGAAACTGTTAAGAAACGAACAGAATCTCGGGTTTCCCAAGGCCGTTAACCGCGGCATCGCTGAATCAAGCGGTGAATTTGCGCTTTTACTCAACAACGATACACTGGCGACTACCGGCTGGCTCCAAGAAATGATTAAAGTGGCGCAAATAAACAAACAGATCGGCATTGTCAACGCCAACAGTAATACCTTAGGCGCGAAGCCAAAAGCCGCTCAGTCAATAGAGGAACTGGCCTTAGAGCTCAAGAGCCATAGCGGTGAATATACGGAGCTGGCCTGGGCGACCGGATTTTGCATGTTAATTAAACGCGAGGTGATTGCCCAAATCGGCACGCTCGACGAAGCCTATGGGATGGGTAATTTTGAAGATGCCGATTTCTGTAAACGGGCGCTGGCCAAAGGCTATCTCTCGGTGTGCGCCAGCGCGGCCTATGTTTACCATCGTGAGCGCCAGTCGTTTATGAAATTCAAGGAATTCAGCGCCGACTTTACTCGCCTGCGCGAAACCTTTTATGCCAAATGGGGCCGGATGGAGCGTATTCTCTATGTGCTCGGTGCAAGTTCCAACCCGGCAATAGAAAAAATTACCCGGCAGGCCCTGCAAGCGGCCCGGCAGGGTAATGTAGTCTGGATGTTCTGCAAAGGCCAACAAAGCGCCGGCTGGCAGCATCACTCCAATCTCTACGTCTACGCCTTAGCGCCGCAGTTCTTTAACTTGGTGAGCCTCTGGCGGATTATCAAGAAGAAAAAGAAATTCCGGAAAATCTATGTCGATGATTTAGCCTTCAAAAAGAAATTGATCAGTTTAAAACTGTTGCATAAAGCCGAGGTTCTCGATGCCGAGTAAAATCCCTTTATCCGTCGTGGTGATTACGAAAAATGAGGAAGCCAACCTGAAAAGCTGCCTGGAATCGGTGCGCTGGGCCTTGGAAATCGTCATCGTTGATGACGCAAGCACCGACAAGACCTTAGAGATTGCTCAAGGGTTTAGCGACCGCATTTTTGTGCGCAAAATGGATATTGAAGGCCGGCACCGCAACTGGGCCTATGCCCAGGCACGCCATCCTTGGGTGCTCAGCCTCGATGCCGATGAGCGGGTAACGCCCGAGCTGCAACAAGAACTCGAAGATACAATTAAGAATCCCGGCGATTGTTCCGCCTTTACTATTCCCCGGCGCAATTATATCGGTAAGCGCTGGATCCAATACGGCGGCTGGTATCCCAGCCCGCAACTGAAAGTGTTTAAGAGAGCCGATTTTCAGTGGGAAGAGGCCGAGGTCCACCCGCGGGCATTTGTTAAAGGCAACACCGGACATCTCAAAAGCGACCTGATCCATTATTCCTATAAAGATTACGCCGATTTTATCAGCAAGATGAACAAGCAGACGACCCTGGAGGCGGCGAAGTGGGTGCGCGACCGAAGAAAGATGGGTTTGGGCCGGGCACTCTGGCGCACCTTTGACCGCTTTATGCGCAGCTTTTTGCGCAAGAAGGCCTATAAAGACGGTTTTGCCGGGTTGATGGTCGCAATATTTGCCGGGCTCTACCAGATTTTCAGTTACGCCAAATACCGCGAAATGAAAGAGAATTAAAACTTAACAATGAAGATCGCGCTGTTAAATCCGCCCAGTCCATTTTTAATCGAGCAGAAGGCCTTCGCGCCCTTAGGGCTACTCTATTTAGCGAGCGCCTTAAAGCAAACTGATTTTGACGTGCAGATACAGGATTTAGCTAATCGCGAAGATGATTTAGAATCGGCGCTGGAGCGCGTCTCGGCCGACATCTATGGGCTTTCCGCCTCGACACCGCAGTATCCCTATGCCGAAAAAATAAAAGATCTCATTAAAAAGAAAAACTCCCAAGCGTTGGTGATTATCGGCGGGGCGCACCCATCGAGTGAGCCCCAGGAATGCCTGGGTGACGGTTTTGACGCTGTAGTCATCGGCGAAGGCGAGCGCGCCATCGCCGACATCGCCCGGGAATTTCAGCAGTCCGGTAAAATCGCCTCAAGCAGAGTAAAGAGCGAGTATATCAAAGATATTGATACGATTGCCTATCCTGACCGCGAGGCGATCGATATTAGCGCCTACGCTTATGAAGTAGACGGCGCACAGGCCACCACGCTCATTACCAGCCGCGGCTGCCCCTACAATTGCGCCTTTTGTTCCAAGGATGTCTGGTCGAATAAGGTGCGCTACCATAGCGCCGAGTATGTGCTGACTGAATTAAAACTGCTGATCGAGAAATGGGGATTTACTCATTTTCTCTTTTTAGATGATTCGCTGACGCTGAATAAAAAACGCGCCGAAAAGCTGTTCGCGGCGATGGCGCCCTTTAATATCCGTTGGCGCTGTTATGTCCGCTCCGACCAGATCACCCGGGAGCTTTTGGCGCAAATGAAAGACGCCGGCTGTATCGAGGCCGGGATTGGCGTAGAAAGCGCCTCAGCTGAGATTCTCAAAAACGTGGAGAAAGGCGTTACCATCGAGCAGCATACTCAAGTGATCCAGTGGTGCAAGGAGCTGGGTATTATCGCCAATGTCTTTTTGATGATCGGCCTGCCCGGTGAAACCTACGCCACAGTAAACGAAACTAAAGAATGGTTTGAGCGGGTGCGGCCCGATAAGTTTGGTTTTAATATCTTTTATCCCTACGCGGGCACGCCGATTTATCGCCAGTGGCAAAGATACGATATCCAGTTTCATGACTTAAGCGCCCAACACAGCTGGGTAAAGGGGCGCAAAAACGAATACCGCTCTTATGTTTCGACTAAAGCCCTCACCCGGGAGGAGATTTTACGCCTGCACCGGGAGCTGTTTGAGCACTTTATTCAATTAACCGGTTGGCGGACTAATTGGGAGGGTAAAAAATAAATGATCAGAATTGGTATTATCGGTTGCGGGTACTGGGGGCCTAACTACGTGCGCAATTTTTCGCAGCTGGAAGGCTCAACTGTCGCGGCCTGCTGTGACCTGGTTGCGAAAAATCTGGATAAGCTCAAAAGCCATTACAACGCGATCGCGGTAACGGCTGATTATAATGACATCCTTAAGGACACCAGCATCGAGGCTGTGATCATCGCCACTCCGGCCAAGACCCACTACGCCCTCACCCGCGCGGCGCTATTGGCCGGCAAACACGTTTTGGCGGAGAAGCCGCTTTGTTTAACTTATGGCGAATGCGAGAAGCTGGTTGAGCTTGCCCGCAAAAAGAAAAGGATTTTAATGGTCGGTCACACCTTTTTGTTTAATCCGGCGGTGCGTAAACTCAAAGAATATATCCAAAAAGGGGTGCTTGGTGAAATTTACTATCTGCATGCGACCAGGACGCATTTAGGTTTAATCCGCAATGATGTCAATGCCTCCTGGGACCTGGTGCCGCACGATATCTCCATTTTTTCTTATCTTTTGGACGCGCTGCCGGTTAGCGTTTCGGCGCTGGGCGGCTCGTTCTTGAGAAAACCCAAACACGACGTGGTCTTTGTAAATCTCACCTATCCGCAAGGCATTATCGGCAACGTCCACGCCAGCTGGGCCGATTCGAATAAAGTGCGCGAAATCCAGGTCATCGGTAGCCGCGCCCGCGTCGTCTTCGACGATTTAAATAACCTGGAAAAGGTTAAACTCTACAAAAAAGGCGTCTCAGTGGATAAGTCCTACGTCAATTACGGCGAGTTTCAGCTGCTCTTAAGAGACGGCGACATTTTAAGCCCCAAGATTGACGCCGAGGAACCGCTGCGGCTGCAATGCCAGCATTTCCTGGATTGTATCCGTAAAAACAAAAAGCCGCTCACCGACGGCGAAAATGGCGCCCAGGTGGTAAAAGTGATGAACGCAATCGACAAATCGCTGCGCTTAGGCGCCAGGATGGTGAAGGTATGACTAAACCGGTAAAGGTCAAATTAGGTAAAGGCGGCCAGGTAGATAAAAGCGCTATTTTGGGCTACCCAACCGGCCGTAAGATTAAACATGCCCCCGCGGTTATTGGCGCGGGCGCGGTCATCCGCTCCAATACAGTGATTTATGAAAGCACTACCATCGGCGCTCAGTTACAAACCGGCCATAATGCCGTCATCCGCGAGGAAAATAAAATTGGCGCTAACTTCAATATCTGGAATAACTCGACCATCGATTATGGCTGCGTGATCGGCAACAATGTCAAGGTGCACTGTAATGTCTATGTTGCCCAATATACGACAATCGAAGACAATGTCTTTTTGGCGCCGGGTGTGATTATCGCCAATGACCGCCACCCCATCTGTGCCCGCTGTATGAAAGGCCCGACGATCAAAAAAGGCGCGCGCATCGGGGTGAACGCTACGCTGCTGCCGCAGATTATCATTGGTGAAAACGCGCTGGTCGGTGCAGGCAGCGTGGTGACCAAAGACGTGCCCGCGGGCGCGGTAGTGGTGGGCGCACCGGCCAAGGTAGTGGCCAAAGTAAAAGATTTAAAATGTAAAACCAAAATCAAGGACCAGGCCTATGAATAAAAAGTTACAAGTACCCTTTGTCGATTTAAAAACCCAGTATCAGAATCTGCGCGCCGAACTCGACCCGCGGATATTAAAAACAATTGAGAGCTGCCAGTTTATTTTGGGTGAAAGCGTGGCTAGTTTCGAGCAGGAATTCGCCGATTATTGCGGCGCGAAGTATGCGGTGGGCACCAGTTCCGGCACCGCGGGTCTGTTTTTAGCGCTGGTCAGTCTGGGCGTGGGTAAGGGCGATGAGGTGATTGCCCCGGCGAATACCTTTATCGCTACGGTTCTGGCGATTGCTTATACCGGGGCCAAACCGGTATTAGTCGATGTTGATGAAGCTACCTATAATCTCGATATTCAAAAGCTAAAAAGCGCAATCAGCAAAAAGACTAAGGCGATTTTACCGGTGCATCTTTACGGCCAGCCGGTCGATATGGACCCGCTATTGGAATTAGCCAAAAAACACAAGCTCAAGGTGGTCGAAGACGCCTGCCAGGCCCACGGCGCGGAATATAAAGGAAGACGCGTGGGTGGTTTGGGCGATGTCGCGGCATTTAGTTTTTACCCGGGCAAAAACTTGGGGGCTTACGGTGACGGCGGGATGGTGGTCACTAATGAGCCGCGGATTAAAGACAGCCTCTTAATGCTGCGCGACTACGGCCAGAAAGAAAAATACCAGCACTTAGTCAAGGGCTATAATGCCCGCCTGGATACCGTACAGGCCGAAATCTTAAGAGTGAAGCTGCCCCATCTCGATCGATGGAATGAGGCCCGCCGCGCCCACGCCCAGCGTTATACGGCGTTATTAAAAGAGAGTAAGGGCTATCTGATTACGCCACAGCTCAGGAGTTGGGCTGTGCCGGTCTGGCACCTTTATGTGGTCAGAGTCAAAAATAGAGTGGCCTTAATGCAACACCTTAAAGAGCAGGGGGTTTCTACCGGCATCCATTATCCGATTCCGATTCATCTGCAGCCGGCCTTTGCCGATTTGGGATATAAACCGGGTGATTTTCCAATTACGGAAAAAACGGCCGCGGAAATTCTTTCGCTGCCGATGTTCCCGGAATTAAGCGATACGCAAATTGAATATGTGGTCGAAAAAATAAAGGAAAAGCTATGAACAAGCTTTCCGTAGTGATGATTACCCAAAACGTCGAAGACAAAGTGATCCCCGCTTTAGAAAGCGCCCGCTTTGCCGATGAAATCGTCGTGGTTGACGCCGGCAGCCAGGATAAAACACTCTCGATCTGCCGCCAGTACACCGACAAGATTTACTACAATGACTGGCCGGGCACGACCACCAAGCAGTGGAACGCGGCGATTGCCAAGGCCTGCGGTGATTGGGTGCTGTTATTAGCCTCGGATGAGCAGATTGGCCAGGATTTACGCGAAGAAATTAAACAGCTCTTAGAAAGCGAAAGCACGGCCGCCGGTTATTATGTCTCGATGAAAAATATCTATCTTGGCAAATGGCTAAAAACTTGCGGTATCTATCCGGATATGGTATCGCGGCTGTTTCGAAAGGGAAAAGGCCGGTTTGAGGAAAGAGAACACGGGTCGATTTTAGTTGACGGTAAAATAGAAAAGTTAAGCGGCCATATCATTCACTATTCTTACCGCAGTATAGCTGAGGTACTGGAGAAAACCCTGCGCTATACGACTTTGGAGGCCGAGCGGCTCTTTGCCGAAGGTTTTGCGCTTAAAAAACGCTACTTTATTTCCAAGCCCTGGCGGGTGTTTAAAAAGACCTACTTTAAATTTAAGGGCTACCGCGACGGGATCGAGGGTTTTCTCTTCTGCGCTTTTTCGGCAATTTATCGTTTTATTCTCCTGGCCAAGATTTGGGAACTCCAGAATAAACAAGCGATTAAAGACCAGGTTGAGAACCTGATTAAAGAAAACCAATAGCTATGGAACAGGCTCTTACATACGAAACGCTCTTACAATGCGACCTTTGCGGCGCTGAAAAGGCCAAGGTAGTGGACAAAAACGCCGCCGTGGTCCAATGTTGCGCTTGCGGTTATAAGTTTGTCCAGCGCCGGCCTTCACAAAAAGCGATTGCCGAAAATTATGACTGGAGCTTCGAGCATTGTCCGGGCTGGGGCCGGATAATCCCTGAGGCGCTGTTGATGTATCAACGAAGGTTCAATTTTGTCGAGCAATTTATCCGTCGCGGTGCGCTTTTAGACGTCGGAGCGGGCTTAGGGACATTTTTATCGTTCGCCAAAGATACCCAGCGCTGGCAGTGCCAGGGCACGGAGACCTCGCACTACGCCGTTAATTTTGCCAAAGAAAAATTTGCCATTGAGCTTGGGATGGGCCAGCTGGAGAATTTAAACTTTAAGCCCGACTCCTTTGATGCGATTACCCTCTGGCATGTGCTGGAACATCTGCCCTCGCCCTCGCGGGCCATCGCCGAGTGCGGGCGCATTTTAAAAGCGGGAGGATTTCTCTTTATCGCCGTGCCTAACGATTCGTGGCTGGGCCGGAGGCACTTTTTTAAAAATGCCTTTAAACAGCTGATTAACCGCCTGCCCTTTAAGAAAAAACTGAAGCTGAAAAAAATGTATCCGGCGATCGAAGAGGAAGGGAATAAGCACCTCTCTTATTTTACCCCGGCTACACTGACGCAGCTGTTAAAAAAACACGGCTTTACGATTAAGAAACGTTCCGTGGATTTTGATTATGAGCAGCCCAACCCGCGCCTGGAGAAAAAATTCCGCCGCGAACTGCTTATTTCTAACGCCACCGGTCTAAACCTGGCGCACGCGATGATTTTCGCGGCGCAAAAGAAAGCGGGGACCTGATGTGTTTGTTTTCCTGGCTAAGGCTGAAAAAAATCGATAAGATTGCCGGGCATTTCGGACCGAATGAAGGGCGGCTACTCTATAAACTGGTACGCTCTTTGCCGTCTGGAGCGGTACTGGTGGAAATCGGCGCCTTTAAAGGTAAGTCCACCTGTTTTATCGCCGCGGGTATCGGAAAGAATAAAGAAATGCATTTTTATACGATTGATACCTGGTATAACGACGCGATGCCGCAAGGGCGTGGGGACATCTACGACGAGTTCTTAGCCAATATCGCCGAATATAAAGACCGAATTGAGCCGATCCGCGGCTATTCCTACGAAGTGGTGGTTAACTGGCCGCCGGAACGCCAGATTGATTTCCTCTGGATTGACGCCGACCACTCCTACGAAGGTTGCCGCCAGGATATCGAGGACTGGCTGCCCTTTGTGAAAAAGGGTGGCTTGGTCTTGTTTCACGACTACCGCGATGCCCCGGGAGTGCGCTTAGCCGTAGATCAGGCGGTGGAGCAGGGAAAACTGGCCAAAGTAAAAACTGAAGGGTGCGTTTATGCCGCGCGGCGCAGCTAAACAAGATAAAATCATCTTTTTAGACCGCGACGGCGTGATTAATTACGACTCCGGTATCGGTGAATATATTACCTCGGCGGCTAGTTTTAAGTTTTATCCCGGCTCGCTCAAAGCGCTGAAGAAATTGAGCGCCGCCGGTTTTAAGATTATCGTCATTTCCAACCAGGCCGGTATTGCCAAAGGATTATATACGCAAAAAGATTTAGACGGGATTACGGCGAAGATGCAAAAAGGCGTGAAAGAGATTGGCGCCAAGTTGCACTCGGTCTATTATTGCCCGCACGAAACCGCCGATGATTGCGATTGCCGCAAGCCCAAAATCGGGATGATTACGCGGGCGGCCAAAGACCTGAAATTTGACTGGAGTAATACCTTTTTTATCGGTGATAACCGCCGCGATGTCTTGGCCGCCAAAGCCGCCGGCTTAAAAAGCATCTTCGTCCAGTCCGGCAACACCAAGCTCCACGAGCTCGATGTGCCAGCGGACTACGTAGCAGATAGTCTTCTTGGAGCGGTAGAAAAAATTGTATTGTACCGTTTGGGAAATTGAGATTGCAAGTGTCCCATAGGGGGGGGGCTAGCTGGTTAGTTGGTTGTTTGCTCTTTTAAAGCTGTCTTGGCTCGGTGTTTTTGCTCGCTCGCTGAATTTTTTCGCCGAGTTGTGGGACTTAGCGGCTCGTTCGACTGCCGAAATTCCCTCGTGGGAGCTAATCGGGTGTAACTCGGTCAGTTTCGGCGCTCACTCGCCGTAAGTCCGCACAACTCATTTGCCGAAAAAATTCTGAGGCTCGCTCCGCAAAAACACCTCGCAGACATAAATGGGAAAAGAAAATGAATTTTTTAGTTCCGGTTATTCTATTACTAGTAGCAGCTGGATTCAGTATTTTATTGCCTTTTAAAAAATACACAAAGGACGTAACTGGTTTTTTTATAAAGAAATCCAGCTTTTTTGGTAGAGAAATAATAGAAGCGGCGGGGGTTTCTGTTGCTTTAATTGCTGTAGCTGTAACTTTATACTATTCTGGTAGGAATCTCGAACTTTCAAAAAAACAAATTTCTTTACAGCTACGGCCATTTGTTTCGGTTACAGATTCAGAATTTGGATTTTATAAGGACCGCGAGAATACAACTAGGTATTTTTTAAAGATTAGATGGTACCTTAAAAACTTCGGAGTTCAACCAGCTAACGACTTTAAAGTAAAAAATGATAAGGTGATAAAAGTATCTTTTTCTCCCGAAGAACTAGAAGAATTTCAAAAGAAAAGAAGTAGCCCCGATAGTAATCTTACGGAGAAGGACGAGGCATTAGAAAAAGTTATTGTGAAACGAAAGAATTTAATAAAAAAAATATTTAACTATTTACAACACAATCCTTCAGCTTCATTTGAAGATTTAAATAAAGCTTTTAAATCTGATGGCGTTGATTGTTTTGGAGATATAGCGTTTGATGAGCCGACGTTATTACTGCCCCAACAAAAATATTGGGATGTCTCATCTCGAGACGTTGGAGATGATTACGGTCAGAAATTAGCAATGAAAGAAGAAATCCTAATATACTATGTGTATTTTGCATATGAAGGTGCTATAAAAGGAAAAGAATATTCTACTTTTTATATTGGGTATTATGATGAGTTTCTACGCAATAACTATGCTGGAAATGCACAAGAAAAGATTAATGATTCGATACCACTTACAGAATTTCACCAGTGGATGGAAAGAGAGAGCTTAGATTGACAATCTGTTACATTGTACACTACACCAGGTAACAACTTAGTTTTCTCTTAGATGTATAAGATTATATTTTAGAGGTTCTGCTATGCCAAAATATGCCGATCGTAAAGTTTGTTGGAAAGATTTTCCTGAGATAACAAAAGATTTTGAGAAACAGAAACAAAAATGGATATATAGGGGTCATATTCCGGGTAAAACATTAATGTCGTCATTAGAGCGTGCAGTTCTATATTATCCATATGAATTAAGGACAAAGTCTAAAGCAGAAAAGCTACTTCTTCGAGAATTTAAGCGACGATACCATCAATATTCATCAGATGTTCCTAAGGAAAATGATTATCTTGAGTGGTTCTCTATTATGCAACATTATGGGGCTCCGACGCGTCTTCTTGATTTTACATACTCTATTTATATTGCCGCATATTTTGCACTTGAGCATACTGATTTTGAACCTAAGGCTGCCATACAACAGTTCGAAGTTTTTGCAGTTAATACAGAATGGGCAATAGAAGAAAGCATAAGCCAATTTCACAACTCTAAGAAAGCAAGGAACTTTTTTTGGAAAAGAATAAATAACACGGATGAGGATTTGAGGAATTTTAGAAATTACTTTATGAATAACTCCCCGAAGGGATTTGTTTTACCTTTTAATCCGTTCAGACTTACTGAACGGCTATCCCTGCAAAAAGGTGTATTTATGTGTCCGGGTAATATTAACAAAACATTTGAAAAAAATCTAAAGAGTTTAAAAGGTTGGAATAATAAAAACAATATTGTAAGACTTACTCTTCATTTTAATAGGGCGGAAATTATCGACGTAAGAAGCTATCTTTATGACTTAAATATTACTCGCGCTACTTTATTTCCTGGTCTAGAAGGATTTGCAAAATCGCTTGCCGTGTATCCTTTTAAACTTTTAGGGAGAGATAGCGCGTTGTAGTATTATAAATTTAGGACGTCTGGCAAGTTGATTTTCTAGATGGTTTTGCGCAGCTAACGTTGAGAGCTGACGAGGGGTCGGCTCAAAGCGGGGCGTGCGCAGGCCGAGCGGGCATGGTCCCCGCCCGCTAATAGATTTGCTGCGGGGGAGCGAGGCCGAGCACCGAGCCCATTTTGCCTCGCTGGGGCAAAATGGGCGTCCCCGCGTGAGCCGACCCCGAAGTCAGCAAGAAAGATAAGCGAGCAAGAGCAGTGA
>JAZDHS010000058.1:0-2073 GCA_043805735.1 Candidatus Omnitrophota bacterium | reverse complement strand
TCTCATGGCATACCTCCTTCTGGGCCGCAAGGCCCGGTTAATGGTTATTGTTTGGTAGCAACAACCATTATGGTATGCCATTTTTATTACTTTTTCAAAGAACTTTGAAGCTAAAAGCGTACAGAATAGTTTACACTATCGTGGAAAATAATAAAGACTATGGACCAAAAGATTCAATTTATTGCTGATTGGCAATTACAAATTTTTAGCTTAACCGATCTTTCTCAAAAATACGGAATCAGCCGTCCAACAGGTTACAAATTGCTTGAGCGATACGAACAATTAGGAATCGAAGGGCTCAAAGAACAAAGCCGAGCGCCTAAGAATTGTCCTCATCGCACACCTAAAGAAATCCTGAATCTTATAATCCAGGAAAGGCTTAAAAATCGTAAACGCGGCCCTCGAAAAATACGCGCTCAGTTAAAACGCCGGTATCCAGAGCTTGATCTTCCAGCCATTAGCACGGTCTCCTACTGGCTTAAAAAAGAGGGTCTTGTTGAAGAGCGCAAGAAACGTTTACATGTTCCGCCATATACCGAACCCTTTCTAGAGTGCAATGCGCCAAACAAAGTTTGGAGCATGGATTATAAGGGGCAATTCTATATGAAGAATGATCATGTGTGTTATCCGTTTACTATCAGCGATAACTTCAGCCGGTTCCTTTTGCGCTGCAAGGCATTAGCTGGGCCACGGTACATGCCGACGAAGGAAGTTTTAAAATCCTCTTTTCGCGAATATGGATTACCGGATGTTATTCGAAGCGACAATGGTACACCGTTCGCTAGTAAATGCATTGGGGGCCTAAGCCGATTGTCTATCTGGCTTATCCAGCTGGGGATCATTCCTGAGCGGATAAAGAAAGGCTGTCCGCAAGAGAATGGCCGGCATGAACGCATGCATCGCACATTAAAAAGTGATGCGTTAGACCCTATTGCCAAGAATCTGAAAGAACAACAGAAGCAATTTGATATTTTTCAACATGATTATAACAACGAGCGGCCACATGAAGCGCTTAATGATCAAGTGCCGAGTGATTATTATAAAAGATCGGATCGGCCTTATGTTGAACATCCGCATCCACCAGAATATGGATACGACTATAAAGTTCGTCATGTTCGGCAGAGCGGAGACATTAAATTCAATGGCCAAACGTTCTTTTTAACAGAGTCGCTCGTTGGCCAACCTGTCGGACTTAAGGAAATAGCCGATGGCCTTTGGCAGCTTCAGTACAGCTTTTATGTCCTAGGTTCCGTAGACTTGAGAAAGAACAAGATTATTCGTAACTAAAAAAGTGTAAAGGATGTACCCGGTCTAAAATGTAAACGATGTTTCAGTTGCACAGTGTACCCAACACAGAAGAAAACCTGACTCCTCGCAAAAACGCTCGGAGTCATTTTCCAGCATGTAAAGCGAGGAAAAATGAGGAGGCTTATGTGTCTCTGTTAAATGAGTTCAAAGAATTCGCGGTGAAAGGCGACGCGATGGATATGGCAGTAGGTATCGTCATCGGCGCGGCCTTTGGCAAAATCGTCAGTTCCCTGGTCAACGATATCATCATGCCACCCATAGGAATGCTGCTTGGCGGTGTTGATTTCAAGAATTTAAAGTTTATACTTAAAGCAGCTACGCAGGATGTGCCTCCTGTGCCCGCGGTCGCAATAAATTACGGCCAATTTATCAATACCGTGATCGATTTCGTGATCGTCGCTTTCTCTATTTTCATTGCCATAAAAGCAATCAACGTGCTTAAAAAACAAAAGAAGGCAGACGCGAAATAAAACTATAGCCCTAAACTAAAAAGCCCTACTTTTACAAGTAGGGCTTTTTATTAAAGCGACTTTCAACTACTACACAACCTTATCTAAAAGGCTTTTTATTTCTTCATCTATTTCTTTGACTCTCTTCTCTATCTCTTTTAGCCTGCGGCCGTAATCTCTGACCATATTCTCGTCACGGAAGATCTTAGGATTAGAAAGCGCCCGGCTCTTAGCGTAACTTTCTACTCCCAGCTGCTCTTTTTCCTGTTTGAGCTTATTGACCGTAGTGTGTATGACTTCATTGTGGGTTTTACGC
>JAZDHS010000057.1:0-2364 GCA_043805735.1 Candidatus Omnitrophota bacterium | reverse complement strand
TAAATCACCCCTTGCCTGGCCAGGGTCCAAATTCATAAGGATCAGCCTAGAGGCATTCCATATTTTATTGGCAAAGTTTCTGCCCTGTTCAAACCGCTCTTTCGATAAATATACATCCTGTCCTTGAGAGGTAATAGAAATCAGGCTGAAGCGAAGCGCATCAGCACCGTATTCGTCAATAATCTCTAAGGGATCGATGATGTTGCCGAGCGACTTCGACATCTTTTTGCCTTCTACATCCCTTACCGTCCCGTGGATATACACATCCTTAAAAGGGATCTCCTGCATAAACTCAAGGCCTGCCATAATCATGCGCGCGACCCAGAAAAAGATTATTTCGGGGGCAGTCACGAGGGTGGATGTGGGATAGAAATATTTCAAATCCGCTTCACTCCGAGCCCTAAGCTCTAGACTCTGGGCTTCAGGCGGCCAGTAGAATGTCGCAAACGGCCAAAGCCACGAAGAAAACCAGGTATCCAGCACATCTTCGTCCTGCCGGATATTTGTTCCGCCGCACTTGGGGCAAAATTTGGGATTCTCCAGGCTAATGACTATGCCCGCCTCACTAAGGTCAATACGCTCGGTAACAAAAACTTCGCTCTTGTGTAATTGATCG
Organism: Candidatus Omnitrophota bacterium; assembly: GCA_043805735.1. Taxonomy (GTDB): domain Bacteria; phylum Omnitrophota; class Gorgyraeia; order JAFGHF01; family JAFGHF01; genus JAZDHS01. Next base: position 1,748 of record JAZDHS010000057.1, on the reverse strand, counting down.
TACATTTTCTTACAATCAACACAGTACCAGGCTGGAATGCGGTGCCCCCACCAAATCTGGCGGCTAATACACCATCCGCGCAGGTCTTTCATCCAGTTCAAGTATACTTTTTTCCAGCGCGCGGGATAGAATTTGATTTTATTGCTTTTGACTACCTGTTCGGCTTCCACGCCCAGTTTCTTCATATCGACAAACCACTGTTCGGAAATATAGGGCTCAACCATGGTATGGCAACGGTAACAATGACCAACGCTGTGGGTATAGTCTTCCACCTTTTCAAGCAGTTTTCTTTCTTTAAGGTCTTCTAAGATGGCCTCGCGGGCCTCAAAGCGGTCCATACCTTGATAGTCGAGCGGTACATTTTTATTCATCGTCGCATCTTCATTCATCACCACTTTTGCCCGCAGCTGATGTCTTTTGGCAATTTCAAAGTCGTTGGGGTCGTGAGCCGGCGTCACCTTTACCAGGCCGGTGCCAAACTTCGGATCGATCGCCTCATCGCCAATGATTGGAATTTCCTCTTCCACTAAAGGCAGAATGACTGTTCGGCCGATTAATTTTTTGTAGCGTTTATCGCTGGGATTAACGGCTACGGCAGTATCACCAAGCATGGTTTCCGGACGCGTGGTCGCAACTGTGACATATTTATTTTCTTCGCCTTTAAGCGGATAGCGCAGATAGTACAAAAAGCCTTTAACTTCTTTATGCTGGGATTCTTCGTCGGAAAGCGCGGTCTGGCAACGAGAGCACCAGTTAATTATGTAATTAGATTTATAAATTAGATCCTTTTGGGCAAGCTGAACGAAGACATCATCCACGGCCACGCTATACTCTTCATCCATGGTAAAGCGCGTCCTTTCCCAATCACAGGAGCAGCCTAATTTTTTGAGCTGACTAATAATCGTCGAGCCGTACTTCTCTTTCCATAGCCATACCCGTTCGAGAAACTCTGCGCGGCCTAAATCTTGCCGTTTTAAGTTTTCCTGGGCGATCTCTTTTTCGACGACATTTTGCGTGGCGATTCCGGCATGGTCCGTACCCGGCATCCAAAGAGTGGAAAATCCTTGCATCCGGCGAAAACGGATCAGGATATCCTGGATGGTGTTATTCAAGGCATGGCCCATATGTAAAATTCCGGTAATATTAGGCGGGGGGATAACAATAGAGTAGGGTTTTTTATCGGGGGCTATTTCGGCATGAAAAAGATTATTACTTTCCCAGAATGAATACCACTTATCTTCACATTCTTTTGGGTTATATCGTGGAGGTATTTCGTTAGGCATACGCTATCACTTATCCTTCAACAACTTATATTCGATAGAGTCGGCAAGCGCCTGCCAGGAGGCCTCGATAATATTTTCCGACACTCCCACGGTGCCCCAGGAATCTTTTTCGTCCTGCGATTGAATCAACACGCGCACCTTGGCCGCGGTACCGGCCTTTTCATCAAGCACGCGCACTTTAAAATCGGTCAGGTGCATATTTGCCAGGGTCGGATAAAATTGCAACAGCGCCTTACGTAACGCGCTATCGAGCGCATTGACCGGGCCGTCTCCTTCGGCTACCGTATACTCCTTGTGCTTATTAACCTTCAAGTGAATCGCCGCCTCGGAGGTCAATCTGCCCTCTGCGTTTTTCTCGATAATTACCCGGAAGCCCTGGAGGTCAAAAAACTTACGGAATTTTTTCAACTCCTTTTTCATTAATAGTTCGAAGGATGCCTCGGCGGCCTCAAATTGGTACCCCTG
>JAZDHS010000056.1:0-10681 GCA_043805735.1 Candidatus Omnitrophota bacterium | reverse complement strand
CAATTCTTTAAGCAGATTAAATTTGACCAGCAGGGCCTGATTCCGGCGATTATCCAGGATGCAAAAACTCGCCAGGTAATCATGGTCGCCTATATGAATGAGCTGGCGCTGCGCCAGACGCTGGCGAGCGGCCTAACTCATTTCTGGAGCCGTTCGCGGCGTAAACTCTGGATGAAGGGAGAAAGCTCCGGGCACACCCAGAAAGTGCGCGCCGTTTATTTTGACTGCGATAACGATGCGGTAGTGATTAAAGTGAGCCAAAAGAGCGCCGCCTGCCACACCGGATATTATTCCTGTTTTTATAAACAGCTCAATCTCAAGACAAAATCAGTGAAAGAAACCGGTAAAAAAATATTTGATCCCCAAAAAGTATATCGGAAAAAAAAATGAACCCCGCCCTTCCTAAACAAGCAGTGCATAATAAGCAAAAATATAGCAAAAAGGTTTAAGCAATGCAGATAACGTTAAGCAGAAGCAATAGTTATATTGGCAATGCCGTGAAAGGAAGGGCGGGGTGAATATCTATTATCCGTCAAAAAAAGAATTTATTCACAAGGCCCGGCAAGGGAATGTTATCCCTGTGTATAAAGAGATGCTCGCGGACTTGGAAACGCCGGTCTCGGCGTTTATGAAGATTGACCACAGCGGCTATGCCTTTCTTTTGGAATCCGTAGAAGGAAGCGAGAATGTGGCGCGCTATTCGTTCTTAGGAGCGTCGCCATCCCTGGTCTTTCGCAGCAAAGGGAAAAGTATTGAAATTACCCAGGGCGCGCAGAAAAGTGAGTTTCACTCATCCGACCCCCTGGCTGAAATTAAAAAGCTGATGCAGCAGTACCGCTTTGTGCCGGTGGAAGGGCTGCCGCGTTTCTGCGGCGGGTTGGTCGGTTTTATCGGCTACGATATGGTGCGCTTTTTCGAAAAGATTGAGGACAGCAATTCCGATGACCTGGATCTTCCCGATAGCCTGTTTATGCTTACCGATACCATTCTTATCTTTGACCATATCAAACATGTGATTAAGATCATCAATAATGTGCATCTCAAGGAGAATACGCGTTCAGCGGAAAAACTGGGGCGTATCTATGACCAAGCGCTGAAAAAAGTTGAGGGTCTTGCCGCGCTTTTACGCCGGCCGCTGAAAACCCCCGCAGCGCGTGTTGTGCGAAGAGGGAAAACGCTCGCCGTGGATTCCAATGTTACCGAGCGCTGTTTTTCGGCGATGGTGAAGAAAGCCAAAGAGTATATTCGCGACGGCGATATTATTCAGGCTGTGCTTTCGCAGCGCTTTATGGTTGATTTTAACTGTGCGCCCTTTGACATCTATCGGGCCCTACGTTCGATTAACCCCTCGCCATATATGTTTTATTTGAAGTGCAAGGACTTTAATCTGATTGGTTCTTCTCCGGAACTCTTTGTGCGCTGCGAGGATAATAATGTCGCCATCCGTCCGATCGCCGGTACGCGCCCCCGCGGAAGGAATGCTCAGGAAGACCAGAAGCTGGTTACCCAGCTGCTCGCCGACCCCAAAGAGCGGGCTGAACATACGATGCTCGTTGATTTGGGCCGTAATGATATTGGCCGGGTCTCGAAGTTTGGCAGCGTAGAGATGAGTGAGCTGATGGTGATTGAAAAATATTCCCATGTGATGCATATTGTCAGTGAAATCCGGGGGAAACTCCGTCCAGGTAAAGACATCTATGAATTAATTCGCGCCTGTTTTCCGGCGGGTACCGTCAGCGGTGCCCCGAAAATCCGGGCGATGCAGATTATTGACGAACTGGAAAATATCCGGCGCGGCCCTTATGCCGGCCTGATTGGATATTTCAGCTTTTCGGGAAATCTCGATTCCTGCATCACGATTCGCACGATTATCACCAAAAATTATACCGCCTATATCCAGGCCGGTGCCGGTATTGTCGCCGATTCTCAAGCCGCCCGGGAATATCAGGAAACTAAGAATAAAGCCAAGGCCTTAATGAAAGCGGTGGAACTGGCCGAGAAAGGATTGGCATAAGATGATATTAATGATTGATAATTACGACTCCTTTACCTATAATCTGGTGCAATATCTCGGAGAGTTGGGAGAAAAACTGCGCGTATTCAGAAATGATAAGATTGCGCTAGAGGAAATTGCCCGTATGGGCCCCGAGCGTATCGTGATTTCTCCCGGGCCGGGCCGCCCGCGCGACGCCGGTATTTCCTGCGCGCTAATCCGCCGCTTTGGCGGTGAAATTCCGATTCTCGGTATCTGTTTGGGCCACCAGTGTATCGGAGAGGTCTTTGGCGGCCGGGTGGTGCGGGCAAAACGGCTGATGCATGGCAAGACCTCGCTGATTTATCACAACGCCAAGACAATTTTCAAAGGTGTGAAGAATCCTTTAGTAGCCTGCCGCTATCATTCGCTGATCGTGGAGAAAAAAGACCTGCCGCGTTGTTTGGAAATTACGGCGCGCACTAAGGAAAACGAAATTATGGGCCTGAAACATCGCACGCTTCCTATCTGGGGCCTGCAATTCCATCCTGAATCGATCCTTACTGAAGAAGGAAAAAAATTGTTGAAGAACTTTCTGAGCGTAAAAAGATGATTAAAGAAGCAATTGCCCAATTAATTGACCGTAAGTCTCTGGCTAATGAGACGATTCACCAGGCGATGGAAGAAATTATGACTGGCCAGGCGACTAGTGTTCAGATCGCTGCCTTTTTAGTCGCTCTTCGCCTGAAAGGGGAAACGGTAGATGAGATTACGGCCGCGGCCGAGGTGATGCGCCGGCATGTGCGGGCGGTAAAAACCGACTTACCGTCACTCTTGGATACCTGTGGCACCGGCGGTGACCACGCCGGAACCTTTAATATTTCGACGATCAGTGCCTTTGTTGCCGCCGGCGCGGGTGTAGTTGTGGCTAAGCACGGTAATAAATGTGTTTCCAGTAAATGCGGCAGCGCCGACCTCTTAGTGGCCTTAGGGGTACGCATTGAGCTTGAGCCGGCGCAGATTGAACGTTGCCTTAAAGAGGTCGGATTTGGCTTCTTGTTCGCGCCGCAATTGCATCCGGCGATGCAATACGCCGCTGCCGTACGCCGGGAAATGGGCATCCGGACCATTTTTAATATTTTAGGTCCGCTAACTAATCCTGCCGGAGCGCGCCAGCAGCTCTTAGGTGTATTTTCCCCGAAGCTAACTGAGGTGATGGCGCAAGTATTACGTAATCTCGGCTCGTCCCATGTTATTGTGGTCCACGGTATGGATGGACTCGATGAGGTCACGACTACTACCAAAACGCGTATTTCAGAACTGAAAAATGGAAAAGTGCGCACCTATACGATTTCTCCGCGGAATTTTCATCTGCCCGTATCTAAACCCGATGATTTAAAAGGCGCGGACAGCGATTTTAACGCCAGGCTGGCACTGGAAATACTCCAAGGAAAGAAAGGCCCGGCGCGTGACGCGGTAGTGCTTAATTCCGCCTGCGCTATTTATGCGGCCGATAAAGCCGGCTCGATCGAAGAAGGGATTGTTCTGGCCGCCCAGGCCATTGACTCTGGTCGGGCATTGGAAAAATTAGAACACTTGAAAAAACTGACACAACAGCTTAGAAGCTAAAGGGTATCGATGAACCAAGATGTCTATGATGTCATTATGATTGGGGCCGCGCCCGCGGGATTAACCGCGGCGATCTATACGGCGCGGGAAAGGTTAAAGACGCTGGTGTTAGAAAAGTCCCAGTGCGGCGGTTTAGCCGCGACCACCGAACTGATTGAAAACTACCCCGGCTTCCCCGACGGGATTAGTGGAATGGAATTAACGGCTAAAATGAAGGCCCAGGCCGAGAAGTTCGGCGCGGAAATTATCGAGCTTGAAGAGGTTAAGGAGCTTATCCCTTCCCAGGATCGATTAATCTCGCTACGCAGCGAAGATAAAACCTTTCAGGGGCGTTCAGTTATTATTGCCTCCGGGAGTATCCCTAAAATGTTAAACCTGCCCGGGGAAAAAGAATTACGCGGGCGGGGTGTAACTTATTGCGCGACCTGTGACGGTCCGCTCTTTAGAGGCAAAGACGTGGCCGTAATCGGTTGCGGTAACTCTGGCCTGCAGGAGGGCGAGGCGCTGCTGAAATATGTAAAAAGCGTGACCTTCGTAGAATTTCTCAGCGCAATGACTGCTTCCGTAATTTTACAGGAGCGCCTGCGTCAACACAAAAATGCCGCCTTTTTACTCAATCACGCCCTGATAGCGATTAACGGAAAAAATGTGGTCGATTCCATTACCGTGAAAGAGAGAGCCTCGGGTTTGGAAAAAAAAGTTGCTGTTTCCGGAGTGTTTATATATGCGGGCTACATCGCCAACTCCCAGTTTTTAAAAGGCGTGGTTAAGCTTGATACCCAAGGGTATATTATAACCGACGATAGAATGCAAACGTCGGTACCGGGTATATTCGCGGTGGGAGATATCCGCGCCAAAGAAGTGCGCCAGATTACCGTGGCTTGCGCCGAAGGGACCATTGCGGCGCTGGCGGTGAGGGAATATTTAACGGCATGATTTTACAAGATATTGTCGCGGTAAAAAAAAGAGAGCTTGAACAGGCCCGCAGCGCGACGCCTTTAAAAGAGCTGATCGAAAAGGCGGCTTCTCTAAAGGGCACGATTAGAGATTTCAAGCAAGCGCTCGCGCATCCCGGCAGAATCCAGGTGATCGCCGAGATTAAAAAGGCCTCTCCTTCCAAAGGGATATTGCGGGAAGATTTTAATCCTCTAGCGATTGCCGCGGCCTATGAGGCCTGTGGCGCCTGCGCTATTTCCATCCTCACCGACCAGACCTTTTTTCAGGGTGAGCTCTCTTTTATTGAGTTAGTTAAGGATAGCGTGCGCCTGCCGATTTTACGTAAGGATTTTATTATTGACCAGTATCAGATCTATGAATCGGTCTGCGCGCGCTCCGACGCCGTACTTTTGATTGCGCAGTTACTCACCAGCGAACAATTACAAAAACTCTATGACTTATGCCGGCAGCTGAATCTTGCGGTGTTGTGCGAGGTGCATAGCGAGGAAGATGTGGAGAAGGCCCTGAGCGTTGGGGCCGAGATTATCGGGATTAATAACCGTGATTTGGAGACATTTAAAGAGGACCTTGAGGTGAGCGGGCGGTTGGTGCAAAAGATACCGCCGGGAAAAATCGTGGTCAGCGAAAGCGGTATCGCCAAAGCGCGCGATATCCAATTTTTAAAAAGCGTTGGTGTGCAGGCGGTGCTGGTTGGTGAGGCCTTTATGCGCTCAAGCGACATTGCGCAGACATTCAAGGAGCTTTTTGGCGATGGCCAAAATTAAGATTTGTGGTATTACCAATAAAGAAGACGCGGCCTGGGTAGCGAATTTGGCCGCGGATTACTTAGGAATAGTTTTTGCTAAAGATTCCAAAAGAAATGTCAGTGAAAAAACAGCCTTGGAAATTGTTCAGGCGGTACCGGCTTATCTGGAAAAAGTGGGCCTGTTTGTCAATGAAGACCCCAAAGTGGTGTTAAAAATATTATCCCTGTGCAAACTCAACGTACTGCAATTTCACGGTGAGGAAAGCCCGGAATATTGCCAGCAATTTAAAGGCCAGGCCCAGATTATCAAGGCCTTTCGGATAAAAGACGCCTCGACCTTAGAGCAAATGCCGCGTTACGACGTTGATTTTTATCTTCTCGACGCCTATGTTGAGGGCGAGCAGGGCGGCACGGGAGCAACCTTCAATTGGGACCTGGCGCTCAAGGCTAAGGAGTTGGGTAAGCCGATTTTTTTGGCCGGGGGATTGACGGTGGAAAATGTGGCCGAGGCGATCAAGAAAGTGCAACCCTATGCCGTTGATGTCTCTTCGGGCGTAGAGGCCTCGCCGCGGCGAAAGGATATCGGTTTAATGCAGCAGTTTATTCAAAAGGTAGAAAAGGTAGGGTAAGATGAAGGCGCTTCCCGACAAAAGGGGATATTTCGGTCAATTTGGCGGAAAATTTGTTCCCGAAACACTGATGCACGCTTTGGAAGAACTGGAGCGCGAATATAAAAAGTGCCAGCGCGATAAAACATTTAAAGCCGAGCTTAATTATTACTTCCGTCAATATGCCGGTCGACCGACTGCTCTTTATTTGGCCGAGCGCTTAAGCAAGGCCTTAGGTGGCAATCTCCAAATCTATCTTAAGCGCGAGGATCTTTTGCATACCGGTGCGCATAAGATTAACAATACATTGGGCCAGGCCCTCTTGGCCCTGCGGATGAAAAAGCCAAGAATAATTGCTGAAACCGGGGCCGGGCAACATGGTGTCGCCACGGCTACCGCGGCGGCTTTATTTGGCTTGACTTGCGACGTCTATATGGGTATAGAGGATATCCATCGCCAGGCCTTGAATGTTTCACGGATGAAATTATTGGGCGCGCGGGTAATTCCGGTGTATTCCGGTTCACAAACCTTAAAAGACGCCTGTAATGAGGCGATTCGTGACTGGGTAACCAATGTGCGCACTACACATTATATTATCGGTTCGGTAGTCGGCCCGCATCCTTATCCGCGGATGGTGCGCGATTTCCAGAGCGTAATTGGGATTGAAGCAAAACGTCAAATTCGGCAGGTTGCCGGGCGTTTACCCGATTATTTGGTGGCCTGCGTCGGAGGAGGTTCGAATTCGATTGGGCTGTTCTACCCGTTTTATCAGGATAAAAAGGTGAAATTTATCGGCGTGGAAGCGGCCGGGTTGGGAATTGGCACACACAAACATGCCGCGACCTTGATGAAAGGCGATTTGGGTATATTACATGGCAGCAAAAGCTATCTTTTGCAGGATAAAGATGGCCAGGTTGCCATTGCTCACTCTGTGGCCGCTGGCCTCGATTATCCCGGGGTGGGCCCGGAACATGCCTACTACAAAAAGTCCGGCCGGGCCAGTTATGTCGCGGTGAGCGATCAAGCGGCTCTTGAGGCGGTGCGTTTTCTGGCGCATAGCGAAGGAATTATTCCGGCTATTGAGTCGGCCCATGCCATCGCTTATCTGAAAAAAGCGGCGCCGCGTTTAGGAAAAAATAAAATTGTGATTGTCTGTCTTTCCGGACGAGGCGATAAAGACATGGATATTATCAACAAGTATTCCAATATTTGATAAAAGAGGGCGAGCGATGAACCGTATCGATGCTACCTTTAAAAGATTACGCCGGCTAAAAGAGAAGGCGCTGGTTACCTTTATTACTGCCGGCGATCCTGATCTTGCGACTAGCGAAAAATTGGTTCGGGAATTTAGCCGGCAGGGAGCGGATATTGTAGAATTAGGCGTGCCTTTTTCCGATCCACTTGCCGACGGGCCGACTATTCAGGCCTCCGCGCAGCGGGCTTTAAAAAAGGGAGTTAATCTGGATGCGGTCTGCGTGTTGGTTAAAAAAATCCGGCACTTTACGCAAATTCCGATTGTTTTTTTGACCTACTACAACATTGTTTATCATTACGGAGTGGAGCGTTTTGTAAAAAAGGCCAAGGCCTCAGGGGCGGATGGCGCGGTAATTCCGGACTTACCGGTTGAGGAGGCCGCTGAGCTAATCAAGGCAGCCAAACGCTATCATTTTGCCACCATCTTTTTACTGGCCCCTACTTCGGATACGAAACGCATTAAGGCGGTAGCGGCGAAATCATCTGGTTTTATTTACTATGTCTCCCTTACCGGCACCACGGGAGTGAGAACACAATTGCCCGTTGAGCTGATTGGCAACGTGAGAAAGATTAAAAGAATTACCGCCAAACCGGTCTGTGTTGGTTTTGGCGTATCTACTCCTTTGCAGGCCAAAGCGATAGCCCGCGTGGCCGACGGTGTCATTGTCGGCAGCGCTATCGTTGAAGTGATCGCAAGGAATCTACGTAAAAGGACATTAGTGGCCAGTACTGGTAAGTTTGTCCGGAAACTAAGAAATTCATTATGAGAATACTGGCGCTGGATGTTGGCGAAAAAAATATTGGCCTGGCACTAAGCGATCCCTTAGGCCTAACCGCACAGGCCCTGCCCACTCTAATCCGTCGCGACCAAGCCCAAGACCTCAAGGAAATTTCCAGCCTAATCAAGAAAAACGATGTCGGTGAGGTAGTGGTGGGTTTGCCGCTCAATTTGGACGGCAGCGAAGGCAAAAATGCCCAGCGGATCAAGCTCTTCGTCGAAGAGTTAAAAAAGGAAACGGCCGTCCTCCTAAAACTATGGGATGAACGCTTAACTACAATGCAGGCCCAGCGGATTATGCTTGTTGCCGATATCAGCCGAAAAAAACGCAAAGCCAAAATTGACCAGCTGGCCGCTCAGCTGATTTTACAAAGTTATTTAGATGCTAAAGGCTAAAAGAGGCTAACAAAGATGTATCACAAAACTCACCTCAATAATGGTTTAACCATTGCTACGCTTGCGATGCCGCAGCGTGAATCGGTTTCTTTAGGTATCTGGATAAAAGTAGGCTCGCGCTACGAGCAGTCACGGATTAACGGCATTTCGCATTTCCTCGAGCATTTAGTATTTAAGGGAACGCAAAAGCGCAGCTGTGAGGAGATCAAACAGGCGATTGAAGGTGTCGGCGGATCACTCAATGCCTTTACAGCCGAAGAGGCGACCTGTTATTTAGCTAAGGTCCCGGCAAAATTCTTGCCGGTAGCCTTAGAGGTGCTTTGGGATATGGTGACGCAAGCCAAGCTCGCTGCCAGCGATGTAGAGATGGAACGCAAGGTCATCTTAGAGGAAATCCGGATGTATAAGGACCTGCCCAGCCATTACGTCAGCGATATTTTAGCCGAACTGCTTTGGCCCGACCAACCCTTGGGCCTGAATATCGCCGGAGAAAAAGAAAGTGTAAACGCAATTACCGCGGGGCAATTACGCGCTTATCGCGACCAATTTTACCGCTTAAACAATTCAGCCGTGATTGTCTGTGGAAACACCGATCATCGACAAGTGATTAAAGAGTGCAAAAAACATTTTCCCCTACCAACAGCGTCTAAACGCAACGGTTATGCCCGGGCCCGCGAATATCGTAATGGGCCGCAGTTAAAATTATTACATAAGGATACGGAGCAGACCCACCTGGCCTTAGGAGTACATAGCCTGGAGCGGATGCATCCTGATCGCTATGCCTTGGGAGTGTTGCATATTATTTTGGGCGCGAATATGTCCAGCCGCTTATTCCGCGAGGTGCGCGAAGAAAGAGGCCTGGCCTACGAAATTGCTACCGCAGTCAAGTTCTTTCAGGACAGCGGGGCATTTATCGTCCATGCCGGAATTGATAATCGCCGTATCGGCGAAGCGATTGAGGTAATTTTAGCCCAGCTTAAAGATATTAAGAATACTCCCGTGCCTAAAGAAGAACTGGCGCGGGCCAAGGAATATTATATCGGACAACTATCACTGGCGTTAGAAAACACCTCCGACCATATGCTCTGGTTGGGCGAAAGCATTATCTGCGCGCAGCGTTTTTCTACCCCTGCCGAGATTATTCGCAGTATCCAGAAAATTCAAGCTCACGATGTGCAACGCCTAGCTCAGAATCTGTTTCAAAGGCAAAGGCTGCATCTTGCTCTGATTGGGCCGCTTAAAGAAAAAGAAAAGCGAGCGATCAAAAAAAGGCTGGAAGTGTAATGCGTGGTTCAATAAAACTGTTTACAATATTGGGGATTACGATCAGGATTCATTTTACCTTTCTTTTACTGCCTCTGGTTTTTGCCCACTTTTACGGGCTTAAAGGCGCGGTCCTCGTATTTTTTGTCTTTTGTTGTGTCACGCTGCATGAATTGTGCCACAGTTTGCAGGCCCGGCATTTTGGCGTTAAGGTGGACCAGATAGTGCTATTGCCGATTGGCGGGGTAGCGGCAATGCGCTCCATTCCGGAAAAACCGAGTGAGGAATTTAGAATCTCCATTGCGGGACCGGCGTTTAATATTATTCTGGCCGTGGTGTTGTTTTTTCCGGCTTATAGGTTTTTGGGATTAGAGAACCTTCTCCATCCGGGTATTGAAACCTGGCCGCAGACTTTGGCCTATGCCTATTGGATTAACCCCACGCTTGCGCTGTTTAATCTGCTTCCCGCTTTTCCGATGGATGGGGGCAGGGTCCTGCGCGCCTTTCTAGCCGATAGAATGGATTACGGCAAGGCCACACGTATTGCCGTGAGCTTCGGGCATATCTTTGCGATTTTATTCGGTTTTGTCGGAATGTTGTCCACGCCACCGAATTTGATTTTGGTGATTATTGCTTTTTTTATTTATATGGCAGCGACACAGGAAGGCATGCAGGTGGACATCCGCCTGACCTTGCGCAAATTTTACGTCAAAGATGTCTTGCCGTCGCAGTTTTTAAGCGTGTCGCCCTTGAGTCCGCTGTCTGAAGTGATCGCCCTGACTTTGCACGGACATCAGGAAGATTTTCCGGTGATTGATCAAGGCAAGCTAGTGGGATTGCTCAGCCGGACAAATATTATGCAGGCCATCCATCAGTCCGGCTTAAATACCCAGGTCAAAGAGGTAATGAGTACTCAATTTCCGACTCTACGCGTATACGAGCCTTTAATTAAGGCGCACAAATTGATGGAGGAATGGAAAATTAAGGCCATCCCGGTGGTGAATGACACCGCGGTGGTGGGTGTTGTGAGCCTGGAAGATATCAGCCGCGTCTATATGCTGATGTCGGGAATGAAATAA
>JAZDHS010000055.1:0-9817 GCA_043805735.1 Candidatus Omnitrophota bacterium | reverse complement strand
AAGGCCAAGGATGGCCTAGTTACCGTTTTTGTGCCGGGTTCAACCGCAGGATTAACCACGATTGAGTTTGAGCCGGGACTGGTGCAAGACCTAAAGCAGGCCTTTGAAATTATTGCCCCTCGCGAAGGCGAGTATCAGCATAATATCCGCTGGCAGGACGGCAACGGTTTTTCCCATGTCCGCGCGGCACTGCTTGGCCCAACGCTTACTATTCCTTTTTCCAATAAGAAAATGCATTTAGGGACCTGGCAGCAGATTACCTTTATTGACTTTGATAACCGCCCGCGTTCACGAGAAATAGTAGTACAGATAATTGGAGAATGAGATGAAACCAGTATTGCAGGTGGCCTTAGATTTCGTCGATTTAAAGCGGGCGCTGGTTATCGCCGAAGAAGCGGTGAAGGGCGGCGTGGACTGGCTGGAAGCGGGCACACCGTTAATTAAAAGCGCCGGCTTAGACGCCGTACGTGAGCTAAAGAGAAAATTTCCGCGCGCGACGATTGTCGCCGATATGAAAATTATGGATGCCGGGCGGATGGAAACCGAAGCCGCGGCCAAAGCCGGTGCCGATATTGTTTGCGTCCTGGCGGCTAGCTCCAACAGTACTATTCGCGAATGCGTTGAGGTTGGTAAAAACTACGGGGTCAAAATCGAAGCCGATTTAATTGAGATCAAGGACGAGGTGATCGAAAAAAGAGCCCGGGAAGTAGAAAGCCTGGGTGTGGATTATCTGGGAGTGCACTGCGCCATCGATGAACAGATGCAAGGTAAGGATCCTTTTACCAAGCTGCGTAAAGTAGTAAATGCGGTACGCATACCGGTGGCCGTGGCTGGTGGCATCAATTCCGAAACCGCTGGCCTGGCTGTGCGTGCCGGAGCAGAAATCATTATTGTCGGTGGGGCAATTACCAAGGCGAAGAATCCTGCCCTGGCCGCCAGCGTAATCAAAAAGGTGATCGCCAGCAAAAAACCAATTAAGACCGCGCTATTTAAGCGCGTTTCTCCAGAAGAGGTCATTAAGGTGTTAAGCCAGGTTTCCACGGCCAATCTTTCCGACGCGATGCATCGAAGCGGCGATTTAAAAGGGCTCTTAGCGCTTTGGCCGGGCATAAAAATGGCCGGCCCGGCATTAACCGTGCGCACCTATCCCGGCGACTGGGCCAAGAGCGTAGAGGCCATTGACCAGGCTCAAGCCGGTACGGTAATCGTCATTGATGCCGGCGGCGTGGGGCCGGCGGTCTGGGGAGAGCTGGCCACGCAAGGGGCGCTGCAGCGCAAACTTGCCGGTGTAGTTGTTGACGGCGCGCTACGCGATGTCGCCGAAATCCGGGCCTTAAAATTTCCCGCTTTTTCCCGGTTGGTTAGCCCGACGGCCGGTGAACCCAAAGGGTTTGGCGAAATCGGCGTAGCGATTAGCGCCGGTGGGATCCGTATCTCTAGCGGCGATTGGCTGGTTGGCGACGACGACGGAGTGGTCGCTATTCCTAAAGAAAAAGTAGCGGAAATTGCCAACCGGGCGATGGGCATCTTGGAGCAGGAGAACCGGCTCAGAGAAGAAATTAGGCGTGGTTCAACATTAGGCCGGATTTGCGAACTGCTCAAATGGGAGAAAAAATAAATCCCGCCCTTCCTAAGCAAGCAATGCATAACAAGCAAAGCGGGGCTAAAAAGGTTAAAGCAATGCAGGTTAAATTAAGTAAACCCAGCCCCTGCGCGCAGGGGCTGGATAAAAACAATATTTTCGTTGGCAATACCGGGGAAGGAAGGGCGGGATAAATGTCCAAAAAAGCGCGGCGGATTTTTATTTCCGCTACCGGGCAAAATGACGGAAAAACCGTGGTCAGCTTAGGGCTAATCTGCGCTTTTAAGGAACGCTTTAAAAAAGTCGGCTTTATCAAGCCGGTGGGGCAGCGCTACCTGATTGAGCAAAACGAGAAAGTGGACGAGGATTCGGTATTAGTTGCCAAAATCTGCGGCTTTGACTGTGCGCTTAAAGATATGAGCCCGGTAGCAATCGAAAAAGGTTTTACTGCCCGCTATATTCTTAAAGGTGGAAAACAACCACTGGTGCGGCGGATTAAAAAATCGTTTCAGGCCGTTGCTAAAGATAAGGACCTGGTAATTATTGAAGGAACCGGCCATGCCGGCGTAGGTTCGGTATTCGACCTTTCTAATGCCCAGGTAGCTAAATTATTGGACTCGGAAGTGATTATCGTCTCCAGCGGAGGCCTCGGCCGGCCGATAGATGAGATTACCTTAAATGCCGCCTTATACGAAAAATTCGGGGTCAAAGTCGTCGGCGTAATTGTCAACAAAATCATGGCCGACAAATACGATAAAATCAACCGGCTGGTGCGCCGCGGCCTGCAACAGAAAGGCCTGCGGGTGTTAGGTGTGATTCCATATCGGGAAATACTTTCCCGGCCGACCGTTAGGCAAGTATACGAAGAACTCAATTTTAAAATCTTAAGCGCAAATGGCGATATGGATACTGCGGTGGGCAAAACTTTAGTCGGCGCAATGGGGCCGCATGAAGCGCTACGTTATTTCTCGCACAAATGCTTGATTATTACTCCCGGCGACAGGGAAGATATGATTGCTGCCGTGGTGGGCTACAAGTTTGATCGGTCAAAAGAAGGACTGAAAATTGCCGCCATTGTTTTAAGTGGAGGAATTAAACCGCGTGCCAGCGTTATTGATTTGGCAAAAAGAGCGCATATCCCCTTGTTAATGGCAAAAGGCGATACCTATAGCGTTGCCTCTAAAATACACGATCTGATTATCAAGGTCCGACCCGAAGACCTGGAAAAGGCGCGGATTATTAAAGAACTGATTGAAAAGTACGTCGATATCGATTTTCTGGCGAGTCAATTATCCTGATGCAAGAACAGATCCAGATTGTATCGGCTTTCGGCGCGGGGGTGTTAACATTTTTTTCGCCCTGCCTTCTGCCTTTGGTTCCGGTCTATCTTTCTTTTATTACCGGTTTATCAGCGGAAGAACTGATCTCTCGCCAGCCCGATACAACCGGGAAAAGGAAGCTGATCTTAACTGAAGCGGTATTGTTTATCCTGGGATTCTCTTTTGTCTTTGTCGCCTTAGGGGCCTCAGCGGGTTTTCTGGCCTCCTTTTTTACCGCCTATAAAAAGATTATCCGCATTATTGGCGCGATCATCCTGATCCTGTTTGGCTTGAATATCGCCGGGTTTTTAAACTGGCGCTTTTTGGAGCAGGAAAAACGCCTGCGCCTGAAAAGCAAACCGCTGAGCCTGCTGGGCTCATTATTCGTCGGTATGGCTTTCGGATTGGGTTGGACACCTTGCGTTGGGCCGATATTAGGCGGGGTGTTAGTGATGGCGGCCACCCGCCAAACGATGGCCCAAGGGGCGATCCTTTTAAGTGCCTATTCTTTAGGCCTGGGGATACCGCTTTTTTTAGTCAGTATCGGCATCAATAAAGCGCTGGGCTTGTTCACCAAAATTAAACAACATTTTACCCTGATTAAGCGCCTGAGCGCTCTAGTGCTTATTATTCTGGGGATTAGTATTCTCATTTTTTGAATTATTGAGGTGAAAATGCGCGTTGCTACCTATTATAGTAATAATGACCTGCGCATCGAGGAAGCGCCGCTGCCGGAAATCGCACCCGGAGAACTATTACTGCGCGTGGAGGCTAGTGGTATCTGCGGCAGCGATGTGATTGAATGGTACCGCCGGGATAAAACACCCCTGGTGCTCGGGCACGAAGTAGCCGGGACTATTGCCGAGGTTGGCCGGGGAGTGCGCGGCTTTAAAAAAGGCCAGCGTATTTCCGCTTCACATCATGTGCCCTGCGGCAACTGCTATTATTGCGCCCGCGGCCATCAGACTACCTGTGAGACGCTACGCCAGACCAAATTTTATCCCGGTGGCTTTGCCCAGTTTGTGCGCCTGCCGGCAATCAATATTAAGCTCGGCGGGGTTTATCCGCTTCCCCAGGGATTATCTGATGAAGAGGCCACCTTCACTGAACCTCTGGCCTGCGTGTTGCGCGCGCAACGCCTGGCCCAGGTAAAGAAAGGCGCGTCGGTCTTAATATTAGGCGGGGGAATTTCGGGGATGCTCCATCTTTTATTGGCCCGTTATTTCGGCGCCGAGCTTATTGTCGTGACCGATATCGTGCCCTTTCGCCTGGACTTTGCCCGCAAATTAGGGGCTCATGCCGTAATAAACGCTAAAGAAGAAGACGTCGCGAAACGTTTTCATCAATTACACCAGGGTAAAGGCGCCGACCTGGTCATCGTGGCTACCGGCGCGCGCAGCGCCCAGATCCAGGCGTTAGAAGCGGTGGAACGCGGCGGAACGGTTCTTTTTTTCGCGGCGACCGATGAAGGGGTAACCATTCCGCTTTCGATTAACGAAGTATTTTGGCGCAATGAAACTACGCTTTTGTCTTCCTATGCCGCGACGCCCCAGGAACATCGCCAGGCAATAACGGTATTAGGCCAGGGAAAAATAAAGGTTAAAGAACTGATTACCCATAGATTAGGATTAGGCCAGATCCAAGAAGGATTTCGCTTAGTGGCCGAAGCTCGAGATTCGATGAAAGTGATTATTTATCCGCAAAAATAGGGGGCAAAAATGGATTGGGGAATGAAAAGCCGTTTAGCGAAATTGGTCAAGCCGGATAGCGGACGCAGCGTCTGGCTGGCAATGGACCACGGTTATTTTTTAGGGCCGGTACAACGTTTGGAAAAACCGGGCGAAACTGTCCGGCCGCTTTTGCCCTATGCCGACGCGATTATGCTTACCCGGGGGGTATTACGCAATTGTATTGACCCGGCGACTTCTCCAGCGGTAATCTTACGCGTCTCCGGGGGAAACAGCATTCAGGGCGACGATTTGTCCAACGAGACCATCACCACCTCAATCGAAGAGGCGCTCCGGCTCAATGTCGCCGCCGTGGCCTTTTCCATCTATGTCGGCGCGAAATATGAACACCAGACCCTGGTCGGGTTTTCCCAACTGGTTAACGAAGCCCAGCGTTATGGTATTCCCGTTTTAGCGGTCACCGCGGTGGGCAAGGAATTAGCCAAGCGTGATGTCAAGTTTCTTTCTCTTTCCTGCCGCATTGCCGCGGAACTGGGCGCCCAGCTGATTAAAACCTACTATTGCGACGAGTTTGAAAAAGTGGTGGAGGGTTCACCCGTTCCTTTAGTTATTGCCGGGGGCCCGAAGTTACGCTCGGAACTCGATGCCCTGCAGCTGGCTTATGATGCCTTGCAACGCGGGGCAATCGGGGTAGATATGGGGCGCAATATCTGGCAGTCAAAATATTCCCTGCCGATGATTAAGGCCCTACGCCTGATTGTCCATGCCCAGGCCTCGGTAGAAGAAGCGCAAAAATTGTTTGAACGCGAGTGTAAGCAATAGTGCATAATTAAGAAGGGGAGGCGGGAGATTATGGTACCTTTGCCATTAATAGTGCTTTTGGTAAGCGCAATACTGGTAATTGGGATTCTGGTTATGGTATTTAAGGCCTTGCAGGACCAGGAAAAAGACCAGGATAAACATTCCGTGCACTCCGAAAACCTTAAAGACGATTCAGAGCGCAAAGATGAAGAGATTAGGAAACTGATCTCGATAAAAGATAAATTAGAAGAAGATAGGCGAACCGCCAAGGACGATATTGACCGGCTGCGCAAAGAGCTGGGGGCAAAAGAAAGCCTCTATTATGACGCCAAAACTAAGCTCGACCAGTTAGAGCAGAAATCTACGGATAGCGAAGAGCTGCGCCGTCAACTAGAACAGCAGAAAAATTCAGTTTTGGAGCAGTCGGTGAAGTATAGAAAGTTAGAACAGGAACTACAAAATAAGCAGAACGAATTCGCCAGTATTCAACAACAGGGCAAAGAAGCGCAGGCGCAAGGTGAGACGTGGCAGAAAGAACTGCAGAAGCTCAAAACCGAGCTGGAACAGGAAAAACAAAAACGCGCTCAGGCCGAGGAAAAACTAAAAAGCAGTAAAGACGATTTGCCCAAGCAAGAGGTAGTTGCGCATCCAGAACCTATTAAAGAGCCTAAAATCGAGCCTAAGCCCGTTGCGGCGCCTGTTGCGCCAGCGGTGAAATCCCAAGAGACACCGCCCCCAGCCAAACCACAAGCGGCTCCGGCGAAACCACAGGCGGCACCAACGCCTGCCCCTGAACCTGCGGAAAAACCGGAGGAAGAAGCAGGGAAGAAGCCGGAAGAATCGCCGTTCGCGCGCTTTCTAAAACCGAAAATTAATGAAGACCGTAAATAGTCACGGCGGCCGTGAGGGCATAGAAAAGAAATATCCACAGTAACAGGCTCAGAGCTGTCCAGAGCCTGATGGCGAGATGGGATTGGTGTTGCAGACGGCTGAAGAGCTTTTTCGTGCGCCGTAGAGGCAAAAAGAAGATCGAGCAGCCGGAGGCGGTGCAAATCAGTCCGAAAATAACGACATACCACCACAGCCGGGCCTGGGGGGCAAGAATCAGAAGCATAATACCGGCAATAATCCGTACGATTCCGACCAGATAAAGCCGGCTGCCTATTGCAAGAAGATCAATCGCTAAGCGGAATAATTTCGGCAACGCCATTATTGCCAAGTCAGCGATTACTATAATCGAACCCAGGGTAAGGATAAGCCAGACCATTCTTTTCTCGCTGTATAGTCTTACTTGCTAACGAAGAATTATTGTATCACGCTAGCGCTGATTTGGCAAGCGCAAAGGAATTTTTTTCAAGTTGACACGATTTTTGAAGCGTGATACAATAAAAAACCTAACCATGAGAAAACACAGAAGATATAACAATAATAGTTGGCATCACAAATTTTAGGCGTAGGCGACTGCGCCTTTTTTATTAGACGATGATGGAACTGATAATTAGCAGTTGCAATAAACAAGTTAAGACGGTCAGCAGCAAGATCCTCGAGGTTTTAAACGGCAAAGGCGTTGACGAGACCTTTCTCTTTGACCTGCGGCTGGCCTGCGAAGAAGCCTTAATTAATGCGGTTAAACACGGCAACAAATCGGACCCGCAAAAAACGGTGACGGTCCGTTATGAAATTATTCCTGAAGGTGTGACCATTTCCATCATTGACCAGGGTGAGGGCTTTGACTATGAGAGCGTTCCCGATCCCCGGACGGTGAAGAACCTGCTGCGGGCCGGCGGGCGGGGGTTGTTTCTGATCCGTAAGCTGATGGATAAGGTGGAATTTAACGACTCAGGCAATCAAATTACGATGACCAAACTTTTTCCTAAAAAATAAGCGGGGTGTAGCAATGACGGTAAAAGAGAGAATTGTGGGTGAGGTATTAATCCTGGATTTAGCGGGCGATATTGATATTAACACCTCTCCGGACTTGCGCAAATGTTTCGATAAGCTGATTAAGGAGCAGAAGAAAAAGGTATTATTGAATTTAAGCCAGGTTGGCTATATCGACAGCTCCGGCCTGGCAACCTTGGTCGAAATGCTCCAGAGGATGAAACGCTTTGGCGGGGCCTTACGTTTATCCAATCTTTCGGATAAGGTCCGGGGCTTGTTTGAAATCACAAAATTGGAAAAACTCTTTGCCATTTTTACCAGCGAATCCGAAGCGCTAACAGGTTTCTAAGACGATGAAAATAGCGATTGAAAGAGTTGGCCGGATAATCAGAGAGCCTCTGGAAAAGCTCTGGGGTGAGTTTCGGCTGTTTCTAAATATTTTGTATTGGCTTTTCATTGGGCCTTTTCTGCGCAAGCCTTTTTCCTGGCGCGCAAGTTTCAACCAAATGGCCTTTTCCGGAGTACAGTCGGCAATAATCGTCTTTTTTGTGGCCATGTTTACCGGGATTGTCCTGGCGATGCAAAGCGCCTATCAACTGGTCCGATTCAACTTTGAATCGTTTGTCGCCACGTTAGTCGCGGTTTCAATGTGCCGGGAATTGGGCCCGGTTTTCGCCGCGCTGGTTGTGGCCGGGCGCGTGGGCTCGGCGATTACGGCGGAAATTGCCAGCATGAAAGTAAACGAACAGATTGAGGCCCTCGATACGATGGCGATCAATCCGGTACGTTATTTAGCCGTACCGCGCTTTTTGGCCTTATCGATTATGCTGCCTTGCCTGACCATACTTGCCGACGTGATGGGGATGGTCGGCGGATATATTATCGGCCATTTCACCTTGAACATCAACACCGGCACCTACATCGATATGAGCGTAAAGTACTTGGCGTTAAAAGATATCCATACCGGGCTATTGAAGTCCTGGGTGTTCGCGATGATAATCTCGGTGGTTGGCTGCTACGAAGGCTTACACGCCTCCGGAGGCGCCGAGGGAGTCGGGCGGGCCACCACAGTCAGCGTGGTCTCCAGTTTTATTATGATTATTCTCTCTGATTGCCTCTTAACCGGAGTGTTCTATTTCATGAACGTATAAACCGATGCCCAAAACAATCATCAAAGTCGAAAATCTGATCAAGACCTTCAATAACCGCCGGGTGCTCGACGGCATTAACCTGGAGATCTACGAAGGCGAGACCTTTGTGATTATGGGCGGTTCCGGATGCGGTAAAAGCACGCTCTTACGCCACCTTACCGGAGCGATTATCCCGGATTCGGGGAAAATTTTTATTAAGGATAAAGATATTACCGAGGCCTCCGAACGCCAGATGGATGAGATTAAAAAGCGCTTCGGTATGCTTTTTCAGTCGTCGGCGCTTTTAGATTCTCTGACCGTGGAAGAAAATGTCGGCCTGCCCTTAAGGGAACATACCCGCCTGGCCCCCGATATCATTAAAATTATGGTCAAGATGAAACTAGGGCTGGTGGGCTTACGCGGTTTCGAAAACCATACCCCCAGTGAGCTTTCCGGAGGAATGAAGAAACGCGTGGGTTTAGCCCGCGCCATTGCCATGGATCCTGATATCGTCTTTTATGATGAGCCCTCAGCCGGCTTAGACCCGGTGGTCACCGCGGTAATTGACAAATTAATGATCGACTTAAGCAAGAAACTCTTGATCACGTCGGTCGTAGTCACTCACGATATGAATAGCGTCTTTCGGATTGCCGACCGGATTGCGATGTTGCATAAAGGAAAAATCATGCAGATCGGCACGCGCGATGAAATCAAAAATTCGGCTAACCCGATAGTGCAGCAATTTATCTCAGGCAACGTCGAAGGCCCGATTCAATTCTTAAGTAAGGGCGACGATTATTTAGAACAGCTGACGCAATAAATTTATCTAAGAATAACGGAAATTTAGGAGGAAACAATGGCAAAACGCACGATAACCAACGATTTTCTGATTGGAATTTTAGTGGTAACCGCGGTCGCGGCCCTTTTGGTCTTAACCTATCGGGTGAATAAATTTTCTTTCTCCAAAGGGGGTTATGAATTGCGATTAGCCTTTATTAATTCCAGCGGAGTGGAAAAGAATGCCCCGGTGCGGCTTTCCGGAGTGGAAGTGGGGGCGGTTAAAGACATTCAGCTGATGTATGACCAGCAAGGCACCCATGTGGTGCTGACCTGCTGGCTTAATGAAAGCGCCAAGGTCCGCCAGGATTCGGAGGCCTTTGTGACCATGCTTGGGATCATGGGTGAAAAATATGTCGAGCTGACTACCGGTTCGGCCACTTCAGAGTTCTTGAAACCCGGAAGTATTATAATTGGCAAGGAGCCGTTTGATACCACTAAATTTATTGAAAAGGGCGAACAGATTGCCAATAATTTAGATTCGGCGATCAGCGATGTGCGTAAGCTTACCAGTGGCGTCAACGATGTGATTATGGTCCACCGCGATGACCTGGATCAAATGCTCAAAAACCTGGTGAG
>JAZDHS010000054.1:0-11807 GCA_043805735.1 Candidatus Omnitrophota bacterium | reverse complement strand
GGTGCAGCCAATGTATTCTAAGTGCGCTGAAAATTGTCTAAAATCGCCGTTTTCGCAGTTATAGTGAAACATTACGCCGCTAATGTGCGGTAAGGCTTTCAAAAGTGTTTGTTTACTGGTCACGCCCAAGCGGGAAAATTTACGGGCTGGGTCGGCTAAGTCAAACTCGGAGTAACTTACTCCGGGGTTGACCCTTAAACCGATTTTACGGCCGCGCACGAACGGATAAAACATCTCCAGCTGCGAAAGGGAATTAAAAATAATCGTATCGGCAAACCGGCGGACCTCTGTAATATCTTTTTTGGAAAAACCCACCGAGTAAACATGCACTTCCTTGCCGAATTTCTCGTAACCTAAGCGCGCCTCATAAGGAGAACTGGCGGTGGTGCCGTCGAGATACTGGCGCATCAGCTTGAATACGCTCCAGGTGGAAAAACATTTCAGCGCCAACAGTGATTTTGCGCCGGATAAGTCCCGGACACGCTTGATGATTTTTAGGTTTTTTAATAACCTGCGCTCGTCAATCAGATAATACGGAGTTTCTAACGCCATGGTTTTTAATCGCCTTCTAAAAGTACTTCCGGGTACGATGGCGAAAGGTGCGCCCCCGGCCATGACGGGAACGATGGGTTGATACCGATATCGGGACCGCGGAGAAAAAGCTTTCTGCAGGAAGCTCGGGATGCTGGGATAAGGGGATACTGGTACGGATGATCTTTTCGATATTGCGCACTTCGCTGCCTTGTTCGGGGGTAGCCAGGGTAATGGCACGGCCTTCCTGCCCCGCTCGGCCGGTACGCCCAATGCGGTGGACATAGTTGCCCGGGTCGTCGGGCAGGTCATAATTGATCACCAGTTCGATGCCAATGACATCAATGCCGCGCGCGGCGATATCGGTGGCTACGAGAATTCGGTAGCGCCCGGATTTAAAACCAGCCAGCGCCTCTTTGCGCTGGGCCTGCGTGCGGTCGGCGTGAATTTCCGCCGCCGACTGCCCCATCGTTTTTAACAGGCGCGCCACTTTATAGGCCCCTCTTTTTGTGCGCACGAACAAAAGCACCGAACCACTGTATTGTTTAAGCAGACTTCCCAATAGTTTACCTTTCATCTCCTTGCTGACAATGAACATTTCCTGGGCCACCAGCTCGGCGGCTGTCCCGGAGGGGGCGATCTCGGTGTGCACCGGCAGATGCATGTGCGTGGAGGCAATCCTGACGATACTGTCCGGTATCGTCGCTGAGAAGAGCATGGTTTGACGGTCTCGGGGGATCAGCTTGATGATCTGTTCTATCTGCGGGGCAAAACCCATATCGAGCATGCGGTCAGCTTCATCGAGGACCAGGACCGCCACATCGTCGACGCGAACGTTACGCTGGTTAAGATGGTCATTGAGGCGGCCGGGAGTGGCAATAATAATTCGCGCTCCGCCGCGCAGGGCCTGGATCTGGCGAAACATCGACTCGCCACCGATCACTACCGCGGTTTTCATCTTAAAGATCGGGGTCAGTTGGATCAAGGCATCGTGAACCTGCAGCGCAAGCTCGCGCGTAGGAACAAGCACTAAGCCTTTGCCTTTTTTCTGGGCCAGGCGCTGAATCATTGGAATACCAAAGGCCAGGGTCTTGCCGGTTCCGGTCTGGGCAATACCGATAACATCCTGGCCGGCAATAGCAATGGGTATGGCTTTGTACTGGATCGGCGTGGGTACACTGAATTTTAACTTTTCCAGCACCGCCAGAAGCCCCGGGGCAATTCCTAATCCATAAAAACTATTTTGTGTTGAGGTCATTAGAAAACTCCTTTTTTGCGAAATTGACAGACAATTGTTATTTTAGGCTTTGTTACGTCGATCCGGCTCCAGATGCACAACCACATCGGTAACTTCCGGTATTTCCTGTTTGATCGTACTTTGAATTTGGTGGCTGATATCATGCGCTTTATCCAGATGCAGGTTGGGGGCCAACCAAACATGCAGGTCGAGATGGATATCATCCGGCCTTCCCCGTGAGCGGATCTTATGGCAGCTTTTTACGTCTTTAACGCTCAGTACAACACGCTCAATCTTTTTCACATCGGTAATCGCCGCACCGTCGACTAAAATACCGGATTCCTTCCGCACGATGGCAAACGCGGAAAAGCCAATAAAACCGGAAATCATCAGCGTCACTGCCGCGTCCAGATGGTGCAGGCCGGTTTTCACGGCAATTAAGGCCGCAATAACCGAAAAGGAAACAAAGATGTCCGTGCGGGTATGCAGCGAATCGGCCAC
The DNA here is from genome assembly GCA_043805735.1 of Candidatus Omnitrophota bacterium. Taxonomy (GTDB): domain Bacteria; phylum Omnitrophota; class Gorgyraeia; order JAFGHF01; family JAFGHF01; genus JAZDHS01. Next base: position 9,538 of record JAZDHS010000054.1, on the reverse strand, counting down.
CAGAATATCGCTTTTAAGTATTTGCCCCTGGCGGTTTTCATAGCGCATCACCAAAAAGTTAACCACTAAAGTCAAAATCATCACGACGAAACTCAGCTGGTCGACCTGAGGTAAACGCGGATGGATAAAGAGCCGGTCAAATCCCTGGTGCAAAAGATTAAAGGCGACAAAAAAGAGCATCGCCGCGATACCTAACGTGAAAAGTGTTTCAAATTTTTTATGGCCGTAGGGGTGGTCCTCGTCTATGGGCTTGGAGCTGATGTAAACCCCCATCAGGCCCAGGAGGTTAGAGGCCCCGTCAGACAAAGAATGGAATCCGTCCGCGGCCATACTCGTGCAGTTGGTGATCAGCCCATAGGCAATTTTGGCCCCGGCCACCAGCCAGTTTAAGGCCAGCACCACCAAAAGCACAAAACGCACTCTTTTATGGTAGGAAACTAGATCAGTAACCATAACTACCGCCTACTTTAAAAGCTTAGAGATATGGTAAAAATTATAGTCTATTTTGCCAAAATAGTCAATTAGACCTTTATTCACGCCGTTCGCGTTTACGGTCTAATTCTGATAACAGCTTTTTCCTCAGCCTGATGTTTTTGGGGGTAACCTCGACCAGCTCATCATCCTCAATAAATTCCAGGGCAAATTCGAGGGTCATCTGCCGCGGCGGCGTAAGCTGGATCGCCTCGTCCGAACCGGAGGAGCGCATATTGGTTAATTTCTTCCCCTTACAGGCGTTGACGGCAATATCCACGCCTTTGTTGTGGACCCCGACAATCATCCCTTCGTATAACTGGTCTTGCGGGCTGACAAAGATTTCACCGCGCGGCTGCAAATTAAACAACGCGAAGGCTACGGCCACGCCATTCTCCATGGAAACCATCACCCCGCACTGGCGCTCGGGCATCTCTCCCTTGAACGGTTGATATTCGAGAAAATTCTGAAACATGATCCCGTTACCCCGGGTCATCATCATAAAATCGCTGCGGAAACCCAATAGCGCCCGGGAAGCAACGATAAGATCAATACGAATAGCACCGGTAGATAATACCTTTATGCCGCGAATCTCGGCCTTCCTCACCCCCAGGGCCTGCATTATCGCGCCCTGATAAACGCTATCTACCTCGACGACTACTTCTTCTACCGGCTCCAGCACCTCTTCGCCGTTCTTTTTCAAAATTACGTGTGGCCGGGAGACTTCCATTTCATAACCTTCACGCCGCAGCGTCTCAATCAAGATTGATAAGTGCAGCTCACCCCGTCCGGAAACCTTAAACCGCTCTCCCCCGTCCACTTCCTCCACCCTAATCCCAACATTAATCATTGCCTCATGCTCAAGGCGCTCGCGGATATGGCGCGAGGTTAGAAATATTCCGCCATCCTTACCGGCCAGGGGGCTGGTATTATGCGAGAAATTCATCGAAATCGTCGGCTCGTCAATCTTAATTGTCGGTAGCGCCTGGGGCGCATCGGCCGAAGCCAGTGTCTCTCCAACCTCGACATCCTCAATGCCAGCGATGGAGACAATGTCCCCGGCAATCGCCTCCTGGACTTCAACGCGCACCAATCCCCGGTATTTCATGATTTTAGTGACTTTGCTTTTTTTAATCTCGCCGTTTCGCTTCACTAAAGCAACGGCTTCCCCGTAACGAATACAGCCGTGGGAAATCCGTCCGACAGAGATCCGGCCAATATACGAATCGTAATCCAGCATCGTTACCAACATCTGAAAAGGCTGTTCAGGATCAGCTATCGGCGGTAAGACCCGGTGCAGTATCGTATCTAAAAGCGGTTTCATCGATTCCTTAGGGTCGTCCAAGTCAATGATGGCGTAACCTTCTTTGCCGGAGGCATAACAAATAGGAAAATCCAGCTGTTCATCGGAGGCATTGAGCTCACAAAAAAGGTCAAAGGTCATATCCGCGACCTCATTCGGCCGGGCATTGGGCCGGTCGATTTTATTAATCACCAGGATCGGCTTTAAATGCAGCTCCAGCGATTTTTTCAAGACAAACTTGGTCTGCGGCATTGGCCCGTCCACAGCGTCCACCAAAAGCAGCACGCCATCGACCATTTTCAGGATTCGCTCAACTTCACTGCCAAAATCGGCATGCCCGGGGGTATCAACAATGTTGCACTGCACCCCCTTGTATTGGAAAGAAGCGTTTTTGGAAATAATCGTAATTCCGCGCTCTCTTTCTAAGGGGTTGGAATCCATCACCGTAGAATCGCCGGCCTTAAAGTCATAGGCACCGGTATATTTTAGCAGCGCGTCCACTAAGGTCGTTTTGCCGTGGTCAACATGGGCAATAATCGCGATATTACGTACATCTTTTCTTCTTTTATGATGCGGCTGATGCGGCATGATTTATGTATCCCTTAATAAGTTTATCTTGGCCTGCTTATTATAGCGGTCTTTCCAGCGCCGATGTGTCCATACCCATTGACCGGCAAACGCGCTAATTTGCTGCTCCAGAATGTGGTTGAGTCTTTCTGTAGTAGTCTTGACCCACATCTCCTTATCGCCATCCTTATCTTCTTCCACAACCACTTCCGGCTCTACATGAACCTCATACTGACCGCTCGCCCGGCGGATACAGTAGGCCGGAATAAGGGCGCAACCCGTTTTTCTGGCCAGCCGCGCCGGTAAGGGAGTAGTGGAGGTAGGCAAATTAAAAAAATTAGTCCATATTCCATCGCTACCCGCCCACTGGTCAATGACCATAGCCACTAAATGGTTTTGCTTAAGTTGCGAGAGGATCTCTCTAACGCCATCGGTCTTATCGAGACTGCTCAAATCCATTAGATTCCTCAACGATTTAATCCAGCGATAAAAATAGGGATTTTTAATTGGCCGGCTCAAGACCGACGTCGGGTATTTTTTTAAATACGAAAGGAAGACGAGATATTCCCAGGGGCCCAAATGTGACATCACCAGTACCGCTCCTTTACCTCTTTCAAAGGCCCGGTCCAAGTGCTCGGTACCGATCAAATGTACATACCCTTCTGACTTTTTTACAAATTTAGGCAGGCGGAAATATTCCATGAAAGAAGTTGCCAAATGGCGGAACGACTCCCGGGCAATGTTTATTTTTTGCGCATTACTCTTGGAATCGCCAAAGGCAATAGTCAGGTTTTCCAGCGCGACTTTTCTTCGGCTGGGCAAGAGAAAGAACATCACATCGCCCATTCTCCTTGCTATCCACGTGGAGACAGCAATAGGAAAAACGTTGATTGTTAGCATCAACGACCGTACTAGCGAAAACTCAATGAATTCCCAGATGTTACCCAACTATTTCCCCTTATATAGAAAACCCTTTAACTTCCCGTTAAAGGGCGCATTGTATAAATTAGGGTCGTTTCGTCACTGCATATAGAAACAACTGTTTTAGCCCTGAAGCCCCCTGTCTAGATTCAGTAGTAATGTTGGTATTTTACCACAAATCGGCAGAAGGTTACAAGCTTATTGAAGAAATTTGTTGGAAGAAAAGTAACACTTCTTTAAGAATTATTCAACCTTTTGTGATATAATTACAGTATGAAAAATAATTATTTTGCGGGAATAGATATCGGCGGAACAAAAATAGCTGGAGCCTTAGCAACAGCCAACGGGAAAATTATCAGCCGCGTCAAATCTCCCACCCCCAAAGGTGCCTCACCGGCGAAGATAACGTCTATCATCGCTGATTTACTGCAAGAATTGCTCTCTGTAGGCGGTCTTAGCAAAAAAAACTTAAGCGGCGTGGGAATAGGAATCCCTGGGATAATCGATACCGCAACCGGCAGGATAATCCGCACGCCGAATATGAGGCTATCCGGAGCCAATCTTCAAAAACAACTGGAAAAAAGAATTAAGATCAGCTGCTCAATCGACAATGACGTTAATCTAGGAACGCTTGGTGAAAAATGGCTAGGTGCGGCAAAAAAGGCAAAAAATGTGGTCGGGCTCTTTATCGGTACAGGCATTGGCGCGGGGATCATCATTGACGATAAACTTGTAAACGGTAGCCACGGTGCGGCCGCGGAAATCGGCCATATGATCATTCAAGACGATGGCCCCAAATGCAGTTGCGGCAATATCGGCTGCCTTGAGGCGCTCGCCGGTAGATGGGCGATAGAAAGAGATATCCGGCAGGAAATCAAAAAAGGTAAAAAAACAATAATCACAAAACTGCTGAATAAAAAATCCGCCACTATTAAAAGCAAGGTTTTGCGCAAAGCGCTGCAAAAGCATGATACGCTTACTATCAAAATACTGACAGCGGCCGCAGAACAATTAGGCATCGCCTGTATATCGATCAGGCATATATTTGACCCGGAAATGATCGTCTTGGGCGGTGGGGTCATGGAGGCCTGCGGTGATTTTATATTACCGATCGTAAAGAAAACAGTGCAAAAAGATCGGTTCTTTTCTGATATCGGCGGCTGCGCGATTACCGCTTCCAAGCTTGGTGATGACGCTATCGTTTTAGGAGCTATCGCCCTGGCTAAACAACACGATTAAATCTCCCCCCTTAACCTTACCCACAGCCGTCTCTCCTCTAAATCCCTCCAGAGCTGGATAAACTTAATATAGACACCTTGGCGCAACCTTAAGCATTCCCGCGTTAAATAAGCGATGGTATCGTTGAAACCTTTGTTTCCTTTTTTGGAAAAAACCGATAATACTTCAATGATAACGTCGAACTCGTGTAAATCGCCGAGTAAATCCTGGATATCGCGGCTGGCCCGGATATATTCATCAAACCTCACTCCGTACCAAGGCCAGAAAATTTCCAGCGTGTAACGCAACTTTTTAGCAGCGATACGCAGGCAATGCAGTTCTGTTATGCTTTGCGGCCTAGATACATAAGGCGTAAACTCAAGCAATTTATCAAGCTGCCTTAGAATTATTGCGCCCCTTGGGACATTGAACGCATCCCTAAGGCGCATCTGCGCGCTGGAAGAAAGTCCATTCAGGCAGGCCTTTAACCCGGGTAGCCTCTTCTTTATTTCAAAATCTGCGAGCACAATATCGATTCGTTTCTGCGCCTTTCTTCTTTTCTTCTTCAGCGATTTAATTATTGCTTCGGTATGGACAACTCTAGAATCTTTTTTAAATCTTTCTTTAGCGGCTTTCAAGAATTTAATCTGGACATCCAGTTGCCGCGCCCGACCAAGGGCCCGGCTGATTTTGCTGATTTCCCTTCTCCAGACTTTGGCTTTTTTTACGGGAAGAATGCTTTTAAAAACACTCAACGCTGCTCTTAGTCGCCGGGAAGCCACACGCATCCGATGCACCGGTTCGATGCCGGATGAACGCAGCACGTCCTTACGTTCTTTGAGGAAGCGCTTCAGGTGCCGAGGAAGGATTTTTTGGGAATAGCGGTAGGGGTCGATTTTATTGCGCATAGTACCCGATGAAATACTCTTGGGCGTTAAAAGCTTTGCCCTCGGGAGCATGGTGGATATATTCATTGTTTAAGGCCAGGTTATGTGTTTTGGCGTCATCTTTCCAATATGTATCAAGAATAAATCGTAAATGCTCATTTAAATCCTGCCGGCTTACTTCAAAAAGCAGCTCGATCCGGCGGTCAAAATTCCGGCTCATCCAATCGGCCGAAGCAAGAAATACCCTTGGGGAGGAATTGTTATTGAAGGTATAAATACGGGAGTGCTCCAAAAATCGGCCAACAATGCTTTTGACTTCGATATGTTCGCTCATCCCCGCCACACCCGGGATCAAACAACATATCCCGCGCACGATTAATCTGATCTTTACGCCCGCATTTGATGCCTCATAAAGCTTCTCAATGATCTGCGTGTCTTCCAGGGAATTCATTTTGGCAAAGATAGAACCATTCTTATATTTTTTTTGAAATTCAATTTCTTTATCAATCAAATCGAAGAAATACTTCCTCATATCATTGGGAGAAGCGACAATCCTCCTCCATCGCGCCGGTAGCGAATATCCGGTGATAACGTTAAAAACATCCGATATATCCATCGCGAAGTCATCGCTTCTGGTAAAATACCCGGCATCAGTATAAAGGCGCGCGGTCTTTTCGTTATAATTACCGGTGGCCAAATGCACGTATCGGGCAATCCGGCCCTCCTCCTGCCTCACTATTAGCGTCATCTTCGAATGAATCTTGATTCCCGGCATTCCGTAGATGACGTGACAGCCGGCGGCCTCAAGGTTCCTTGTCCATTCGATGTTCCTTTCTTCGTCAAAACGCGCCTTTAATTCAACCACCACCGTCACCTGTTTTTTCTTCTTCGCCGCTTCAGCCAAGGCCTTGATGATTGCCGAATCCTCATCGGTGCGGTAAAGCGTCATTTTAATAGCCAGCACATCATCATCTTTCGCGGCAGCCTGTATTAGATCGACAGTGGGATAGAATAATTGATACGGCAGATGCAATAGAAAATCGCCCTCTTTTATCTTATCGAAGATATTCTCGTATTCAATCTTAGCGGGCGTGTAGCTCGCGAACATCAATTCCGGTCTGAGCACCTGTGAAAGCAGTTCTGACAAAGAAGACAAATCTGGGTTACTCTCAACAAAAATAATGTCGTCTTTGGGAAAATCAAGTTTTGTATATAAAAGTTCCAAGAGCTGGGCATGTTTACCTTTCTCCGCCTGTAAACTTACCACCTCGGCCTTGGGCCGCTTTTTTATCTCGCTCTCAATAGCCTTCAGCAGGTCAGGCGCATACTCTTCCTGGAGAGAGATCTCGCTGTCACGAATGATCCGGAAAGAAAAACTGTCTACTATACGGTAGCCGCGGAAAAATGCCTCCAGGTTCTCCCTGATGATCTCATCGATAAATATAAAACAAAATTCATTCCTTTCCGAAGGCAGCTTGTAAAGGCGCGGGACGGATTTAGGAATGACCGCGAGCGCTAAATAGGCCTCATCTTTTCGGCTTAAGTGCAGCGCAAACGCATTGGTCTTGGAATGCAGCACTGGGAAGGGATGTCCCGGATCAACGGCCATGGGAGTAACGATGGGAAACAAGGTGGCCTCAAAATATCTTTTTACCGCCCTTCTCTGCTCATTATTCAGCTGGTCGGGTCTAAGGATAAAAATCTTATTTTTCTGCAGGTCTTTACTGATATTTTCTTTATAAATGTCGTATAATTTCGCGATCTGCGCATCAATCCGTGAGCGCATCTCTGCAAAGAGCTCAAGGGGATAGTAGCCAAACTCATCTTTATGGTTATGGCCGGCAGCGATCAGCCTTTTTAAGCCGGCTACCCTGACCATAAAAAACTCATCCAGGTTGTTGGCGGCGATGCTTAAAAACTTTACGCGTTCAAAAAGTGGGTTACTCAGGTCAAAAGCTTCTCCCAGCACTCTTCCATTGAAAGAGAGCCAGCTTAAGTCGCGATGGATAAAAGTCTCTTTGAGTTCTTTTACTTGATCCATAAACGATTATTCCGCATATTGTATTTTAAGATTGATCTTGTTGCCGGAGATCTCTTCAAACATCACTTTCTTTTCCTGGAAATCGATCTTTTCAAGAAGGAAATTCCTTGCCACAAATACAGTTAACGTTATATCCTGGCTGCGGTTAAATTTTATCTCCAGCTTTTTGACTTTTTGCTTGTGCGAACGGTCAAGCGCATTGGCTATTCTTAAGATCGAGCTGAGCTTCTGCACCAACACTTGCTTATCCTTGGGCAATGAATTATACAGGAAGTGCATTTCCCCGGGAGTACCCTTGCGGTGGTAACGTCCGATGCAGGCGATAACTTTTATTTCTTCACTTGATAGCCGGAACAGATTCAGGTTGGGAATGATGTATTCACTGTGCTTATGATGCGCGCGGTTGCACACAAACATCCCTACGTCGTGCAGGTACGCCGCCAGTAAAAGGTATAACAAATCCCCTTTCTTTAGCCCCAGCGTCTCCTTTAAGTTATCAAAAAGCATATCGGATAAGTCCGCCACATGCTGGGCATGCTTAATGTCGGCGTTAAATTTCTTGCAGATGGAATTGGCGATGGAGAGCAGCTGGTTGGTTTTATTGTATTTCTGGGACATTTCAAAATCTAAAATCATATCGGCAAGCACTGCCTCGGCAAGAGGGACTTCCAAGATATAAATATTTTTGTTCTCGCTTAACTTCACGAAGGTATTCAGAATTATTGAATAGGCCGGAAAGGTCTCGGCATTTTCAAAGGGTATTTTGTATTCGGCGGAAATATCCTCGATATTTCTATCCGTTACTTTCTCAAAAAGCTGGTTTGTATCGGCTTCGCTAAGCTTAAAGAAAGACCCGCTCGTTTTATTATCCAAGAGTATCTTGGACAAATATACGGAATACGTTTCATCAATAAGTATAATATCGTCGATATTCACCAAGGGCATTTCTCTTTTTAACCAGGCAAACTCACTAGCCACGTTTTCTTCTACGGCCTCGTAGTTCTCCCGCAGGCTGCCGTCAAGCTTTCCCATCAGCTGCTGAACCCGCATTGTACCAAGAGGAAGCCCTACATTCATCAGGGTAAAACCCTGGGCCATGACTGACACATCGAGGCTGCCTGCCCCAAGCTCGGCTATAATAAGGTTCTTGGTATGAGTAGGATATTTATCCTTAAGTTTCTGGTAGAGGTAAGCGTCGATATAATAAACTACATCGCCAACGGTAAGGATTTCAATATTGAAACCGGTCCTCCTATAGACCGTATCTACAAATACGTCTCTATTCGTAGCTTCCCTGACTGCGGTAGTGGCGATGACCTTTAGATTAGTAACCGAATATTCCTTCAGCTTATCGCTATATTTCTCTAAAATCGCGACTGCTCGGTTTATTGTCTCTTGGCTAATACGGTCCTTGAGAAAGGTATCATTGCCCAGGGAAACAACGTTTTTCAGTAATTCCAATATCTTAATGTCAGTCCCATCCTTTTCCGCGATAAAAAGCTTGATCGAATGGGTTCCGATATCAATCACACCGGCTCTAGCGAGTTCTTTCTCTTTCATGATTTTTTAAGGGGGGTTTAGGGGGTTATTAAATATCCTTCTTAGGAGAGTCAAAAAATGCCATCTTACCTTTTTTACGCGGCAGGCTCCTCCAGCTATTAATATTAAAATCAATGCCAAAAACGCCGCAGACGGGAAACTCTTTTATGGAGCGCGGCGTAAGATAATTAACGAGGCTGAGGAATTCCGGGTTGTGGCCGAAAATAACCGCTGATTCCACTTTATCATCGATATTCTTAACGACCTTTAACAGCTGCGGTATATCGGAATCGTATATTGAAGGCACCACTTTGATTTTCTTGCGGGGGAAGCTTATTTTCTTGGCAATTAACCTAGCTGTATCTAGCGCCCTTTTTGCCGGGCTGGAATATAAGGCCTGCGCCACTATACCGCGCTTTTTCAGGCGCTTACCGATATATTCAACCTCTCTTTTCCCCCGCTTGCTCAGCGGCCTTTCTTTATCCTTTATCCCGGAGATATCCTGGCTGGATTTTGCGTGTCTGATCAGATAAAGTCTTTTCATCGGTTTTTTTGTCAGGAAAAGCAGGAAAAGTATTGGGGTGGCTTCGT
>JAZDHS010000053.1:0-12508 GCA_043805735.1 Candidatus Omnitrophota bacterium | reverse complement strand
AGCATCGCGTCGCCGTAAGAAAAGAAACGGTATTTCTCGCCTATCGCTTCTTGATACGCCTTGAAAATCAGCTCTTTGCCGGCGAAGGCGCTGACTAACATTAAGAGCGTAGATTTAGGAAAATGAAAGTTGGTTAACAGGCCGTCGACAACCTTAAAGTTATATGGTGGGTAGATAAAAATTTGCGTCCAGCCTTTCTCGGCGGATAAATCGGCGCCAGCGCCACGAACGGCAGCGGTCTCCAGCACCCGCACCGCGGTAGTGCCGACCGCCCAGACTTTTTTGCCTTTTGCGCGCGTGGCCTTGACCGCCGCGGCGGCCTTTTCCGGTAAGACAAAATATTCCCGATGCATAATATGCTGCTCAATATCTTCGCACTGGACCGGCGCGAAGGTCCCGTAATTAACATGCAGCGTAACATATTCCAGCTGCACGCCTTTATCTTCTAAAGCGCGTAAGGTGCCAGGCGTAAAATGCAAACCGGCGGTCGGAGCGGCCGAGGCCCCCTCCTCTTGAGCATAAACAGTCTGATAACGTTCCTGATCGAGCGCCTCCGGGGCCCTTTTAATATACGGCGGAAGCGGCACCTGGCCGAGGCGCGGCCAAATATCGCTACCTTTCGCCCACTGGCCATTAAACTGGATAATTTTATTCGCGCCTTCATCGCTGGTTACAGTGGCGCAATACTCGCCATCATTGAATAAGACCAGCGCGCCTTTAGTGAGCGGTTTCGCCGGCTTAGCCAACACCCGGTAGGTTTTCTCAGCCAGCCGCTCTAAAAAGAAGATTTCCTGTTTTCCGCCTCCGCAGTGGGGGCTGGCCTTTTCTCTTTTGCCGATCATCCGCGCGGCAAAGACCTTGGTGTTATTCAGCACCAGGCAATCTCCCGGTGACAAGTATTGGACAATATCATTAAAAGTCTGGTGGAAAATAGCGCCTTTAGCGCGATCTAACACTAAGAGCCGGGATTGGTCTCTTTGCTCGGCCGGATACTGGGCAATCAGCTCTTTGGGTAAGGTATAATCGAATTCAGAAAGTTTCATACTCCGCACCAATAAAGGTAATCTTCGTTTCCGGATAGTAGAAATTGAGGATCTGCTCGCTGTTGTAATGTCTTCTCGACATCCCGTAAGCCCCCCATTGGCACATCCCCACGCCGTGGCCCCAGCCTTTACCTTGCAAGACCGCGCTCCACCAGCGTCTTTTGACGGTAAAATTAGTGCTTTTAATTTTTTCCGGACCTACGATTAAACGAAAGCGGTTGCCCTCCACCGTCACCGTACCTTGGGCGCAGCTGATTTCTATCCGCTTAACCCGCCCGGACAGATTACGTTCAGCAACATTAATCGCCCGGATTTTTCCGGTTTTAATCCCCGCTTTTTCCAGCGCCTGCTCTATTTTCTTCAGCGAAAACGCCACCCGCCAGCGGTAATACGGCGATTGCGTGCAGTATTTACATTGCCGGCCGCGCAAAGGAATAATATTAATCTTCCAGAGCTCAGCGGCATTCTCGGTATGCCCGCCGCAGGCGGCATGGTAAAACGCCGGGATAATTTTATTTTGGTAGGTGAGGACCTTGCCTTTGGTCAGCTTAACTGCCCGGGAGCTGCGGCTGCGTTCGCAGAGCCGCCCGGCGTAAACCTGGGAAAGCGCAGTGCAAACCAGGTCATAATCCTTGGCCGCGTTGGCCTTGGCCTGGTAAAGCGCATAGGTCCGGGCTACGATCGCCTGGGCCTTCTGGGCCTCTATCGGCCACCAGGGCGAGACCTCATTGGGCAACACCCCGCTAATATAATCGTCAACTTCGAGGCGGTTAATAACGCCGAGGGTATTATTCGGCCGGCTCAAGATATCCAGCCCGCCGCGGTACAAACGCTTATTGATATAAAGCGCGGGGCTGCGCAGCGGCTCAATCCTGATGCCTTCACCCGGAAAGAGCTGTTCATTAATCTGCACCCCTTGGCCAGAAGCGTTCACCCGGGCATTCCAAAGAATATGGCTGGTATAGAGTAGTTGCCGGGTGTCTAAAGAAAAAATCTGAAACGGGGCGTTAATCGTCAGCGCCAACTGCGGCGCATCACTGATTAAGGCAACACGCACGATATGTGTAGACTCGATAAAACCGGGCGCGGACTTTTTTCCGCAACCCAGACTCGCGCAAGAAAGAATAATGCTTAATACACCCAGGAGAAAAAGAGGTTTAGGTCTCATCGGCGGTGAAAGACCCAGAATAAAAAAGAAAGGATAATACTGGCAAGGATACAACTAGTCAGCGGAAAATAAAAACTAAAGTTCTTCTTCTGGAAATGGATATCTCCGGGCAGCCGACCCAGCCAGGTGAGTTTCTCTGCCGAGATAAAAAGAAAGCCTAGGACAATCACCGCTAGGCCGATAAAAATTAAGGTCTTGCCTATTTGCGTGAACATCGAACCTGGTTAAAATAATTCTTTCTTAAAGCCGGTCGGGGCTTTATTTAGATGTTTGTAGGCCAGCTCCGTTACTTCCCGGCCGCGGGGCGTGCGTTTTAAATAGCCGATTTTTAAAAGAAACGGCTCGACAATATCGACAATGGTATCGCTTTCCTCATTTAAGGTGGCGGCCAAGGACTCAATGCCGACCGGGCCGCCATGGTAATAATCAATTACTGCCGCTAGCACCCGGCGGTCAATCGGGTCTAAGCCCATCTCATCGACCCCTTGCGCCTCCAGGGCATCCTTGGCAATCTTTTTGTTCACCTCGCCCTTGGCTTTGACCTGGGCGTAATCGCGCACGCGGCGCAAGAGGCGATTGGCCACGCGCGGCGTGCCGCGTGAGCGCCGGGCCACCGCCTCGGCGGTCTCTTCGTCTAAAGGCAGGCGTAAAATTTCCGCCGAGCGTTTTAGAATCTGCATAATTTCTTCGGTAGTATAAAAATCAAAATGGAAAAACATCCCGAACCGCGAGCGTAAAGGAGCGGTCAAAAGCCCGGCCCGGGTGGTCGCCCCAACCAGGGTAAAGCGTTTGAGATTAAACTTAATCGTCTTGGCATAGGGCCCTTTATCGATGATAAAATCAATTTGGAAATTTTCCATTGCCGGATAGAGAAACTCTTCCACCACTTTGGAGAGCCGGTGGATTTCATCGATAAAAAGCACATCACCCTGCTGCAAATTAGTTAGAATTCCGATTAAATCTCCGGCGCGTTCAATGGCCGGGCCGCTGGTGGCCGTGCATTTAGTGCCCATCTCATGAGCAATAATATGGGCCAGCGATGTCTTGCCTAAGCCCGGGGGGCCGGCTAAGAGAATGTGTTCTAAAGGTTCACCGCGCGACTTGGCCGCGGTAATGGCTACTTTAAGGTTGGCCAGGATATCTTTCTGCCCGATAAATTCTTTGATATTCGTCGGGCGCAGAGAAAGGTTGACGACCGTATCTTCTTCGGACTCCTCAGGCCCGATTAGACGCTGGCGGCCAAGCTCATCGTTATCTCGCGGTTTTTGCGCCTCAGGCATGTTTGGGCTCTTTGGTTTTTTGGCGATAGACCTGATTTAAGATTTCTTCAGCGCTGGCAAGGTGCGGGTTAGCAGCAACGGCCTGTTGAATCATCTCTTTGGCCTCATTCCTTTTATATTGCAACTGTAAAAGTACGGACAGGGCCTCTTCTTGAATGTCCTCTTTTACCGCTGCGGGCGTCTTAGGTAAGGCACGGTCCTGGAGTAAACAAAATCTGCCCACCTTACCCTGCAATTTAGCGACAATCTGGCGCGCCCTTTGTTCACCGATGCCCGGCAAGGTCTTTAAAAATCCCATATTACCGGAGTCAATCGCTTCGGCAATGATCGAAATCGGCTGGCTTAAAGCGCGCACCGCGGCTTTGGGGCCAACACCGGAAACGGTAATAAACTGCTCAAAGAAATCTTTTTCGACTTCGTTTAGAAAACCGATCAGTACCGGCTTGGAACGGGAAGGCTCAACATGCAAATAATGGTAGGTGACCAACTCTACGCTGGCATCAGCGCAAGGCATAGCCTCCATAGAGCGCATTACCGCGGCGGGCACCATCACCTCATAAACCAAACCATTGACTTCGATAAAGAGGCACTCCGCCGTCTTACGTTTAATCTTGCCGCAAATATAGGAAATCATCGTAACGGTCCTTGGGTAATATATACGTGGGCAATGGCCAGGGCCAAGGCATCGCTGACATCCGCCGGCTGAGGTAACTTTTTTAAACCCAAGAGGCCCTGGACCGTGCGCTGCACTTGTTGCTTAGAGGCATTGCCGTTTCCGGTGAGGGCTTTTTTGACCCGTTTTGCCGGGTAATGGACCAACTTTAACTGTGAATCTTCGGCGGCGGTAAGCGCGATTACGCCACGGGCATGCGCCATGGCAATGGCGGTCATGTGGTGCTTATAATGGGAATATAATTCTTCTAAAATGATATCCGCGGGCTTAAATTCGCGCACGATGCCCTGAATACCCTTATAGATACGCGCTAAACGCTGCGCCAGCGGCTCACGGGAGGAGCTGGTAATAATCCCCGCTTCGACTAAGCGGATTGATCTTATGCCACTAGCCTCGATTACCCCGTAGCCGGTAATGCCCAGGCCCGGGTCCACCCCCAGAATACGCATCGTTCTTTAATTTTCTTTGCTGTGTTTTTCGACCACGTCGTCGGGCAGATCAAAGTTGGCATAGACATTCTGCACGTCATCCTGGTCTTCCAAGGCCTCAACCAAATTCAATAGCTGTTCGGCAGGTCTGCCCTCAACTTTGACATAGCTGGAAGGAATCATCGTAATTTCCGCGCTTTCCCAAACAATCCCTTTCTGCTGCAACGCCGCCCGGACCGCTTCAAAGTCCTTAATGTCGGTAAAAATTTCGTAATTATCTTCATCGGCCTTAAAGTCTTCGGCGCCGCTTTCGATAGCGATATTCATCAGCTTTTCTTCTTCGATCTTGGAGCGATTCACCACGATGTAACCTTTGCGGGTAAACAGCCAGCTGACGCTGCCGGCGCCGGCCATATTGCCGACCTTAGTGGTAAAAATGTTGCGGACTTCCGAAGTAGTGCGGTTTTTATTATCGGTCAGGGCATCGACGATAATCGCCACTCCGCCCGGCCCATAGCCTTCAAAGGTGACCTGTTCGTAGATTACCCCGGGAAGTTCGCCGGTGCCCTTTTTAATCGCCCGGTCGATATTATCGCTGGGCATATTCGCCTCTTTGGCCTTACTCACGATCAGACGCAGGCGGGCGTTAGAATCCATACTCCCGCCACCGGTTTTGGCGGCAATGATAATTTCCCGGCTTAATTTGGACCAAATCTTGCCCTTTTTGGCATCAGTCAGCGCCTTTTTGTGCTTAATTCCTGCCCATTTAGAATGTCCTGACATGGCTAACCTCTTGTGCTCTTAAGTGTTTAAACTCTATTTTCTCGGCTGATTATAGCATAAAATCTACTTACTGTAAACTACTTCTCCTCTTTGTCTTTTTTGGCCTTTTCGACAATGCCGGCGGCGATTTTCTGCGGCACCTGCTCATAGCTGGAAAACTTCATCGAATAGGAACCACGGCCTTGGGTCATCGAGCGTAAGTCGGTGGCGTATTTAAAAATCTCAGCCAACGGCGCAATCGCCCGAACCACCTGCATGTTGCCGCGTACATCCATACCTAAAATCCGGCCGCGGCGGGAGCTTAAATCCGAGCTAATCTGGCCCATAAATTCATCGGGAACGAGAACCTCAATCTCCATAATCGGCTCCAAAAGCACCGGACGGGCCTCCTGCGTGCACTTACGTACGGCCATCGCCCCGGCAATTTGGAAGGCCATATCTGATGAATCCACGGGATGGAAAGAACCATCGGTGATACTTACGCGGATATCCACTACCGGATATCCGGCAATAATCCCTTCGGCTAAGGCCTGGATGACCCCTTTTTCCACCGAGGGGATATAATTTCTGGGTACCGACCCGCCAAAGACCTTATCGGCAAATTCAAATCCGCTTCCCGGCGGCAAAGGTTCGACCTCCAACCAGACATCGCCATATTGGCCTCTTCCTCCAGATTGCTTTTTATATTTTCCTTGAGCCTTGGCCCGACCGGCTACTGTTTCCTTATAGGCGACTTTGGGCACGCCTAACTCCACGTCCACTTCAAACTTCTTCTTTAAGCGGTGGACCATCACATCGAGGTGTAAATCGCCGATTCCGGAAATTAAGAGTTCCTTAGTCACGCTGTCGCGTGAGACTTTAAATGTCGGGTCCTCATTGGTCAGCTTGGCCAGGGCGGAAGAGATTTTTTCCTCGTCGGCTCTGGTCTTGGGTTTTACCGAAGAGGAAATCGCCGGTTCGGGAAATACCAGCGGCGCAAAAATAACCGGGTCTTTTTCGTCGCAAAGCGTATCCGAGGTCACCGTGCTTTTGAGTTTGGCCACCGCGGCAATCTCACCGCAGCCGACGCTGTCGACCGACTTCTGCTCTTTGCCCTGCAAAAGATAAAGCTGCCCGATCCGCTCTCTGGTGTCCTGGGTGGAATTATAAAATCCGGAATTGGCGCTGAGCATCCCGGAAAAAACGCGAAATAAGGTTAATTGACCAACATAAGGGTCAAGGATAGTCTTAAACACCTGCGCGCTAAAGTGGCTCGCAGCACTGGGGGTAATTTCTTTTTCCGACTTGTCCTTTGGGCTTTTGCCTTTTATTTTTGGGCGCTCTGTGGGTGAGGACAGTAAATCGGCTATGGCCTGCAAAACCGCTTTGACGCCAATCTCATGATTAGCCACTCCGCAGAATACCGGGACAATCTTACCCGTGACCACCGCCGGACGCAGGGCCTGCTGAATCGCTTCCGGCGCAAGCTCGGCGCCTTCGAGATATTTCTCTAACAGTGCGTCATCGGACTCGGCAATGGCCTCAATCAGCTCTTTGCGCAGCTCTTCGGCCCGAGGTTTATCTACCCCGGCCTTATTAATTTCCTCGGGCGAGAGCAGGTTAATCACCTCTTTAAAAGCGGCCTGTTTTCCTAAAGGAAAGTTAAAAGCCAGACAATGTTTACCCAGGCGTTCCTTAATTTCACTAAGCGTTTTGGAAAAATCGGTATTTTCTCTATCCAGTTTATTGATAAAGATTATCCTGGGCAGTTGTTCCTTTTCCAAAAGATTCCAGACCCGCTCCGTACCCACCTCCACTCCCGAAGAGGCGTCAATGAGCACCAGGCCGGAATCGCAGGCACGCACCGCGGCAATCACCTCGCCGAGGAAATCGGCGTAACCGGGGGTATCCAAAATATAGAGCCGCCGGGTGAGCCAATCCAGGTGCACGGCTTTGGCATTGATCGTGATTTTCCGTTCAATTTCATCCTGATTGTAGTCGCACATGCTCGTGCCATCGCTGACCCGGCCTAAGCGCGAATTGACGCCGGCGGCGTAAAGCATGCTGTCGATAAGCGTGGTTTTGCCCGAGCCCGAATGCCCGACCACTACTACACTGCGAACCTTTTGCACGTCTACAGACATATTAGAACCTCTCTTTCTTGCTCTTAACCTAGGCTATCTCCGACAATTAACTTGTGCCCAGCAATAAACTCTTGAGCTGACATTTTCCTTTTTCCTGCTAATTGCAGCTGTTGAAGCAACAAGCCATCAAGTCCCGTTTGGACGAGGATGCCCTGTTGTTGGTCAACTTCCACAATTTCACCGGAATTTTTTTGCTCGCCGAGCGGCACCACTTCGCTCTGGATAATTTTAAGCAGTTTGCCTTGGTAATCAGTGAACGCGCCCGGCCAGGGCTGCAAGCCCCGAACACGCTGCTGAATTTTTTGGGCTGGCTGTTTCCAGTCAATCCGGCCGTCCTCTTTTTTCAACTTTGGCGCCAGCGTCGCTTTTTGATCATCCTGAGCCAAAAGCGGCGCTTGGCCTTTGGCAATCAAGTTGATCGCCTCAACCAGGGCGCCAGCACCAAGCTGACTCAATGTTTCCGTAAGAGTGGCGGCCGTATCGCCAGCAGTAATGGCGATTTCTTTTTTGAGAATCATTTCGCCCCGGTCGAGATATTCGTTCATTTTAAAAATGGTCACGCCGGTTAGAGCCTCGCCGTTAATCAGGGCCCATTGGATCGGCGCCGCCCCACGATAGCACGGCAAAAGGGACAGATGCAAATTGATCGTATAGATCTCCGGGATCTGCAATAGCTCTTTAGGTAAAATCTTACCGTAGGAACAAACCACAAACAGCTCCGCGCTGTCCTTGCCTAACTGCGCCAGAAATTCTTTTTCGAGCAAGTCCTTGGGCTGCACTATCGCCAGGCGCTTTTCTTTAGCCAGGACCTTAACCGGCGACACGCCAATTCGTTGCCCCCGGCCTTTGGGTTTATCGGCCTGCGTGACTACACGGACAATGTTATGCCCGCCGGCGGCCGATAAGGCCTCTAAGGCCACGGCGGCAATATCCGATGTGCCAAAGAAAATTATTTTCATTAGTCCCTTCTTTTAACGGATAGCAAGGACTATCCTTCATTCTAAAGCGGGTCAACATCGACCGCCAGTGCCAACCCTTTATAGTGCCGGCAATCCGGCAATATTTTGCGTAAGAGCACGCCTAAAGCCGCCGGGTTCTTGCCTTTGATCAATACTTGCCATAAAAAATTACCCCGGATTTTGGATACCGGCGCCGGAGCCGGCCCAAGAATGGCGATGTCCACGCCGGCCTTTTTCTTTAACGTCTGGGCTAAATCCGCCGCGCCTTGGCGCACTTTTTGCTCGCTTTTGCCGCGTAAGGTTATATTCGTCAGGTGCGTAAACGGCGGCAGGCTTAACTCGCCGCGGCTTTTGATCTCCCGGCGATAAAACTGCCGGTAATCATGGTTGATGCTGGAGTCAATGGCGTAATTCTCAGGAACATAGGTCTGGATGAGTACCTCGCCTTCGGACTCGCCTCTTCCAGTGCGCCCGGCCACTTGCGTCAAGAGGTTAAAGGTGCGTTCTCCCGAGCGAAAATCGGGAAGATTCAGCGCCGTGTCCGCCGAAACCACGCCCACTAAGCCCACCCGCGGAAAATCCAGGCCCTTGGCCACCATTTGTGTGCCGATTAGGATGTCAATCTCGCCTTTTTTAAAGGCGCCCAGTATCCGCGCGTGGGCGTTGCGTTCGCGGGTGACATCGGTATCCATCCGGGCAATCCGCGCCTCAGGGAACAGCCGGTACAATTCGCTTTCTACTTTTTCCGTGCCTAAGCCAAAATAGCGCAGGTAGCCGCGGCCGCACTGTGGACAAAGCGCCGGCGGCTCGCTCTGGTAATTACAGTAGTGGCAGACCAAAGACTTCGTCGCGTAGTGATAGGTCAGCGTGACATTACAGCGTTTGCACTTGGCGACATAACCGCATTGCGGGCAAGAGACATAGGTGGAAAACCCGCGGCGGTTTAAAAACAGGATCACCTGTTCTTTTTTCTCCAGCGTCTGGCGAATCTTCATTTCTAATACGCGGGAAAGTATATTCAGCCTCCTTCTGCGCTGGGCGATCTCCTGGCGCATATCGACAATAGTCACCTGCGGTAAATCCTGTTTGGTTACCCGCTCTGGTAACGACAGAAGCTTGATCTTACCCTGTTTAGCGTTATAGTATGATTCCAGCGAAGGCGTGGCGCTGCCTAAAATTACGCTCGCATTTTCCATTTTGGCGCGCATAATCGCGACATCGCGGGCATGATAGCGGGGGGCGTTCTCCTGCTGTTTATAAGTGTTTTCGTGTTCCTCATCAACGACAATCAGCCCGAGGTTACTCAAGGGGGCAAATACCGCCGAGCGCGCGCCAATCACAATCTGGGCGAGGCCGTTTTTAATCCTTTGCCATTCGCGGGCGCGTTCACCGGTTGAAAGCTGGCTGTGCATCAGGGCGATCTTCTCCCCGAAACGGGACTTAAACCGCTCTACGGTCTGGGGAGTCAGGGCAATCTCAGGGACAAGCATTATACTTGATTTTCCTTTTGCCAATACCGCGGCAATCGTCTGTAAATAGACCTCAGTCTTACCGCTGGCAGTAATCCCATGCAACAGGAAGACCTGGTGTTTATTCTCATCGATACTTTTGGTAATCGCCTTAATCGCCTGTTTCTGCTGCGCGCTCAAGGTATGATTATTCGGCGCCAGCGCTTCGGCGTTACGGATCATTTCGGGAAGCAGCGCGCTTTCCGGAATCGCCTTTTTTCTTTTACGCACATTGGCCGGATGGGCGGCCTCAATTACCTCGCCCCAAGAGGCGCAATAATAATCGGCAACCTGGCGGGTCAACTCCAGCATTTTCTGGTCGACAAACGGCGCCTCGCCCAAAAGATGGCTGATCGGCCGGATGTTATTGAACGCGGTTTGCGCAGTTAAAGCGACAACATAACCGATTTTCTTACGTTGGCCAAAAGGAACCTCGACCCGCTGCCCGACTTGGATTGTTTCCTTAAGCTCAGCGGGAATGCTGTAAGTAAACGATTTGTCGACGGGAATTCCCAGCACCACCTCGGCATATTGAGGTCGCAGGTCGCAGGTCGCAGGTCGCAGGTCCTTAGCCTTTACCATTTTACGTCCTTTTCAACTCTTTCATTATCTGTTGCATGTCTTTCCAGACCAGCTTCTTCGCTTCCGGATTGCGCAACAGGTATGCCGGATGAAAGGTCGGCATCACTTTCATGCCTGCCCGTTCATAAAATTTCCCGCGCAGCTTAGTAATCGGTGTTTCTTCACCGAGCATCACCAAACAGGCAAATTTGCCTAAACAACAAACGACTTGCGGCTGAATAAAGGCTAATTGCTGCTCCAGATACTGCCGGCAGGCGGCAATCTCCTCGGGCAACGGCTGACGGTTTTCCGGCGGACGGCACTTGAGCACATTACAGATATAGACGTCGCTGCGTTTAAGCCCCATCGCCTTGATAATATTGGTCAACAGCTCCCCGGCCCGGCCGACAAAGGGCAAACCTTGCGCATCTTCGTCTCTTCCCGGGGCCTCGCCAACAAAGACAAGCCTGGCCTTAGTATTGCCCTGGCCAAAAACCGGATTTTTTCTGGTCTTATGCAACGGACAAAGTTTACAGTTAGCCACATCTCGCTCTAACGCCGTTAAAGAGGGGCTTTCCTTGACCGTTTCCGCCGACTCGTGGTAAAAGTCCTCGACCCCAAACAGCTTTTCGCTTTCCATATAGGTTTTAATCGAACGGATAATCTGGCGTAATTCCTTGTTCGCTTCACTCATCGGCTTGATCCTCTAATTCATATATTGTTCGGCTAAGGCGGTAATGTCGTCGGCCGAACGCGGCCGAGCGAGAACTCTGGTCTGTTGGCGCATCCGCTCGATGGTTTGCGGATTTTCGACTAATTGTTTAATTACGGCTTTCACTTCTCCGGGGCGGTCGATTCTTAAGGCCGCACCGTGTTTCACCAAATGCGCGCAGTTTTTAGTTTCCTGACCGGGGATCGGTGAAATAATAATCATCGGCAGCCCGCAGGCCAAAGACTCGGAAGTGGTCAGGCCCCCGGATTTAGAAACGATAATGTCGCTGGCCACCATCATTTGGTAGAGGTCAGCCACAAAACCGTACATCTTGGCCTCAATTTTCAGCTGCGGCGCGATCGCGCTCATTTTCTGATGTAGCTTTTCATTACGGCTGCAGACCACCAGGACCTGCACCTTCGCGCGCGTGGCTGGATCGAGCCGGTTGAGGCTGGTAACTAACTTGTGAATCGGCCCGACGCCAAACCCGCCGCCGACAATCAAGACCACAAAGGCATCGGCGCGCAAGCCCAGTTCTTTACGCACCTCCTGTTTAGTGCCTTTGACCGTAATCGGGTCAATGGGAATACCTAAAACTTTAATTTTTTCTTCAGGGATACCGCGACCAAGCAAGTCCTTTTTAGTATCCTCACTACCCACGGTAAAAATGTCGATCCCCTCAGCCTCCCAGAAGGTATGCGCGCCGAAATCGGTGACTACGGAAATAATCTGGGAGCTAATTTGCCCTCTTACTTTAAGCGCCCCGGCGACCTCGCTGGCAAAAAACTGGGTGGAAACAATTA
This sequence comes from Candidatus Omnitrophota bacterium, assembly GCA_043805735.1. Classification (GTDB taxonomy): domain Bacteria; phylum Omnitrophota; class Gorgyraeia; order JAFGHF01; family JAFGHF01; genus JAZDHS01. The sequence goes on along the minus strand of JAZDHS010000053.1, from coordinate 467 downwards.
CCGGCGGGTTTTCTTTTTTCAGAAACTGGACAAAGCGCTGTGAGGCCAGGTTGTTGTTGCGCCGGCGAATCGGCCGGGTAAAGAAGTAGACCAGACGGTTATCGAGCACAAAGTAAAGAAAGGCCCAAAGCCAGGGAGCAAAACGCACCATCAATAGATAAATCTGCGGATAATAAGCTTTGAAAAACGGCGTGGTATAATCCAAGCAGTCAATAATCGTTACATCCTTTTCCTTACCCTTGCGCTTCAAGGCGCCAAAAACCGCCTCGGCGGCTCTTAAATGTCCCGCGCCTGCCTTCGCATACACGATTAGTGCTTTCATGCTTTTCCTTTCCTTATATATATACGTTCGATACTCTATTTCTGAGGATGCTTGGCGAAAAATTCCCAGATCTGGTCAAAAGAAATGTCATCGGAAACTGGACCAATTACCTCTGCGGGCAAATACTGCGATCCGCTGGGGTAAG
>JAZDHS010000052.1:0-10398 GCA_043805735.1 Candidatus Omnitrophota bacterium | reverse complement strand
AGCAAGTAGAGTAAAAACAACCGCCTTACTCAACTCTACTCTATTCATCCACCGCCCCGCTTTCTTAGTTCTTTATAAAAGTTCTTAAGATTCCTACATAAAAAAAACCGAGTTGCCCTATTCGTCGTTTCGGCAACCCGGCTACGCTTCGCTGATAAAATGTCTTTCTGCTACTTCCTATTGCGCCCGTGGCTTTGCGCACCGCCTTTCGGCGGATTGCCTTTTCGAGACGTTCCTTCCGAATGCACTATAAGTATAACATATAGGGTCGGGCTTGGCAAGAGAAAATAACTAGCTTTTGTAACTTTTAACAATTAACGTTACTCATTATTAAGCAACGAGATGCATAGTTCTTTTTTGTTGTGTAACTTTAGTCCGCATTGATTAAATTTGGCGCAGGCGGCACTGACCGCATTTTGCAGTGTTTTTTCGGCAAAAGGATTTAAAATTACTTCCACCGCATCTTTTTTTATTCTTAAATATCCGCCCTGGCGGTAAATTTTTTCACGCATCAATTTTAGCGGTTCTTTTTCCAACTCCGACGGAAAAAAGCGAAATTTGGCATAGCGGCTAAGATATTCCAGAAACAGCAGGAACGTTTTCTGCGCTGAAGAAGTATCGGCGCCGCTTAAAGTGCTGTCCAGATTAACCTGTTTCTGGCTGCGGGCCGCCATTTCGGCATGGGCCTCTTCCATGATGTCATAATAGGTTTTGATCTTTTCTTTTGGCCAGCGGTCAAAATATTTGTCGGCAATCTTGCGGACATAGCGCTCTTCCCGGCGGGAAATATTGGTCACCAAAGCAATAGTTTCGTTGTTTTTTCGGACCAAAACTGCTCTAAGCTTAATGGTTTCATTGAGTTGTGGATCTGGTAGGCTTACTTGGCTATCCGCTACCTCCATTGGCACCCTCCGAGGGCCAATCCGGTAGGTATGGAACTTATGCTCAGCTTTGGTGCTTACTAAGCGCTCAAACTGCCAGGGGGTCAAGGGAAAAATAAAATAGCCCTTCTGCATTAGGGTTATTGTCTCCCAGGAAGACAGCACCTCTGCCGATTTTCCCTGTACCACGATTTTGGCTATTGGCAGCTGATGCGCTTTTTCTAAACAGTGGATAAAGGTAAAGGCCTCCGGAGGCAAAACAGTATAGCCGGGAGCGGTCAGGAGAATCAACGGATTTTGGGGAGTAGCCGTAATAAAGGTATTGTTTACGTAACTTATTGATTTATTTAATGTTGTGCTAAAGATCTGCGGTATTTTCGTATTCGCCCAAACTGTTTGCGCCTGGGCATCAAGATAAAAAGTCTGACCTTCATACTCTACGCTGATATAAAATGCTTCAGCACAGTTTTTTGTAACCTCTTTAACTATATAAGGTAACAGATTTTGTGCCCTGATAAACTCCGAATATTGCTGCAACTCCTTTTGGTCCGGTACGGCCTCGGCCTCGGCCAAGGCGCACAATCCGCGACGGCGATAGCGGGAGATATCTTCTTCTGTCGCCAACTCAAACATCGGGGCATAAAGTAAGAAAGCATTAATTTTCTGGGCCAAACTTAAGGCCTTTCGGGCTTGGGGGGAATCAGATTCCACGTTAAAAATTTGGTTGATCGCATCCAAAAGGCCGGTTTCTAGCTCCGCGCCTTTGAGAAAGAAAGCCCCGGCACAGTCTAAGAAGACTGCATGCGCCGGCCTGCGGCCGGAAGCAAGAACGCGTTTTCTACCTCGGTGCAGCTGCAGGCCCAGTGCTTTTGCACGTTTGCTGATCGAGGCCTTAGAAAGGCTAATACCATAACCGGTTAAAACCGCCGCAGCCAACTGGGTATAATCTTTAACCAAACCTTCTCTAAGTTGGCGATCAACATATTCGCTTATCTCAGCTGTTATCTTTACTTTTCTACCTTTGCTCATTTTTGTTCACTTATTAGTGATTTGATAGTGTAAACAATTTATTGCAAAAATAACTGATTATTTGCAAAAGCTTACATCACTAATTAAATAACCTCCATTTATAGTTTAGACCATAACTGGTAACTTGTCAAGACCTTTTTGCTAATTTGTAAACAAAAAAAACGGTGTCTGGCAAAAAATTGGTCAAAGGGGAATTACCCACCCCCAAAATCAGTAAGTATGCTTTGTGAACATTTGTTTGCCGAAATAACGTAGTGAAATCAATCGGTTATGAACTATAACTAACAGCTTACTTTAGCTCGATCTTATCTTGGATTTGAGTGTTGGTCTGGTTGATTTTGCCTGCAGGGAGTTCGATGGCGAGTTTGGCGTTCCAGATAATTGGGGTTAAGCGGTTGGGGGAGAGTTGTTCGAAAATCTTTACTATTTGCATATTCTTGTCTACAAAGACTACATCAATGGCGAAGTGCATAAACAGGGTATGGATCGATGAGCAAGGGTTAAGAATCATTGCCTCGCTGGTCCCCAGACTAGTCCGGCCGAGCAATCCGCGCAGCCTCTGCTCAAAGGACAGGGCCAGATGGCCTTCCTGGGCAATAATCGTGTTCTTGGTGGCATTGATTATTTGGACCGTCTGCATTAGGCCTTTGGAGGGGCGGTGAAGATTTCTAAGGGGAAATCGATGCCTTTGACTTTGAATTCCTTGGCAAAGGTGGGGGTGTGGCCGGAAGGAACAAATTCACCAACTACCTTGTGGTTTTTGTCTAGTCCGGTTTGTTTAAAGGCGAAAATATCCTTCATTGCCACTTCATTGGTTGTGTCATTAAGGCCGACTACTTCGGTAATGCACATCACCTTACGTGAACCGTCGCTTAGGCGGGCGGTGTGCACGATGACGTGAATGGCCCCGGAAATTTGTTCACGGATCGCGCGCATCGGCAGTTCGATTCCACTCATCATAATCATCGTGTCCAGACGGGACAAAACATGATGCGTGGAGTTGGCGTGGATCGTGCTTAAAGAGCCGTCGTGGCCGGTATTCATTGCCTGGAGCATATCCGAGGTCTCTTCGCCGCGGCATTCCCCGATAATGATCCGGTCCGGCCGCATACGCAAGGAGTTGCGGAAAAGCTCGCGAATCGGAATATCGCCTTTACCCTCAATGTTGGGCATGCGTGCCTCCAGGGCGATCCAGTGCGCCTGGTTCAGTTTTAATTCCGCGGCATCTTCAATCGTAATAATGCGCTCATCTTCGGGAATGAATTGGGAAAGGGAGTTGAGCAGCGTGGTCTTGCCCGAACCAGTACCTCCCGAAATGAGCATATTTTTGCGTAGCAGTATACAGGCCCTTAAAAAGGCGACCATCTCGCTGGTTAAGGTGCCAAATTTTACCAGGTCTTCCATGGAGTAACGTTCGTGGGAAAACTTACGAATAGTTAGCGTCGGCCCGGTTAGTGCCAGGGGTGGAATAATCGCGTTGACACGTGAGCCATCGGGAAGGCGCGCATCTACCATCGGTACGCTTTCGTCGATACGCCTGCCCAGGGGAGCGACAATACGCTCAATCACCGCGCGCACCTGCTCATTGCTAATGAATTTTTTACTGGTCAACTCGATTTTCCCGTGCCGCTCTATATAAATCTGGTCCTTATTATTGACCATCACTTCAGTTATGTCCGGATCGCGTAATAAATCTTCTAGGGGGCCAAGACCTAAGGCTTCGTCAACAATCTCCCTAACCAGTTCATTGCGCACTTCATAGGACGAAATAAGTCCGGCGGCTTTTTCGGCCAGGATATTGGAAACAGCGCGCGTGGTCCTTTCTCTTAACTGTTTGGCCTTTTCCAGGTCGCGGCTGGCGGTAACCACGTCCATCCGTTTTAAATCCAATTCCTCAATTAGGCGGGCATGGACGGCTTTTTTCAGGATGATAATCTCATCCTTATCGGTCTCCTCGGCCGCTGTTTTAGCCGACGGGATGCCGTGTCTTTCCCAGAATTGACCGACATGCGGGGCCGCTTCGCCGCCTTGCGGGCGGTCGAGCTTTTCAATATAAATATCCTGCCGGACAATCAGATCTTCGGCCAGCTTTTTGAGCGCCTCGGATATCCGACTGCGCGGAGAATCCATCACAAAAGGGATGCCGCGATTGACCGAGATGCCCGCGGTCTTGCCGTCGCTGGGTAACGAGGCGATGACTTCGCAGCGCAGCGCTGGGCGTAAGTCCTGCCCCTGCACACCGCCCCGGCTCTCGGCGCGGTTTAACACCAGCTTAACCATATTCAGCGGAAAATGCAGACTCTCCACGGTATCCAAGCTCCATTCCGATTGGTATACGGAAAGGACATCGGGAGTAGCGACCAATATAATCAGGTTGGAATTGTCAAAAACATGAATTAGCGCATCGGTAAAAAATGAACCGGCATCAATAATAATAAACTCATACTCCGCACGTAAGAGGCTAAAAGTAGCCTGTAAACGCTCAGTAGTAATGGAGGGGATTTCTTTCGGCCGGCTGACTGCCGGCAAAAGGTCCACGCCGGAGTAGTGGTGGGTCATGTATTTTTGTATTGACCCGCCCTGGGCCAATTTGGCCAGAGTTGAGCTTAAGGAAAAGATGGTCTGTTCGGGTTTGAGGTTGAGCATTTTGGCGACGTCGCCGCCATGCTGTAAATCGATATCCAAAAGCGCCACCTTACGACCCAGCTGCGCAAAGCTCACCGCCAAATTGGCGGCGATGATCGATTTGCCTACCCCACCTTTACTACTAAAAAAGGAAATTATGCGTGAGGATTTACTCATTTTTGACGTAACTTTTGAATACCACCGGTACGGTTAAACGTAATTCCTGCTGGGTAGCATCGGCGGGAAAAGGCGGAAAAGGGGCTTGCTCAAGCACCGCGGTAAGCGCCGACCGGTCTAAAGTATCGAAGCCGGAAGATTCCTGAATCTTGACATCTTTCAACATCCCGCTAGATAAAATGTTGAGGTCAAGCTTGACTACGCCTTCCTGGCTGGCTTGTTGGGCCTGTCGCGGATATTCTACTTTTGACGAGATTAAATTGCCGATCATTGCAATATATGGGCTCAAAGAAGAAGAGGAAACGGCCTCGCTTTTACTTACGTCCGCGTTTTTGGGCGCGGTGGGGTTTTTCTCCCCGAGAATTCTCGGTACTATCGAGATTACCAGCTCCGTGCGTTCGTCTCTAAATTCCTTCGATTTAAACAGCTCACCGATGATGGGAATGCGGCCTAACCAGGGCAGGCGGTCGATATTACGGCTGTCGTCATTGGTAATCAAGCCGGCCAGAAAAATAGTATCGCCCTCTTCGAGGAATAATTCCGTCTGGACTTCCCTTTTGCGCAACGCTGGGATGTTGTAGCCGTCCTGCTGCACGGCATTGCCCCAATCCAGGCCGGTGACATCCGCCAAGACCTTGGTCTTAATTTCGTTATTGGCGGTGACAATCGGATTGATTTTTAGATTGACGCCGTATTCCTTCCATTCCACCGACGTGCGGCCCTCACTCTCCACCGTCACATAAGGCACTTCACCACCAACTAAAAAGGATGCCTCTTTGCCGCTTAAGGTAATCAGTTTGGGGTTAGCCAAAGTGCGGGCCTGGTCAGTTTCGACCAGAAAATTAAACTGGGCATCAATAGTGCTTCTATCCCATTGAAAGACGCGCCACATTTTGGGCATTTTTCCGTCTTTCTCGTGCCCGGTAGGCTCGTTATAATCAATCGGCTGGGAATTGGTCCAGTCCATACCCAATCGTTTTAAATCGTCGAAGTTAACCTCCAGGGCAGTGACCGCGATTTCTACCATTGGCTGGCGTTCTCGAACCTTGGTTAAATTCACCGTATTTTTAAAAGAAGCTAAAATATTTTTAACTTTTTCGACCTCAATGTCGGTAGGCACCTCGCCCATGATGTAAATATTCTCTTTTTCCGTAGTCACTTCCAGGCCAACGATACCGGAGCGGGCCAAAAGGTCGAGGATCCTTTTGGCGTCCTCCTGGATATCTTTCTTAATCACGGCGATGGTAAAGGAGCGTTCGCCCTTATCGTCCCAGATAATCAGCGTAGTCACGCCTTCTTCCTTGGCCACCACCATTACTTCGCGCTCATTAAGCACATTGATATCGGCCACTTCCGGTGAGCCCACGGCTACCCGTCTTAATTTTGTCACCGGAAAGACCTTCAGCTCATTAACTACGAGCTTGACATTTTCCGCTGCCTGCGCCCAGGCATCGGCCATTACTAAAGCCAAAATACAGATGATCAATATGGCTTTCGATTTCAAGGTCTGTTCTCCTTAAATGTGGTCACTGCGGTAACGGTATCATTTCTTTCTTCATCCCGCGGATAATTTCCACGCTGGGAACCTTTACCTGTTCTTCGGGGCCCCGGATATAGAGCCGCAACAGCGTATTTAAGTCCACCACCGGTGGCAACTGGCTTAAGTCCACTGAAGGCAGGGCTTTTTTGTCTTCCATGCGCGGCCTTAAAGTCAGCCGAATTTTCCCGTAGTCGGTGGCCACGCTTAGAATCTGCACTTCCTGCGGGGTAAGCGCCATAGTAATCGAATCGCGCCGGCCGCTGGAAGCAGCTTGTTCTTTACTTTCTTCGTCCGCAACCATGGTCTGGCCAACGGCTAACACCAAAATGTCCTGAAATAAGGTCATGATAATCCCGGGATTGCTAAAACTGGCTAAGACATCAACATGGTCACCCGGGCGAACCATACCGCCAACCGTCGCGGTGGCATCCAGGGAAATAGTCACCGCCCTTTTCCCGGGCGGAGTTTTTCCGGAGAGCGTCAACCCTCTCTCGGGGGTCAAGAGCTTGCTGATTAACACCTGCTCACCGGCCACGATCGTCGCCGCGGCGGTCTTTCCTACCGCCGCCTCTTTGGCGATTAAGGCGCCGGGCTGAATAAAATTACGCGGCACCGGCCTAAAGGCCAGCATTTTATGGTCAATCGGCTCACCTTTAATAATATCCCGGGCGGCGATAACTACCGGCACCTCTTCTTCCGGCTTGATCGCCGCTTCTTTTTGCTGGAAATAAATATTGGTCAGCACCACCGCTGACAAACCCATCACTATCGCAATGATAATCGCCAGTTTTCGATTCATACCTTAGTTCCCGAGCAATTGCTCATTGACTACAATATTTCCCGAGCTGCGCAGGTTACCTAACAACGTTTTCAGGGCCTCTTCCTGTTTTCTCATTAACAGGCCCTGCTCGATATCGCTGTATACTTCGTCGAGCGACTTTTGGCTGGCCGGCTTTATTTCCGTTACCTTAATAATATAATATCCGTTTGGCCCCTGAAAAATTGCGCTGGGTTTATTCAGTTCCAGCGAAAAGGCGACTTCCTGTAATTTTTCCAACCCTGCCATTTGCTCATCTGGCGCACGTAAAGGCGACTGCTGGATAATAAAGCCGATGTCTCCACCCTGGCTTTTGCTTTTTTCGTCGCTGGAATACTGGCTGGCGAGAACGCCGAAGTTAGCCCCTTGCAAGAGCTGAATCAGGATCTCTTTGGCCTGATCTTCACCGGCTACCACAATCAAGCTGATTTTTCTTTCTTCGGGTATCGCAAAGGCATCCCGATACATATTATAATATCCTTCTATTTCCTCTCTGGTAATGCCGGTCTTAGACCTTTCGGCCTCCACTAACCGGGCAAACAAGAGCTGTTCCTCGAGCGCCTTCAGGGCATTGCTTACCTGTTCTTCTTTAGCGTAGCCGCGGTCAACTGCCTCGGCAATCATCAGCTCTCTTTCCACCATACTGTCTAAAATCTTCATTTTATCTTCTTTGTTCTTGAGCAGATAGTTCTGGCGCACGTCTTCGGGGATATTGGTCGAGGCCTGGATTTCCGCATTGTAGGCCTCAATGTAGGCGTTAAACTCTTCGAGTGTAATGTTACGCCCGTTAATCGAAGCCAGGATTGTGCCCTTGACCTCCGGCGCCTTAGGCTGTGCCACCACCGGCTTAGGTTTACTCACCGAAAGCCATTGCGGCATTTTATCACATCCGCTTAATAACGCCAGTGCCGCTATTACCGTTACCGTCACTACCATTCTTCCCATTTAATGTCCTCCCATTAAGGTTAGGAATGTCTTAATCTGTCCATATAGACGCGCATATATTGGCGTTGTTCTGCTTGATGCGCCCGGCGATATCTTTTTGTTTTATCCTTATGCCGCTTTCGCCAGCGGCGCGCACGTTCGCGGTAAAGCTCAGCCCAGGAGGTTTCGTGCCTGCTGGTTTTAAAATAGCCCGGGTTGTTTTTGCGCCAGGCGGCCAAATTTGCCAACTGCCTCTGACGCTGGCATTCTGTTTGCGAACAAACTTGCTGAGTTTTTCTATACTTGCTCGGCAGAAACTTTTGTTGGCATATCGCACAGGTCTTATATTCTGCTATCGGTGTAATTCCTCCATCGCCTTCTGATAGCACCGCTTCGGTGGAAAACCTTTTTCATAATACCTGGTCATCGCCATAATAACCTGAAAATCTTTTTCCGAATAATCGCGTTTATCCACCCGGCCGCGCTGATATTTACGCGGATGGATATAACCTCGGGCTTCCCAATAATAAAGAACGTCCTTGGTCAGGTTCTGAATTTGATTGAGAATTTCACCGGTAGTCATTGTCTATTTTTAGTCCTTTTTCGGCGGAGATTTTGCGATTTTTTGCAAGCTAAAGATTACGCTTATGTGTATGCCTTCACTAATGTTTAAAATTCCGCTTAAGTGAGAGTATAGCCGATTCTATTTACTTTGTCAAGTGTTTTTTTATATTTTTTATGATTAACTTACTTACTATTACCTGGTCGGGTCCCAAGAAACCCCTATAAAATCTAAAAGCCGATGAGAGGGATCGAACCTCCGACCCGCGCTTTACGAAAGCGCTGCTCTACCAACTGAGCTACATCGGCATAAAATTCGTTTAAATTTTAACAGTTGAAGGCGTAAAATTGAAATGGCTGGTCGGTGAGTGGTGATTGGTGAGTGGTTAATCGGTTGATGGGTTATTTTTTTCACTGGCTCACCGGTTAACGGGCTAACTGGTGCACCATAATGGTGCCGGGACCCAGACTTGCACTGGGGACGCCAGGCTTTTCAGGCCTGCGCTCTACTACCTGAGCTATCCCGGCAAAGTGCATCGATTATAATGGAATTACCGAATTAATACAACCAATACAATTATCAGAAATGTTATCGAAAGCATATTGTAGCCTTTACTTTTTATCAAGCGCTCGTGCAGGCTCATATCTATTGCTTCCAGCTTCGGGGCGATGCGTGTTTTCACGCCGAATTCCGCACCCAGCTTCTTCTCTAGTTCTTGGACTTTATTCGGGCTCTTCAGCACCAGCATATGGTAGACAATTCCCCCCGCACTTAGAATAATCAGCAAGTATTTGAGCACCAGGGCTAACAAATCCATGTCCATAGTCTCCTCCTTTCAAAAATATGGCGGGGGCGACGGGGCTCGAACCCGCGACCTCAAGATCGACAATCTTGCATTCTATCCAGCTGAACTACGCCCCCACATTTTTACTACGCAATACTATTTCCCTCAAAACCACCGGCTACGCCGGCCAAAAGACCTAAAATTATATATAGGAGCATTCCACCCTCCCGAAATAATGGTGGGCGGAACAGGAGTCGAACCTGCGACCTCTTGAATGTAAGTCAAGCGTTCTAGCCAACTGAACTATCCGCCCTTTGAGTTATTTACCATAGCACAAAATTAAGCAACTGTCAAAGAAAATACTTTCTCCTAGACCTGCTTAAGATAGATCCGGCGAATAGCGTTACAGATATCAAGATACGCGGCAGTAGTGTAATCAGGATATGTCCAGGGCCAGGGCGCAAAGGAACCATTATGGAACTGCAGCGTCACTTCGGCAAAAATACCCTTACCTAAATAGATCCGATGGGTATAATCTTTGCAAGTCGCCAGCACCAGTTTCGCCGCGGTGATATACCCCGGGTCGAGATTAATCGTGCGCTTAAACGGGCCACTCTTAGCGTAAAGCGCTGTTTCCAACCGATTAGTAGAGCGCTTAATTGTGGCTAACGCTTCTGGTTGCACCAGCTTACAAAAACTGAGGAATTGGCGCTTTAGGCCCGGACCCATTTCTTTTTCGTAATAATCGGTATACACAAAAGGCATAATCGCGCTTTGAAAGTCAATTGGACCGAATTTACGTATCAGTTTTAATTTTGCCTGAGCTAAAACGCCCTCGTTGCTAAAAATGACTCCCACAATCAGCTTGACCAGCTCAGGCTTTTGGGCAATGGCCATCGGCGTATTCTTATACTATCTTTCCCAGTAGCCCCATCGAAAAGGCCAACACAAACAGCGCCACTGTTTCAATAATTCCTATAACTACTATATAATTACCAAATCCCTTGCCGGTTTCCCCCATTGCGTCGGCACAGGTGGCTCCGGCTAAACCTTGCATCA
>JAZDHS010000051.1:0-3148 GCA_043805735.1 Candidatus Omnitrophota bacterium | reverse complement strand
AGCTCGGCAATCACTTCATGATGCGCCATCGCCTTACGATAGGGCCGGTCGGTAATCATTGCGTCAAAAGAATCAACTACCCGGATGATCCTGGCTAAAATATTAATATCCTCGCCCTTTTTGCCGTAAGGATAGCCGGTGCCGTCGAAGTTCTCATGGTGGTAGAGCACGGCCTCCAGAATTATCCGGCCGAACCATTTCTCCAGCTGCTTAATCAGCTTCATTGACTCGAAAGGGTGCGTCTTCATTTTCTGCCACTCTAATTCGGTCAGGTGATGCTCTTTTTTTAAAACCTCATCAGGCAGGCTGATCTTGCCCACGTCATGGAATTCGGCGGCATAGTATAAACAAATCTCGCTGTAGGGAATCTTGGCCAGTTCCGCGGAGAGCTTACGCCCGACAATCGCCGAAAATTGAGCCACGCGCAGGGAGTGGCCGCGTGTATACATATCCTTGGCCTCGAGCTCATCGTTGATCTTGCGGATTGAACCAATAAAGAGCTCAACTTCTTTTTTAAGCACATTAAAACTGTAAATTATCCGCGCCGACTGCTTGGCCAGGGTGCAGAGGGCCTCTATCTCCACTGGCGAATAAGCCTGTTTAGATAACTTTCTGCCTACCAAAAAGATTATTACCAGCTTATCTTTGGAAAAACCGGGCACGCAAAATTCGGCCTCAAAACGCACCAATTTATCGCGTAAACTAATCAGAAAATCTCGGCGCTTGACCGTGAGGGCAACGTCAATATTATCATCGACTTCTTTAGTAAACACGGCCTTCTGTACATCGGCTAAATGCACCACCAGCGGGTCGTTAAGTTCGAGCGCGAGCGCGCCGGCATCGTTTTCACAGCCCTTGGCCGGGCCTAATTCAATATCCTTACGCAGGACATACCGGAGTTCGGCCTCGTCCAGAGCCAATACCCTCAGAGAACTGGTGTCTAAGATTACGGCGACAGTCTCTTCCAGCATCGTAAAGAGCTCCTTGGGGCTTTTTATCTTGGAGATAGTTTTAACGTCGTTGTCGTTCATAGGTGATTATTATAGCATAGAATGCCTTATTTATTGAATACAAATTTGCTGGCGCGATAATCAATCGTGATCTTATCGCCTTCGTGAAACTCTCCGGCCAAGAGTTTGAGCGCGATGACATCCTGAAGCTGCCTTTGAATCAGGCGTTTTAAGGGGCGCGCGCCAAAATCGGGATCAAAGCCTTCTTTTGCCAGTTCGGTTTTCGCGGCGACGCTAATCGCCAAGGTAATCTGTTTATCGCTAAGCCGTTGCTTCAGCTCATCCAGTTGTAATTCGACAATTCCGGCGATATCGTCTTTGCTCAAGCGGTTAAAGAGAATAATCTCATCAATTCTATTAAGGAGTTCCGGGCGAAAATGGTTCTTCAGCTCCAAATTAATGGTCTTTTTTATCTCTTCCTTGCCCATGGCTTTATCCTGGAAATAGTTGCTGCCGATATTCGCGGTCATAATCACGACCGTATTTTTGAAGTTGACCACCCGGCCCTGGTTATCGGTCAGCCGGCCGTCTTCTAAAAGCTGCAGCAAAATATTAAACACATCGTGGTGAGCCTTTTCGATTTCGTCAAAAAGGATTACCGAATAGGGCCGGCGACGAATGGCCTCGGTCAGTTGGCCGCCCTCTTCATAGCCGACATAGCCCGGAGGCGCGCCAATCAGCCGGCTGGCGGAATGTTTTTCCATATACTCGGACATATCAATCCTGACCACCGCCTCCGCGTTGTCAAAGAGAAACCAAGCCAGGCTCTTTGCCAGATGGGTTTTGCCGCAGCCGGTCGGGCCTAAAAAGAGAAACGAGCCAATCGGCCGTTTCGGGTCAGACATACCACTGCGTGAACGGCGGACCGCGTTGGCAATCAGCGTAATCGCCTCGTCCTGGCCAACCACTTTGGCGCCCAAGGCCTTCTCCATCGCCACCAGCTTTTCCACTTCCCCTTCCATCAGCTTGGAAAGTGGAATGCCGGTCCATTTGGCGACAACCTCGGCGATGTATTCCTCATCCACTTCTTCCTGAAGCATTTTTTGCGTCTTCTGAATTTCGGCCAGCTTTTTAGATTCAGCTTCCAATTTTTTGCGCAGTTCCACCAGGCCGCCATAGCGAATTTCGGAAACCTTGCCTAAATCGCCGTGGCGCTCGGCGCGCGCTTCTTCAAGTTTTAAGCGGTCGATCTCCTCTTTAATTTTGCGAATCTGGTCAATAACATCCTTTTCTTTCTTCCAGTGCTCTTTCATCACGGCGCTTTTAGCTTTTAGCTCTTTTAACTCCGCTTCAAGTTTCTGGAGCCTTTCTTGAGAAAGTTCGTCTTTTTCTTTTTTTAAAGCCTGTTTGGCGATTTCCAGCTGCATAATTTTTCTTTCCACCTCGTCGATTTCGGTCGGCAGGCTATCAATTTCAATACGCAGCCGCGACGCCGCCTCATCGATTAAGTCAATTGCCTTATCCGGTAAAAACCGATCAGTGATATAACGCTGCGAAAGTGTGGCCGCGGCAATTAGGGCCGCGTCCTTAATACGCACGCCGTGATAGACTTCATAGCGCTCTTTTAAGCCGCGTAAAATAGCAATCGTATCCTCGACATCCGGCTCTTTGATAAATACTGGCTGGAAGCGCCGCTCCAGGGCCTTATCTTTTTCAATGTGTTTACGGTATTCATCAAGGGTAGTCGCGCCGATACAACGCAACATTCCCCGGGCCAAGGCCGGCTTTAACATATTGGAGGCGTCAATCGCCCCTTCGGCGGCCCCGGCCGAGACAATCGTATGCAATTCATCGATAAAGAGAATAATTTTGCCGTCCTGCTCTTCTATTTCCTTAAGAATGGCCTTGAGGCGCTCTTCAAACTCACCGCGGAATTTAGTCCCGGCCACCAGCGCCCCGATATCCAAAGCCACCAGGCGTTTTTCTTTTAAGCCGTTGGGCACATCCTGGGAAGAAATACGCAGTGCCAACCCTTCGGCAATCGCGGTTTTGCCTGTGCCCGGATCGCCGATTAAGACCGGATTATTCTTGGTCCGGCGGGAAAGAATCTGAATCAGCCGGCGGATTTCATCGTCTCGCCCGATGACCGGGTCGACTTTTCCCTGTTCGGCCAAGGCGGTCAGGTCACGGCAGTATAG
>JAZDHS010000050.1:0-2578 GCA_043805735.1 Candidatus Omnitrophota bacterium | reverse complement strand
AGCGCGGAAATTTTAAACGAAGTAACGATGATGCCCGATAAGTCCATCCCTACGGACCTGCTTTCAAAATGCGCGGGGGTGGCGATTTTCCCCTATGTGCTTAAAGGCGGTTTTTTCGTTGGCGCGCGTTACGGTAAAGGTATTGTCATTGCCCACGACGCCAATAGCGGCAAATGGAAGGCCCCGGCCTTTTTTACCATCGGCGGCGGCAGTTTTGGTTTTCAGATCGGAGCCCAGGCTACCGATTTAATCTTGGTAATCATAAACAAAAGGGGCTTAGAAGGCCTCTTGCAGGATAAATTTACTTTAGGCGCAGATGCCGAAGTTGCCGCTGGCCCGGTAGGAAGAAACGCCTCGGCCGATACCGACCTGCTGATGAAAGCCGGCATTTTCTCTTATTCTCGCACTAAAGGTATTTTTGCCGGGGTATCTGTTGAAGGCGCGGTGCTCATCCCCGATAAGGATGCTAACCACTCCTATTATAATGCTGATATAACTACGGAAGAAATTATTTTTGGCGATAAAGCCACCGTTCCCGCCTCGGCGCAAAAACTCCTCCAAGCCTTAACGAAAGCTTCCGGCAAATGAAGCCGAGGCCTTAGCCGAAGTCTCCCGCGTCTCCTGGCAAAAATAGCGCACGCCTTTCACTTCATCCGCAATTGTTTCTCCGCGTCCACAATATCGCGATTAAAAACTTGCACCACTTGGTGAATTTTTTCCTTAAGTGCCGATGATGTTACCGGCGCGTATTGGATTTCGCGCAGCACCTGTAAGGCCATCCTAAAATAACGCACCAGCTCTCCTTCATCAACTTGCGCGTAGCTGCCCAATTTGGCAAAGTCGCTGCCTTGCAGCCAGGCCTGGGTGACCTCGGAAAGATGAAAAAAATATTCTTTGGACGCCGGCCAGATATGAAATCTTTGTTCCAGGCGGTGGATGCGCGCGAGAGACTGGTCGGTGATTTCTTTTAACCGCCGCACATTCCGCTGGATACGCGGTGGTTCGTCGGCCTTACGTGGTTCATAAACTAAAGCCGCGGCCAGGATTCCCAATTCGATCGGGCTCAATTCATCGAGCAGGTTTTGGGCATAAATTTCGGTCAGCGGCAGTTCATAACCGTAAACCGCGGCGGCAAACTTGCCTTTATTGGTCAGCGCCTGTCCCTGAATATACTCCAGTTCTTTGAGTAAAGCGACCTTGGAGCGCAGCATCTGTAGCGCGCCCTCGCGACGGCGCGGTTTCTCCTGGAAATAGTGCAGGGAGAGGGGATAGATATCGTAGAGTTTTTCCTGATGTTTGGCGTAGAGATGCAGGAGCGTGGCGTAGGAGGAATTGAATTTGCTGGAAACTTTTTCCGGCTTACTATAGAGGATTCTTTTTACTTCTTCCGGCTGAATGCGGCTGGGATTAATCCGGCAGAAGACTTGGCCCTCGCTATCCATCCCACGGCGCCCGGCCCGGCCGGCCATCTGATAAAAATCGCGGGTTTTGAGGTTATGGTGAGAGCGGCCGTAAAACTTGCGCAGTTCATCAAAAATAACGGTGCGCGCTGGCATATTGATTCCCAGAGCAAAGGTCTCGGTAGTGAAGATGACTTTTAACAGCCGCGAAGTAAACAGCCGTTCAATGACTTCTTTAAGCGTAGGCAGCATTCCGGCGTGATGGAAGGCCACGCCCCGCTTGACCAGGGCGCTGAGTTCCTGGGCGCTTTTTTCGCTGGTCAGGCCAAAGCGCTGGCAGAGTTCATCGTACATCCGGGTAATTTGCGTTTCTTCCTCGTGGCTTAAGAATTGAAAGCCCAGCAGCTCGAAAGCCAGCTCTTCGCAGCGGCGCCGGCCAAAGGCGAAATAAATACAGGGCAGAAACTCTTTTTGCTGCAAATACTCGAGCAGTTTCCAAAGGCGGTTGGGTTTAAAAAAGGTGTGGGCGAAGCGTCTTTTGCCCCGGTAGCTATAACTAACCTGTCCTTTATAACCCAACTGCTCGACCTTTTTAAGCGAATCGGCAATTTCATTCTGGCACTGGAAGAAGAAGTGCAGGGGCACCGGCCGTTTCGTTTCGATAACCTGCTTCAACTCCGTTTTATGCACCGATTCAATCCAGCTAGCGAGTTCGCCGATGTTAGGCACCGTAGCGGAGAGGCAGAGCATCTTCATATGGGTAGGCAAAAACATAATCGACTCCTCCCAGATGGTGCCGCGCTGTTCATCATCGATATAATGCACCTCATCGAAAATAATCCAGCGGTAGGGATTGAGGCTCTGCGGCTCTTCTAGGGCTTTATTGCGGAAAATTTCCGTGGTTACGATGAGTACCGGGGCATGGGGGTTGATTGAGACATCCCCGGTGAGGATGCCGATTTTATCGCCGTAATTTTCCTGGAAATCGCGGAATTTCTGGTTGGAAAGGGCCTTGATTGGCGCGGTATAAATTACACCCACGCCGGCGGCCAGTGATTGTTCGATGACGTGCTCGGCAATGACCGTTTTCCCGGCGCCGGTCGGCGCCGAGACGATTACCGAATAGCCCTGGTTAACATATTCGATTGCCTCCTGTTGAAAGCGGTCATATTGCATAA
>JAZDHS010000049.1:0-14172 GCA_043805735.1 Candidatus Omnitrophota bacterium | reverse complement strand
AAATAAAAGAATGGCCTTTTGCACGTGCATCCGGTTTTCCGCCTGGTCAAAGACGACCGAATGCGGCCCATCGATAACTTCGTCAGTAATTTCTTCGCCGCGATGTGCCGGCAGGCAATGCATGACCAGACAGTCTGGCTTAGCCAGAGAAACTAATTTATCGTTTATTTGGAATCCCTGGAAACTCTTACGTCTCTCTTCACGCTCGGTTTCGCGGCCCATGCTTGTCCAGACGTCGGTATAGAGCACATCCGCGCCACGAGCCGCGGCCAGTGGATCATCAGTTAAGGATATTTTAGCGCCACTTACTTTGGCCATTTCCAGCGCTTCTTTGACAATAGCGGCTTGCGGTTTATATTTTTCGGGTGTAGCGACGGTAAAATCAACGCCGATTTTAGCGCAACCATGAAGCAAAGAATGGACGATATTATTACCGTCACCGACAAAGACTAAGCGTAGATTTTTTAAAGTGCCTTTCTTTTCTTTGATCGTATATAGATCGCTTAGAGCCTGGCAGGGATGGCATAAGTCCGTCAGCCCGTTAATCACCGGGATGGTAGTATTCACCGCCAGCTCTTCCACCTGTTTTTGCGAAAAGGTCCTGATGACTATCGCATCGAGATAACGCGAAAGCACATGTCCGATATCTTTCACCGATTCCCTGGTGCCAAACTTAATGTCTTCCGGAGGAAGATAAAAGGCCGCACCACCCAAATGAGCCATCGCCGCCTCAAAAGAGACACGGGTTCTTAGAGAAGGCTTGAGAAAGATCAGCCCCAAACATTTTGCAGCGAGGGCATGACTAACATCACGCACTTTTGCCTTGAGCTCATCAGTAACCTTAAAGAGGCGCAGCATTTCTTCAAGCGTCAGATCATCTAAAGAAAGTAGGTCTTTTTTCATATTTTTACCTCAAGTGATCCTGCAATGCCTGTTCCAATATTACTAGCGCTGCATCAATTTCTTTTTTGGTCACTCCCAGCTGGGGCATAATTCGCAACACTGTATTATGGGTACAATTAATCAATAAACCATTTTTAAGGCATTGTTCGTATACCGGGCGGCCGTTTCTATCTAGTTCTACGCCAATCATCACACCCATCCCGCGCACTTCTTTAATCTGCGGGTACTTTCCTTTTAACTGCACTAACTTCTTCTGTAAATAGCCACCCATCAGCTGTGCATTTTTCAATAACTTGCCCTTTTTAATAGCGCTGAATACGGCTAATCCGCAGGCGCAAGCCAAAGGGCTTCCGCCAAAAGTAGAGGCATGCGTACCGGGTTGAAGCGTATCGGCGATATTTCTTTTGGCCACCAGCGCGCCGATGGGAAAACCA
Source organism: Candidatus Omnitrophota bacterium (assembly GCA_043805735.1). Classification (GTDB taxonomy): domain Bacteria; phylum Omnitrophota; class Gorgyraeia; order JAFGHF01; family JAFGHF01; genus JAZDHS01. The sequence goes on along the minus strand of JAZDHS010000049.1, from coordinate 12,835 downwards.
CCGCCCAGCGATTTAGCCAGAACGATCATGTCCGGCACAATCTTATAATGCTGATAACAAAACATTTTTCCGGTTCGGCCGATTCCGGTTTGCACCTCATCGATAATAAGTAAAAGCCCTTTTTCAGCGCAGAGTTTTTTGATGCCTTCAACGTAATCTTGACCAGCGACATTAATGCCGCCTTCGCCCTGGATCAGCTCCAGCATAATGGCAATGGTTTTAGCGCTCACTTTCGCTTTCAGCGCCTCCAGGTTATTTAGAGGCACATGGATAAAGCCGGCCGGTAAAGGGGCAAAACCTTGTTTATATTTTTCCTGACCGGTGGCGGCGATTGCCGATAAAGTTCGGCCATGGAAAGAATTTTCCATTGTGATAATTTCATATTTACCTTGGGCGCTGCCATATTTACGGGCAAGCTTGATTGCCGCTTCAATGGCCTCGGATCCGCTGTTGCAGAAAAACACCTTACCGTCAAAGGCATGCTGCACAATTTCTCTGGCCAGTTTGCCTTGTAGCTCGTTATAGTAGTTATTAGGCACGTGAAAAATTTTTTTGGCCTGTTGCGTCAATGCCGCTTGCACTAAGGGATGGGTATGTCCCAAGCCGCTGACCGCCCAGCCCGGAAAAAAGTCTAAATACTGGCGTCCGGAAACATCCCAGGCCCAAGAACCCTCACCTCTTGCCAGTACAAGCGGTTCTCTGGTATACGTCGGCATTACATATTGGTTATATTCATCGATAAGCTTATTCTTTTTCATGTCCTTCTTCACTTGTTTGCGTGTTAGCGAGTTAGCGGGTTTTTGGGTTAACTCGTAAACTCGCAAACTCGAGAACTCGCTAACATATTTACTTAATAATCTGCGTTCCTACTCCCTGATCAGTGAAAATTTCCAATAACAGCGAACGGGGAATACTGCCGTCAATAATGTGCGTCTTTTTCACGCCTTTTTTCAGGGCGGCCGTGCAGGCGCCTACTTTAGGTATCATCCCTTCGGTAATGATACCCTTTTTGACTAAGTCTTCGACTTGCGCCATTTTTAATGTGGAAATTAAGGAGCTTTTATCGCTAGGATTGCGCAGTATCCCCTGCACATCCGTTAACAGCACTAATTTCCAGGCGCCAAGCGCAGCGGCAATTTCCGCGGCCACGACATCGGCGTTGATATTGTATAATTGACCGTCACTGCCTATCCCCAAAGGCGAGATCACCGGAACGTAATTGCGCTTGAGTAATTTTTTTACCACTTCTTTACGAATTGCGGCAACCTCTCCGACAAAGCCAATGTCTACTCCCGAAGAGAACTTCATGGCTTTAATCAACTTTCCGCTATTGCCGGATAAGCCCCGGGCTTTAACGCCAAAGGAATTAATTTTTTTTACCATCTCCCGGTTGAGCATATTTAGCTCTTCGACCACCACCGCCAAGGTTTTTGCGTCGGTTACGCGCTGGCCATGGCGAAATTCTACTATATGCCCGAGCTTGCGTAGTTTTTCGCTGATGCTCGGGCCCCCGCCATGAACTAATACCGGGTTTAAACCCACACAATTCATAAAAGCGATGTCTTTTAGAATGTTATTGATATTCTCGTCATTAATCAGCTGCCTGCCACCGCATTTAACTACCATTATTCGATGCTGGAATTTCTTTATATACGGCAGCGCCTCAATAAGAATATCCGCTTTTTCGATTGCCCTCTTCATCACTCAATACTCCGCATTAATTTTTACATACTTCTCAGTTAAATCGCAGGTAAATACACATTGGGAAAATTCACCTAAGCCCAAATTAACCCGGATGTCAATCTCCGCAGCTTTAAACAAGCTGTTCAACTTTTGGTGGTCAGCTTTTACGGCCGCGCCACGGTGCATCACTTTTAGCGGCCCCAAATAAATTGCCAGTTTTTCCTGGCTTACGTCTTGGTCCGCCGAACCAACGCTGGCCGCTACCCTGCCCCAGTTAGGATTTTCCCCGCAAATCGCCGTTTTCACTAGCGGTGAATTGGCAATTTTAAAGGCCACTTTTTGGGCCTGAACTAAGCTCTTTGCCCCTTCCACTCTAATGCGGACAAACTTTTTCGCTCCTTCGGCATCCTTGACAATCATTTTTGCCAATTCCAGGCAGACATACCTCAAGGCGCTTTGAAATTGAGCGTATTCTTTTTGCTTAAGCGGCTGATTGCCGGCCAGCCCATTGGCGAGAACCAGCGCCATATCATTAGTGCTCATATCACCGTCTATGGTAATCAGATTAAAGGAATGTTCCACGGCCTGAGCAAGAGCGCGCTGCAGCCTTAGGCCATCAATAAGCGCATCAGTAGTAATGAAAGCGAGCATCGTCGCCATGTGCGGCGCAATCATTCCCGCCCCCTTGGCCATCCCGCCAAGAGTTATTTCGCGCCCACCGCATTTAATTTTTACAGCTACCTGCTTGGGCTGGGTATCCGTAGTTAAAATGGCGTAGGCAGCGTCTTTTTGGCCTTCACGGCTTAAACCCGCCGCTAAAATGTCCAGTTTCTGCTTAATTCTATCCACGGGTAGGCGTTTGCCAATGATACCTGTAGAGGCGACTAAAACCTGGTTTTTCGCTAAGCCTAAGATTTTGGCTGTCGCCACGGCTACACTTTGCGCATCCTTAATCCCTTGAATGCCGGTGCAGCAATTGGCATTTCCGCTATTGGCAATGATGGCCTGGGCCCGGTGATTTCGCAAATACGCTCTGGTTACTGTTACCGGGGCGGCCTGAACTTTATTCTGCGTAAATACTCCGCAGGCCACCGCTGGTACCTCTGAATAAATCAGCGCCAGGTCCTTTTTCTTGAATTTAATCCTGCAATTCAATCCCGCGGCCAAGAATCCTTTTGCGGCCGTCACGCCGCCGGAAACCGTTTTCACCCCGCCCTTCCTTTCAATTTATCCCCAGCCCTCTTGGGAAGGGCGGGGTTCATAGCATCCCTTCAGTTTCTTTAAACCCGTACATAATGTTCATGTTTTGTACCGCCTGGCCGGAAGCGCCCTTGACCAGATTATCAATGCAGGTAACCACCATCGCTATTTTTTTACGTTCGTTAACCTTTACCCCGATATGGCAGAAATTAGTTTCGGTCACATCTTTTAGCTGCGGAAATTGTTCCGCCGCCAGCACTTTCACAAACGGCTCGTTTTGGTAAAATTCCTGATAGAGCTGCTGCGCCTCTTTGCTCGTCAGCGATTTCACCAGCCGGATATAAAGCGTAGACAAAATTCCGCGCTTAATCGGGATTAAATGCGGCACAAATACTATTTCTACCGGCGCGCCCGCAAACGTGCTGAGTTCCTGGTTAATTTCCGGCGCATGCTGATGGGCATCAACTTTATAGGCCTTGAAGTTATCTTTAAGCTGCGGGATGAGTTCGGCTTCTTTCTCCCTTCCCGCCCCGCTTAAACCGGTTTTAGCATCGGCAATAATCCCGGCCGGCTCGGCAAATTTCTTCATTAAAAGCGGTAGCGCGCCCAAAAGGATTCCCGTAGGAAAACACCCGGGGTTAGCGATTAATTGCGCCGGCTTTACCTTTAGCCGATTTACCTCCGGTAAACCATAGACGGCCTGGGGTAAATATTGCGGGCTTTTATGGCTTACCCCGTAATGCCTTTCGTATACCAATGGATCTTTCAGACGGTAATCAGCGCTTAAATCAATGACCTTTTTATTAGCCCGTAAAAATAACGGCGCCACCTCCATCGAGACCCGGTGCGGCAGGGCCAAAAAGGCCAGGTCGCTCCCGGCGATAATGGCCATAAAATCGGGCTCCGCGCAGGTCAGTTCTACTTTACCGGAAAGGAAAGGATAAATCTGGTTAATTTTTGCGGGTTGGTCAATCTTAGCCGAAACTGAAGTGATCAAAACTTGTGGATGGGCGACTAAAATCTTCAGCAGCTCTTCACCAGCATAACCGGTTGCTCCCACAACAGCTACCTTAATCATACACTCCTCATATTCTTCCTCTAAGCAGTACGGTTATTATAAATAATAAAGCCCACTCCGTCAAGCAATTTTCGTCGATAAGGAGTAGGCTTTTATTTTTTTACTTTTGTACTTTTAACTCAAAACTTTAAATTAAAGTCCTCCTATCGCTTCGTCCACTGGAAGCGCCGCCGTGCCCCTTTTTGTCCGTATTTTTTGCGTTCTTTCATCCGTGGATCGCGGCTCAAGAAACCCGCCCCTTTTAAGGCCAGGCGCAAACTATCGTTAGCCTTGACTAAGGCGCGGGAAATGCCCAGACGAATAGCCTCAGCTTGCCCGGTCTCGCCGCCGCCGCAAACATTAACCGAAACGTCGAACTGCTTGGCTGTTTGGGTGGCATTGAGCGGTTGCAATACGCGCGTGCGCAGGCCCGCGGTATGGAAATAATTTTCCAGGGTTCTGCCGTTAATTTCAATCTTACCTTGGCCAGTAATGAGAAAAACTCGGGCTACCGAGGTTTTTCTTCTGCCGGTTGCTTGAAACTTCCCCTCTGTCACTGTATAACCTCCACTGTCTTTGCGCCGTATGCTTTATCCGGGTATTCACTGCCCGCGTATACTTTTAGTTTCCTGAACATGTCTCTGCCTAAGGAACCTTTAGGGAGCATTCCCTTCACCGCATGGCGCATAACCTCTTCAGGCTTGTTTTTGAGCATTGTTTCCAAGGGAACCTGCTTGAGCCCACCAGGATATCCGGAATAATGTTTGTAAAGCTTATCCTGCATCTTCGCTCCGGTAACGAGTATTTCTTTGGCATTGATAATTACTACGCTATCCCCGCAGTTAACGTGCGGCGTAAATATCGGCTTATGTTTGCCGCGTAAAAGCAATGCCGCCCGGGCAGCAACGTGCCCAAGCACCTTACCCCTGGCGTCAATCAGATGCCATTTTTGCTTAATCTCTTTAGCGTTAGCTATGTAGGTCTTAGTCATTATTTACCCCTATTGGAAGCGCTTAATATAACATAAGATCGGCGCATTGTCAACAATTTTCCATAATTTTTCATTTTTTATATCTCACCTTGATCAGGCAAAGGCCTTTGGCCGGAGCGCAAGGCCCAGAGCTTTTCCTCTGCCGGGTGAGCAGAACCTTTTCTATTTCGTCCGGGCGCATCCTGCCCCGGCCGACCTCAATGAGCGTGCCCGCAATATTACGCACCATTTTATAAAGAAAGCCATCGGCCTCAATATCAATAATGATTAAGTTATCTTGTTGCCGGATAGCCAGGCGCGAAATTCGCCTCCGTGAGTTTCTTTCTGTTTTATCCACGGCTTGAAAAGAACGAAAATCATGCCGGCCGACCAGATAACGCGCGGCCCGACGCATCGCAGCGATATTTAAGGGATAGCGCACCAAGTAAGCATAACGGCGAATAAACACCGGCAAGTAGGCGTCGTTGACAATAGTGTAACGATAGTGTTTACTTGTTGCCGAAAAACGGGCATGAAAATCGTCCGGCGCCTCATTCAGCGCGCTAATTCTAATGTCTGCGGGGAGTAAGCTGTGCAGCCCTTTACGGATCTGAGTGGGGCTTAAGCGGGAGATAGTTTGAAAATGCGCCACCTGGCCTAAAGCATGGGCTCCGGAATCGGTTCGGCCGGAGCCCATTACCTTCACTCTTTCCTGTAATATTTTCTGCAGAGTTTTTTCTAACGTCGCTTGTATTGTTCTTTGCTTGCGACTTATGGCTTGCGACTTGTGACTGTTCTGCACCTGCCAACCGCAGTAGGCCGTCCCGTCGTATTCGACGGTCATTTCCAGAGTGCGCATACCACTTCCGCAATTTGCACGGCATTGAGCGCCGCACCTTTACGCAGGTTGTCGGCCACGACCCAAAGCCAGAGGCCATTCTTGACAAAAGGATCCTTGCGAATTCTTCCGACAAAAACCTCATCTTTGCCTGCCGCATCTATAGGTAGCGGATAGACGTTATTTGCCGGCTCATCTAATACTTTAATACCACTACTTTTACTCAAAATACTTCTGAGCCTGCTAAGGCTAATCTCCTTAGTAGTTTCTAAATATACGGCTTCACTGTGCCCGGTAATAACCGGGACTCTCACACAAGTAGCGCTTATTTTTATATTCTTATCATGCATAATTTTCCTGGTTTCATTGACCATTTTCCATTCTTCGGTAGTATAACCATCATCGCTGAATCCACCAATATGCGGAATTATATTTTTTGATATTGCGTATGCAAATGCTTTTTGCAATTCATCTATCCCTTGCAATTCACTTTCCAATTGCTTAATCCCGCTGCTACCGGCACCAGACACAGCCTGATAGCTACTGACTATAACTCTTTTTATCCCCACAGCCTTATAGATTGGCCATAGGGCCACTACCATCTGGATAGTTGAACAGTTGGGGTTAGCGATAATTCCTTTATGCTTTTTGACATCCTGCGGATTTACCTCCGGAACTACTAAGGGCACATTCTTTTCCATCCGGAAATCCGCGCCGTTATCAATGACCACCGCACCCCTTTTGATTGCCTCTGGGGCATAAGTTACCGCCGCGCCTTTATCACCTTCAGTCCCGGCAAAAAGGGCGATTTGTATGCCGTTGAACCCTTCAGGCGAGACCTGCTCGACGTTATACTTCTGCTGATCAACCATGATTTCTCGGGGCCGGCGCGCAAAAACCTTAAGCATGTTGACCGGAAAGTTGCGCTGCTTAAGCACGCGCAACATTTCTTCGCCTACCGCACCTACTCCTACTACCGCGACATTAAACTTCTTCATTGTATCTTCTTTCCTCAAATTATTTTAAGTTCTCGACTACTAAATCGCCGACCTCGGTGGTGGAATAGCCCATTTTTCCAGCGGCCAAGCTCTTGAGCTTATTGGCGGTTACGTACATAATCGCGTTTTCCACCATCTGCGCGGCTTTTTCTTCTCCGAGCTCATAAAGCAGCATCTGCACCGCCCCAATGGCCGCCAGGGGATTAATCACATTCTTGCCGGTGTATTTTGGCGCTGAGCCGCCGATCGGCTCAAACATCGACACCCCTTCCGGGTTGATATTGCCCCCGGCGGCGATACCCAGGCCGCCCTGAATCATCGCCCCTAAATCGGTAATAATATCGCCAAACATATTATCGGTGACAATTACATCGAACCATTCCGGATTTTTAACCATCCACATACAAGTTGCGTCAACGTGGGCATAGTCGGTGGTCACATCCGGGTATTCTTTGGCTACTTCATGAAAAACCCGTTCCCATAAATCCCAGGCATAGGTCAGCACGTTGGTCTTGCCGCAAAGTGTGAGCTTCTTGCGCTTATTGCGTTTGCGGGTCAGCTCAAAGGCATAGCGAATACAGCGTTCTACCCCTTTACGCGTATTGCGCGAAATCTGTAAGGCCACCTCATCTTTGGTGCCTTTATGGATAAACTCGCCTTCCCCGACATAAAGCCCCTCATTATTCTCGCGTACCACTACAAAATCAATCTCATTAGGGCCTTTATCCTTCAGCGGCGTCCAAACCCCGGGATAAAGCTTTACCGGCCTTAAATTAATATATTGGTGCAGGCTAAAACGTAATTTTAACAGCAGCCCCTGCTCCAGTATGCCCGGTTTAATCCGCGGGTCACCCACGGCTCCCAAATAAATCGTATCGTATTTTTTCAACTCTTCCAGGGCTCCATCCGGCAGGACTTCTTCGGTTTTTAAATAACGTTCGGCGCCATAATCAAATATCTTGGTGGTATATTTAAAATCAGTGAGCTTGCTTACCGCCTGCAACACCTTTAACCCTTCAGCGACTACCTCTGGCCCGGTTCCATCCCCGGGAATTACCGCAATTTTATAAGCCTTCTTGCTCATTTTCTATATCTTCTCCTTATATATGGTAAGAGGCCGCCGGATTCAATAATTTCCTGCATAAATTGAGGAAACCTCTGCGCAAAATAGGCCTTATCTGTGGATAAGTCCTTAATTTCACCTTGGGCTAAGCCTATTTCCAATAAATCGCCTTTATTTAGCTGGTCGGCTTGCAGGCATTCCAGTATCGGCAGGCCGATATTAATCGCATTACGGTAAAATATCCGGGCGTAACTCTTGGCAATCACCGCGGAAATTCCGCAGGCCTTAATTGCCACCGGGGCGTGTTCGCGCGATGAGCCACAGCCAAAGTTTTCACCGGCGACAATAATATCGCCCAGGCTCACTCCGGCTACAAAACCCGGATCAATCCCCTCCATGCAGTGTTTGCCCAATTCCTTAGGGTCGCTGGTATTGAGGAATTCGGCCGGAATAATCTCATCCGTATTGACATCATTACCAAACTTATGGACTTTTCCTTGCAGTTTCATCGTGCTAAATTTCCTCGGGATGAGCAATCCGGCCCTTAATCGCGCTGGCCGCGGCCACCGCCGGATTACTTAAATACACTTTACTTGTTAAGGCACCCATGCGGCCGCGGAAATTACGGTTGGTGGTGGCAATGGCCACTTCGTTTTCGGCCAGAATCCCCATATGCCCGCCTAAACACGGCCCACAGGTGGGCGGGCAAACCACGGCATTAGCCTTCACAAAAACATCAACCAGCCCCTGCGCCAGCGCCTGCCGATAGACCAATTGCGAACCGGGAAACACTAACAGCCGGACTCGGGAATTAGCTTTATGGTTTTTTAACACTTTGGCGGCCAGTTCCAGGTCAGAAAGCCGGCCGTTGGTGCACGAACCGATTACCGCCTGGTCAATCGCGATTTTTTTCAATTTACTCACCGGCTCGACATTGCTCGGTAAATCCGGACAGGCCACCTGCGGCTCAAGTTTACTCACCTGGTATTCCCGGACAGCGCAATAACGCGCATCTTTATCACTTTTATATTTTTTTACACTGGTGAACTGGCGGCCTTGTGACTTTGTGACCCACTGTAAGTATTTGTCAGTAATCTCATCGGGCTCGATAATTCCCGATTTTCCGCCGGCCTCAATGGCCATATTGCACATTGAGAAGCGATCGTCCATCGGCAGGCTTTTAATCACCGGACCGGTGAATTCCATCGCCTTATAGAGGGCGCCGGAAACGCCAATATCTTTAATCGCCAATAATATTAAATCTTTGCCTCCAACCCAGCGCTTCAGTTTTCCGTTGTAAACAAATTTTATCGATTCCGGAACGCGCAACCAAACCTTACCGGTAATCCAGGCGGCGGCCAAATCTGTAGAGCCCATTCCCGTAGAAAACGCGCCCAGCGCCCCGTAGGTGCAGGTATGCGAATCCGCGCCAATCACCACCTCACCGGGTAAGACCAGGCCTTTTTCCGGCAGCAGTACATGCTCAATCCCGCCTTGGCCTAAAGGATAAAAGTGCTCGATATAAAAGTCGCGCGCGAAATCTTCGAGCATTTTGGCCTGATTGGCGCTTTGCGCGTCTTTGGCCGGAATAAAGTGGTCACAAACTAAAACCACCTTTTTTTGATCAAAAACTTTACTCATCCCCTCGGCGCGAAAAGTGGTAATTGCCAGGGGCGCGGTAATATCGTTGCCCAGGGTCAGGTCAACCCAGGCATCGATAAATTCTCCGGGCGCAAGCGTTTTTTTGTCCGTATGCGCCAGCAATATTTTTTCGGTAATCGTCATCGCCATTAGACCACGCTACCTTTCGGCACCACGACAATTCCGGCCTCGGTTACGGTAAATCTTTTCTTATCCAGTTCCGGATCAAAACCAATCGATGCCCCGCGGGAAATCTGACAGTGTTTATCGATAATTGCCCGCCTGATCTTGGCATAGCGGCCGACATCCGTGCCTTCCATAATAATCGAGTCGTAAACCTCGGAAAAGCTATTGATCCGCACCGACGGAAAAAGAATCGATTGCTTCACCAATCCGCCGCTGACGATACTGCCGTTAGCCATAATCGATTGAATCGCCCGGCCGATTCTGGCCTTATTGATTTCGCCGTCCCAGACCGTTTTCACCGGCGGAAATTGGCCCTGGTGCGTGCGAATCGGCCATTCTTGATCATAAAAATTAAATTCCGGGGTAACACTGACTAAGTCCATATTGGCATTATAATAAGCATCAAGGTCGCCGACATCGCGCCAGTAACGCGGTTTATGCGTCTGGGGATCTTTAAAATCGTAGGCATAGATTTTTTTGGACTTCGCCACCATTCGAGGAATAATATTTTTGCCAAAATCATGTTTAGTCTCGGGGTCTTTAGCGTCCTCTTCCAAGGCCTCAATCAGAATCTGGCGGCTAAACACGTAAATTCCCATCGAACCATAGGCAAAGCCGGCGCGGCCAAAAATAGTTTTGGGCTCCTGCGGTTTTTCCTGAAAACCCGTTACTTCCATCTGCTCGTTCACATCAAAAATACCCAATTGGCGGGCCTGGTCTTTCCTGGTCTCGACCACCGGAACGGTCAGGTCGGCGCCGGTACGGATATGGTATTCAATCATTTCCGCGTAGTTCATTTTATACACGTGGTCTCCGGCCAAAATCAAGACATAGTCGGGGTGCTCCTGCTGGACCAAATAGAGGTTCTGATAGATTGAATCGGCCGTACCTAAATACCAGCTGTCGCTGACCCGTTGTTGCGCCGGAACTACGTCAATATATTCCCCTAGTTCACTGTTTAAGATGTTCCAGCCCATGATAATATGCTGGGCCAGCGAACTGGATTTATACTGGGTAAGGACGCAGACTTTACGCAAGCCTGAATTGATACAGTTGCTCAGCGTAAAATCAATAATGCGGTAATTTCCGCCAAAAGGGACCGCCGGCTTGGTCCGGTCTTTAGTGAGGGGATAAAGCCTTTCCCCTCTTCCTCCGGCCATAATAAAGGTAAGCACTTTTTTCAACGCCATTTTCCTCACCTCGTTTTGCGTCCCTTGATTATAACTAAACGTATCCTAAATTGCAACAAAAAACCCCATAAAAATTATGGGGTTTTAGTAATTCCTTGAAACCGGTGCTTGTTTTTAGAGGCCCACCGACTTTCTTGTTTTAGCGGGGCCATAAGCTTTTAGAACGGCCTTGGTTAATTCCGGAACGCGAAACATGTTGATAATTTCACGATAATCCATTGCCGTATTATTTTTCTTTTGCCTATTGTTACCCAGGTAACCCATTTGCCCCAGGTAATCAATTTTTTGTTTGGCCGTAGCGTTATTAGGGCCCAGTATCGCATCGTAAAAAATGTGCGCCAGGTCCGATAACGTCACTACCGTATCGGGAGTGGAGTTTTTCAGCACGCGAATACCCCGTTCCGCTAACAATTGAGCGCGCAGGGTAAATCTTTCCTCCTTGGAGAGCTTCTGCCTGGTTGCCGGCACGCGGACCGCTAACAACTGGCTAAGCAAGTTTGCGGCCTGAGAATAAGTCATCGGTTTTTCTTTTGCGGCCAGGCATTCGTTAGCCTGCACAAAACAAAGCGTACTACCCACAAGCAAAGCAATTAAGGCGGTTCTAGGCCAATTCATTCATTGTACTCCTATATCCCCCATCTGTTATCTTCCGTAGTTATTAAACGTTTTTAAAAAGCCTCAAACTCACAATCCTGCTTTTTTAAAATCGCGGGCTTGATTATATCAGAGAAGCATTCTGTTGTCAAGCATATTTTTTAAGTTTTTATTGGGGTTTGTTTGGATGAGGCCAAGAAGACCACGTTCGCCTGCCAAGAGCTTTCCAGGCGCAAATCCCAGACGGCTAAGATCACGCTATGCTGATAATTACGCTCAAAGCCGGCTTCAGAGGCAGAAATGGTCTCTAGGGGGTAAATCCAGACCTTAGGCTGCTTTTCGAAATGCAGGCTGGTCTCGATACCGTTCTCGGCATCGTGCAACAGGACGTTGCGGACCGCCTTCACCTCAATATCTTCATTTAAGGCATATAGTTTATCGCTAAATTCGTCATAAAGGTGGAGTTGGTTGGCCGTGGCTTGACTTTCCGGGGCAAGATTGAATTCTACCGCGAATAGCGCTTCAATGGGCTCGGAACCGAGATTTTCCAAACGGTAGCCAAAATTTACGCGGGCATCTTTATCATTAATATTAATTTGTTTGGTAATACGCACCGGGAAGGCTCTCTCATGTAAGCGCACCTTACCCTCTCTGGTCAAAATAACGGCGATGCCTTCGCTGTAACGCTTGATCTCAGGCCGGTAAGGCTCGTTAATAAAATCGCCCAGTTCAATATAGGCTGCGGTCTTTACTTCCTGCAGCAATGTCGCCCGGGGCCAAAAATGCTCTAACAGCGACATTCGCCGGTAGTTATCGTAAAATAGTAAATGTTCCAATCCCCGCTCTTTACAGCCCAATAAATCATGGATATTCAGCCGTAAGTCTTTGGTTAAGTCCAGTGGAGCCTTTTTAGCCGATCCAACTTTGGAATGATAGCTTTCCGCTCGCCTGGTCATCACATCGGTGAGGTTGACCCGCTTGGGGATATAGTCAATTTCAAAGATCCCACCCCCACGCTGTGGCGCGATAAAAAGATTGAAATTGGGATTTTTCAGAATAATCTCTTCTACGCCATCGCCGTCAAAATCTAAAGACTCGGCCTCTACCCAAAATTCTCCCTGGCGTTCCACCAACGCCTGCGCGGCCAGTAAATGCTTATACGCCGCATGGCGCAGGAAAGTTAAGTAAACGCCGCCAAACACCCCGTGCCAGTAGGTGCAATTGCATTGGCCCATATACAGCTCGTTACGCGCCTCTTGGTTTTCGGGTGTCTGCAGCTTCAGCTTCGCGCTGACATAAAGCATTCGGCGAAACAGATTATTGGCCTCCGGGTATTTAAGAAAGAAGTTGCGGAAATTCCCGTCTGACCAGGACATCATTTCTTCATAGCTTGAGGCGGCCAACCGGCAGCTGCC
>JAZDHS010000048.1:0-22427 GCA_043805735.1 Candidatus Omnitrophota bacterium | reverse complement strand
CCGGCGTTTATGCCCGTGGGCACGCAGGCCTCGGTCAAAACGCTCTCGGCCCAGGAACTGGTTGAGTCCGGTGTAGACATCATTTTAGGTAATGCTTATCATCTTTATCTGCGCCCGGGGCGCGCGGTAATTAAACAGGCCGGGGGATTGCATCAGTTTATGAGTTGGGACGGGCCGATCCTCACCGATAGCGGCGGGTTTCAGGTCTTCAGCTTAGCGGTACTACGCAAGATTAGCGAGAAAGGCGTCGATTTCCAATCGCATATTGACGGCTCGCGCCATTTCTTAACCCCCGAAGATATTATCGATATCCAGCTCGATTTAGGCAGCGATATCCTAATGCCCTTGGATGAGTGCGTGCATTATCCGGCGACCTTGGATTATGCCCGCGAGTCGTTAAAGATTACGGCGCTTTGGGCCCGGCGTTCCCGGGAACATTTCGCCAGCCGGAAAAATGACGGCAAGCTTCTTTTTGGCATTGTCCAGGGCTCAAGCTACCTGGATTTACGCGCCCAGGCGGTAGATGAGCTGGTGGAGATCGGTTTCCCCGGCTATGCCGTCGGCGGAGTAAGCGTCGGTGAGCCCGATACGGTGAAAAATGAGGTCCTCGCACATACGCTGGCGCTCTTACCCGAAAACGCGCCGCATTACGCCATGGGCGTCGGTTCGCCGGCCGATATCCTTGCGGCGGTATCTCTGGGCGTGGATATGTTTGACTGCGTGATGCCCACCCGCCATGCCCGTAACGGCACGGCTTTTACTAAATCCGGGAAAATCGTCTTACGCAATGCCCCTTATGCTAATGATCACCGGCCGATCGAAGAGGACTGCGAATGTCTGGCCTGCCGGCATTATACCCGCGCCTATATCCGCCACCTGGTCAACGCCGGTGAAATCTTAGGGATCCGATTAGTTTCGTTGCATAATATCCGCTTTTATGTTATGCTAATGCGTAATATTAGGCAGGCTATCGCCGAAGGTGGCTTTTCGGCGCTGAAAAAGCAGTATTTAACCAGTAATTCCGAATAAAAGGTAGAATAACAAATGAAGATGTGCTTATGTATGCTATGCTTGAGTTTGCTACATAAGCCCAGTGCTCATTAAGGAGGTTCCATGTTTTATTTTGACAGTTTGATCGCTATGGCCCAGCCGATGACGACGGCCGGTCAGCCCGCGCCGAATCCTTTGGCCGGTTTCATCCCGATTATTTTGATTTTTGCCATTTTTTATTTCATGCTGATTCGGCCGCAGCAAAAGCAGCAGAAAAAGCATCAGGAAATGCTCTCTAAAGTCGGAAAGAATGACGAGGTGGTGACCACCGGGGGTATGCACGGCACCGTGGTCAATGTTGACGAAAAGACGCTGACCCTGCGCGTCGACGATAATACGCGCATTAAATTTGAGAAACACGCGATCGCGTATGTGAAAAAGACAAAATCGGAGTAGCGATGGAAAAAAGTTTAAAATGGAGAATGTTGTTAGTAATCGCGGTAACGGCCTGGGCAATTTGGCTATTTTATCCGCCGCAACAAAAGATTCGTTTAGGCCTGGATTTAAAAGGCGGGATGCATCTTCTTTTACGTGTGGACGTGGAGAAGATTCCTCCGGAGCAGCGCGAAGGGGCGGTCGACCGGGCGATGGAGGTTATCCGCAACCGCATTGACCAATTCGGCGTAGCCGAGCCGCTGATTCAGAAACAGGGCGAAGACTTTATTGTCGTGCAGTTACCGGGTATTACCGACCGTGACCGGGCCTTAAGCGTAGTTAAGCAGACCGCCCATCTGGAATTCAAGCTGGTCAATGAGGACTACGAGAAACTCAATGCTGCCTTGGATGGCAATGTGCCCGAAGGATATGCGCTGGAGTATTTAGGCAATAATCCCTTACTGTTGGAAAAAAAGGCGGCTTTAAGCGGAGATAGCCTGGTTGATGCCCGCGTGGAATGGAGCTCGATGCAGGTTAATCCTTATGTCAGTTTTGCGCTGGATGCCCCCGGGGCCCGCCGCTTTGCGCGGCTGACTAAAGAGAATATCGGCCGGCGCCTGGCGATTGTCTTGGACGGTACGATCAAAAGCGCACCGACAATCGAAAGCGAAATTCCCCGTGGCAAGGGTCAAATTACCGGCAATTTTAGCGAAGACGAAGCCGCGGATTTAGCCCTGGTATTGCGTACCGGCGCGCTTCCCGCACCGGTAGTAGTCGAAGAGGAAAGGACCATTGGCGCGGCATTGGGAAGTGACTCGATAAAAGACGGCGTGCGCGCGGTTATCGCCGGATGTATTTTAGTTTTTGGCTTTATCGGCATTTATTATCTTTTTGCCGGCATGATTGCCAACTTCGCCCTTTGTTTAAACCTGTTAATTATCCTGGGCGTGATGGCGATTCCTCCGGATTTAAGCGCCTATTCCCCCGGGATGGCCATTTTAGTGCGGCTATTTTCTTTTCCGGCCCTGGGCGCCGCGCTGACCTTACCCGGTATTGCCGGTATGGTGTTAACGCTGGGTATGTCCGTAGATGCCAATGTGCTGATTAATGAAAGAATCCGCGAGGAGTTAGCGACGGGAAAAAGCGTGACCATGGCCATTGCTAACGGTTACCATCGGGCTTTTTGGACCATTTTCGATACCAATCTCACCACTTTAATCGCGGCGCTGATCCTGTTTCAATTTGGCTCCGGGCCGCTTAAAGGCTTTGCCACCACTCTTTCGATCGGTAATATTGTCAGCATGTTCACCGCCTTGTTCGTGACCCGTTTGGTGTTTGATTTCTTTACTTACGGCCGGGTGGTAAAAAGTATCCCGATGCTGCAGTTTGTCAAAAACCCGCATTTCGACTTTGTAAGTAAAAGAAAATTTGCCTATATTTTTTCGGCCTGCGCCATTACCTTAGGACTGGTCTGTTTAGTAATGCGTGGAGAGAAAAACTTAGGTGTGGATTTTTCCGGCGGAACCGTCCAGGAATTCCGCTTCACTCAACCGGTGGACGCCGATGCGGTAAGGGCGGCCTTGAAAAAAATTGACTTAGGCAATGCCACAATTCAACAATACGAAGACAAAAAAGATGTGCTGATCCGTACCTATGCCAATACCTCTGACGTCATTATGGCCCAGTTTAAAACAACTTTCGCCGATAATTCGTTTGAGATTTTGCGTATCGAAACTGTCGGTCCACTGGTAGGCAAAGAGTTAACCCGTAAGGCGATTTGGGCGATGGCCCTGGCGCTATTAGGAATTTGCCTCTATCTTTCTTTCCGTTTCGAGTTTCGTTTTGCCGCCGCCGGAATTCTGGCCCTCTTTCACGATGTAATTATCTGCGCCGGCGCCGTGGCGATTTCAGGAAGGGAATTTTCTCTGCCGATCGTTGCCGCGCTCTTAACGATCATCGGTTATTCGATTAATGATACCATTGTGATCTTTGACCGCATTCGCGAAGATGTGCGGATCATGCGCAAGTCCAGCTACATCGAGATTATTAATGCCAGTATTAACCAGACCTTAAGCCGGACTATACTTACCGCGATGGCGACGCTGTTGGTGGTAATGGCGCTGTTCTTCTGGGGTGGTGAAGTAATTAACGATTTTGCTTTTGTAATGCTGGTCGGCGTCATTGAAGGAACATATTCAACCATCTTTGTGGCCGTCCCGATTTTAGTCGATTGGCACCGTGGAAAAAAATAATGCAAAAAAAGTGGAAGATTAAACCGGCCAACTTTGCCTTACAAAAAAGTTTGAGCCAGGCCTTGAGTATATCCGAGGTCCTGGCTCAACTTTTAATTAACCGCAATATCACTACCGCCGAAGCGGCTCGCTCTTTCTTAAGCGGCGATTTATCCTCTCTGCATGACCCCTTTAAATTCAAGGGGATGGAAAAGGCGGTCGAGCGAATCCATCAGGCCATTGGCCGGGGTGAAAAAATTATGGTCTGGGGTGATTATGACATCGACGGAATTACCAGCGTCGCCCTCGTAACAACAGTGCTTAAGGAAATGGGCGCAGAGGTACTGCACTATATCCCTAACCGCCTGGAAGAAGGCTATGGCCTGAATATCAAAGGCGCTGATGCCGCCCAGAAAAAAGGGGTGAAACTCTTAATTACGGTTGACTGCGGAATTTGCGCCCATAAAGAAATTGAGCATTTAAATTCCTTAGGGGTAGATACCATTGTTACCGACCATCACGAGCCCAAGGGAGCAACTCTGCCCCCGGCCCTGGCCGTTATTAACCCCTTACAAAAGGATTGCCACTATCCCTATAAATATCTTTCTGGTGTTGGGCTGGCGGCAAAACTAGTGTTTGCGCTGACCGGGGACCAAGAGCGGATTTTAAACGAACACCTCGACATCATTACCTTAGGTACCGTTGGCGATATTGTGCCTTTGACCGGAGAAAACCGTATCTTGGTTAAACAAGGCTTAGCCGTTTTTCAGAAAACTAAGAAATTGGGCTTGCGGGCCTTGCTGGATGTATCGGGTTTAGCCCAGAAAGAGATCAGCGCCCGGCATATCGGCTATATCTTGGGGCCGCGGATTAATGCCAGTGGCCGCTTGGGCAGTCCCGAGGATTCGCTCAAGCTGTTGTTGGCCAAGACCGAGGATTCGGCACTTACGCTGGCCAAAGAGTTAAGCGCCGGCAACCGCCTGCGCCAGAAAATTGAAAGCCAGACGCTCGCCGAGGCCATTGCCCAGGTAGAACGATTGATTAATTTTAAGGAACACCGGGTCATTGTGCTGGGTGCTCCTAATTGGCATCAGGGCGTGGTTGGTATTGTCGCCTCGCGCCTGGTCGAGCGCTATTTTCGGCCGACGATTATGATGAGTATGGAGAATGGTTTTGGCAAAGGCTCGGGCCGCTCGGTCGGAGAATTCCATCTTTTGGAAGCGCTCAACCGTTGCCAGGATGTTTTGGAAGAATACGGAGGCCACCGCCGGGCCTGCGGGGTGAAAGTAAAAACGGAAAGGTTTGACGAATTCTTTCAGGCGATTAATCAAGTGGCCAAAGAGATGCTTTTACCGGAAGACTTAATTCCGACTTTGGATATTGACGCCGAACTGCCGCTTTCGCGTTTAGAAACCGGCCTGATTACACAGATTGAAGGCTTAGCGCCTTTTGGCACCGATAATCCTCAGCCTTTATTTTGTTCTTCAGGCCTGAAAGTGCGTTCGCCGGCGCAGGTGATCAATGGCACGCATTTGAAGTTTTGGGTTACTGACGGTGAGCTTACCGGCGAGGCGATCGGGTATAATAAGGCCGCGGTACTTCCTTTATTTGCCGGCGGCGAAACTATTGATTTGGCTTATGTGCCGTCGATTAATACCTGGCGGGGGAACTTTTCTATTCAGCTGAAAGTGGAAGACGTGAAAGTGCGCTAAAAATTAAGCCTTCTCCACTTTACCGGCTTTTAGGCATTTAGTGCAGACATAAACCCGTTGGTACGCTCCGTGGATAAGCACCCTGACTTTTTGCAGGTTGGGATAGAAGAAACGTTTAGTGATACCGGTAATCTTTCGGCCCACGCCGCCTTTTTTCTTCGCCAGACCGCGGCGTTTAATTCTTCTGCCGGCCGAAGGTTTTTTGTGGCAAATTACGCATACTCGTGACATTACAGCCTCCAGTAGTTACATTAGGTGTTAAATATTATCATACTTTAAAGAATTATGCAAGGCTTTTTTGCAGGCAATTTTCTCGTTACAATTACCTTGTAACATATTATATAATTTAATGTTGTGTGAAGAGCTCAGGAGCTTATGCCTATTTCCCTAGAACTATTTTATAATTACATCAGCGCCAGTATCGCCCAGGCTCATCAAATAGGGGGGAGCGCGCGGATTATCATTGCCGTGGCGATCGGTAGCGCGATCGTAGGGATTGTTATTGCCAATTTTGGCAATATCCGCGGTTTTTTCATGGAGGGCAAAGGTGGGGAAAAGATGGCTGGTTCGCCGGCGAAGGCCAAGGCGCAGGACAGCTTAAAGTCGGCTATTTGGGAAGAAGTCAGCCGCTTACCCGCGGACGCGGCGAGCCAGCGCCAGACTGCCCAGGCGATCACCGAAATCTTCGCCGGCGAGCTGAATAAGGAAGTAACGGCGGTCCGGGATTATTTAAGTAAAAAATACGAACAATCGATTAAAGAAAAACAGCAGACTGCCGAGATTATCGAGAAAAAATACGAAAAGATGAGTGTGGAGAAAAAACAGACCGAGGCGGTTATCCGCAGCATTGCCGAGGGCCTGGTGGTCGTTAATGAAAAGGGCGAAGTGCTGTTAATGAACCCGGCCGCGGAAAAACTGCTCGGTGTGAAAAAAGAGCAAAAGGTTGGCCAGCCGCTGGATAAAGATTTAAAAAATGAGCAGTTGATTTCACTCATTGGCGAAGATAGCGAGACCGGCGGTAAGGAAATCGAGCTTAAAAGCGGCAATGACGAAACTAAAAAAATCTTGCGGGCCTCCAGCGCTGTTATTGAGAACGAATATGGCAAAACCGTGGGTATGGTCTCTGTACTCACCGATGTGACCAAGCAACGGGAGCTCGATCAGCTCAAGTCCGACTTTGTCTCTAAAGTTACGCATGAACTGCGCACGCCGATTGTCACCGTGCAAAACTCCGTAGCGCTGATTTTAACTAAAGCCGCCGGGCCGATTACCGAAGCCCAGGAAAAATTCCTGAATATCATGCAGCGCAACCTTAAACGGTTGGCCCTGTTAATCGACGATATCCTGGATCTTTCCAAGCTCGAGGCCTCCAAGATGGAGCTGAAATTCGAGAGCTGCTCAATGAAGAAGATAATCAATGAGACCGTGGAGAGCTTAAACCCCTGGGCGAATAGTAAGTCGATCGTTATTGAGCGAAAAATAGAGGAAGGGTTGCCCGACATTAAGATTGACCCTAACCGGATTATTCAGGTCTTGAATAATATCATCGGTAACGCGATTAAATTTACCCCGGCCTCCGGAAAAATTACGGTAGCCGCGGGACTGGATCAAGAAAAGAAAAACGCGCTGGTCAACGTCACGGATACGGGAATTGGTATCGCCCAGCAGGATCTGGAAAGAGTGTTCGATAAATTCCAACAGGTTGGCGAAAGGGTGGCCACCGATATCAGCGGAACAGGCTTAGGGTTGGCGATTGCCCGGGAAATTATCGAACTGCACGGCGGAAAAATCTGGGCCGAGAGCGAAAAAGGCCAGGGCACGAGCTTCAAATTTTTATTGCCGTTAACCTCAGCTTAACACATTCTTCAAGGAGTAGAACGTATGCCCAAGAAACACATTCTTCTGGTTGACGACGAGGTCGATTTTGCCGAAACAATGATGGTCCGCCTGCAGTTACGCGGCTACGCGGTGAGCGTTGTGCATTCCGGCGAAGAGGCCCTGAAAAAAGCCAAAGACGGCCCCGACTTGATTTTGTTAGATGTGATGATGCCGCGGATGAATGGCTATGAAGTCTGCACCAAGCTGCGCCAGGACAAGGATACCAAAAACATCCCGATTATTATGCTCACCGCCAAGAGCCAGCCGCAAGATAAAGTCGAAGGCTTGCAGATTGGCGCTGATGATTATATTACCAAGGCCTTTGATGCCGAGGAACTTTTCGCCCGAGTCGAGGCGCTCTTGCGGCGCAGCGGCCAGGCTGAAGAAATGGATCAGGACAAAGCGGTCTTAATCGCAGAGCTTAAGCGGATTATCAGCCAAGAGCTCGTGCAGATGGTCTTTCAGCCAATTTACTATTTAGAGCCGCAGCGCCTGTTCGCTTATGAGGTACTCACCCGTGGCCCGCAGGGAAGTGCGCTGCAGAATCCGGAGAAGCTCTTTAAATGCGCCTTAAAATACGGGATGCTCTTTGAACTGGAGCTGCTTTGCCGCAAAAAAACACTGGCTAAAGTGGGCGCGGCGGTAAAGGATAGCCTCTTTTTCTTCAATAGCAACCCTTATCTTATTGAGGCTGAAAGGCTCAAGGAGGTGCTTGACCTCTACGATAATCCGACCCAGGTAGTGATTGAGGTGACCGAGCGCGCCGAAATTAAGGACTTTCCCTCTTTTTGCCAAACCATCCGCGCGATCAAAGAAAAAGGGTTTAGGATTTCCATTGATGACGTCGGCTCAGGCTATGCCAGCCTCGACGCGGTAGCCGAGCTCGAGCCCGACTTCGTGAAGATTGATATCGCTATAGTGCGCGGGTTACATGAAAATCCCAAAAAGCAAAACCTGGTCAAGGCGATCATGCACTTATGTAAACCCAATAAGGTAGTTTCCATTGGCGAAGGCATCGAAGTGGAAGAAGAACTGCGTGTATTAAGAGAACTTGGTGTCGAGGCCGGGCAGGGCTACTTTTTAGGCCGGCCCAATTCAGAATTAGTGCAAAAAAGTTAGGCATATTTCCAGAGGGAGAAAAAGATGAACCCCGCCCTTCCTGAACAAGCAAAGGCGGAGTTCAAAAAACGTTAAGTAATGCAAACGAAATTAAACAAAAACAATATTTTTGTTGGCAACGCCAGGAAAGGAAGGGCGGGGTGAAAATCAAAATCTTATTAGTCGATGACCAGCCGGACTTTTTAGAGCCGATTTCTTTTGTGCTGGTGGCCAAGGGCTACGAGGTGTTAGTAGCCAATAACGGCAAACAGGCGTTGGAGCTGATTAAATCCGAGCAGCCGCATATCGTCTTTTTGGATAAGCAAATGCCGATAATGGGCGGGGTGGAGACGCTCCGGCATTTAAGAGAGTTTGACAAAGAAATGCCGGTAGTGATGCTCACTGGTTTTCCCGACCAGGAGAGCCTTTCCGAAGCGCGCCAGCTCGGTATTTCCGGGTTTTTCCCTAAACGCGGCGACTTACAGCAATTAGGTAATATTATCGAGACAATTTTACGCACGCACAAAAAACTGCGCCCGCCGGCCGGGGAAGATAAAGATAAATAGGAGCAGTGCTATATGAAGTGGAGCCCGAAAGCCTTAGTTTTAACTGTGCTCTTCAGCAGCGTTTCTCTGGTCTGCCTGGCTGCCTCCGGTGCGCGCTCCAAAACAAGCGTGGCCTTTAACGTTTCTTTGGATAAAGCAGAGTATGCGCCGGGCGAGCCGATCCAGGTTACGTTTAGCTTAAAAAATAATGGCAGCAAGGCTATCTACATCAATAACCGTTTTAACGTCAGCGCAGAAAAATCCGACCCCGGCAACCGCGAAGTCTATTTTCAGGTGACCGACCCTTCCGGTAAGGCGCTGCCCTGTAAAGTAGATTATGATATCGGTTTTCCCAAATCCGATTATTTTGCGCTGTTAGAGCCGAATAGCGAAATCAGCGCCGAAAGACAGTTTAATCTGCAGGCCTATTTTGATTTTCAGGCCTTGGGTACCTATCAGGTCCGCGCCGTATATAACAATATCTATGGCCAAGAAATCGGTCTAGATACCCTTAAAGGCCCGCTGGCGGCAAAACCGTTGAGCCTAAAAATCAGTGCGCCTCAACCTTCAACCGAGAACCCCTAACTAGAAGTTGCTATGCGTATTCTATCACGGTATGTTTTTTTAATTGCCATGCTTATTTGCAGCAGCCGGCTCTTTGCCTACGATGAGAGTTATAAACTAAAGCATTGTTTTCTTAATGCGCGCGATGCGTTAAAGTCGGCCCAAAGCGTTGAGGATACGGCCAAGCTTGCCGCCTATGCCAGCGATAGCGCCGACTATTACGAGCTGGCCATTAATCATTACAAGCTGGCGCTAAAGGAAGCCCAAAACTCCATTGAGCAGGCGGAAACGCTTAACCCGGAAGAGCTTAAAGAAAGAGATTCTATGATCGGCGAAACTACGCGCAAGATTAAAATCTGCCAGAACCGTTTTGCCGACGTAACCTACAGAAAATATTACGATAACGCCCTGCGTGATTTTACGGTGGCGCAGAAGGCCGAAGAGAGCGCGCGTTATTACGGCAGCCCGGTGAGCCAATCCGACTATTATCAACTGGCGATAAAAAATTATGAGCTGGCCTTAAAACAAGCAATCCGTTCATCGGAAGAAATGGAAGAATTGAGCCAGCGGGAGAAGTACGAGCGCGAACGCCTGATCGCCGAGTGCCGCGAAAGGCTCGAGACTTGCCAGAAAAGATACGCCAATGCCACTATTGATTCGACCTTGGAGGAATTACGGGGCGATGCCCATAAATTCGTCATCGCCGGTTTTAACTATGCTACCGCTAATGATAAAACCAATGCCCGCGCCAGCTGGAATGAAGCAAATCGGATTTACAGTGAGGCGCTCTTATATACCAGCGATAGGGGGGCGCAGGAAGTAATCAAAAGCAAGATGGCCTCGGTAAAAAAATATTTGGAGTATGTCAATGAATGGTAAGCTCTGTTCCGTTTTAATCGCCGGCAGCCTATTTTTCTGTACCGGAGTACTCAATGCCGCCAATCAGAAAGACACCGAGGAAAGGACGCGCTATGAGTTAGCCGAGGCGGCCTACCAGACGGCGCTGCGCGCCGAAGATTCCGCCCGCGGTATTGCCTATGCCTCTGGGCAGGCCGATTACTATCAGATTGCCATGCAAAATTATAACGCCGCGCTTAAAGACGCCCAGCGTTCCATCGAAGAACTAGAGAAGCTCACCCGCCGCGAACAGTATGAGCGTGAGCGGATGATCGATGACTGCCGGATGAGAATAGAAATTTGCCAGAAACGCTACGATGAGGCGCTGGCCATGTTCAATGTCGAGGAACTCCGGCGCTCAGCCTATAAATATATGATCGCCGGGTTTAACTATGCCACCTCGGGAAATAAAGTCAGCGCACAGAACAGTTGGAATGAGTCGCTCAGGCTTTATAAAGAAGCGCTGAATCGCACCGATGATCTAGCCGAAAAAGAAGTGATCAACAGTAAGATTTCTGAGATTCTGTATTATATGGAGCGCTATCTATGAATAAAGTAAGACTCGCTTTCGCTTTGATTGTTTTCGGCGCAAGCTGGGCAATAACCGCTGGTCTGAATGCGGATATCCAGGACAGTTTTCGGCGTTATGCCGATTCCGACGTAGTCGGCGAGGCCTTCGGCAATCCGGTGACGAAAAAGGAATTTATCTACTATTTCAAAACGGCCCAGATGTTTACCCGCCAGGGGCAGGGCGAACAAAGGACTGAAGATGATCTGCGTAACGAGGCCTGGCAGAATTTGATCTTTTTGCAGGCCGCAACGCAAGAAGCGGTAAGCGTTAGCGCTGAAGAATTACAGGCGGAAATCGAACGTTTGCTCGCGGAAAGAAATATTGAATATGGTTCGACGGAGTATAAAATTTGGGCGGTTACCCAGTTTAATGATCAGCCGGATGTATTTGAGCGGCGGATTAAAGATTTACTGGTAATTAACAAGTTTGTACAGCTAAAAAATAATCCCCAGGTTGCGGAAGTCAGCGAAGAAGAGATGAAGCAAAAATTCCTCAATCAATATAATTCTTTTGAAAGCGAATACATCCGTTTTGAGTCGCCTCAGGAAGCAGAGGCGTTCCGGGAAAAAGTCAAAGCCGACCCGCGCCTTTGGAAAGAGACCTACGATGCGAAAAAGACAATCGGTCAAAAAGGCGCCTCCTGGATTAACGGCATGTCTTTGGAAGCGCTGATCGATTTATGGAAAATACCTCAAGAAGATGCCTACGAAATCTTAAGCCATAAAGAAGGCGATTTTGTAGTTGGCGAATTTTTTTACGGTGTGGCCGTCTTCCGCCTGCTCTTTAAAAAGGAAGCTGACCTGAATAACTACAGCGAAGACAAAAAACAAGGGTATAAGGAATCGCTGGCCTACTCGAAAAAACGCAGCGCTACCGAGGCCTATTTCGAGGAACTAAAAAGCCGGGCGCATTACCGCGACTATGTTGCGGAGAAAGAACTGGCCGAAAAAAAGGCGCGGCTTAAACAAAAATCTTTATTGACTATGGAGACTGCGGCCGGAACGATCGAATTAAAACTGTTCCCCGATATCGCCCCCTTAGCCTGTGAAAATTTTATTGGCTTAGTCGAAAAGGGTTATTACAACGGGCTGACTTTTCACCGCGTGGTCAAGGACTTTATGATCCAGGGCGGCGACCCGCAAGGGACGGGTGCGGGTGGAGATTCCCTCTGGGGTCGTGCTTTTGCCGATGAATTTAGCGATACGCTTATTTTTGACCGCCCCGGGCTTTTGGCGATGGCCAATTCCGGCGCTAATACCAACAAGAGTCAATTCTTTATCACGGTCAAGCCCACGCCCTGGCTGGACAAAAAACATACCATCTTCGGTGAGGTCGTCTCCGGAATGGAGGTAGTGCAAAAGATTGAACAGCTGCCCACCGACGATAATAAAAAGCCGCTGGAAGAACAGAAAATTCTCCAAGTTACGGTCAAAAAAGACCAGCCTGGCCCCGAAAACCCCAAGCCCCAGTGATTTCATAAAGACACTTCTATTTTTCCCTGAACTTACTTCCTTTATAATAAAGTTATATCAAATATAAAAAAGTATTAAAAAAATACTTGACAAAGACAGCGGGGTATGGTACATTTAAATTACTTAAAGCAAGTACTTTAAGTACGCTCGCTGTGCTTTAAGCCTACAAGGCTAAAAAAGGAAATCAAGAGCGCATGCAGGAAAGCCCGAACCTTATCTTTGCCAAAGAGATAGCGATGAAGTTCAATATCCCCTATCCCACGGTGAATCATTATACCAATTTGGGGTTGTTGAATGTGGTCAAAAGAAAGGGTAACCGCCGCTTGTACGAAGAGCGCAAAGTCCGGGCGCAGTTAGAGGACATTTTTAAGTTAAGTGGCGAAGGGTATCCTTTACGCTTAATTTGTAAAAAGCTGCGCTAAAGGGGGGCGTATGTATTATAAGGTATTAGGCCTGGAAAAAGAGCCGTTTTCGACCAGCCCCGACCCGGAGTTCTTTTACCTGTCCCGGGAACACGAGCTCGCCCTGACCAACACCCTCATTGAGCTGCATCTTAAAAGAGGCCTGACCGTTATTTTAGGCGATGTCGGCACCGGTAAGACCACCCTCTCCCGCAAACTGATCCAGGAACTTAAGGAAAGGGACGAGTTTGTCTTATATATTGTACTCAACCCCTCTTTCGAAAATGAGCACGCCTTTTTTACCACCCTCGCCCGCGGATTTGATATCAATCCCCCCAACTATGCGGCGATGAGCGCTATGGAAATCAGCGAATCGGTAGAGCGCTTTCTTTTCCAAAAAGGTATTGCCGAAGGTAAAACTGTTACCCTGATTATTGACGAGGCCCAAAAGTTAAGCGATATGTCGCTGGAATGCCTGCGGCTTTTACTCAATTACGAGACTAATGAATTTAAGCTGTTGCAGCTGGTGCTCCTGGGCCAGGTGGAACTCTACGGCCGAATCAAAAGTATCCCCAATTTTTACGACCGAATCAGTTTTCGCTATACCTTAAACCCCTTAGGCTACGAAGAGACTAAAGAGATGATCGAATTCCGTATCCGCCAGGCCGGTTTTAAGGTCCATACACATCTATTCTTGGACGAGGCGATAAAAGAGATTTATCGCTATAGCGGCGGTTACCCTCGTAAGATCACAATGTTGTGCCACAAGCTGCTCAAAGAAATGGTGATGCGCAGCAAGTTTGTCGTGGATAAACATAGTGTCGAGAAGATGATGGCAAATGAGGAGTACCCGGGATGCTTCAAGGAAGACATCCTCCTCCAGAAAAACAATTACTGAACTTAATTGAGCAGGCCAAAGTTGGAAAAAATATCGCCGCGGGACTGGGGTCAAAACGCTTTGGCTGGGCCAGTTTTTTCTCAGCTGGAGGATTAAGAGGCCGGTTTTCTTTTTATAAAAGCAAGGCTAACCAGTCCTTAGCCGATGCCGGTACGCCCAATATCAAAGCGGCCAATCGGGCTTTGGAACTTTCGGTGCTGGCCCTAGCGGTATATTTGGTCAGCAGTTTCGCCCTGGGATACAATAAATTACATCGGCTACCCTCTTTGGATGCTCTTTCCGGAGAGGGGACCGAGGCCGCGAATATCGAAGCGCCGTCGCTTTTACGCAAGCTGCCCTATTATTTGGAAAAGGCTAGAGGCCGCGATATCTTCAGCCCGCTTACGCAGGAGAAGGTCGAGCAGGCGACGTTGACCGACGAGCAGTCCTTGATCAAAACGAAAATTGCCCAGGCCCAAGAGGCGTTCAGTTTGGTTGGTATCGGGGTCTCGCGGACCGGCGAGCCGGATGCGATGATCAAAGACACTTTAACCGATAGGGTTTATTTTTTGAAGCGGGGAGATACGATCAAAGATTTTAAAGTCCAGGCCATTTTTAAAGACAGCGTAGTCTTGGCCTACGAGGGCGAAGAGCTGATCTTGAAATAATCATTGGAGATGTTCGCTAAAGAGAGATGGGCAAAAATATAATCATAATCAGAGTTTTCTTAGGTCTTTTGCTGTTCTGGTCTGTGCTTTCTCCGGCCGCGGCGAGCGATCTTCTGGATAAATTCGCCACGGTGATCAAGGTGCAGAAGGTCGAAAAGCCGGCCGCGGTCCAAGAGCCCGCGCAGGCGCAAGCAGAGGAGCAGGCGGTTGCAGAGCTTCCGGTAGAAGCTGTTCAACCCGTTGCGGAAGGAGCGCCTTTAGCAGAGCCGGCAGCACAGCCGGTGGTTTCCGCTCCACCGCTCGGTGAGTCTATTTCTGCGGAAACAGGCCTATTATTTGCCGAACCTCAAGGGACGCCGGATATGGACAACTTAATCACTTTGGATTTACGCGGCATGGATATTCGCGATGCCCTGAAATATGTGGCGGTCAACGGTGGTATTAACATTGTGCTCAGCCAAACTGTAGGCGGTTCGATTACCTTTATGCTCAAGGATGTGCCGGTGCGGGAAGTTTTTGATGTGCTTTTACGCAGCAATAGCCTGGCTTATGAACAGCAGGGGAATATCTATACCGTAATGACCGAAAGCGAATATCAGCAGCGTTACGGCAAGGCCTTTGCCGACCGGCGCACAGTAAAGGCCTTTCGTTTGCAATACGCTATCCCGGAAAATGCACTGACCTTGATCAACGGCCTGAAAAGTGAAATCGGCAGTGTCGTCGTGGATACGGAAACGGGAACGGTATTGGTCATTGATGGGGAGCAAAAATTAGCCGAGATCGAAGAGGCGATTGCCGTTTTGGAGCAAGCGGATAGCGTGCAGGTATTCGACTTAAAATACGCCCGCGCCCTGGATGTGGAAGAACGGCTCAAAACCAGCCTCGACGCCAAAAAAGTGGGCACGATCAGAGCCGATGAGCGCAGTAATCAAGTAGTGGTGCAGACGCTTCCCGAACGGATGAAGACGGTGGGCGAGCTGATCAGCTCGCTGGACCAAAAAACAAAAGAGGTATTGATCGATTCCCAGATTGTCCGGGTTACGCTTAGCGATGATTCCGACGTGGGGATTGAATGGGAAGGGCTGATGCAGGTGCTCACCCGCAGCGGTGGGGTCGACTTTCTCGGCAGCCACCCCTACGCTTCCCTGGATAAATCAGGCGTCGCCTATGTTGACGATTACGCCACGCGCGTCGCCGCGACTACCAACCTCGACCCGCGCAGCCGGATCTTTACCAGCACCGTAGCCCCGCAGGCCGGAAGAAAGACGGGCTTGACCGAAAATATCTACTTTGGCAAGACTAACCGTTGGGAAGCGGTGATGCGTTTTTTAGAGACCGTGGGCAAGACGAAGATTATGGCCAACCCGAAAATCGTAGTTTTGAATAACCAGGAGGCCAAAATCCACGTCGGTCGCCGCGAGGTCTATGTCACCACGACGATCACCGCCGGCACGACCACGACCACGACCTCGGAAGAGGTGAATTTTGTCGATGTCGGCGTGCAGTTAGCGGTTACCCCGACGATTAACGCGGACGGCTTTGTCACCATGAAAATCAAGCCCGAGATTTCGGCCGTGGTCGATACGGTGCTCACGCCTTCCAATAACGTCATACCGGTGATCGCTACACAGACCGCGGAGAGTACGGTGATTGTCAAAGATAATACCACCATCATTCTCGGTGGTTTGCGTAGTGACGAGCGTGTTACCTCAAGTAAGGAAATTCCCTTTTTCAGCAAGTTGCCGTTTTTAGGGGAAATGACCAAGCAAAAAACTACGGATAAAGAGCATACCGAAGTATTAATTTTGATCACACCTCATATCATTTCCGGTGATTCTTTAGTCACCGGCGATTTAGCGGAATTGGGAACAGAGGCGACCAAATAAAGAATGAAGAAAATCTATTTGCATAAATGGATTTTTTGTTTTATGATGATAGCTAGTACCTGTTATCCCGCTTCTTTGCTTTGGTCGGAAGAGCCGCTAGCGCCAGAAGCAGTAACGGCGCCGCAGGCAATTGCGGAACCGGTAGAAGCCGTAGCGCCGCAAGCAGAACCCGCAGCGGAAGAAGTTGCCGAGCCGGCCCCCGTGGAAGCGGAAATCCGTCAGGCGCTGAATGCGCAGGATGCGCAATTGCAGGAAGATGAAACTTTGCCGCCGGGAATGCAGAACCTCATCTCACTGGATTTACGCGGGTTGGATATAAAAGACGCTCTTAAATACCTGTCTTTAAACGGCGGGCTTAACATTGTGGTCAGCAAGAATGTCTCCGGGTCACTCAGCTTTATTGTCGCCGATGTGCCGATTAAGGATGTCTTCGATGTTATTTTGCGCAGTAACGCCCTGGCTTATGAAAAACGCGGCAATGTCTATTCGGTGATGACTGAAAGCGAATACCAGGAACGTTACGGCCGGCAGTTTTCCGATGTGCGCCAGGTGAAAATATTCAACTTAAAATATGCTATCCCGGAAAATGTGTTTACCGTAGTCGATGCCTTAAAAAGCGATATCGGCCGGGTGGTAGTGGACCAGGAAACGGGAACAGTCCTGGTTATGGATACCCCACAAAAGCTTATTGAAATCGAGCAGGGGGTAGCGGCGTTGGAGAAAAAAGATTTTATCCAGGTGTTTGATTTAAAGTACGCCAACGCCATGGATATCGAAGAGCAGCTGAAGAATCGCCTCGATTCCAAAAATGTGGGCTCGGTGCAGGCCGATGAACGTAGTAACCAGCTCATTGTGAAAACGCTTCCCGAGCGGATGAAAGATATCGCGCTGATTATTGCCGCCCTGGACCAGAAGACGCGGGAAGTGCTGATTGACGCGAAAATCATCAAGTTGATCTTGACCGATGATACCAATATCGGTATTGAATGGGAAGGATTGATGCAAATATTGACCCGCCGCGGCGGAGTGGATTTTATCGGCAGCCATCCGTTTAACTCTTTGGACAGGCTAGGTGCTTCGTTTATTGATCAGTATGCCACACGCGTAGCTAGTACCACCAACCTTGACCCGCGCGACAATGTCTTTACAAGCACTGGGCTTCCCGTTACAGGCAGGAAGACCGCGAGTAGCGAGAAGATTTACTTCGGCAAGACCGATAAGTGGGAGGCGGTGCTCAATTTCCTGCAGTCCATCGGTGAAACCAAGTTGCTTTCCAACCCGAAATTATCGGTAGTCAATAACCAGGAAGCCAAAATCCACGTTGGCCGCCGCGAGGTCTATGTCACGACCACGACCACAGCCGGCACACAGACCAACACCATTTCCGAAGAGGTCAATTTTATCGACGTCGGAATCCAGTTAGCCGTTACCCCGACGATCAATAGCGACGGTTTTGTGACGATGAAGATCAAGCCCGAAGTCTCTTCCGTAGTCGACACCTATACCACCCCGACGAACAATTT
The DNA here is from genome assembly GCA_043805735.1 of Candidatus Omnitrophota bacterium. Taxonomy (GTDB): domain Bacteria; phylum Omnitrophota; class Gorgyraeia; order JAFGHF01; family JAFGHF01; genus JAZDHS01. Next base: position 4,679 of record JAZDHS010000048.1, on the reverse strand, counting down.
GATCCCGATTATTGATACTTCTATCGCGGAAACTACGGTGGTGGTAAAAGACAACTCCACCGTGGTCATTGGCGGTTTACGCAAGACCGAAGAAGTAACTTCCACCAGTCAACCGCCGTTCTTAGCCAATCTTCCTTTGCTCGGTATGCTCTTGAAACACCAGACCACCGATAAGGAACAGACGGAGCTGCTAATTTTACTTACTCCTACGGTGGTCAGCGGTGAAGTCTTGGTAACCGGCGATTTGCGCGAGCCGGGAGAAGAAGGCATTCAGAATTACCGTGAATATACGGCCGTGGACGAAGATAGATTAGAAGAGGAAATAGACTTAGGCCCGATGCTTAATATCGATGTATTGGGGCTGAAAACTTATCGCGATTATACTGCTGATCAGACGGAGAGTGAATGATGGCTAAAAAATATCTGATTTTCTGCCTGGCCATAACGGTAGCGGTAATATTATCCAGCGCGCAGGAGGTATTCAGCGTAGATTTGCCGATCATCCAGTCGCAAACAACCGAGTATGGTGCGCCTATTAACGTTGCGGCCGAACCGCCAACGCCGCCAGCGCCGGCCGAGATGGTCCCGGTTGCCGTAACGCCGGCGGAAACTTTGGCGCCAGAAGACCCGGTCCAACTGCAAAAGAAATACGCAGAACTGCTTCAGGAAAAGGAACATCTCGCTCTCGACCGGGATAATCTCTTTTTACAGGTAAAAACCCTGCTCCAGGAACGCCTGGATTATCAGGATGCCAAAGACCAGGCGGTTAAGCTTGCCGCCGAAAATGAGCTTTTGCGCAAAGAACAGGATGTACTGTCAAAAGAGAATAGTGAATATGAGGCCAAGGCAGCTACGCTGGAACAGGACCTCCAGCAGGCCAAGACCGACCTGCAAAATACGCAATTATTGACCAGTAAGAGCGCGCAGCTAGAAAGAATAGAGGAGCTGCAGGACAAATTAGATTTTTCGCAGAAGACCAAGGAGAGCCTGGTCGAGGTAATGCAGCAGATGGAGCAGAGGATCAAGGCATCCGAGGCCAAGGCGTCCGAGCTGATGACTGAGATTACGCGCAAAGACGCTGAGGCCCAAAGGCTTAATTTGAATATTGCGACCTTAGAGAGTGATTACAAGGCCTTAGCCTCGGAAAATAACTATTTGAAAGACAAGGTGGTCAAAATGCCCAGCGAGTTTGCCGGGCTGGCCCATGAGAATAAGAAACTTAAAAGACAGACCGCGGATATGCACTATAATTTAGGGGTGTTTTATACCCAAAATAAAGAATTTAAACGCGCGGGTCTAGAGTTTATGAAAGCCGTGGAACTGCGGCCCGACGATGCCTCGGCGCATTATAATTTAGGCTATATTTTCGCTGAGCACCTGATGGACCAGCCTAAGGCCGTGGAACATTTTAAGGAATACCTGCGCATTACTAAAGGCAAAGATAAAGACGCCGATAAGGCGAAAAAATATATCCTGATTTGGGAAACCTATGGTCAAAATGAAGTTTCCAATATCAAATAAGAAAAAGGAGGAGATAACAGCGATGACCCCGCTTTTAAGAAAGAGAAGATGGATGCATTTGGTAATGATGCTTCTGGTGTGCACAGGGTTTACGGCGCTGGGCTGGGCCCAGCAGGAAGTGGCCGACGAAAAGGCCAAAGAGCTGGAGAAAAAAAGAGCAGTGATTAAGGCGGTCAAAGAAGCCTTGGAAGGCAGCACCTGGCAGATTACCCTGACGCAAAGCGGCGGCACGGATAATAAAAAGTCGACCAGCGATACGCTTATTTTTGAAGGGGGCAAGGTGCGTTGCAAAAAAATGGTCGATGAGGGTTTTCCCCAAAGCAACTTTTCAGTACGGGTTAAAGATAAGTTAGTGGTCTGGGAGACGATGCAGACCAGCGAGAAAAAAGGCATTGCCTTTTGGCGCGGGGAGCTCGAACAGGGCGTTGCCCCGACGATAATGCGCGGTGTACTCAGCCATCAGATCGATGAGAAGACCACCCAGGACTACTATTTTATCAGCGAGGAAAAAGAAGGCGCCTTAAAACTGGTGATACAAGAGAGGCAAACTACGGCGCCGCCCGTGGCCCCGGCCCCCGATGTGAATCCGGCCCCGGTGGCTCCCACGTCGCCAGCACCGCAAGAGCCTGCCTCTCTTGAACCGGAAAAAACCATTCCCGAAGCAGCGCCTGTGCTTGAACAAAAAACAGAGATTCCCGCATCAAACCCGGTGAGTGTTCCGGTTGCGACAACGGTACAAACAGAAACAAAAAGCGAGAAGAAAAAAGGTGGGTTCTTTTTCTGGAAGCGTTGAGTGAAAAATAGACTATAAAAATCCAGGTCATCTCTGCCTGGATTTTTACTATACCTCGGATAACATGCCTCGACTACCCAGGATATATATCGAAAATGTATTATATTATGTGACCGCGCGCGGCGGACATAATCAAATGGCCTTTATTGACTCCCCCGATTACCAGGAGTACCTTTCCCTTTTAAGCGATTATAAAAAGCAATACGGGTTTAACCTCTACGCCTACGCGCTGTTGCCCACCCATCTGCATCTGCTTCTGGAAGTGAAGAACAATATCGCCACGTCGATGATCATGCATGATATTAATTCCCGCTATACTAAGCTGCACAACAGCCGTTACCGCAAAAAAGGGCACCTCTTTGAGGCGCGCTTCCGCTCAGTCATCGCCGAGAAAGACAAATATCTTTTAGCGCTGATCCGCCACATCCACCTCAACCCGCAGAGAATCGGCGTTACTAATGATTTTCAGAATTACCCTTATTCCAGCTATGCCTCTTTTCTCGACCCTAGTAAAAGAGGCCATCCCGAAATGCAGGCGGAAATTACGGAAAGCCTCGCCTACTTAAAGGGAAGAGAAGAGGAATTTCGGCTGTATAGCTGCGGATATAACGAAAACGAGATCCAACAGCTGCATGCCGAATTACGCAAAAAGCGGATTATCGGTTCCAAGGAATTCATTCAGGGCATCAAGGCTGTTATTGAACACGAACAGCTCAAGCAGAAAAGAAGGAGGCTTTTGCAAAAGCGGATCCGGCTGATCGCGGTTGCTGCCGCCGCTGTTATCGTTGTTTCCGTATCGCTGACCGTGGATTATTTCCAGCGCCGCGCCACCAGTTTGAAAAGCGAATATGAAAAAACGCTCACCCGTTATCAGGCCACCTTGAATATCCTGACCAAGGAACGCGACAGGGCGCTCAAGGCCGAGCAGGATATTCAAGGCTATCAATGGAAGATCGAGTTGGTCGAAAAGGCCCTGGAAGACTTAGAGAAACAGCGGCAAGTAGCTTTAAACGAGCAGATGGCTATTGAAGGCTATCAATGGAACATCAAACTGAACAAGATTGGCGGGGATGCGCTGCAATTTAATCCCACGGATACCCTGGTGATTACATCCACCCATGTTTCCTCAGCCCAATTTACCCGGGAGGGATTTGCGCCCTCCCGTTACTCCAAAAGGGCGCAGGCTAACGGCATGGTAGTCTGGGAAACCCTCCAGGTGAATAAGGCCGGTGACCGGGTAAGCTGGCGGGGGGAGTGGGATGGTAAAATAATGAAGGGCTACTTAAGAAAGAGCCAGGCACTGGGCGGCATCAGTGATTTTTCCTTTGAAAGCAGCGGGGAAAGGCAGAAAATTTAAGTGATTCTTGCATTTTTACCCTTGATAAATGGAAAGAGGTATGGTATACTTGGAGTGTAAAAAGAGGAGAAACCGAGAAAGGCAAACCCAGAGTGATCTGGGGGCGCAAAATCGTGCGTCCTGGGCCAATCCCAGGAACGGCAGGTTGCCGGCAAAGAAGAAGTAGAGGTTCCAGGCAAACTGCCTGGTTTTTTTATGCGGAAAATGGTAAAGTGCCTGGCACTTTAAGGAAAAAGCGGCAAAAATGAGGCAAAAAGATGGTAAAAAGTAAGAATGGTGGAAATAGGGATGGCTTGGGAGTGTACGAAATGGTGCGTTTGGCGCTGGTCCATCCCCTTTATTTTAGCTTTATGAAGTTAGCTATCCGGGCCCATCTGACCGGCCTGGTCAAAAAGGTATTGGATATCCATTGAAGGGGAGGAAGAAATGACAGAGAAAACATTTTCTAAAATTTATATATTAGCATCTATTATGGTGGCGTTAGCCTTTTTATTTGTTTTTGTTGCCCCTGTTGTTTCTTTAGCAGAAGATAAAGATGTTGCTTCGCAAGAAGAAAAAGAAGCCGAGGCCGATATCATCAAGACCAAAAAGATCAACGGGGAGATCTGCAGCATCCGGCCCGACCACATCTCCATCCTCTATGCCCAGGACAAAAAAACCTATCAGGAACATGAAGCGATGTTTTTACTTAATGACGAGATTGAATTCAAGATTCGCGACTACAAGGAACTGCTCGTCGGTGACAATGTCGCAATTACCTACGATGAATATTTTAAAATTGAGATAGATGAAAAAACCGGTGATGAAATTGAACGATTTGTGAAAAGGGTGACCAAAGAGGTCCGCTACTTAAGCTCGGAGCCTTCTGGCGCGCTCACAAGCAAATGAGGTGATTACCATGGCCTGGTGGTGGAGAAATAATCGCGGCGGGTATATCAATATCGAAGGGCATTCTTGGTACAAGACGTTAGTCTTTTTCCTGGTTTGCTCTTTGTTATTATTAGGGGG
>JAZDHS010000047.1:0-19487 GCA_043805735.1 Candidatus Omnitrophota bacterium | reverse complement strand
TTTTTGCTTGGTTTTTTACCAATCGGCGCTATAATAGTAGGACACAGATGGAGGTAAAGAATGAAAGCATTCTTAGTCGGCTTGGTAACGATTATGGCGATGGCGGTGTTTATTTCGCTGGGGGCATTGCTGTTGCCCTTGTTTGTGCTTCTGGGCGCGATGCTCAAAATCATCATCGCCTTAGTGCTAGTTCTGGTGGCGGTTTGGGCCTTGGGTAAAGTGGTGATTTATGCCTGGCAGAAGATCCGGCCCGAGGGGAAAAGCCGCTAATTCATGAAGCAACAATTTCCGATAGCCGGTATTTTAAAAGCACTGGAGTCCGAACAGGACTTTGTCTTCCTAGACTCAGCAAGCAGCGATAGCGAGAATCAGCACAGCTATCTCTTTTTACGCCCCCTGCGCATCATTTCCACCGAGCGCATTGATCAGGTTAGCCATTGTTTGGCGCAAATGCAAGAGGCGCTAAAAGCCGGCTATTATGTTGCCGGGTATATTTCCTATGAAGCCGGGGCGGCCTTTGAAGAAAACTTAAGCGCAAAAATTAGTGATGGTTTTCCGCTGCTCTGGTTTGGCGTATATCAGCAACCGTGGCCAACAAAGATTAAACATTGGCAAAAGCGCAAACCGGGCAGCTTCACTTTAAAGAAGGTCCGGCCGAATATTACCCTGGCGGCCTATCGCCAGGCAATAACGCGGATTAAACAATTAATCGCACAGGGGTTTACCTATCAGGTTAATTATACCTTTAAATTGAAGTTCGCTTTTAACGGTTCGCTGGCCGGGCTTTATTTGCGCTTAAGAGAGAACCAGCCTGTTCCTTATGCCGCTTGGCTGCGCACGAGCGGCCGTTCGATTCTTTCCTTTTCTCCGGAACTGTTTTTTCGCAAAGACGGCGATCGGCTTTTAACCCGCCCGATGAAAGGAACGGCAGGGCGGGGAAAAAATACGCGCCAAGACCACGAACATATTCAGGCGCTTCAGGGTTGTCCGAAGAACAGAAGCGAGAATGTAATGATCGTGGATTTACTCCGTAACGACCTGGGCCGCATCTCGGCTACAGGAAGCGTTACGGTCCCGCGGCTGTTTAAGGTCGAAAAATACGCCACACTCTTGCAAATGACCTCCGATATTAAAAGCCGCCTCGGTAAGAGTTTCTCGGAATTGGATATTTTCCGGCATGCTTTTCCTTCCGGTTCGGTAACCGGCGCGCCCAAGCTCAAGACGATGCAGATTATTGCTCAGCTGGAAAAAGAGCCGCGTGATATATATACCGGCAGCATCGGTTTTTTTTCGCCTCAGGGCGAGGGGGTTTTTAATGTCGCTATAAGGACCTTGGCCATCGATGAACAACGTAAACGCGGTGAAATGGGTGTAGGTAGCGGCATCGTCTATGATTCCGAAGCCAAAAAAGAGTATGATGAATGCCGTTTGAAAGCGCGGTTTTTGACTCAAAGCCAACCGGACTTTATGCTTTTAGAAACGATACTCTGGGGGCCTCGCCAAGGTTTTTATCTTTTGCCTTTACATTTAGAAAGATTAGCCGATTCGGCACGCTATTTTAATTTTGTATTTGATAAAACTGATCTTCTCAAACAACTCAAAGAGATGGAGAAACATTTTACGGCCGGACTTTATCGGGTACGGCTTTTATTGGATAAATCCGGTGCGTTGAAAGTCAAGTCCGCGCCCTGGCGGCAGGTGAAAGAAAAAAGGCCCAGGGTTTGCCTCTCTGCTGCCAGGACATCTTCAGAAGACTCGTTTCTGTATCATAAGACTACTCACCGCGCGCTCTACGATGCCGCCTACCGGCGCTGCCGGCGCTTAGGTTATTATGATGTGATTTTCCGCAACGAAAACGGCGAAATCACCGAAGGGGCGATTTCCAATATTATTATCCGTAAAGACGGGAAGTTGTTTACACCGCCGCTGGACTGTGGTCTGCTCGACGGGGTATATCGAAAATATTTGCTGCGGCGGCAAGGCCTGCGGATTCAGGAAAAGGTGCTTTACAAAAAAGACCTGCTTAGAGCGCAGGAAATATATCTCTGTAATTCCCTGCGCGGATTAGTGAGGGTATTCCTTGAAACCCAAAATCATTGATTCACACTTTACCGCCTTTTGGGGCGTATTTTTAAATCTGGAATGCAACTTGCATTGCCCTTATTGCATTCAGAAGATATCGTCACCCGCCAAGCCTTTGGCGCGCTATGCCTTACGCAGCGGAAAAGACTGGGTGGTGGCCTTAAACGCCATCGCCGGCCGCACGAAACGGCGCTTTTTACGTCCGGCGCGCCTAAAAAAACTTTCCCTTTTGGGCGGTGAACCGACGCTGCACCCCGATTTTCTTTATCTAATCAACAATTTAGACCGGTACTGGAAAATAACGGTCACCTCTAATTTTGATGCGCCATTTTTTGAACAGGATAGCGCTGTGCTGCGCAAGATTCGCCACAAAGGCCGCTTACGCTTTAACGGCTCCTTGCACTTTTTGCATACGCCAATAGAGCGTTTCATTGCCAATGTGCGCAAACTGCAAAAAGCGGGTATTGGCGTGCATACGCTCTTTGTGGTCGCGCATCCCGGGCATCTGGAAAAAGCGCAGCAATACCAACAGCGACTGCTTAAGGTACACCGGCGGGTAAAATTGCAGCGTTTCTTGGGTTTTCATCAAGAGGAGCTTTATCCGCGCGGGCCAGCGGATGCCGTTGAAGAGGAGCAGAAGGACGGTATCAGTAATTACGCGCTCTACCGGGAAGGTTTTTCGCAGAAGGGCCGGGGTGAGATTTTTTGCCATAGCGATAAGGTGCTCGTTGCTCCCAACGGCGACATTTACAATTGCCATTATAAAGTGTATACTGGCCATAAAGATAAAATGGGCAATCTCTTTGACCAAGATGTGCACGTACATATTCCCCGGGAATACTTTTGCTGTTGCGACTTTGGTTTCTGCAACCCCTGCGACTGCGAGGGCCACCTCTATAAAAGAGACAATGGGGTAATAGAGTCAATTAGCGCAGCACCGGATAATATATAATCATGAACCAGAAAATTAAAAAAGAAAAAGCAGTCGCGATAGTCAAGAAACTGCGCCGGGCGGGTTTCACCGCCTATTTTGTCGGAGGTTGTGTCCGTGATATGGCGATGCGAAAAGAGCCGAAAGATTTCGATATCGCTACGTCGGCTAAACCAGAGGAGATCCTGCGGCTGTTTAAGTGCCAGGTCTATCCCGTAGGCGTAAAATTCGGTACCTTGCTTTTAGTTAGAGGCGCGATACCGTTTCAGGTTTCCACCTTTCGTTCCTTAAAAGGCCGCTACGCCGCCAGCATTAACGAAGACGTGCAGGTGCGCGATTTCACGATCAACGCCCTGGCCTACGACCCCCTAAAGCGCACGCTGATTGATTTGGTAAGCGGAAAAAAAGATATCCGCCGCAAAATTATTCGCGCGGTAGGTGCGCCTAAGCTGCGGTTTCGCGAAGATCCCTTAAGGCTGGTACGCGCCGTGCGTTTTGCCGCCACTTTAGGTTTTCGGATTGAAGGTAATACCTATAAGGCAATCCAAAAATTGGCCGGGCGGATTCGCCGGGTGAGCAAAGAACGCCTCCGTGATGAGCTGGTTTTGCTTTTTACCGGCCCTGATCCCGCCAGGGGGTTGGAACTTTTGGACCGGACTGGCCTTTTAAAATATGTGCTGCCGGAAGTAGCCAAGCTGAAAGGAATTCAACAGCCGAAGGCCTTTCATCCCGAAGGTGATGTTTTTCGGCACACCGCATTAATGCTGGAGAAGCTCAAGCGCCCTTCTTTGTCACTGGTATTTTCCTGCCTGCTGCACGATATCGGCAAGCCGGCGACCTTTCAAATCAGTGACCGGATCCGTTTTAATAACCATGATCTGGTGGGCGCGCGTTTAAGCGATAAAATACTCAAGAGGTTGCGTTTTGCGAATAAAGAGCGCCAGGATATCGTGGCCGCTGTGGAAAACCATATGCACCTGATGGCCGCCCCCCAGATGCGCCCGGCAACATTAAGGCGGTTGTTGGACCGGCCGACTTTTGAACAGGAATTACAACTGCACCGGCTGGACTGCCTGGCCAGCCATGGGGATTTAAGCCTCTGGCGGTTTTTGAAAAAGCAATATGCGCGATTCTGCTCTGCGCCGCTGATCCCTAAGCCCCTCGTTGACGGAAATGAATTAATAAAAATGGGCTTTACTCCCGGGCCGATTTTTGGTAGAATTCTTAACACTATGATTGACCTGCAAATGGAGGGTAAGCTTAGCTCTCCCGGGCAGGCGCGGAAGTGGGTATTGGCCACGTTTGCAAAGGAGAGGCAGGATGCCTAAATTGAAAAAGAAACTCGATTTTACGCGCGAAGACCCCTGGCGTATCTTTCGCATTATGAGCGAATTTGTGGAGGGCTTTGAGGAATTGTCCGATGTGACGCGGGCGGTTTCCTGTTTTGGCTCTTCACGGATTAAGCCGCACAGCCAGTATTATAAATTAGCGCAAGAAACCGCCCGCCTTTTCAGCAAGGCCGGGTATGCCATTATTACCGGCGCCGGAGCGGGGATAATGGAAGCGGCCAATAAAGGGGCGCTAGAGGTCAAGGGTGAGTCCATCGGCCTGAATATCCTGGCCCCGATTCAGCAGCGGCCGAACAAATATTTGACCCGCCTGGTTGAATTCCGCTATTTCTTTTGCCGCCGGGTGATGTTTGCCAAATACAGCCAGGCCTTCCTGATTTTTCCCGGTGGCTATGGGACGATGGATGAGTTTATGGAAGCGATTACGCTGATTCAAACCAGCAGAATGGCCCAGCGGCCGGTGATAGTCTTTAATCGTAAATACTGGAAGGGGCTTTTGGACTGGTTTAAACATATGTTGGTGGAAAAGGATATGATTGATCCCGACGACCTGAATATTTTTACCGTTGTGGAGACCCCACAACAAGCGCTGGAGATTGTCAATAAATATGCAAGAAGATAAAGAAGATTTTCCCGAACCCGAAGAAGATCCGCTCGATTTTTCCTCGGCGCCGGCCGGTTGTCATTGTCCCTATTGCAGCGAGGTAATCGCAGCCGAGGAAATGGAAGGTTTCTTGTCGCCCGAAGGCAATACCTTAGTCTGCCCCAATTGCCGCAAAAAAATTAATATCGAAGACTTAAGCGGCGGCATATAATCAGGTAATACATACAAGAAGGAGATCTAAATGGCTGAAGAAAATGCAAAACAGGAAGCGACCACACCCGCAACGCCCGTGGTAAAAGAAACTCCAGCCGCGGCTTCTGCTGCTCCAGCGCAGGCTGGCGCTGCCGCACCGGCGGCAGGCCAGAAGAAAAATAAAAAGATTAACGGCCTGGCCTATAAAGAACTGGAAAAGAAAATCCAGGAGGTTGGGGAAAAGATGAAGGGCCTGACCTCGTCCTATGCGCGACAGCTACTCAAGCAGAAAGAATGGCTGCTCCAGGAACGCTCGCTAAAGAGCAAAAACAACAAAACGTAAAGAGGCGTAAGTAAAAATGAATAAAGCGCGGATCAATGAATTTGCCGTTGCCGCATTTACCTTAGGGGTAATGTCTTTTATCCAGCTGGCCGGCATAGAAAAGGCGGTGGGGGCAATAGTCTTTGGGGTGTTGGCCCTAAAAAAAATTGCCGCTGCCGATAATGAGCAGCGCGGAGAAGGACTGGCCGCGGCGGCAATTGTCTTAGGGGTAATTTATGCGCTGATCGCCGTTTTCTTTTTAGTTACCCTGTTTAAAAATCCCGAAATTCTGGAAAAAATGTTAAAAAGTACGCTGCCGCATTAAAATATTGTGTGAGGTACGGATCATGAGCAAGACTATCCAGGAAATCAATGAGAAGATTAAAAAGGGCAAGGCCGTAGTCGTAACTGCCGAAGAGATTATTGAACTGGTGGATAAGAAGGGTGTGCGCGAGGTGGCCAAGGAAGTTGATGTGGTTACCACCGGCACCTTTGGGCCAATGTGCTCTTCGGGGGCTTACCTCAACGTCGGCCACGCCAAACCCAAGGTGAAATTGGGTGGAGGCCGGGTCTATCTCAATAATGTGTCCGTCTATACCGGTTTTGCCGCCGTTGATCTCTATCTTGGCGCCGCGGCCCTGCCCGATGAAGACCCGCGTAATGAAGTCTACCCCGGTTCATTCCGCTACGGTGGAGGCCACGTCATTCAGGAGCTGGCCGCCGGAAAAGATATCACCTTGCGCGCGCGTGCTTACGGCACCGACTGCTATCCACGTAAGGGATTAGAGACGCTGATTAATATCAAGGATATTAATGAGGCGGTGCTGTTTAATATGCGCAATTGTTACCAAAACTATAATGTGGCGGTAAATTTATCCGAGCGGATAATTTATACTTATATGGGCGTATTAAAACCGAACCTCGGCAATGCGATGTACTGCAGCGCCGGGCAGCTTTCACCGCTGTTAAACGACCCTTATTATAAAACTATCGGTATCGGTACAAAGATATTTCTAGGCGGGGGGATTGGTTTTGTTGCCTGGCATGGGACCCAGCATAACCCTAGCGTCAAACGCAACGATAAAGGAGTTCCCACCAGCCCCGCCGGCACAATCGCCGTCATCGGCGACTTAAAACAGATGAGCCCAAAGTGGCTGATCGGTACTACCCTGCACGGTTACGGCGTGAGTTTAACGGTGGGAATAGGCCTACCCATTCCCATCCTGAATGAGGAAATCTGCGCCTACACCGCGGTGCGCGATGCGGAAATCACCACCCAGATAGTTGATTATGGCAAAAATTACCCGCAAGGCGAAAAATCTAACTTAGGCGAAGTCAATTACGCCCAGCTTAAAAGCGGCAAGATCCAGCTGCACAATAAAGAGATCCCTACGGGGAGCCTTTCCAGCTATGCCAAGGCCAGGGAAATCGCCCAGATTCTAAAAACCTGGATCAGCAAAGGCGAATTTCTTTTGACCGAGCCGGTAGCCGCTTTTCCCGGTTCGGATTCTGGCTATAGTTTTAAGCCCTTAAAAGAGCGCTCGCCAAAATAAAAGTATATGAAAGTCTTAGCGGTTTTTGGCTCGCCGCGTCAAGGCGGTAATTCGGAAATACTCTTGGAAAAATTTTTGGCGGGAGTAGCGGCTGGTGCCATTGCGCATCAGGTAGAAAAAGTATTTTTGAATCAAATGCGCTTTCTGCCCTGCCAAGAGTGCGGTGGATGCGACGCTACCGGCCTGTGCGTGCTTAAAGACGACCTGCAGGCCTTCTATCAAAAGCTGGACCAGGCGCAGGCAGTAGTTCTGGCTGCGCCTATTTTTTTCGGCAGCCTCCCGGCCCAGGTCAAGGCAATGATTGACCGCTACCAGTGCCACTGGGTGGGGAAATATCGGCTGCAGAAGAAAAGCGCTTCCGCTGAAAAAAAAGGATTCTTGCTGCTAGTCGAGGCAAGCGCGAAAGAAAGTTTTTTTAAAAACGCCGAAAGTATTGTCAAAAACTTTTTTGCCGTTGAAGAAATCCGCTTCGCGGGTCGTGTTTACTGCCCGGGCGTAGACGGAAAAGGAAAAATAATGCAACATCCCCAATGCCTTTCTCAGGCCTTTGAATTAGGTAAAACGATAGGTGACGAGCAATGAGCGATAAACTTAAAGAGTTAAAATCATGGATAAATTCGTGCGCACGGTTATGCCAGCCCGATTCGATTGTCTGGATTGACGGTTCCCAAGAGCAGAAGGTGCGCTTGGAACAAGAGGCCTGCGCTACGGCTGAACTTTTTCCGCTCAATCCGGAAAAACTGCCCAGCAGCTTTCTGCATCGTACGGCCATCAATGACGTAGCCCGTACTGAACATCTGACCTATATTTGCACGAAAAAGAAACGCGATGCCGGTCCAAACAATAACTGGATGTCTCCGGGCGTTGCCTATAAAAAAGCTAAAGAGATCTTCCGCGGCGCGATGAAAGGGAGAACGATGTATGTCATTCCTTTCTCGATGGGCCCGATCGGTTCGCCGTTTAGTAAAATTGGCGTAGAGCTTACCGATTCCCGCTATGTGGTCTTAAATATGCTGATCATGGCCAAGGCCGGAAAGTCGGTGTTGAATCAGCTCAAGAAAGAGCCGCAGTTTACCCAGCCCCTGCGCGCAGGGGCTGGGTTTACCAAATGTTTGCACTCTAAGGCTGAGCTGGATATCAATAAGCGTTTAATCTTGCATTTTCCCGAAGACAATACTATTTGGAGCGTCGGCTCAGGTTACGGCGGCAACGTGCTATTGGGTAAGAAATGCCTTTCGCTGCGGATCGCGAGCTTTCTGGCGAAGAAAGAACATTGGCTGGCCGAACATATGCTGATCATGGGTGTGGAAAGGCCTAATGGCCAGATTCAATACCTGGCCGCGGCTTTTCCCAGCGCCTGCGGAAAAACCAATTTAGCGATGTTGATCCCTCCTGGGGGGCTCAAGCGTAAAGGCTACCGGATCTGGACCGTTGGCGACGATATTGCCTGGATGCGCATCGATTCCGACGGGTCGCTTTGGGCGATTAACCCCGAGTCTGGGTTTTTTGGCGTTGCTCCGGGGACCAATGAAAATAGCAACCCGACGATGATGGAGACGATCAGGAAAAGCACCATTTTCACCAATGTGCTTTTAACTGCCGAAGGTACGGTTTGGTGGGAAGGCGCCGATACCAAAGCACCCAAAAGCGGTATCAACTGGGAGGGGCGCAATTGGTATCCCGGAATGGAAAATGAGGATGGTTCGCCGGTATATGCGGCCCATCCCAACAGCCGTTTTACCGTTCCTCTAAGTAATTGTCCCTCGGTATCGTTTCGTGTAGAGCAACACCACGGCGTGCCGATTTCGGCGATTGTCTTTGGCGGACGCCGGGCGCATCTAGCCCCGCTGGTCTATGAATCGTTTAACTGGCAACACGGTGTTTTTGTCGGCTCGACGATGGCCTCCGAACGTACAGCGGCCCAAGTCGGCAAGATTGGTGAAGTACGCCGTGACCCGATGGCGATGCTGCCTTTCTGCGGATATAATATGGCCGATTATTTTACTCATTGGCTGGCGATGGGTAAACGCATGGCCAAGACGCCAAAAATATTCCACGTAAACTGGTTTCGCACCGATGAGAAAGGCAAATTTTTATGGCCGGGTTTTGGCGATAACCTGCGGGTGCTGGAGTGGATTCTCGAACGCTGTCACGGTGACATTGGGGCGGTCGAGACGCCAATCGGATATATCCCTAGCCCCCAAGACATCGATATGACCGCACTGGATTTGCCGGGCGGAACAATGGAAAAACTTTTGGCGGTCGATAGGCGCGCCTGGCGCGAAGAGCTCAAAGGCATCAAGTCATTCTTTAAATTATTCAAAAAGGATTTGCCGGCGGAATTATGGCAGGAATACCACGAGCTTGAGGAACGCCTGAAGCAATGAAAGTATTGTTGCATATCTGCTGCGCGGTCTGCGCCGCGGCGACTGTGGAAAAGTTGCGCCAGGAAGGGCATGAAGTCATTGGTTTTTTCTACAACCCGAATATCCAGCCGCCGGGAGAATACCTGAAAAGACAGCAGGAGGCGGAAGAGCTGGCGCGAAAAGAAAGTTTTACGCTCATTGCCGGTGAATATGATCTCCACGGTTGGTCGCAAAGAATAGAGGGTTGGGAACAGGAGCCGGAAGGCGGAGAGCGCTGCGTGCGCTGTTTTGCTTTTCGTTTGGAAAAAGCGGCCCAGATAGCCAAGGAACAGGGTTGCGGCGCCTTTACCACTACGCTGACGGTGAGCCCACACAAAAATTCCAAGGTTATTAATGCGATCGGCAAAAATATTGATAATGATCTTTTCCTGGTGCGTGATTTTAAGAAACAAGAGGGTTTTAAAAGAGCGCAGGAATTAGCCCAGGCCTATAAACTGTATCGGCAAAATTACTGCGGCTGTGTTTATAGTTTTGACTCAAGGAAAAAACGATGAGTGAATATACCAAAAAACATGCCCAGAGCGGTACGCGGACAGCGTTGCCCAAGATCGAATGTTTCCCCAGCCAGTACAAAAATTACGAAATTAACATTGCCACCCCTGAGTTTACCGCGATTTGCCCGAAAACCGGCCTGCCCGATTTTGGCACGATTACGATTACTTATGTCCCCAATCGGCTCTGCCTGGAGCTCAAATCGCTGAAGCTCTACATGCTAGCCTACCGAAACCTGGGGATTTTTAACGAAAATGTAGTCAACCGGATTTTGGAAGATACTGTCCGCGCCTGCCGTCCCAAACGGCTGGAAGTACGCGGAGAATTTACTCCGCGCGGCGGCATCAAGACCACAGTAGTCGCCCGCTACCCCCGCCCCAAACGCTAACCCCGCTTTGTTATTGTTTTATTGACTTTGCGCCGGGGTTATATTAAGATAACCTATTGATATGATTACAATTAAAAAAGGCGCGAAAATCGCGATTATCGGTGACGGCGGCTGGGGTACTACGCTGGCCATTTTACTCCATAAAAAGGGATATAAAGTATCGCTTTGGGGCCCTTTTCCTGAGTACCTGCAAGTACTCGATAAAAAACGCGTTAACCCCAAGTTTTTGCCGGGCGTAAGCATTCCCCCGGGCCTGCGTTTCTCGGCGAATATCAATACGGCGGTAGAGAATGCAGCCTTAGTCGTTCTGGCCGTTCCTTCCCACTTTTTGCGTGAAGTGCTTGCGCGGATCAAACCGGAACAAATCAGCAAAAAAATTATTTTAAGCGCGGTAAAAGGTATCGAAAATGATACGTTGCTGCGGATGAGTGAAGTTGTTGATGAAGTGCTGGGCAGGCAGCAAAAAGCGGTTCTTTCCGGGCCAACTATTTCTTACGAAGTAGCCAAGGGTCTTCCGGCCACCTGCGTCGTGGCCAGTGAACAGGAGTGCCTGGCTGCGGTAGTCCAGGATGTGTTCATGGACAAACATTTCCGCGTCTATACCAGCACGGATGTAGTAGGCGTAGAATTAGGCGGGGCGCTCAAAAACGTTATTGCCATTGCCTGCGGTATTTCTGATGGCTTAGGTTTTGGCGCCAACACCAAGGCGGCAATTTTAACCCGCGGTTTAGTCGAAATTTGCCGCTTAGGCCAGGCGATGGGCGCGCGTACAGAGACTTTTTCCGGATTAAGCGGCCTAGGAGATTTGGTTACTACCTGTATCAGCTCCCAGGGCCGGAATCGCTGGGTAGGCGAGCAAATCGGCCGGGGCAAAAAGCTCAAAAACATCCTCTCGGGCATGGAAATGGTTGCCGAGGGAGTAAGAACCGTAAAATCGGTAGTAAAACTGGCCGAAAAATACCGGGTCGAGATGCCGATTAGCGCAAAGGTATATGCGGTGCTTTATCACAATCAAAATCCCCGGGAGGCGGTAGAAGAATTGATGGTTCGTCAGAAGAAACAGGAAGATATACGCCGGGAGGCTAAGCGCGTTCATGTTTGAAAAAAGGCAGACTGAGCGGTTCAAGTTCCGCTCGCTCATTCAGTATGAGAAGATTCAGGAAAACGGCACGCTTGCTCTTCCGGTAACTGTGCCGGCCTGGGATTTAAGCGCCCGCGGCATTAGTTTTTTTGCCGATGAACGGATGAACCTGCATTCGCGTATCCGAATTGAATTATCGATCTTCGAAAAAGAGAAAGTTACTTTTATCGCGCAGGTGGTCAGGATGGAAATTCCTGAAGACACGCCTTCGCGCTTTTTAATTGGAACGAGAATCGAGAAGATTGACGACCAAAGCAAAAGGCGCGTCGAAGACTACATTAATAAAATTAATATTTATACCGTGCTCGACCAGATCGAGCTGGCTAATGTCGTGGATGTGCACTTTGTTACCGACCAGCCGCCGATTTTAAAGAAAATTGGCAAGATGGAAATTGCCCCAATGGAGCCGCTGGGCGAGAATATTTTACGTGACCTCCTGCTTAACACCATGGATGAGGACCGCTATGAGCAATTTATGCAGGAAAAAGAGGCTAATTTTGTGTTTTTCTATCGCGATAATACTCGCTTCCGCGTGAATCTGCACTGGCAGCAAGGAAAATTAGAAGGGGTATTTCGTTTAATTCCTACCGTAATAAAATTACCCAGCCAGCTGGGGTTGCCCCCCATAGCGGAAAAAATGATGGATAATAAGCGCGGGTTAATCCTAGTCGCCGGCCGGACCGGTTCCGGCAAGTCCACGACCCTGGCCTCGATGATCGACTTGATCAATAATAAGAGAAGAGCCATAGTGATCTGCATTGAGAAACCGATCGAATTCATTCATACCAATAAAAAGTGTTTTATTAAGCAAAGGGAAGTAGGGCGGGATACGCTTTCCTTTTCCAACGCCGCGAAAAACGCGCTGCGGCAGAATCCCGATGTATTACTGATCGGCGAAATCTTAGACCGCGAGACGATGGAAGTGGCGATTACGGCCGCGGAAACCGGAATGCTCGTCCTGACTAGTATGCATGCCCCCGATTCATCGCAGGCCTTAGACCGCATTGTCTCCTTTTTTCCCGCGGAGATGCAGAAGCATATGCTCACCCGGCTTTCGCTGGTGTTAAAGGGCATTATTACTCAGGACCTTGTGCCGCGCCGGGATGGCACGGGGCTACTCGTTGGCGCCGAGATTCTCATCGCCAACGACGCGATGAAGCGCATTATCCGCGACGGCGACTGGAAGCAAATCCCAACTGTCATTCAGACCGGCAAGAACGTCGGGATGCAATCGATGAGCTCTTCCTTAGAACAATATTTTCTGCAAAATCTTATCGAAGGTGAATATTTTAGAGAATATATGTAATTCCCTTAAAGTTTTCCTTGTTCTTTATCTGTTGATCTGCGCAAGCCCTTCGGCCCAGGCAATCGAAGAAGAGCGCGATATTACCATTGCTGATTTTGTGGTCAGGCAGGAACGGGTCAGCTTCGGCTCAATCAGCGTTTTGCGCCCGCTGCCCCTAGATGAATTAATTCGTGATGTTATGGTCGTAAATAATATCGCTTCCTTACAAGATTATCTTGGTTGGCTGCAAGCTAATATTACCTACGAGAAGGATCTCACCCACCAGGACCGCTGGTCTGCCCCTGAAGAAACGCTCAAGGCCAAACGCGGAGATTGTGAAGATTACGCCTTCTTAAATGAAGCCGTGCTGCGGGTGATGGGGCTTAAGCCGCAAGTGTTGGCTTTAGGTGGGGTAGGTGGGCAGCATGCGATTTGCGTTTTTAAGAATAACGATGAGTTTTTCTGGATTGATAACGCCGAGCTAAAGACGACCACCGCGCGCACCCTGGAAGAATTCGCGCGCCATATTTTTAGCGCATGCGGTGGATGTTACTTATTGAGCGTAAATTTACCGACCCACGATTGGGACATTTTATTTAAGCGCTCAGTTCTCGTTGGCCAATAATAACGGGTATGGTTTCGCGTCAGGGCAACTCTTCAAGAATCAAGGGTTGTCTTTTTTTAACAGATTCATTGGGAGCGCAGTATGACCAGAACAAAAATTATCGCTACGCTTGGCCCGGCGAGCGCTAACGAAACGGTATTAAGGAAAATGATCCGCTCCGGACTGGATATGGTGCGCCTGAACTTTTCGCACAGTACGACGGCTGGCCATATTAAGAACATCGCGCTGGTTCGCGCCTTAAACCGAAAAATGGGCCGGGCAGTGGCAATTATGCAGGACCTGGAAGGCTACCGCATCCGTGTGGGCGGGCTCAAGCGACCGGTACTTTTAAAAAAGAATGCCCGCTTTTATCTGACTCAGGAAGGAATACTGGGCAATGAACTCACCGCGTCTTTTGATTATCCGGGTCCGTTAAAGGCCATCCCTTTGGGGAGTTTAATTTATATCGATGACGGCAAGGTCCTGCTGCGTGTCGTAGGCCGTGAGAAAAAAGGCTTAAACACAAAAGTGGCTATTGGCGGATTGCTTAAAGAGCGCAAAGGAATCAATATTATTGACGTGAACCTCCCTTTTAAGGCTCTGACGGAAAAGGATCGCCGCGATGTCCAGGTAGCGATACGCTATAACCTGGAGTATCTGGCCCAATCATTTGTGCGCAGTGCCCAGGATATCCGTTTACTTCAGGGAATCTTAAGAGAACACAAAAGTGATTGTAAGATCTTCGCCAAGGTGGAAAATAAAATGGCGCTGGAGAATATTGATGAAATAATCAGTCAAGCCGACGGGATTATTGTGGCCCGCGGTGACTTAGGGATTTGTCTGCCGATTTATAAAGTTCCGGTGTTTCAAAAAGAAGTGATTAAAAAATGCCGCCTGGCGGCAAAGCCGGTGGTCGTAGCTACACAGCTGTTAGAGAGTATGACCGAAGAGAAGCTGCCCACCCGCGCTGAGGTGAGTGATGTGGCTAATGCTATTTTAGACGGGGCGACGCATCTTTTGCTTTCCGGAGAAACCGCGGTCGGTAAACATCCCCAGAAAGTTATCGCAATGATGAATACAATTATCAGCAATACTGAACACTACCAGGATGAGCTGCGTGAGGTTTGGGAATAAAGAATAGGAAAAAGTAATGGCTGCCAAAACAATGTATCTCTATGGGAAGAATTCGGTAATTGAACGGCTGCGGGTGAGCCCGCGCAGTATTCACCGGGTTTTCCTGCAGGAAAATGTGGAAGCAGAGCAGATCGCCGCGCTCGTAAAGAATGCGCATATTCCGATAACCAGCGTGAGCGAAAAACAACTCTACCGGATTAAACGCGCCGACCGCCTACAGGGGGTTGTGGCCGAAATCGACGCCTTTAGCTATGCCTCCTTCGAAGACCTCGTGGATGATCCTCCGCAAAAAAACTTCTCCTTTATTTTTTTAGACAGCCTCAACGACCCGCACAATTTAGGTTCGATTATCCGCATTGCCGCCTGTTTTGGCGGTTTTGCCGTGGTCATTCCCCGGCGCAACTGTTGCGAAGTTAACGAAACGGTACTGCACGTTGCCTCGGGTGGTGAAAATTTTGTGCCGGTTTGCATGGTGCACAATATTTCCCAGGCCTTACAAAAAGCCAAGCGCAGCGACTATTGGATTGTCGGTACCGTGATGAAAAACGGCGATAATCTCCATAGCGCCCGGTTGCCTTTTCCGCTTTGCCTGGTTTTAGGTTCTGAGGGCGAAGGCGTGCGTCAGGGCGTGGAAAAACTCTTTGATTTGCGCTTAACGTTACCAATGAGAGGGGCGGCGCTTTCGTTTAACGTTGCCATGGCCAACGCGATCTTTTGTTACGAAATCGATAAACAGCGCGCACAGCAGTTAAAATGAGGAAGAGCATGCGTAAAAAAGAAATTGACCACCTGTTACAATTTGTCAGCGAGGCCGGGCTGCTCAAAAGGGTCAAGCGTTCGGGTTGGTGGGTCCTGGGTATCCAAGACCCGGAGAGCGTGGCCGAGCACAGCTTTCGCTGCGCTATATTGGGTTATGTGTTAGCGCAGATGGAGGGAGTCGCTCCTTATAAGGCGTTGCTGATGACTCTCTTTAACGATCTGCAGGAAGCCCGAATCAGTGATTTACATAAAATGTCCCAGCATTATATTCAGTCGGCCCAAGCCGAAGAGAAAGCCTTTCAGGAGCAAATCAGCAAGCTTCCCGGAATAATGAAGGATGAGCTTTCGGCCATTCATCGCGAATATAAAGGCCAGCAGACCCACGCCGCCTTAATTGCCCGCGACGCCGACATCCTGGAATGCCTGATTCAGGCCAAGGAATACCAGGAGCACGGCTTCACCCAGGCTTTTAAATTTATGAAGAAAGCCCCCGCTTTTTTAAAAACCAAAAGCGCGAAAAAGCTCTGGAGGCAGGCGAGGGTAATGCCCCTGAATACCTGGTGGGAAAAATTGAGCGACTTCCACCGGTAGGAGACGAAAGCAATGGGCGCAAAAGAAGAGAAAAACTTACCGTTAGTTTTGGTCGTTGACGACGAACCCAGCGTCCTGGAGACCTTCCGGATTCTTTTAAACGGCGAATTTAAGGTTCTTACGGCCCAAGACGGCACGGTGGCCTTAAAGATACTCGCTGACGAAGCGGTCAACCTGGTGTTTTTAGACATTACCCTGCCCGATATCGGCGGGATTGAGCTGTTGCGCCTGATTAAGGAGCGCGACGAGAACATCGCTGTGATAATGGTTACCGCTACCGACAGCGCGCGGCTGGCCGTTCAAGCGATGCAGTTAGGGGCCGCGGATTATATTCCTAAGCCCTTTGATGTGGATGAGATCGTTACGGTTGCCCGCAAGGCGATTGCCCAGCAAAAACTGCTTCAGGAAATAGTCTATTTTCGCTCGCAAAGAAACGAAGTTAAGTTCGATAATATTGTCGGTAAGAGCAAGCAAATCAAAGAAATCTTCCGGACAATTGAAAAAATAGTCGTTAATGACGCCACCGTTTTTATCTTCGGTGAAAGCGGCACGGGCAAGGAATTGATTGCCCGTGCGATTCATTTCAACAGCCCGCGCAAAGAAAAACCGTTTATTCCGATTAACTGCGCCAGCATCCCGGAGAATCTCCTGGAGAGCGAATTATTCGGCCACGAAAAAGGGGCCTTCACTGACGCCTCGAACCAGAAATTAGGGATGTTTGAACTGGCCCATGAAGGAACGCTTTTTCTGGATGAGATTTCAAGCCTGAGGTTAAATATGCAGGCGAAACTGTTGCGGGCCTTGGAGGAAAAAGAGATAAAGCGGCTGGGGGGAGTCAAGATCATTAAAGTGAACGTGCGCATTATCTCGGCGACTAACATAGATTTGAAACAGGCGGTAAAAGAGGGCCGCTTCCGGCCGGATTTATTTTATCGTTTAAATGTCGTGCCCATTTATCTACCGCCGCTGCGCGAGCGTAAAGAAGATATTCCTCTTTTGGCCGGGCATTTTCTCAACTTATATAACCGCGCTTTTCGAAAAAAGATCGCGGCGATCAGTCCTGAGGCCTTGGATTATCTGGTGCATTACGATTGGCCGGGAAATATCCGCGAACTGAAGAATGTCCTGGAACGTTTAGTGGCCTTAAAAGACGAAGGTGAGATTAAGGCCCAGGATTTGCCTTTTGACATTTTTGTAAGGGGGAGTTTAGCGCGCCACTTTCGTGCCGAAGGCATGTTGAAAAAAGCCTGCAGTGATTTTGAAAAGCAATATATCGAAGTGGTTTTACAGCGCGCCGGCGGCAATCAGGTTAAGGCGGCCAAGATATTAGGCATTCACCGCAATGCCCTCTTTAATAAAATGAAAAGCCTGGGCCTGAAAAGATGAAGTTATGGCGTTACCTATTGCTCTTACCCTTGATGACAATGGCCCTGCCGGCGCAAGCCGCAGAGCCTTCCGTAGCCGATTTAGGAAAAATTGTTATTACCAGTAAGAGAAGCCAGGCGCAATTAGGCGAAATCAGCGATAATGTTACGGTTTTTACCGCCGCCGAAATCGCGCAACTACCCGCGCGCAATCTCAGCGAGGCCTTACGCTTTATACCAGGGGTGGATATAGAATTGCGCGAAGGCTTTGGCCGGGCCGCTTCGGTGAGTATCCAGGGCTGTGATTCCCGCCAGGTGCGCGTGATGATTGACGGCATCCCGTTTAATCCCCAATCTTCCGGGCAGGTCAACCTGTCTACTTTTCCAATCGAAAATATTGCCCGCATCGAAGTAATTAAAGGAGCGGCTTCCAGCCTCTGGGGCTCCAGTTTAGGCGGCGTGATTAACGTGATTACCAAAGATACCGGCCAAACATTAAAACCGCAGGGAAACTTTACCAGCACTTTCTCCGAATTTCAGACCCAAAAACAAAATGGCGAGGCCAGCGGAAAAATAGCCGGTATCGGATACTACCTTTTTGGCGGCTATATGGAGTCCGCCGGCACTGGGCCTAAAGATGACGTCTTGGAGAAAAAGGCCTTTACTAAGCTGTCTTACGAGAACGATCTGGCTGGCAAGATTATCGCCACCTTCGGCTACAGCCAGGCTGATCTCAATAGCGGTGAATATCCTGATGGCACCTGGCAAGAGCGGCCCTATCGCGCCCGTTACGGTAAAATCGGCTGGCAGAAACAATGGGGCGATATTGAGGTTAACGCCGATTTCAAACACTCGCGTCAGGATGTGGTAACGAAGGATTATTTTTCGTTATCGCTTGACGACAGCGAGCCGTTTTGGATAGTCAGAAGTGAGGATATCCTTTCCCAATTGAGTATTAACTCGATTATCCACCCGCGCCAAAAGGACCTGTTCGTGGTGGGCGCCGATTTTGACTGGGATGAACTGGAATCAACCTACCTCAGCGAACCCAAAAGCCTGAACCTGCAGGCCCCTTACGCCCACTATACTCTAAAATGGGACCCCTGGGATTTTAATTGCGGATTACGCTATGACCATACCAGCGAGTTTGGCGCGGAGTTGAGCCCGGCTTTTGGCGCGGTCTATCATTTAGCGAATATTCCTGAAACGCTCTTACGGGCGGGAGTTTCGCGGGCCTTCAACACGCCGCCTTTGCTTTGGAAATATTACGACCCGATTTTAAGCGGGATGGCCACTAATCCCGATATCTCGGCGGAGCGGGCCTGGGTCTATGAGTTAGGAATGGAAAGTCGTCCGCTTTCCTGGCTGGGACTTTCCGCCTCTTTGTACCGGGCGGATGTGCAGGACGCCTTGGATTTGGCCCGCAACAGCCTGAATCAACGCTATATGAAAAACTTTGAGAAATTCCGCCGCCAGGGCGGGGAGCTGAAATTAAAACTTGACCTTTGCGCGGGGTGGGGTTTCTTTGCCTCCGGAGGATTTAACGACGTCGAAGACCGCGCGACCGGCGAAACCGTCCGAGGTGGAACTCCCCGGCAAAGTTTTGATACCGGTTTGGAATACAAAAATGAAAGCGGTTTTAGCGCTTTGATTAGAGGCTATTACGACCGTTGGAATACAGAACCTACCGTTTATTGGGATCAGGCTGGCCAGCTAATTACTGTTGAGCCCAATGACCGCAAGATGCTCTGTGACCTGAAGCTTTCCCAGGATATCCAATCCTTTAATCTATTCTTCAATATTTACAACCTCACCAACAGCAAATACTGGGCCGATTTCTATTTTCCCGCGCCCGAGCGCTATTTTGAAGGCGGCCTGACCGTAAAGTGGTAATCTGCACAATGAGCGAAGTTGCATAGTATACTGTGCAGAAAATCGCAATGGCGAAAATCGGCAACCACAATTATTTCATTCCCTAACTGCACTACTGCCATATAATTAAATTATCCATCCGCTTAATCTAACACTTGTGGCACGGAAATTGCTAACCTATAAAAGAGAGAAATGCGTAAAATAACCCGGACTTTCTTCATTATGCTGTTAGTGCCGATTTTCGCCCAAGCCGAGGATGTGCCCACGACCAAAGCGTCCGCTTATGGCGGGACACTGGTCTGGGGCACACGCAACCAACCGACTATCATCAACCCTATTCTGATTACCCACAGCGTTTCCGCCTCACTTAAAGAATTAATTTTCAATAAATTAGTGCG
>JAZDHS010000046.1:0-12253 GCA_043805735.1 Candidatus Omnitrophota bacterium | reverse complement strand
ATGGGTTTCGTCTGGGCCTTAGGTGCCAGCCTATTTGTCAGCTTGATCTCTTTAGTGGGGATCTTCAGCCTGCTTCTTAAAGAAAGCTTGCTGCAGAAAATCCTACTTTTATTGATCAGCTTTTCCGCCGGAGCCCTGATTGGCGGCGCGTTTTTACACCTGTTACCGGAGTCGGTCGAACAATGCGGGCAGGCGAATGCCTATTTATTGGTGATTATCGGGTTTATTCTCTTCTTTATCTTGGAAAAATACCTCCATTGGCGGCATTGTCACGAAGGAAAATGCGATATTCACGCCTTTACCTACCTTAACCTGGTGGGCGATGGGGTACATAATTTTATTGACGGTTTAATCATCGGTTCTTCCTTTGTGGTGAATATCCACTTTGGCCTGGCGACCACCGCGGCAATCATCTTGCACGAAATACCCCAGGAAATTGGAGATTTCGGCGTTTTGATCTATGGGGGTTTTAGTAAACTAAAAGCGCTGTTCTATAATTTTTTGTCCGCGCTGACCGCGGTCTTCGGTACCATTATCGGCTACACCCTTTCCAGCAACCTGGCTATTTTTATGCAATTTCTGATGCCTTTTGCCGCCGGGGGATTTATTTATATCGCCAGCTGTGACCTGATACCGGAATTGCATAAACAAAAAGATATCAAGAAAGCAACGCTTTCGATGTGCTGCTTTATTCTCGGGGTGGCGCTAATGTACTTTGCCGCTGAGCACCACCATTAGGATGATAGTAGTCCGCAGGCTAATTCTAGCCAATATCGCCATATTTATTATTGTCCATCTTTTTCCCAGCGCGCCTTGGCTCTCGGTGCTGGGCCTTTCGCCCCGCTATGTCTGGGCAAAACTTTGGCTCTGGCAACCGCTCACCTATATGTTTATTCACGCCGGGCTTTGGCACCTGGCCGTGAATATGTTGATGCTTTGGTTTTTTGGGCCGGCCATCGAAACGAGCTGGGGGAAAAGACAGTTCCTATTTTACTACTTTTTTACCGGTATCGGCGCGGGGCTTTGCAACATATTAGCATCCTGGCATTCTACGGCGCCGGTGATCGGGGCCTCCGGCGCGATATTCGGGATATTAGTGGCCTACGCGCTGATGTTTCCCGAAACCGAGATTTTAATGTTCTTCATCATCCCGATGAAAATGAAGCAGGCGATTCTATTTCTGGCCGGGCTTAACCTCTTAGGCGCGTTATCCTCACCCCATGCCGGGATCGCCTATTTCGCCCACTTAGGCGGCGGGTTGTTCGGCTACCTTTATTTAAAGCATGAATGGCTCCAGCGCTTTAGCCCCGCGGATTTCTGGCGTAACCGCCAGGTGCGTAAACGTACGCTTACCCAACAGGCGCACCAACGCCAAACCGATGCCATCCTCGACAAAATCTCCCGCCAGGGTATGGAAAGCCTGAGCAAGAAAGAGAAAAACCTTCTCAAAAGGATAAAATCTTGACATCCGGCAGCGATTGGGGTATTATCGTCTAATCAAACGGAAAGGTAGCATAAGGCAATGAAAGTAGTCGTTACCGGCGGCGCGGGGTTCACCCAGCCCCTCCAAATGGCGATTTTAGTTGGCTATAATACATACAGAGTGATATTAAAGCGATGGCACAATGAGTAAGAAAATAGTGGTTACAGGAGGGGCTGGGTTCATCGGCAGCTGCCTGATCTGGAAGCTTAATCAGCAGGGTATCCGCGATATCTTGGTGGTCGACCATTTAGGCGATTCGCTGAAGTGGCGCAACCTGGTGAATAAGGATTTTAACGATTATATCGAGAAAGACGATTTCCTGAAGAAAGTGCAGGAAAACAAGCTGGATAGAGATATCGATGTAATTGTGCACTTGGGCGCCTGTACCTCCACTACCTGCAACGATGCCACCTATTTTATGCGCAACAATTATGAATATTCCAAAGAACTGGCCACTTTCGCCCTGAAACACAAGATTCCTTTCCTCTATGCCTCTTCAGCGGCTACCTACGGCATGGGCGAACAGGGGTTTTCCGATTCCGATGAGGTTTCGCGGAAATTAAAACCGCTAAATATCTACGGCTATTCCAAACAGCTCTTTGACTTGTGGGTCCTGCGTAACGGGCTGATTAATAAGGTCACCGGGTTTAAATTTTTTAACGTCTTTGGGCCCAACGAATATCATAAAGGCGAGATGATGAGCGTAATCGCCAAATCTTATGATAAAGTTCTGAAAGATCGCAAAATTCGGCTGTTTAAATCCTACCGTGATGATTACGCTGACGGCGAGCAAAAAAGGGACTTCGTCTATGTTAAAGATGTAGTGGATGTTGTTTATCACTTCATCGAGAACCCGGGCAAGACCGGGATTTATAACTTAGGCAGCGGCGCGGCCCGTACCTGGAATGAATTGGCCAGCGCGCTTTTTTCCGCTATTGGTTTACCGCTGAAAACCGAATATATCGAGATGCCGCCGGAGATTCGCGACAAATACCAGTATTATACGCAAGCCGACTTAAATAAACTACGCAAAGCCGGGGTGGATCATCTTTTTCATGAGTTTAGCGATGCCGTTAAGGATTACGCCGGCTATTTAAAAAACAATAATTACCTCTGACAACTGAATACGTTCCAAATTAGGTGTTAAGACTTAAAAGGGAAGCTCGTGAGAATCGAGCATGGTCCCGCCGCTGTAACCGGTAGCGAAAGTCACATTTACCACTGCCCCGAGACCTCGGGGTGGGAAGGCGTGATGAGTAGAAAGCCGTGAAGTCAGAAGACCTGCCTAATTTGTGACTAAGATTTTTTCACTCTTCGGGGAATAGAGAGTAAAACCGGGTGCCGCCCTTGACAGACAATGTTAAGGGCTTTTATTTTTTATGGTAAAAGTGTTCCTGATTCGGCATGGCCAGACAAATGATAACGCCCAAAAAAAATACTCTGGGTTTAGCGATCCTCCCTTGAACGAACAGGGCATCCAGCAGTCCCAGAAGTTAGCCGTTCGGTTAAGAGGCCTGGAGATAGATCGCGTTTATTCCAGCGACTTAAAGCGGGCCTACCAGACCGCGCGGATCATTTTTGGCGAGCGCCCAATTCAACAACTGAGCGGTTTACGGGAAATGAACTTTGGGCTGTTCGAGGGATTGACCCACAAAGAAATTATGAAATGTCACCCTGAATTATATCGCCGCTGGATTGCTAATCCCCAGAAGCAGAGTATTCCTCAAGGAGAGCCCTGGCAAGAATTCCAGCGCAGAGTTGCGCAGCAGCTTTCGGCTATCATTGACGAAAACCCCGGCAAAACCCTGGCTGTAGTCACGCATAGCGGTCCGATCCGGGTGTTGTTGTGCCAGGCGTTGCAATATGACGCCGCAATGTTCTGGCAGATAGAGCAAAATAGCGCCGCCTTAAATATCATCGATTATTCTACGGGCTCTGCGCCGCTGGCGGTAACGATTAATGATACGGCGCATCTTTCTTAAGGAGGAGATTAATTTGCCAAAGATTATTTTTATTCTGGGCGGAACCAGAAGCGGTAAAAGCCGCTATGCTGTTGAATTGGCTAAAGGCTTAAGCGAGAAAGTTGTCTTTATTGCTACCGCCGCGGCGGCTGATGCCGAAATGAAGCAGAGAATCAAACTGCACCAGAAATCCCGGCCTAAACACTGGCGGCTGATCGAAGAGCACAAAAATTTAATACCGCTTTTAGCGCGATTGAACGGAAAGCATGAGGTAGTCTTGATTGACTGTCTGGGGTTATTAATTGCCAACCTGATGGTGCATCAGATTGAAGACAAACCGATTGAACGCGAAGTAACTAAACTTATTGCCGCTGTGGCGCAGGGTAAACGCACCGCTATTTTAGTGTCTAATGACGTGGGCAGCGGTTTAGTCTCGACCAATCCTTTAGCCCGGAGATTTTGCGATTTGTTAGGCCGGGTAAATCAAATGGTGGCCAAGGCGGCTGATCAGGTTATTCTGATGCAAGCGGGAATACCGGTAAAAATCAAAAATCATGGATAAGTTAGATAAAATTATCAGTAAAATTAAACCGCTGGACCATAGGTTAGCCGAAAAAGCCCAAGAGCGGCTGGATAACCTCACCAAACCGCAAGGCAGCCTCGGACGTTTAGAAGAGCTGGCCAAGAAGATTGTCGCGATTACCGGCAAGCAGAGCCCCTTACTGAAACATAAGGTTATTTTTACCCTGGCCGCCGACCACGGTGTGGTCGAAGAGGGAGTCAGCGCGTTTCCTCAAGCCGTGACCGCGCAGATGATTGAAAATTTTCTCTCCGGCGGCGCGGGAATAAACGTGCTGGCTGCTCATGTCGGAGCGCGAATCGTGGTCGTGGATATGGGAGTGGCTGGGAAGCCAAAAGCGAAAAGCTTAAAGCGTAAAAGTTTTAAAGATAAGAGAATTGCCTGGGGCACGAAAAATATGGCTATCGGCCCGGCGATGACTAAACAAGAAGCGATGGAATCTCTGGAAAAGGGGATAGAGGCATTTGCTGAGGAATGGCCCCGGGGCATCGACATCATCGGCACTGGCGATATGGGTATCGGCAACACCACCGCCGCCGCGGCGATCGCCGCTTGTTTTACCCGCCAACCTGTAGAAGCAGTGACTGGAAGAGGAACAGGCATAGACGATCGGACGCTGGCGATCAAAATAGAGGCGATTAAAAGAGCTTTAAAGGTGAACCGGCCCGATCCAAACGATGCCCTGGACGTACTTTCCAAGGTCGGCGGGTTTGAGATTGGCGGTTTAGCCGGCATAATTTTGGCCGCCGCGGCCGCAAGGGTACCCGTTGTCGTCGACGGTTTCATCTCCGGAGCCGCGGCCTTAATCGCCTATAAGTTAGAGCCGCAAGTCAAAGATTATCTAATTGCCGCGCACTGCTCGGTGGAAAAAGGGCACAAGCTTATTTTAGATTACCTGGGATTAAAACCGCTTTTAAATTTAAATTTAAGGCTGGGGGAAGGCACCGGCGCGGCCTTAGGAATAAGCCTGGCCGAAGCGGGAGTAAAAATTATGACCCAAATGGCGACTTTTAAAAGCGCGGGTGTTTCACAGAGGAGCAGCTAAAATGTTGACCGGTTTTTTCTCGGCCTTACAATTTTTAACCATTATTCCGCTGGGTGCTGCCGTCCACGGTGAGCAAATAAATTTATCCCGCGGCCGGCCGTATTTTCCGGTTATTGGCCTGTTCTTAGGTTTGGTCTTAGCGGCAACCAACGTCGGTTTGTCTTTACTGTTGGCGCAGAAACTTTTGGTTAGCGTTCTTTTGGTGAGTGCACTGGCAATTATTACTGGCGGCCTGCATCTGGACGGATTAGCCGATACCTTTGACGCACTCGGAAGCGGAAAAGAAAGGATCCGGATGTTAGAAATTATGCGCGACGCGCATATCGGCACAATGGGGGTTTTAGGTATAATTTTTGTAGTCGCGCTTAAAATCGCGTTGCTGTATTCTTTACCGGCGCAAGACGTCGGCCCGGCTTTACTACTGATGTGCCTGTTGAGCCGCTACGTGATGGTGCTGGCGATATTTTTATTTAGCTATGCCCGGGACGAAGGCAAGGCCAAGGCTTTCTTTACCGGCAAAAGCAAGAAGGAATTTTTCTCGGTTACAGTGTTTAGCTTAGCCGGCGCAACTATTATTGGACAGTTGTTGGGTCTGGCGATTTTTCTGCTGGCCGCGCTTTTCGCCGTGCTGGCCGCGAGGATTATTGCCCGTAAAATCGGCGGCCTGACCGGAGACACCTTAGGCGCGATTAACGAGTTAACCGAGGTGTTTGTTTTATTCACGATGCTTGTTATGGAGGGTTCTAAAGGATGATCAACCGTTTAGCCATCTCTTCCTGGAGCGGCGGAAAAGACAGCTGCCTGGCCTGTTATAAAGCCTTAGAGCAGGGCTATCAGGTGAAACACCTGCTTAATTTTATTTCCCGGGAGCATCAACGCTGTTGCTTTCACGGAATAGAAGCCCGGCTGTTACAGTTGCAGGCGGAGTTGGTGGGAATTCCCTTGGTGCAGAAAGAGGTAACCGCGGATATGCAAAAATATGAAGCGGAATTCAAAGAAGCGGTGACCGGATTAAAAACCAGAGGTATCGAAAAGATGATCTTCGGGGATATCTACCTGCTCGACCAGCTCAACTGGGTGGAACGGGTCTGTAAAGATTTAAAGATCACACCGGTTGAACCGCTCTGGAATGTTTCGCCCTTGGAAATAGTTAATGAATTTATCGCTGCCGGCTTTAAGGCGGTGGTGGTCAGCTGTAAGGACGATGTGCTCGGTGAAGACTTCATCGGCCGATATATCGATCAGAATTTTATAAAGGAGGTGGCGAAGAAAAAGATCTGCCCTTGTGGGGAAAACGGCGAATTTCATACCTTTGTTGTCGACGGCCCGCTATTTAAGAAAAGGATTGAGATTACCAAAAGTCGCAAGGTCTTCAAAGATGGGTTTTGGAAACATTGGTTTTTGGATATACAGGAATATAGAACCGCGTAAGCAAAGGAAGTTCCCGTGTGATTCGGGACGCTGCCCCGCAACGGTAATCTCTTCAAGGCCGCAAGAGTGAGCCCGGACGATTGCTTATCGCCCATTCTCGAGGGAGAAGAAGATGAGAAGAATAGTTACAGTGTTAGTAATGTATGCAGTGATGTCAGTTCTGCTTCAGAAGCCGACTTTAGCCGAAGAAAATAACGAGGATCGTTCCTTGGACATCGGGAAAATCGTGATTACACCTTCGAAGATTGGACAGGCTTACGAAGATTTACCGCTGAATGTCAGCGTAGTGAACGCTCAGGCTGTCGAGGATTCAGGGGCAACTGAACTCGCCGCAGTTTTAGACCGTTTGCCCTCGGTGGATATTATTGACTATGGCGCCGACGGCGCAATTAAAACGATCCATACGCGCGGGTTATCCGGTTCGCAGGTACTCACGCTTTTGGACGGCATTGTGGTGAATACGCCCCGCGACGGCACCGCCGATTTAAACAAACTGGATTTAAATAATGTCGAGCGGATCGAGGTCTTGCGCGGTCCGGCGGCAAGTATCTATGGCTCAAGCGCGATGGGCGGAGTAGTAAATATTATTACCAAAGACGGTAAAAGCTATCCTAAAACAATGGTCAAGGCCAAATACGGCTCCAACGCTACCCGCGAAATTGCCTTTGCCCACGGTCAGGACTTGGGTATTTTTGATTACTATTTCAGCCACGATACCTATAAATCCGACGGCCACCGCAGCAATTCCGATTACGAGTACCATAATACCAGTTTAAAACTCGGCTATAACCCCGAAGAAAAAAATCGCTTAAGCCTGGGCTACGGGTATTTCCAGTCCGAGTTAGGCACGCTCGGGCCCAGTTACTGGGAGGATGGCGACGACCGCCAGGAAGGCTGGCGGGAAAACTTTGATTTAACCTGGCAGGCGGCTCTTAACGAGAAAAGCGATATTTTAGTGAGACTCTACCATAACATTGACCACCTCGAATTTATCGAAAACCGTGGCGGCGATATCAAGGATACCCACCACACTAAACTCTATGGCGCGGAGGCCCAGCTTACTAAAGAAATCTTTGATTCCTTGCGTTTTACCGGCGGGTACAATTACCAGCAATACGGCTTAAATAGTTCCGCCAGCGCCAAGCACGAATATTCCCTGAATGCCTTTTACGCCGAAGGAGAAATCGCACCCTGGGAAAAACTAAAAGTTTATTTAGGCGGCCGTTTTGACGATTATTCCAATTTTAGCGAACGCCTTACGCCCAGCGCGCGCTTTTCCTGGTGGCTGAGCGAAAATTTCAAGGCCCACGGCCTTTACGCGCACTCCTTTCGCGTGCCGACCTTTAACGACTTATACTGGCCGCGGGAGGACTGGGGTATTTTTGGCGGCGTGGAAGGAAATCTTGATCTGCGCGCGGAAACGGCAAAATCTTATGAACTGGGTATTTCCACCTATTTCTTCAAGGCCCTTTGGACTGACCTGACTTTTTTCCGTAACGATATCGAGGACATGATCATCTGGAATGTGGACCAGACCAACTGGTGGCGGCCGCAGAACCTGGCCTCGGCGATAGTCCAAGGCGTAGAGTGGAATAGCGACTTTGCCCTTTGGCAAAAAATAAAAGCTAATTTCAGTTACACCTTTCTGTACGCTAAAGACAAAGACAGCGATAAATGGCTGATCTACCGTCCGCAGCATCAATATAAGTTAAATCTTAATTATCACAGCGATAGCGACTGGACCGTTGACTATTCCTGGCGCTATATCACCAAGCGCTTTGCCGTAGACGATAACACGAGCGTCCTGGACCACTATTGGGTCGCGGATATCAGTATTGGTAAAAAGTTATTTGATATTTGGGAATTACAGGTAAGCGTCAAAAACCTGTTTGACCGGCTTTACGAAGAAGAGGCCGATTACCCCATGCCCGACCGGCAAGTGTTAATGGAATTAAAATGCGAATTCTGATAATCTGTTTATTGCAGCTTTTTTTGATACCTTGCGCCAACGCCGATGATCTTGCGGCCCGGAGAATAATTTCGCTGGGGCCGGCGCTGACCGAACAGTTATACCTTTTAGAGGCGCAAGACGCACTCGTTGGAGTAACGACATACTGCCAGAATCCGCCCCAGGCCCAGGAGAAAGAAAAAGTCGGTACGGTCATCGAGGCCAATTTGGAAAAAATCATTCAGCTTGCGCCGGATTTGGTACTGGCCACACCATTGACCAATCCGGAAGCCGTGCGCAAGCTCGAGAGCCTGGGTATAAGAGTAAAACTATTCCCGCGGGCCAATGATTTTTCCCAAATCTGCGCGCAGTTTGGGGAATTGGCGCGGCTGGTCGGTAAAGAAGACCGGGCCCGGGCCGTGATTGAACAGGCGCAATTAGAGGTGGAGGCCTTAAGGCAAACCGTGCAAGATCAGCCGAAGGTAAAGGTCTTTGTGCAGGTCGGGGCCAATCCCCTCTTTGCCGCTACGCGCGATTCCTTTATCAATGACTTTATTGAATTTGCCTCTGGGATAAACATCGTTAGCGCAACGCGCAGCGGCTCTTATTCCCGGGAGCAGGTGCTCAAGGATAACCCGGACGTCATCGTGATTATTAGTATGGGCATCGTCGGTGCCCAAGAGAAAGAGATCTGGGAAAAATACCAGTCTCTCCAGGCGGTGCAAAATGGGCGGATTTATGTTGTTGACGACTACCTTTTTTGCAGCCCAACACCCTTAAGTTTTGCCCAGGGGCTTAAAAAAATGATTGAGATGCTGCATCCCGACCATGGATAAAAAAATACTACGCTGGATTTTCTGGATAACGCTCCTTAGCGCCGCGCTTTTGGGTATAAGCTTATTCTCTTTATGTACCGGGCCGGCGGCGATCCCAGTCAAGAAAGTTTTCTCTTTGCTTTTTTCCGCTAGCGGTTCTAGCGAACAGAGTATTATTGTGAGTATCCGCCTGCCACGGATACTTCTTGGGCTCGCGGTAGGGGGAGCGCTATCCCTGGCCGGAGTAATCCTACAGGGGATGTTCCGTAACCCTTTAGTTGAGCCCTATACTTTGGGAATTTCCGGTGCCGCGGCCCTGGGCGTATGTCTGGGCATCGTCTTAAGATTACACCGCTTGTTGGGGCCGGCGGTCTTACCGCTTTTTGGTTTCAGCGGAGCGCTCAGCGTCATCGCCATGGTCTATATCTTGGGCCTGAAGAAAGGGACATTGAAAATCGAGGGACTGCTTTTAATTGGCGTAATGGTCAGTTTCATTACCTCGTCGTTAATCATGCTGATCATGGCCCTGGCCCGTAGCGAAGACCTGCAGGGAATAATCTTCTGGGTGATGGGGTCGCTGCAGGAACCAAGCTGGTTACTGATAAAAATAATGCTCACCGCTTCCGTTTCTTTGCTGCTCATTGCTTATTTTTTCTGCCTTGACCTCAACGCCCTTTCTTTAGGTGAAGAAGAGGCCTTACATTTAGGTATCAACGTCGAGAAGACCAAGCGGATGCTGTTTATCATCGCTTCTTTGCTCACCGGTTTTAGCGTTTCGGTAGCCGGGATTATTGGGTTTGTTGGTTTAGCGGTTCCGCATTTTGTCCGTTTGTTCACCGGTAACGACCACCGCGTCCTTTTAGTCGGATCATTTTTAAGCGGCGCGGCCTTTCTGATTTTCTGCGATACCCTGGCCCGGACAATTATCGCCCCTCTAGAATTACCGGTGGGCGTGATTACCGGGATCATCGGCGGGAGCCTCTTTATCTATACGCTGGCAAAAAGAAAAATTACCTTCGGGGAAAGATGATGCTCGAAATTCGCTCTTTAAATTGCGGATACGGCACGCGCCGCGTTTTGGAGGAGATCAGCTTTACGGTTGGCAAAGGCGAGATTGTCGGTATCATCGGCCCTAACGGTTCGGGCAAAACAACCTTGTTGCGCGCGATCACCCGCATCCTTAATCCGCTGCGGGGCGCGATTCTCTTGAACGGCCAGGAAATTACCCGATTAGGAGTAAAGGAATTGGCGCGCAATATTGCCGTAGTCACGCAGGCCCAGGAAGCGGGATAT
This sequence comes from Candidatus Omnitrophota bacterium, assembly GCA_043805735.1. Classification (GTDB taxonomy): domain Bacteria; phylum Omnitrophota; class Gorgyraeia; order JAFGHF01; family JAFGHF01; genus JAZDHS01. The sequence goes on along the minus strand of JAZDHS010000046.1, from coordinate 1,697 downwards.
TACAGCGTCGAAGAATTTGTGCTCTTGGGGCGAATTCCCTATTTTGAGGCCTGGCGGTTTTTGGAAACAAAAGAGGACTTAGAAATTGCCCACCGGAGCATGCTTTTAACCGATACCTTAGGGTTAAAAGATAAGTTGATGGCGCAGATTAGCGGGGGAGAGCGGCAACTCGCCCTGATTGCCCGGGCCCTCGCCCAACAACCCAAGCTGCTTTTGCTCGACGAGCCGACGACGCATCTGGACATCACGCATCAGGTCGGCATTTTAGACCTGGTCAAACGTTTAAATAAAGAATTGGGGCTGACGGTAATCATGGTCCTGCATGATCTGAACCTTGCCAGCGAATATTGCTCGCGCCTGATGCTTTTGCGCCAGGGAAGGTTATATAAAAGCGGAACGCCCGCAGAAGTGTTAACGTATCCGATTATTGAAGAAGTATATGATACGGTGGTAGTCGTAGAAAAGAATCCGCTTTCCGGCCGCCCCTTCGTTTTGGTGGTTCCGGAAGAAAAACGCCAGAAAACTGTTCACAATCCCGCCGATTTAGCATAAAATATATATACCATGTCTAAACACTTTAAACATATCTATGGCCCGGTTGCCTCCTGGAGATTAGGCAGTTCTTTAGGGGTCGACTTATTAGGGGGTGAGAAAAAGCACTGCGCCTTGGACTGTATTTATTGTCAACTGGGCGCAAGGAAGCCAGCGGCCCTGGCGAGGAAAGTCTTTGTGCCCACCAGCGCCATTATTGCCGAGATTAAAGCCCTGCCCAAGGTGCACATTGATTATATTACTTTTTCGGGCAGTGGCGAACCGACCCTGGCGAGAAATTTAGGCCAGGCGATTAAAGCGATTAAGCAAATTCGTCCCGAAGCGGTGGCCGTGCTTACCGGCTCAGCGCTTATATATAGGAAAGACGTCCAGAGAGAACTAAGCCTGGCGGACTTAGTGGCAGTTAAGCTCGATGCCGATTCCGAGGTGAGTTTAAGGCGGATCAACCGCCCCGGCTCAGGGATTACCTTGACTAAAATCCTTAAAGGGATTATCGATTTTCGCGGGCACTACCGGGGAAAATTGGTACTGCAGATAATGTGCCTGCGCGAAAATGCCCAAATTATGCCGGCGATTGCCCACCTAGCCGAACAGATTCACCCGGACGAGATTCATCTGACCACAGCTACACGGCCCTGTCGTGTAAAACCGCTTCCGCCGCGGGCAATGGCCAAGATAAAAAAGATATTTGGGACGACGAAAGTGCGTGTTCCTTACGAGCACCGGCGCAAGAAGGTAGCTCCTCTTAGCGAAAAAGATACCCTGGCCAGAAGAGGCCGCCTTTAAATGCGCACTTATCTGGAGTGCGTGCCCTGTTTTTTTAAGCAGGCGCTGGATGCGTCGGTTTTGGCCGGGGCCGATAAAAAGACGCAGAAAAAAATTTTGCGCAAGCTGGCCCAAAAAGTGCTTTCCTTTGATACGCGGCAATGCCCAACGGCAATGGGGATGGTCCTTTACCGGCTGGTGAGAAAAACTACCGGCAACAACGACCCCTTTAAAGAGATTAAGAAAAAAAGCAATGCCTTGGCGCTTGCTCTCTATCCGCGCCTGAAAGAAAAAGTGCAAAAAGCCAAGGATCCGCTGTTAGCGGCAATTGAGCTGGCCATTGCCGGTAATATTATTGATTACGGGACTAAGCACCCGAT
>JAZDHS010000045.1:0-48318 GCA_043805735.1 Candidatus Omnitrophota bacterium | reverse complement strand
TCTTTAAATAATACCATATCCTGGCCTTTTTGTCAAGGACCTTATCTTCCGCGATAAGGCGAGAGTATTTCCAATAGCGCCGGGTTTTCAAAACCAAGCTTTTGGGCTTTATCGCAATGCTCAATCGCCGCGGCATACTGTTGCTGACGAAAACTCACCACCGCTAAGTTGTTATGCGCCCGGGCATTATTCGGGTCGAGCCGGAGCGCGTTTTTGTAGGCTTCCTGGGCCTGGGTATTGGCCCCCTGCTCCTGATAGATATTACCCAGATTAAAGAAAGCCGCGGCATTTTGGGGATCGAGTTCCACGGCTTTTTTGTAGGCGGCGATCGCCCCCTCGTTATTTTCGAGGCTGCGATAGACGTTGCCCAGGTTAAAATAACCGGGAGCAAAACGGGGATTCAGCGCCAAGGCATTGCCAAAACTAAGCAGCGCCTCCCGGTTTTTACCCATGGCATAGTAAGTAACACCGAGGTTATTGTGCGCCTGGTCATAATAAGGATCGATATGCAACGATTTGCTGTAGAGCGCCGCGGCCTGTTCGAATTCCTCGGCCAGGCGGTAGACATTGCCGAGATTATAATAGACCTCGGCGAACTGCGGGTTGAGCTCCAGGGCCGTTCTAAAAAGAGGTAGCGCCTCTTTGTATCTTTGGGCATCACAATAAGCCAAGGCCAGCTCATTGTATAGTCCGGCGTCGTTAGGGACAAACTTCAGGGTCCGGGTGTAAAAGGCGATCGGGTCCTGCCAAAAACTATTCTGCCGGATAGTCAGATGCAGATAAAAGGCCAATAAACAGGCTTGCAGCGCTATAACAAAAAGCCGGATGCGCCGCCGGCGCAACAGCGTGCGCAGGGCCAAGGCCAGCGTCAGGCAAAAGCCGATTACCGGAATATAGAGCCAGCGCTCGGCCATATAGGCGCCCAGCGGATAAAGGTTGGACACGGGCAAGAGCCAAAGGACAAACCAGCCCAGCGCAAAGAAGAGCGCCGATTCCTGCCGTTTCTTCCGTAAGGCATATAACAATAACGCCGCCACGCCGGAGATCGCCATTCCCGTAGCTACTATTTCGTCGGTAAACCCAAAACCAATGTTGCCGTATTCAATGTGCAAAGGTGAAGGTAAAAAGAGCAGCCGCCCGTAACTTTTAACCGCCGCTAAAAATCCGGGAACCCTCTGCAACAGCGTCGTCGTGGCCGCCAGGTGTGGGAAAAGCTGCGGGAAAAAGATCACGCGTACTAGGCAATAGCCCAGCGCCAGGACTGAAAAAGGCGCCAATGCTGTCAAGCGGATGATCTTTTTAAAGGTGTAGTGATAGAAAAACAGCACAAGAGGCAATACCAGGCTAATCTCGTGCGCTAACAGCGCCGCGGCGTAGCAAACTAGCATCGCCACGTAGCGCGCATAGGCCTGGGGCTTCTGGTAATAACGCAGATACAAACCAAAGCTAAGCAGCATCAGTAAAAGCGCCAAGGGTGAGGCCCGCCCGGAAATATAGGCTACGCACTCGGTCTGGATCGGGTGGGCCGTAAATAATACCGCGCTCAAGAGCGCAAGTATCCTATCGCCGAAGAGCAGCTGGATGCACCAAAATAAAGCCAGGGCTGCCAAGATGTGCAAGAGCACATTAGTCAGATGATAGCCGCGCGCGTCTAAGTGCCACCAGGCATAATCCCAGGCATAGCTGAGCATGGTCAGCGGGCGGTAAAAATAATAAGGGCGCTGCGGGCTCGACGCAACTTCCTGGGTAAAGAGTTCTCCGTAAGATTGCGCTTGAGCGATGCGCGGGTTTTCTTTAATCAGATAGCGGTCGTCCAGGACGAACCCGCCGCCAAGCACATTGGCATAGCCAGCCAGTCCAACAACAATAATCACCAGGCACGCCAGGAATGCTTTCACCCCGCCCTTCCTTTCCCGGCGTTGCCAATAAAAACATTGTTTTTGCTTAATTCCATCTGCATTGCCTAAACCTTTTTAGCCCCGCTTTGCTTGCTATGCATTGCCTGTTTAGGAAGGGCGGGGTTCATTTTCCTTTTCCTCTAATCACGATGACAAATTCACCTTGCGGGGCATGGCTGGTGAAATGCGCAAGCACGGCCTGGGCGCTGCCGCGGACAATCTCTTCAAACTTTTTAGTCAGTTCGCGCACAATCACAATCTCTCGCTCGCCTAAAAGATCGGCTAAGTCCTGCAGGCTTTTCAGCACCCGATAGGGCGACTCATAACAGATTACGGTAGCCGTTTGCTCAGAGAGCTCGGCGATCTTTTTTTTGCGTGCACCGGCCTTGACCGGCAGATACCCTTCAAAAACGAAGCGGTCACTCGGCAGGCCCGATACCACCAAGGCGCCGATCAGGGCCGTTGGCCCGGGGATAACCGTCAGCGCAATACCATTGGCGATGACCAGCTCGATCAGCCGATACCCGGGATCGGAAATACCCGGGGTGCCGCTGTCGCTGACCAGGGCGATTTGCTTGCCTTCCTGCAAAAGACGAACGAGATAGGGGCCCTTGGCCAGACTATTGTGTTCGAAATAGCTGGTCAGCGGCGTATGGATATCATAATGCGCCAGAAGCTTGCGGGTGTGGCGTGTATCTTCGGCGGCAATCAGATTGACGGACTTGAGCACTTCCAGCGCCCGCAATGAAACGTCCTTGAGGTTACCGATGGGGGTAGCGACGATATAGAGCATATTTTGTTGTTATTCTACCGTTACGCTTTTGGCGAGATTTTTCGGTTGATCAACATCGCAACCGCGTTTGGTGGCAATATAATACGCCAGCAACTGAAGGGGAATTACCGTTAACAACGGCGAGAACAGCTCATCGGTCGGGGGCAGATAGACTACGTGGTTAGAATGATGGGGTACGAGCTGGTCGCCTGCGGTGGCCAGAGAAATCACAATACCTTTTCGCGCCTTGATTTCCTGGATATTGGACAGCATTTTATCGTGCACGTGTGACTCTGGGGCAATGCAGACCACGGGAAGATGCGGGTTAATCAGTGCAATCGGTCCGTGTTTCATTTCTCCCCCGGCATAGCCTTCGGCGTGAATATAGGAAATTTCCTTAATCTTTAAGGCGCCTTCGAGCGCGGTGGGGAAATTGATGCCACGCCCCAAATAGAGAAAACCGAAGGAATGATTATAGCGGCGGGCACACTCCAGAATTACCTTCTTGTCTTTAAGGATAGCCTCAATTGATTCCGGGATTTTTTCTAACTCCGCAATCAATTCTTTAACCCGGCTGGCGCTTAAGCTGTTACGCAGCGCGGCCAGATAGAGCGCAAACAAATATATCACAATGAGCTGGCAGGTATAGGCCTTGGTTGAGGCCACGGCGATTTCCGGCCCAGCGTGCGTATAGAGCACGGCATCGGATTGACGAGTCACCGAGCTGCCTAAGACATTGCAGATCGAAATCACTTTCGCCCCTTTTTCTTTGGCCTCGCGTATTCCCGCCAAGGTATCTGCGGTTTCTCCGGACTGGGAAATTGCCATGACGATGGTATCGGCGTCGATAATCGGGCTGCGGTAACGAAATTCACTCGATGTGTCCACCTCCACCGGGATACGCGCGCACTCTTCGATCATATATTTACCCACCAATCCCGCATGCCAAGCGGTGCCGCAACTGATAATTACGATGCGCTTCATTGCCGCGAGGTTTTTTTCCAGGCTTTTGAGCTCGGCAAGTACAACCGCATCTTTACGCGGGGAAATCCGGCCCAGCAACGTGTTGCGAATAGCCTTGGGCTGTTCGTGGATCTCCTTGAGCATAAAATGAGGATAACCTTCTTTTTCCGCCTGCGCGGCATCCCAGCTAATTTTTACCTTTTCTTTAGCCACACGCTCGCCCTTCTTGGCATCGTATACCTCCAGGGTGGTTGGCGTCAAAACTACTATCTCTCCGTCATCTAGCATGACTATTTCTTTGGTGTAGTCCAGAAGCGCGGGGATATCGCTGGCCAAGAAGCCTTCATCGGCATTACACCCGGCGATAAGCGGGCTGCCGCAACGGGCACCGACCAATTTATTCGGCTCATCCTTGGAAATTACCGCGATGGCATAAGTACCGCGTACCTGTTTTATAGTCTGGCGCACGGCATCCTCGAGATTTCCGCGATAATATTTTTCGATCAGGTGCACCAATACCTCGGTATCGGTCTGGGAGCGGAAGCGGTGCTTTTCCTTTAACAGCCCTTCTTTCAACTGCTCGTAATTTTCAATAATACCATTGTGGACCAAGGCAATCCGCCCAGAACAATCGCAATGCGGGTGGGCATTGGCCGTATTGGGAATGCCGTGGGTGGCCCAGCGCACATGACTGATGCCGAGATTGCCCGCCAGCGGCTTCTTGGCCAACAGCTCCTGGAGCACACTGAGCTTGCCGGCACGCTTTTGGATTTGCAGCGTCACCACCCGCGACTTCTTCTCTTTAACGTTCAGTATGGCTATCCCTGAGGAATCATAGCCCCGGTATTCCAGGCGGCGCAAGCCGTTGATTAAAATTTCCTGGGCCTGGCGTTTTCCGCTATATCCGACTATTCCGCACATATTTGGCTCGCTATCCTTTTTGGCTTAACTACCTTGGCAATGCTTATCTGTGGATTGGGTCAGTCCCCTTACTTTTGCTAATTATTGGGTTGGGGACAGACCCTTAAGGCTACGGTTGTATACAACGTTTCCTTCTACTATAGTCGCGCGCACGCGAAATCGCCGGTCAAAGATGACCAGGTCGGCGTCTTTGCCGACGGCGATACTGCCTTTACGCTGTTCGATTCCTAAGACCCGCGCCGGATTGAGCGTTGCTAAGCGCACCGCCTCAGGCAAAGTGATCGGTAAAAAAGCGCGGGCATTTTTCACCGCTTTGATCAATGTCAAGTGCGTGCCGTAAAGAGTGCCGTTGGGCAAGACAAAGACATCGCCGCGGCGTTTCTTGACCGGATGGTCTTGGGCCTGAGTTGAATCGGTAACGAGCATTAGCCTCTTTTGCCCTTTACAGCGCCATAAGACCTCAAGCGCCACCGGATGCACATGAACGCCGTCGGCAATTACCTCGGCAGCAACGCGTTCATCGGTCAACACCGCGCCCAACACCCCCGGCGCACGGTGGTCGAAGCCACTCATCCGATTAAAAGTATGCGTGGCGTGAGTAATGCCGGCTCGGACTGCGCGCTCGGCCTGCTCATAACTGGCGCCGGAATGACCCAGCGAGGCCACGATGCCACACCCCTTGAGCCGCCGAATGGCCGCGAGCGCCCCGTTGAGCTCGGGAGCGATGACCATCATTTTTAAATCCCGCCCGCCGGCCTGAATGATCTTTTTAATTTCGTCAACAGTAGGGGCACGCAGGCATTGCGCGGACAACGCACCGCAAAAGGCGCGGGCTAAAAATGGCCCTTCCAGGCGAATGCCGAGCAGCCGCGCGCCCACGGCTTTTTCTTTTTGCCCCAAGGCCCGGGCGATATTCACCAAAAGAGCTTTCGGCTTGGCCGGATGCAGCGTCGCCAAAAAGCCGGTTGTGCCTCCGGCGCTTTGCTGCCGGGAAACTCTAGCAATATCGCCGTGAATATGCAAATCAATAAAACCGGGTGCGACAAAATATCCCCGCGCGTCGATAGTTTCAAGGCCTCGGGGATATTGTTTTGCTGTTCTAACCGCGGCGATTTTGCCGTTTTTAACAATCAGAGCGCCGCCGGAAATAACCTTATCGGGGAGAATAATCTTGGCGTTGGTAATCGCAAAACTATCCATCCCTGGCCGCTCCTTTTAAAGAGAACTTGGCGACCCCACGGGGATTTGAACCCCGGTCGAGAGCTTGAAAAGCTCTTGTCCTAGGCCAGACTAGACGATGGGGTCGCTTTAATTATTCTTCCGCCTCTTCGCCGGCGGTGTCTTCGCTTTTCACGACGGAGGTAACCGTTGAGACGCGGTCTTTCTCCTCCAGGCGAATCAGGTGCACCCCTTGAGTATTTCTACCGACGGTACGCATATCTTTCACCGGGCAACGCACGAGCATGCCGTTTTGCGTAATCACCATTACCTCGTCGTCATCGGTAACTGATTTTAAGCCAACGGCGTCCCCGCCTTTTTTGGTGGCTTTAATATTAATAATACCTTTGCCGCCGCGCGATTGCAGGCGGTATTCTTTATATAAGGTACGTTTACCAAAGCCATCCTCGGTGACCGTGAGCAAGGCGGCCTGAGGGTTGACTACTTCCATGCCGATTACTTCATCCCCTTTGGCCAGGCGCACCCCGCGTACTCCTTTAGCCGAGCGGCCCATTTCACGTACATCGTCTTCTTTAAAGCGGATGGCCATGCCTTTTTTGGTCGCCAAAAGAATTTCTTGTTTTCCGTCGGTAAGCGCGGCGGTAATCAGCTCGTCTTTATCTTCCAGGGAAACCGCCACGATACCAGCTTTACGCGGATTGCCAAAGACATCGAGGGAGGTCTTTTTAATCAGCCCTTGTTTGGTGGTCAGCACCAAAAATTGATCCGCTTTGAATTCTTTCACCGGCACATGCGCCGAAATTTTTTCACCCGTTTCCAGCTGCAAGAGATTAACAATCGCCTTGCCTTTGGAAAGCCGCCCCGCCTGCGGGACTTCGTGCACCTTTAACCAGTAAACCTTGCCTTTATTGGTGAAGAACAGCAGGAATTCGTGCGTCGAGGCCATAAGGAGGTGTTCGACATAATCCTCTTCCTTGGTCTCCATCGCCGACACCCCTCTTCCGCCACGGCGTTGGCGCCGATAGGACGACACGGGTAGGCGTTTGATATATCCCTGATGGCTGATGGTGATGATGACATCTTCTTCGGCAATGAAATCCTCAATCTCCAAATCCTCGATTGCACCGACAATCTGGGTCCGGCGCTCATCGCCGAATTTTTTCTTCAGCTCATCGAGTTCATCCTTGATGATCACCAGCACTTTTTTCTCACTCGCCAAAATCGCGCGGTACTCTTCAATCTTTTTAATCAGCTCTAAATACTCGGCGTCAATCTTATCGCGTTCTAAGGCGGTGAGCCGCTGCAGCTGCATTTCCAGAATCGCCTGGGCCTGGCGCTCGCTTAAAGAAAGGTTTTTTATTAAGGCCTCACGCGCCACCGGCGGAGTCTTCGATTCACGAATCGTCTTAATCACCTTATCAAGAAACTTCAGGGCGATTTTTAAGCCCTCTAAAATATGGGCCCGCTCTTCGGCCTTACGCAGTTCAAACTTCGTGCGGCGGACAATTATGTCTTTGCGGTGTTCAATATAAAATTCGAGTAGCTGTTTGATATTTAACACCCGCGGCTGGTTTTCCACTAAGGCGAGCATGATAATGCCGAAGGTTACTTCCATCTGGGTATGTTTAAAGAGTTGGTTGAGGACAATCTGGGCGTTCGCCCCGCGGCGCAGCTCAACGACAATACGCATACCGTCTTTATCGGATTCGTCCCGAAGATCGCCAATGCCTTCGATCTTTTTGTCCTGCACTAAAGCGGCGATCGATTCCAAGATGTTAGTCTTGTTAACTTGATAAGGGATTTCGGTAATCACAATGAATTCCTTGCCGCTTTTCTGCTGCTCGATGTTGGCCTTGGCCCGCACTTTAATCCGGCCCCTACCTCCGGTGTAGGCCTCTTTAATCCCCTCGCGACCGCAGATAAAACCGCCGGTAGGAAAATCCGGGCCCTTAATCAGACGCATAATCTCTTTGATCTCACAGAGCGGATTATCGATCACCAGCTTGATACCCTCGACGACCTCACTGAGATTGTGCGGCGGGATATTCGTCGCCATGCCTACGGCGATACCGCTGGAACCGTTGACCAAAAGATTGGGCAGCGTAGCCGGCAGGATGGTTGGTTCCACCAGCGACTCGTCAAAATTCGGGACAAAACTAACGGTTTCCTTCTCGAGGTCCTGGAGCATCCATTCGGTAATCGCGCTCATCCGCGCCTCGGTATAACGCATTGCCGCCGGGCCATCGCCGTCGATACTGCCGAAATTACCCTGGCCTTCAATCAAGGGATAGCGCATCGAAAAATCCTGAACCATCCGCACCAGGGAGTCATACACGGCCATATCGCCGTGGGGATGGAATTTTCCTAAACAATCTCCAACGATACGCGCTGCTTTTCTAAAGGGTTTATTGTGCTCAAGATTGAGTTCCTTCATCGCATAGAGGATGCGCCGGTGCACCGGCTTTAAGCCATCGCGCACGTTGGGTAGGGCCCGGCCGACGATCACGCTCATCGCGTAGGAGATATAGGAATCCTTCATCTCTTTTTCAATATAAACGGGGACTATTTTTTCGCCTTGCGTATACATTTGTTCGCCTTCTTGGTTAAATATCCAGGTTTCGTACTTCCTGGGCGTGTTTTTCAATGAATTCCCGGCGTGGCTCTACCGCATCGCCCATGAGCACGGTAAATATCTCATCGGCCTTGACCGCGTCCTCCAGGGTCACCTTCAAAATTGTGCGCCGCTGCGGGTCCATCGTGGTTTCCCAAAGCTGCTCGGGATTCATTTCGCCCAAGCCTTTGTAGCGCTGGATCTGCATCCCTTTTTTAGCCATCTCCTTAACCAGCTTTAAGAGGTCCCTTAAGCAAAAGATCACTCTTTCTTCCTTCTCGTAGCAGGCCTTGTAAAGCGGCACGGGTTCAGTTTGCTTGCCTTTGCCTTTTTTATCTTCCTGCGGCTGGCGTTCATAATCGGCCACGGCATCAAGCTCCAGCTTATTCAGTTCGGTAAGCATTTTTTCGATTTCGCGAGCTTCATAAAATTCGACTAAATCCAGGTCTTTCTTTTGTTCGGCCGGAGCCCCTTCTGCATCTATCTCTAGGTCCTTGCCGCGCTTCTTTTCTTCCTTGGCAGTAAGGTCACCCAACTCGTCATCCGAATAGAGAAATTGGTCTTTCTGCTCCACTTTCACCCTAAAAAGGGGTAGTTTTTTGGTCTTTTGATGTTTCAAAGCGAGGTAATTAGCGAATTTCACTCCCTTCCGCTCAATAGCCCGGGAAAGGCTTTCCATCTCCATTAACAGTTCGATCAGCCGTTCAATTTGTTTTTCCGTAAAAACTTTTTTATCTTTGACCCGCTTTAGGCTCATTCCTTCAGTGCCCAGTTCCATAAGTAAATCGTTCATCCGTTCTTCACTTTCAATGTATTCTTCGCGCTTACCTCTTTTAATCTTATAAAGCGGCGGCTGAGCAATGTAGATGTGCCCTTTTTCGACCAATTCCGGCATCTGCCGGTAGAAAAAGGTCAATAATAGCGTGCGGATATGGCTTCCGTCCACATCGGCATCGGCCATTAATATTATTTTATGGTAGCGTAAAGCTGAAAGATCAAACTCTTCCTGTCCGACCCCTGTTCCTAAAGCCGTAATGATCGTGCGCACTTCGTCATTGCTGAGCACCTTATCTAAACGGGCCTTTTCGACGTTGATGATTTTGCCTTTGATCGGTAGGATCGCCTGGAAGCGGCGGTCGCGTCCCTGTTTAGCGCTTCCCCCTGCGGAATCGCCTTCGACGATATAAAGCTCACACAGCTCCGGTGCGCTCTCGGAGCAATCGGCCAGCTTCCCGGGCAAACCCCCGGAGTCCAAGGCCCCTTTGCGGCGGGTGAGTTCCCGGGCCTTGCGCGCGGCCTCGCGGGCCCGCGAGGCGACGATAGCTTTGTCGGCAATGACGTTGCCGATCGAAGGGTTTTCCCCCAGGGCCGTTCCCATCGATTCGTTGACGATCGACTCTACGGCGCCGGACACTTCGGAGTTCCCCAGCTTGGCCTTAGTTTGTCCTTCAAATTGCGGGTTTAAGACTTTTACGCTCACTACAACGGTGAGCCCTTCGCGCACATCCTCACCGGAGAGTGTAGTCTCTCCTTTTAAGAGGTTCTTGTTCTTGCAAAATTGATTAATACAGCGGGTGAGCCCCGATTTAAAACCGCTTAAGTGCGTTCCCCCTTCGATGGTATTAATATTGTTGGCATAGGAAAAAATGGTTTCGGCGTAACCGTCGTTATACTGCATCGCCACTTCTACTTTGACATCTTCTTTTTCGCCGGAAAAATAAATCACCTTTTTGTGTAAAGGGTTTTTGTTCTTATTGAGGTGCTCGACGAACGAAACCAGCCCACCGGTAAAATGGAATTCTTCGCGCTTGTCCGTATCTTCTTCCTCGAGGATAATCGTGACGCCTTTATTTAAAAAGGCCAGTTCGCGCATCCGCTGTGAAAGGATATCGAAACTGAAGCGCGGTTTGGGCCCAAAGATTTCCTTGTCCGGTTTAAAGGTTACCTGTGTGCCGGTCTTGGTACTTTTGCCGACTACGGTGAGCTTACTGGCGGTACGACCACGTTCATAGCGCTGATGGTAAACCTTGCCGTCGCGACGGACTTCAACCTCCAGCCATTCAGAAAGCGCATTAACCACGCTCACCCCTACGCCGTGTAAACCTCCGGCGACCTTATACACGCGGTGATCGAATTTGCCCCCAGCGTGCAGGGTGGTGAGCACCACCTCTACGGCGGGCTTCTTTTGCGTCTTATGCATATCTACGGGGATGCCACGGCCGTCATCCAAAACCGAGACCGAATGATCAGCATGAATGGTCACGTGGATATTGCTGCAGAAACCAGCCATCGCCTCATCAATGGAATTATCACAGACTTCGTATACCAGGTGGTGTAAGCCCGCGGTGGAAATATCGCCGATATACATCGCCGGGCGCTTGCGGACCGCATCCACGCCTTCGAGGACCTGGATGGTCGTGGCGTCGTATTTATGCAGCGGTTTTTCTTCGGATTTAACCATAGTAGTTTTTAAGTCTTTCCTATTCTTAATTGCAACTGTTGGATCTGTTCATACCCCTTGGTCTTTTGCAGCGCCGCCAAAATCTCGTCTTTTTTCAGATTGGTCTGATAGAGCCAGGCCGAATCTTCTACCTGGACCTGTAGTGTGCCTTTTTTAATCCCGAGCGCGCGGGAATGCCGGGCGAGGTCCTTCCCAGCAACGTTGCGCCAAAGCCCGGCCAATGTCCTGGTCTTGTGTTTTCTTTCCCGGGCCAATTGTTCCACCACCTTCTGGACTAGCTCACTGATTGGCTGGGGCTGGCTTTTGCTCATGCTTTAAGAAAGCTGCATCGGCAAAACAATATAAATATATTCTTCTTGGGTCCTAATTATACCCGGACTTTCCGGCCCCGTCAACTCTAGGCTCACGGTTTGCGTTTTAAGGCTCTTGAGCGCGTCGAGCAAATACTGGGGATTAAAGCCCACCGAAAATTCTTCGCCTTTATGTTCGATGTCAATTTCCTCTTTGGCCTCACCCATATCCGGGCTATTCTTGGAAAAGATAATCTTGTCTTTAAATAGGTCGATTTTGATTGATTGCGAGTCCGGCGAGGTGAGGTTGGCTACTCTTTTTGTTGCCCAAAGAAAAGTTTCCCGGTCGATAACGATTTTCTCCTTGCTTTCTTTCGGCAAGACCTGTTCGTAATTGGGGAATTGCCCTTCAATAATCCGGGAGATCAGCACAATATTATCAAACTGGAAAGAAATTTGGTTTTCGCCAAAAATAATTTTTAGCGTCCCTTCGTCTTTGAGGTTGCGCATCAGTTCCTGGATGGCCTTAATCGGCACAATTACTTCCTTTTGAAAATCGGCGCTGATTTCTAAGTCCCGCTCCATCAATGCCAGGCGCCGTCCGTCGGTGGCAACCAGGCGTATTTTTTTTCCTTTCACCACAAACAACACCCCATTTAAGATATACTTAGTCTCGTCGTGCGACACCGCAAAGGAGGTCAGCGCGATCATATTTTTCAAAAACGGCTGGCTGATTTCTAAGGTCTCTTTATCCTGGAGCTTGGGCAGTTTGGGGAATTCTTCTTTAGGTAGACCCATTAACTTAAAGAAGCATTTTTTAGATTCAATGGAAATAGAATTATTTTTCCGCACCTGAATATCAACATTACCTTCGGGTAAATCCTTGACAATATCGGAGAATCTTTTGGCGGGCACGGTAATACCCCCCTCTTCAATTACCTCAGCCTCGATGGTCAGGGAGATCCCGACATCTAAATCGGTGGCGGCCATATAAATCTTTCCTTTTTGGGCTTCAATGAGAAAATTAGAAAGAATCGGTAGGGTGGCTTTGGCGGAAACTGCGCTTTGTAATACCTGAATTGCCTTTACTAAAACCTCTTTTCCAATTATTGCCTTCATTGTTATCCCCTTTATACAAGGTGCTATTGTTTGTATAGTTAATATCTAATAGAAAAATAGTAGTCGTATTAGTAAGACCTTGGAAATTGTGAATATCTATTTTACCACAATGAATTTAAGCAATAACAACATTGCTATCCTGTTGATGACCTTGTAAACTTATCCACAACTTATCCACAAAACCCTTCTTGGGGTCAACCAGCGACGGCTGTCCACACGCTACCCACTCCTAATATCCAGCGTCAGCTTCTTCATTGTTTCTTGAAGGTTGCGGTCTTTTTTGACTTGGGTCGCTATTTTTTCGTAGGCATGCAGAATAGTAGTATGGTCTCGACCGCCAAAATATTCCCCAATTTCCGGTAAAGAATAATCAGTTAGCGAGCGGGCCAAATACATCGCGATTTGCCGCGGGTAGACTATGGCCCGGCTTCTCTTCTTTGCCTTCATATCCATTAGGCGGATATCAAAATGGGCGGCCACCTTTTTCTGAATACTGTCGATGGAAACCTTTTTTTCTTCCAGGAACATGTCTTTGAGTACCGAATAAGCCAGATCTAAGGTAATCTTTTGGTTGGTCAATGACGAATAGGCGGCCACGCGTACCAATGCCCCTTCCAGCTCGCGGATATTCATCCGCACCCGGTCGGCGATGAAGTTCATCACATCGTCGGGAACAACGATACCGTTTTGCTCACTCTTTTTTCTTAAAATGGCCACGCGGGTCTCTAAATCCGGAGGCTGGATGTCGGTGACCAGGCCCCACTCGAAACGCGAAACCAGCCGCTCTTCCAGGCCGGGGATGTCTTTGGGAAAACGGTCGCTGGAGAGCACAATTTGTTTGTGCGCATCATAGAGCGTGTTAAAGGTATGAAAAAATTCTTCCTGCGTCGCTTCCTTGCCGGCGATAAAATGGATGTCATCGATTAAGAGCACATCGACGTTGCGGTATTTCTGGCGGAATTCAGCGGTGGTCCGGTGCTGAATAGCGCTGATCAGCTCGTTAGTAAATTTTTCGCTGGAGATGTAAGTGATTTTTAATTGGGCGTCGCGGTGTAAAATATAGCTGCCCACGGCCTGCATCAGGTGTGTTTTGCCCAGGCCCACCCCCCCGTAAATAAATAAGGGGTTATACGATTTTGCCGGAGATTCCGCTACCGCCAGGCAGGCGGCATGGGCAAAGCGGTTGCTCGGGCCGACGACAAAGTTTTCGAAGCTGAAGCGGGGATTCAAATCCAAGGTCTCCCCGGGCGCTACCGGTGGCTTGGGGCCGGGACGGAAAAACCACCTTTTGGGTTTAGGTTGCTCTTCGGCTGAGGGTTGCGCCGAGAGGTCTTGTTGGGCCACGGTAAACTCGATGCCCACGACATTCTGTTGCGTGATTGACTTAATCGCCTCTTCGATCGCACTTAAGTAATGCTCTTTAATCCAGGTTTGGAAAAATTTATTCGGGACCTCCAGGGTCAGGGTACCTTCGGAGAAACTCTGGGCCTTAATTGGGCGGAACCAGGTCTCAACAGTATCGCTGCCGTGGCGATCTTTGATTATTTCCAAGGCCTTTTGCCAAAGACGGACAATGTCATCGCTCATTTCGTCACCAGTTTATACACAAGTTATCCACAATTCGCTTAAATGATTGGTTATTATAACAAAGCCAAATTCCATTTGCAAGTAAATTTTTAAAAAACGCATATTTTGCTTGACTAAAAAATTTTTTATGTTATAATTTCTGTTCACATATGAAAAAGACTCTACGCTGCAAATCTAATCTGAAAAGAAAGCATAAGCACGGTTTTCGCCGGCGGATGCGCACGGCAAATGGCCGGAAAGTCCTTGCCCGTCGCCGCCGTAAGGGTAGAAAAGTCCTGACCGTATGAAGGCTGGTCACCCGGCACGTTCCGCGCAAAAGCTCTGCCGCCGAGGCGAGTTTCAAGAAACCTATGCCCGGGGGCGGAAATTCCGCGGGCGGTATTTAATTCTTTTTTGCGCCCCTAACCGCTTAGAACAGACCCGGTTAGGGCTTTCCGTCGGAAAAAAGTCATTTAAGCTGAGCACGCAGCGCCATTTAATTCAGCGCCGCCTGCGCGAGGCCTATCGCCGGCATAAACAGCAATTTGCTGCCGGATACGACCTGGTGATCGTCTCCCAACGCTTTGATGAAAAGCGGACCACCTTTGCGCAACTAGCTCAAGAATTACTGGATTTAGCCAAAAAAGCGGGAATTTTACTTAATAATGTTAATAGTGGGCTTTATTAAATTAATAAATAGTTTGCTCTCGCGAGCGGTGGTTATCCTGATCGATTTTTATCGTAACTTCTTGTCTTGCTTAATGTTACCTAGATGCCGCTTTTATCCTTCCTGTTCCTGTTATGCCCGCGAGGCCTTTGCCAAAAAAGGCTTTACCCGGGGATTGGTGTTGACTATCAGGCGCCTTCTGCGTTGTCACCCCTTTGACCATTCTTTTTTTTATGACCCCCTAAATTAAGGAGTTTCCATGGGCAAGCGTACAGCTTTGGCTTTTTTTCTTTCTCTTTTAGTTATAATAGGTTATAATTATTATTTAGCAAAAAAATACCCCCCTAAACCGCTGTTGTCGCAACAGGTCCAGCCGCAAGAGGTTGGGAAAGAAACGGTTCTGCCTAGTCCCACTTTGACCAAACCGGCACCCAGCGAAGCCCAACAATTTTTAGCCGGCGCGGAGGATATTGTTGTCGAAACCGACCGGGCGAAGATTATTATAACATCAAGCGGCGCAAGGATTAAGAGCTATCAGCTCAAAAATTACCCCGAGGCCAAGGTTGTATCCAGCGCGGTGAATCAGCAGCTGGCTCAGTTGGACAATCTGATTACCCGTAACGGCCAGGAAAAAAGTGGGCTTTGGCAGCGGCAAAAAAATAAACTCCAGACGCTCCTGGCCAAATACGAACAGTCCCCGCAAATGGCCGAGCTAGTCTCTTTAGCCGCGGTGCTCGACGCTGACTTCTCCCCGGCCTTCATTATTCCCGGTAACGAAACTATCAGCCAAAAATTTAACAGTGCCCAATACCGCTTTTCCCAACAACAGTTAAAACTTGATCCCAACCATCCTCAAGGCACAATCACCTTTTCTTATACCGATCCGCAGGGCCGACAGTTGGAAAAGAGCTATCATTTCGATAACTCTAATTATATTATGGGGTTAGATATCAAATTACATGGTTTTTCCGCTGCTGATTTCCCGCAAAATAGCTTCTTAGTTTCAGTGGGGCCCGACGTAGGACTGGAACAATCGTCTCAAGATAAAAAAATGCAGTCCTACCATGGTCCGGTGACCTGCTTTGATAATGGTCAGCAAAAATGGGTCCGTACCGAAAAGTTCACCAAGCAGGAAGCTGCGCTGTTTGTCCGTCGGGAACTTAGCGAGGGCACGGTGGTTTGGACCGGGCTGGAAAACAAATATTTTTTGGCGGCGCTGATCCCGGGGCAAAAACCACAAATGGCTGTTGTTGAGAAAAACGAACAGGAACACAAGACCGCGCTGCAAATGTCCTTAGTCAGCGATAACGTTTATCCGTTCCGACTTTATATGGGGCCGAAAAAGAAGAGTGATTTAAAAACCGTTGACGCAACCCTAGGGAAAACCATTGATTACGGACTATTTAGTCCTATTGCCAAATTGATTTATGCGGCCTTGGTTTTGTTTTCGAGATGGACCGGTAATTTCGGCTGGGCGATCATTCTGCTCTGTATCGCCACGAAGGTTGTTTTTCATCCCCTTACCCACCGCAGTTTTGAGGCGATGCAGAAGATGCAGGAACAAATGAAAACCATCCAGCCGGAATTAGAGGCCTTACGCCTCAAATATAAAGATAACCCGCAACGGCTGAACAAAGAGATCATGGAATTCTATAAGAAAAAAGGGGTTAACCCGATGGCCAGTTGCCAAAGCGGCTGCCTGCCGATGCTGCTGCAAATGCCGGTTTTCTTTGCTCTTTACGCGGTATTATATAACTCGATTGAACTGCGCGGTACCCCCTTTATTGGCTGGATTACGGACTTATCCGATAAGGACCCATATTATGTCTTGCCGATTTTGATGGGCGTCAGCATGTATATACAGCAAAAATTAACCGGCCTGGGCACTACCGGTTCAGCGCAGCAGGACCAGGCCAAAATGATGGCGATAATGATGCCGGTAATGCTCACCTGGGTATTTGCCAGCCTGCCTTCGGGCGTGGTGCTTTACTGGTTGACCTTTAATATCGTTACTGCGGCGCATCAAATGTTATTAAAGAAGAAGACCGTGCCAGCGGTAGGCGCCTAAGGTGGTGAAGACCTAGTGGACAGCATTGAAGTAGAAGGTAAAAATTACGAAGAAGCGTTAAAAATTGCCTTGGAAAGACTAGGCGTTACCCGTAAAGAGGTTACGGTTAACATTTTAAGTGAAGAAAATAAAGGGCTTTTTGGAATGGAAGGGGCTAGCCCAGCGCGAATCAAGGTTACCTTGAAAACGAAGAGAAAATAATTCGCTTGACAAAAAGCACGCTATTATATATAGTAGCATATAATTAGGGCAAGTTCGACTTTCCACGTGAAAAGTTTCCACGTGGAATGATTGAAAGTGACCATTGTCTATGAGCAAGATAATTGCGGTTTGTAATCAAAAGGGCGGAACAGGCAAAACTACTTCTACCATCAATATTTGCGCATTTTTAGCCCTGGCGCAAAAGAAGATTTTATTAATCGATGCCGACCCACAAGGTAATGCTACCACCGGTTTAGGTATTGATCCTAAAGAGCTTAAATTTAGCCTCTACGATGCCATCCTGGAAGAAACAGCGATTGAAGAAGTCATTGTGCCTACAGAGATTCCCGGGTTGTTTGCCGTTCCATCGCATATCGACCTGACTGGCGCCGAGGTCGAACTGGTCGGGGTGATCGGCCGTGAAACGCGCCTGAAAAAGGCCCTGGAGCGCATTAGCCACGAATACGACTACATTTTTATCGATTGCCCGCCTTCCTTAGGACTGCTCACCATTAATGCCCTGACTGCGGCGCATTCCGTACTCATTCCGCTGCAATGTGAATACTATTCCTTGGTCGGGTTAAGCCTATTAGCGCGCACGATGAATCTGGTCAAAGACCATTTAAATCCGCATCTGGAAATCGAAGGCGTGCTCTTGACCATGGCCGATTTTCGCACCAATCTTACTAATGAAGTTATCGCCGAGGCCCGTTCTTTTTTTAAAGAGAAAGTTTACGTTACCATTATACCCCGGAATATTCGCTTAAGCGAAGCCCCGGGTTTTGGTAAGCCGATCGCCTTATATGACCGCAAATCGATCGGCGCCGAGAAATATTTAGAATTATGCCGCGAAATTACCAAAGAAGACCTCAGTGTAACGGCATTACCGACGGGCCACGATATTTTACCGAACCGATTGGCCAATATTACCGAGATTAAGCCGGCTCCTTCGGACAAGCAAGACGCAATACGTTGATTAAGGGAGGAAGGCATATGGAGAGAAAAGCATTGGGAAAAGGATTAAGCGCGTTGATGCCGGAAAAAACGCTAACTCAGCAAGCGGGCGGCGTAACGAAGCTGCCGATCAAAGATATTAAAGTCAGTCGACTCCAGCCGCGGCAGGAAAAAGACCCGCAAAAAATGGCCGAACTTATTGCCTCGATTAAAGAAAAAGGCGTGATTCAGCCGGTATTGGTTCGGCCGGGCAAAGACGGCTATGAACTGATTGCCGGTGAGCGTCGATTCCGGGCGGCCGAGAAATTAGGATTTACAGAACTGCCTGTAATTATTAAAGATGTGGATGATTCCGAGGCCTTACAACTGGCCCTGATTGAAAATATTCAGAGAGAAGAGCTTAATCCTTTAGAAGAGGCCCAGGCCTACCAGCAATTAATTGATGAATTTGGTTTAACCCAGGAAAAAATCGCCCGCCTGGTCGGCAAAGATTCCAGCTCGGTTTCGAACACCTTACGTTTGTTGAAATTACCCGTGGAAATTCAGAACGGCTTGCGTAAAGGGATGATTTCAATGGGCCATGCCCGGACTATTTTGGCGCTTAAAGAGCTGAATTTGCAGGATAGCTTTTTTAAGCGCACCATTGCCCAACGGCTCTCCGTGCGGGAGCTGGAGAATATGGTTAGCCAGCGCGCCGGTAAACATCGGAACAAAAAACTGCTCGTTCGCGATCCACACCTGACCGATTTGGAGCAACAGATCCAATTTGTTTTAGGGACAAAAGTACGCATCGTCCCCGCTCGTAAGCGCGGGAAGATTGTGGTCGAATATTATTCGTTAAGCGATTTAGAACGGCTGGTCGATTTGCTAAAACGCGCTAAATAGCTAACCCTAAAGGGTAGGCCTTCGCAATTCCATATTAGCGAAGGGCCTAACTAAAGGTATTTAGTAACCTTTTTTATTCCCAAATAACATTTTAAATACAAGGGGTTAAGAAAAATGGGCGAGATGAATCAACAAACATTGGTTTTGGTTAAGCCCGATGGGTTAAAAAAATCTCTTACTGGTAATGTGTTAACCCGCCTGGCGGAAACGAAATTAGAAATTGTGGCCGCGAAGATTTGCCGGGTTAGCCGGGAGCTTGCCGTAGAGCATTATCGGCATATGAAAGATAAACCTTTTTTTGAAGACCTGATTACGTATCTTCAGGGCCAGATGCATCAGCGGCACAAAGTATTGGCGCTGGTCTACTGGGGCGAGAATGCGATTACGAAAGTGCGCCAGTTGGCCGGTGCAACCAACCCGGAGGAGGCCGACCCGGTCTCGATTCGCGGGTCTTATGGCCGGATTACGACCAAGGGCGTATACGAAAACGTTATTCATACCTCCAGTGATGCTACGGAGGCGGAAAGAGAAATTAAGCTTTGGTTCGATCCCGACGAGATCATCCTCGAATTGTACCCGACAAAAATTGAGGAAATGAAAACCTGTAAAATAAAGGCCTGGGCATGATCAAAAGTATGACCGGATACGGCAAGGGGCAACATTTGTGCGCGCAGGGCGCGTTTATCGTCGAGATGCGCAGCCTCAATCATAAATATTTTGATATCGTGGTCCGCCTGCCTAACCAGCTGGCGATGTTTGAAGATCGGGTGCGCGATCTGTTGAAAAAGAAAGTGCACCGCGGCCGGATTACCTTAAGCGCCTCCTGGGAGCGACGCCGTAAACAGGAGACGATGTTTTCACTGAACTTGCCGCTGGCAAAAAAATATTACCAAGAACTGGCTAAACTAAAAAAATCCCTGCGTTTACAAGACGATGTGCGTCTGGCCGAATTAATCGCTCTGCCGGAAGTGCTGACCTTTGAACAGCCCAAGGACCAGGATAGCGATTTGTGGCCGGGCCTGGCCAAGGCGGTGGAGCTGGCGCTCGAAAAATTAGAACAGATGCGCTCCGCCGAAGGCAAACGCCTGCAGAAAGATTTAATCAAACGCCTAAATAAAACCGACGGCTACGTTAGAAATATTGAGAATCACCTGCCCAAGGTGATTGAAAAATATAAAGATAGTTTATTTAAGAAAGTAAAATACCTCTCGGGGGCAAAAAATCTCGACCACGACCGTATTGCCGAGGAAGTGGCCCTGTTTGTGCGCAATAGCGACGTGACCGAAGAGCTGACCCGCCTGGTGAGCCATATTAAAGCCTTTCGCAATGCCCTGGCTAACCCCAAGGAGGCGGGCAAGGAAGCGGACTTTATTGCCCAGGAGATGTTCCGCGAAGCGAACACCGTTGGGGCCAAGGCCAGCAGTTTTCGCATCTCCGCACAGGTGATCAAAATGAAGAGCCAGATTGAGAAGCTGCGCGAGCAATTACAAAACGTCGAATAACCATTGCCTTGTGGGACTGTCCCCAATTATAGCGGCAACGCCGTCAAGAGCTTAAACCAAAAAAGGACAGATGAAGATAATCAATCTAGGTTTTGACAACTGCGTCGCCGCCGCGCGCGTGGTTTGCATTGCCGACGCGCATGCGGCGCCAATGAAACGGCTGCGCGAAGAAGCGCAAAAAAATCATAAATTGGTCGATGTCACCAGCGGCCGGCGCACGCGCTCTATTGTGATTACCGATAGCGGCCACGTGATCCTTTCGGGGATGCAGCCGGCAACGCTTACTCAGCGCCTGGAAGAGGCGAAATGAGCGGCAAGCTCTTTGTAATATCCGCACCGTCGGGGTCGGGGAAAACCACGCTTTGCGCGAAATTATTAAAGTCGTTTTTGGGCAAGCGTAAATTGGTGCGCTCAGTTTCAGCAACGACCCGCGCTGCGCGCCCGGGAGAACGCCAGGATGAGGATTATTTCTTTCTGACGAAAGGAGAATTTTTAAAAAAGAAAGCCGCGCGCCAGTTTCTGGAATGGGCTAAGGTATTAGGTAATTACTACGGCACGCCGGGCGATTTTGTGCGGCGGCATCTGCGCCGGGGTAATGATGTGCTCTTAGCGATCGATGTACAGGGGGCGTTAAAAGTTAAACGCTGCCATGATTTAGCCGCAGTATTTATTTTTATTTTACCGCCTTCGTTGGCGGAGCTAAGCCGTCGTCTGAAACACCGCTCTACGGAGACGGGTAAAGAAATCACTCGGCGCTTAGCGCTGGCAAAAAGAGAGATCAGTCCGCGGAATATCCAGCAATACGATTATGTAGTGGTCAACGACACCATCGCCGAGAGTTTACGAAAATTGAAAAGAATTATTGTGCATGAAAGAGGTAAGTAAAATGTCATATGTACCGATACAAGAGCTTTTGGAGAAAACGGGTAGTCTTTATAAGCTGGTGGTGATGGCCGCTCACCGCGCCTCCGATATCAATGCCGGCGCGCCAAGAATGATCGAGGCCGACCACGAAAAGGTCACCTCGGTAGCTTTAGAAGAGATCGCCCAGGATAAAATTAGGCTGACCAGAAGCGTGAAGGGCAAGTGAACCCCGCCCTTCCTAAACAGGCAATGCATAGCAAGCAAAGCGGGGCTAAAAAGGTTTAGGCAATGCAGATGGAATTAAGCAAAAGCAATATTTTTATTGGCATCTCCGGGAAAGGAAGGGCGGGGTGAAGAAGAAAGAAGTCCTCTTAGGGGTCACGGCGAGCATTGCCGCGTATAAGGCCGGCGAGATTATTAACCGCCTCCGCGAGCATAACCTCAACGTCACCGCGGTGATGACCAAAGATGCCGAATACTTTATTACGCCGCTCTCACTGCAGAGCTTAAGCGCGAATAAGGTTGTGTGCGACTTGTTTGCGCTTGCGGACAATATCAGCCCTTTGCATGTGTCTTTAGCCCAGCGCGCGGACCTGTTATTAATTGCACCGGCTACCGCTGATATTATTGCTAAACTCGCCGCGGGGATTGCTGACGATGCCCTGACGGCACTAGCGCTTTCTACGCGCGCGCCGATAGCCATCTGCCCGGCAATGAACGAGAAGATGTTTACGCATCCGCTGACGCAAGAAAATATCGCGCGTTTGAAAAAGATCGGATACCGTTTTATCGGGCCCAAGAGAGGGCGCCTGGTTTGTCAAGACCAAGGGTTAGGACATCTTGCTTCGGTAGAAGAGATTGTGCGTGAAGCGCTGAAACTGTTGCGATGAACAAGCGCCAGGCGCCGCTAAAAATTCTCATTACCGCCGGAGCAACCCGCGAACCAATTGACCCGGTACGTTTTGTTTCCAATTACGCGACGGGATTTTTTGGTTTGGAGATCGCCCGGGCGGCCCGCCGGCGTGGCCATCGCGTCCTGGTGGTGATGGGTGCCTCTGCCGTTGGGAAGGCGGCGCAGAGAAGCGCCGGTTTTACTACGCTAATCGTTGAAACCGCACGGGAAATGCGAGGCCTGCTGCGTAAACATTTTTCCTGGTGCGATTGTTTAATTATGAATGCCGCGGTCTGTGATTTTCGTCCGCGGGCGCAGTTAAAAAGAAAAATTAAAAGCGCTGGGAAAAAGATTATCCAGCTTGAGCTGGAAAAGAACCCTGATCTACTGGCAGAATGCGGGCGTAAAAAAGGCCTTAGGCTCGTCGTTGGCTTTGCCTTGGAAACCGAACAGCTGGAAAGACGCGCCCGGGAAAAGCTACGGCAAAAAAATCTGGACATTATTGTTGCGACTCAAATCCGGAACAAAAGTCACCCGTTTGGGAAAGTTAAGATTAGCCCGCTGATTATGGATAAAAATGACTGCCAGCTGAAGCTCGCGCCGGTAAGCAAGGCCCGGCTTTCCCGGATTTTACTGGATAAGATTGAGTCGATGGTTTATCGATAACACGGCGGCTTAGCCAATAGGCTAAGAGGGAGGTCTGTCCCGACCGAAGTTAGTGATTCGGGATCCCGCAAAAATTAGGGCGCGATGGCCGAGAAGCTAGGCAGAGGTCTGCAAAACCTTGTACACCGGTGCGAATCCGGTTCGCGCCTCCAAAGTTACGGTTAATTTTTGCGGGACAAAACCTTTATTCGTCGGTTCGAATCCGACAGCCGCCTTAGGCCGAGATGGCGGAATTGGTATACGCGACAGACTTAAAATCTGTTGGAGCCTAGCTTCGTGTGGGTTCAAGTCCCACTCTCGGCACTAACAACTAATCGGGGCGGTTGGCGCAGTTGGTTAGCGCGCCACGTTGACATCGTGGAGGTCGCAGGTTCGAATCCTGTACCGCCCACCATATTATTAAAAAGGAACGATGGACTTACAAACACTAAGGCACAGTTGTTCGCATGTGATGGCCCAGGCTGTACAAGAGCTTTTTCCCGGCACTAAATTGGGGATTGGCCCGGCGATCGATAGCGGATTTTACTATGATTTTGACAGCGCCCAGACCTTTTCCGCCGAAGACTTAGAGAAAATCGCAGGGCAGATGCGCAAAATTATCGGCCAGGACCACCCTTTTAAAAAGGAAATGCTGACTAAGTTCCAGGCGAACGAACTGTTTAAACAGCGGCAGGAAAAATATAAATTAGAGCTGATCGCCGGAATCACCGACGAACAGGTTTCGATTTACAAAAGCGGCGACTTTGTCGACCTTTGCCGCGGTCCGCACGTGGAATCGACGGGGAAAATAAAATATTTTAAGCTGCTTTCCGTGGCTGGGGCCTACTGGCGGGGCAATGAAAATAACCCGATGCTCCAGCGCATCTACGGGACCTGCTTCGACGACAAAAAAGCTCTCGATCAGCATCTATTTCTTTTGGCCGAAGGTAAAAAACGCGACCACCGGGTGTTAGGTCCGCAGTTGGGGCTGTTCAGTTTTCCCGAACTGGCTGGTCCGGGCTTGGTGCTTTACCACCCCAAGGGAGCGCTGGTGCGTTCAATCATTGAAGACTACGAACGTAAAGAGCACTTAAAGCGCGGCTACCAATTGGCACTGGGGCCGCATATTTCAAAAAGCGATATCTGGATCACTTCCGGCCATTACGATTATTACAAAAATAACATGTACATTTTTAAAATTGAAGACCAGGAATACGTGGTCAAACCGATGAATTGCCCCGGGCATATGCTGATTTATAAATCCCAGACTCGCAGCTACCGCGATTTGCCGCTGCGGCTTTTTGAGCTGGGTACGGTCTATCGCCACGAAAAGTCCGGCGTATTACATGGCCTCTTGCGCCTGCGCGGGTTTACCCAGGATGATGCGCATATTTTTTGCCGGCCAGAGCAACTGCAGGAAGAAATTAACGGCGTAATTGAATTTGTCGACGACGCGCTCAAGGACTTCGGTTTTAGCGGTTACGACGTGGAATTAAGCACGCGCCCGCCGCAGTCAATCGGCAGTGATCAAGACTGGGAAAAGGCGACCGCGGCCTTGGAGAGCGCCCTGAAAGCGCGTAAACAACCTTACGAAATCAATGCCGGCGAAGGCGCTTTTTATGGCCCGAAGATCGACATCAAATTGAAAGACGCCTTAGGCCGGGCCTGGCAGTGCGCTACCATTCAGTGTGATTTCGCGCTGCCCGAGCGTTTTGAGCTAACCTACGTCGGGCAAGACGGTAAAGAGTACCGTCCGGTAATGTTGCATCGGGTGATCCTGGGTAGCCTCGAGCGTTTCTTAGGCGCATTGATTGAGCATTACGCCGGCGCGTTTCCTTTGTGGCTCTCGCCCGTGCAGACGGTGGTTATTCCGATTACCGACGCCCAACAAGACTATGCCCGGGAAATTGAAGCCGCGCTTAAAGCCAGAGAAATCCGCGTCGAGCTCGACGGGCGTTCGGAATCGATGCAGAAACGCATTCGCGACGCGCAAAAGGAAAAAGTGCCCTACATGCTGATTGTCGGCGCGCGGGAACAAGAGCGCCAGGAAGTGGCCCTGCGTTCACGCAAGGGCGGCGACCAGGGGGCAATGCAGTTGGAAAACGTAATCACGAAACTGGAACAGGAAATTAAAACCAAATCACAGGAGGTGATTTAATACCTTGAAAGAGGTCAGAATAAATATGCGAATCCGAGCCGAGAAAATCCGGCTCATTGGGGAAAATGGCGAACAGCTGGGAGTGGCGTCCGTCGAGGAAGGTGTCCGCCGTGCCGAAGAAAGCGGGCTGGATTTAGTCGAGGTCGCTCCGGCAGCCAAACCGCCGGTCTGCCGCGTTATGGACTTTAGTAAATACAAGTATGAGCAGGAGAAGAAGGAAAAACAGGCCAAAAAACATCAGAAGAAAGTCCATATCAAGGAGATTAAGCTCCGGCCAAAAATCGGAGAGAATGATTATTTGGTGAAATTGCACCATATGGAAAAGTTCTTGACCCGCGGCGATAAGGTCAAAGTAACCTTGACTTTCCGCGGCCGGGAAATGGCGCATCAGGACTTGGGCCGCAAGATCATCGAGCGTTTTATTAAAGATGCCGCCAGCTTTAGCCAGGTGGAAAAAAGCCCGATCACCGAGGGCCGGTTCATTAATATGGTGTTCGCGCCTAAATGAGGCCATAACTTACGGAACGTAGTGACGTAAGTTAAATGGCCGAATTTAGATAAATTGAATATTCGTTAAAGGAGTTACAATGCCCAAGCTTAAGACACATAAAGGATTGGCAAAACGATTGAGAATAACCAAAAGAGGCAAGGTTAAAAGGCTCAGAGCCTACCGTGGCCACCTCTTGACCCATAAATCCAGCAAGCGCAAGAGGCACTTACGCAAACGAGCGCTGATTTCCGGCGCAGACCTCAACGCCGTAAAAAAGATGCTGCCTTACGGTAGATAAAGGAGACGTAAAACAATGACTCGAGTAAAGTATACGCCTACGCGCAAGGCGAAGACTAAAAAAGTCTTTAAGTTTATGAAAGGCGCGCGCGGCGGGCGCCGCCGGCTTTGGCGTACGGCCAAAGAGACGATGCGCCGCGCACTAAAATATAGCTTCCGCGACCGCCGGGTGAAAAAAAGGCTGATGCGCGGCCTCTGGATTGTCCGGATTAACGCGCGCTTGCGCGAAAAAGGCTTGACCTATAACCGCTTTATTGCCGCGTTAAATAAAGAAAAAGTGGCCTTGGACCGGAAGATGCTGGCCGAATTAGCCGTCAACGATCCAGCCGCCTTTGACAGCATTGTTGAAACGGTGATGAAAAATAAATAGCGTAAATGCGAAACAATATGGCAAACTCTAAATCCGAAACACTAAATCCTATTTATTGTTTAGAGTTTTCGTATTTCGAAGGAAGGTAAAATGTATATTATCATTGTCGGATGCGGCAGGGTCGGTTCAGAGCTGGCGAAACTGCTTTCCAGCGAAGAGCATAACGTGGTGATTATCGACCGCGAGCAGGCGGCATTTAACCGTTTAGGCGGCACATTTAACGGCCTGACTCTGACCGGCAGCGGCTTTGACTTAGAGCTATTGAAACAGGCGGGGATCGAGAAGGCCGACGTCTTTTGCGCCCTTACCGACGGTGACAACACCAACTTAGTCTCAGCGCAAGCGGCAAAGAAAATTTTCAAAGTCCCCAAAGTGATTGCCCGGGTTTACGACCCGGCGCGGGCTAATCTTTATCATACCTTTGGCCTGGATGTTATTAGTGGCACGATGCTCTTCGCGGCGATGGTGCGCGACAAAATTATTGAGAGCCGTTTCTCCAGCTATTTGATTGAAAGTAAAGAGGTCGGCGTTTTGGAAATTGAAGTGAGTGATCTGCTCAAAGGCAAGAAAGCGCAAGAGCTCAACATGCCCAAAGAATTTCTCGTCATCGCGATAAAAAAAGTAGAAGGCGTGGTCTTACCCGACGAGAAGACTGTCCTCAAAAAAGGCGATGTCCTGATGGGCCTGGTAAAAACCGGTAGCCTCGATAAGGTCCGCGAAAAGTTCGCTCTTACGCACAATGCCAATCATAAGAGGTGAGGTATGCATATTGTTGTGGTAGGCGCAGGAAAAGTTGGCCATTTCTTGGCCCAACGGCTCATCTCCAATAAACACACGGTAAGCATCATCGATAAAGATAAGGCGGTTTGCACGCTGATTGCCCAGCAGCTAGAAATTCTGGTGATTAACGGCGATGGCTGTGACCAGCAGATCTTAGAGCAGGCCGGGATCGCCCGCGCCGACGTGCTGGCCGCCGTCACCGGTGACGATGAGGACAATCTGATTATCTGCCAGTTAGCCAAAGAGGTCTTTTCGGTCCGGCGCACGGTAGCCAGGGTTAATGACCCCAAGAACGAGCACCTTTTTAGCGAATTGGGCGTTGATGTTCCGATCGATGCTACGGCGCTGTTGGCCAAGATCATCGAGGAGGAGGTCTCCTTTACCGACTTTGTCAATCTGATGAGTTTTAAGCGTGGCAAATTGGCCATTGTGCGCGTTGATTTGCCCAAAGATTCACCGGTAATCGATAAGCAGGTCCAGGATATTCAGTTACCGCGCGATTCGGTGCTGGTCTCGATTGTGCGCAAAGACGAAGTCGTGGTTCCTAAAGGCAATACGGTACTCAAAGCCGGCGATGATATCGTCGCCCTGACCCTAATAGGTAATGAACCGCAACTCTTAGAATTACTAATTGGTAAACTAGAATGAACCCCGCCCTTCCTAAAACAGGCAACGCATAATAAGCAAAGGCGGGAATAAAAAGGTTTAAGCAATGCAGAAGAAATTAAGCAACAGCAAAATTTATATTAGCAATACCGCGAAAGGAAGGGCGGGGTGAAGATTAAACCGCTACTTAATGCTGTAGTTGGTATTAGTGTCGAAATTTTATATACGTTTATTATTATGCTGGCGGCATTGCTGATCTGCCTGGCATTAACTTTATAAAACGATGGTTCCGCGACCGACTAAAGAAGACGTAAAAAATATCGGGTATTATTTAGGCAAGATTATTCTCGGCCTAAGTTTTACTATGCTGATCCCCATTATCGTTGGTCTGATCGCCGGAGAAGTAAACCCGGTTCTTGATTTTATTGTTGGTATTGAAATTGCCTTGTTTGCCGGGATGTTCTTAACCCGGGTCTGCCATACGGAAAAAGACCTCAGCTGGATGCAGGGGATGATCGTGGTCAGCCTTTCCTGGCTGGTCGGCACTTTGTTAAGCGCAATACCCTTGTTTTTAAGCGGACACTGGCAGTCTTACTTAGACGCCTATTTTGAAGCGATGTCCGGTTTCGCGACCACGGGCTTGACGCTGGCGCAGGATCTTGACCATCTTTCTTATGCCCATAATGTCTGGCGCCACCTGATTATGTTTATCGGCGGGCAAGGCATTGTGATTATCGCCCTTTCTTTTTTAGTCAAGGGGTTATCCGGGGCATTCCGGATGTATGTCGGGGAGGCCCGCGACGAAAAGGTGTTACCCAATGTCGTGCATACGGCCCGCTTTATCTGGTTAGTGAGCATTGTCTATTTGCTCTTAGGCACATTGGCCTTAGGTGTAGTCGGGTACTTAAACGGGATGAAGTGGTATAATGCCCTCTTTCACGGCGCCTGCGTCTTTATGGCCGCCTTCGATACCGGCGGCTTTGCCCCGCAGTCGCAAAATATACTTTATTATCACAGTCTGCCGTTTGAAGTCGTGACCGTTGTGATCATGCTTTTGGGCGCGATCAACTTTAAGTTGCATTATCATATTTGGACCGGAAACCGCAAGGAAATCGTCAAGAATATCGAAACCGTGACCTTGTTTGTGACGATCGTGCTCACTTTTTTCGTGGTCGCTTTTAGCTTAGAGCAGACTCAGACCTATCCCCAGGCGCTGATGTTATTACGTAAAGGTTTTTATCAATTAGTTTCCGGCCATACTGGTACCGGTTATATGACTATTTATGCCCGCCAGTTTATCAATGAATGGGGTAACCTCGCCCTGGTGGGGCTTATTTGCGCGATGGGCTTGGGCGGCGCTACCTGTTCGACGACGGGCGGCATCAAGATGTTGCGCGTCGGCGTGACTTTTAAGGCCTTACGCGAAGATATTAAACGGATTATTCTTCCCGAACGGGCGGTAGTGGTGCAAAAGTTCCACCACATTAAAGATTTGTTTCTTGATGACCACCAGGCCCGCTCGGCAATGATGATTACCCTGGCCTATTTGGGCCTTTATGCGCTGGGGGCCCTGGTGGGGATGTTTTTGGGTTATCCTTTTTTAGAGTCCTTATTTGAATCGACATCCGCGGCGGCGAATGTGGGCTTATCCTGCGGGATCACCAATGTGGGCATGCCCGCGGCGTTAAAAATTACCTATATCGTCCAGATGTGGGTCGGCCGCTTAGAGTTTATGTCTGTATTTACCTTAATCGGGTTTGTGATGGCGGCGATAAGAGGGAAATAGCATGTTAAAAGAAGTCCATAGTCCACAGTCCATAGTTTACAGTTTACTGTTTTGTCTGTTGACTGTTGTCTGTGGACTGTCGACTCTGTGTTTTGCCCAGTCAATCTCTTCGACTGAGTTAATCAATAATGCCAAGCAGCATGATGGCCAGACCGTGCGCTACGCCGGTGAGGTCATCGGCGAAATCATGGCGCGCCAGGGGCATGCCTGGATTAACGTCAACGACGGTAAAAATGCCCTGGGTATTTGGGTCGATAAAACATTACTCAAGGATATCAAATATAGCGGCGGTTATCAAACGCAAGGCGATTGGGTGGAAGTGCAAGGGGTCTTTCACCGCGCCTGCCGGGAACACGGCGGCGATTTAGATATCCATGCCGATTCAGTAATGCTAGTGCGGCCAGGAGCAGCGCTGGCACATCCGTTGGAAAAAGCGAAGGTAAAAGCCGGCATCGTCTTGCTGGGTATAATCATATTGTTCGCCATTGTTTATGCAGTGCTAAGGAGGATCAAATAAAATGGTTCCAAAAACTACGCCGAAGATTAAAAGCATGCAAAAAAAAGCTGAAAAGATCACTCAACAGGCGCGGCTGTTGAGTGAAAACGCCAAAACTCCCGAAGAGCTGGAAAAAGCGCGGATTCAATTCCTTGGCCGCTCAGGCGAGGTGACCGAATTGCTCAAGTCGATCCCGGAACTCAGCATCAAATATCGGCCGGAGGCGGGCAAGATCGCTAATAACTTAAAACGACAGCTGGAAGAGACCTTGCGCAATAAAACTGAAATGCTGCGTAAGGAAAAAGAAGAAAAAGGACTGGCCATTGATATTACCATGCCCGGCGTTACCCAGGACGTCGGCAGCATCCATCCGATTAGCCAGACGCTCAAAGATATTAGCCGGATTTTTATGAATTTGGGTTTTAAAGTTGTGGACGGCCCGGAAGTGGAAACGGAATACTATAATTTTACGGCCTTAAATATTCCCGAGGGGCATCCTTCGCGCGAGACCTTCCATACCTTTTATTTAGATAGCGGCGAGTTGCTGCGCAGCCAGACCTCGCCGGTGCAGGTGCGGGTGATGGAGAAAGAAAAGCCGCCGCTGCGGATTATCGCACCGGGAAAGGTTTACCGCCCCGACGCTACTGACGCCAGCCACTCCTTTATGTTCCATCAAGTCGAAGGTTTGGCCGTGGATAAACATATTACCTTTGCCGATTTAAAGGGCACGCTGACCGTTTTTGTGCGCGAAATGTTCGGCGCAAAAACCAAGATGCGCTTCCGTCCGCACTTTTTCCCGTTCACCGAGCCCAGCGCCGAAGTGGATATTTCCTGTATTATTTGCGGCGGCAGCGGCTGCCGGGTCTGCTCGTTTAAAGGATGGCTGGAAATTTTAGGCGCCGGGATGGTCGACCCCAATGTTTTTAAGGCCGTTAAGTACGACCCCGAGCTGTGGCAGGGGTATGCCTTTGGCATGGGCGTGGAAAGAATCGCGATGCTTAAATACGGCATCACCGATATCCGCTTGTTCTACGAAAACGATGTGAGGTTCTTAAGGCAATTTGCTTAAACCGAGAAGATATACATTAACTTGTTCGCGAGTTTGCGAGTTCGCGTGTTCACGGGTTACCAAAAACCCGCCAACTCGAGAACCCGCCAACCCGCTAACTAATTATTAATCTAAGGAGTTTTTCCATGCGCGTACTATTCAGTTGGCTTAAAGATTATGTCGATATTCGAATTTCTCCCGAGGAACTGGCGGGAAAACTGACCATGGCCGGGTTAGAGGTAACTTCTTTAAGCCGTGTCGACCAGGACGCGCTGATGGAAATCGAAGTAACGCCTAACCGTACCGATTGCTTAAGCATTATCGGGATTGCCCGCGAGGTCGCCGCGATTACCGATAAGCAACTGAAGCTCCCCACTATTGCGGCTTTACGCGGTCTGGCACACCAGGCCATACCGATCCAGATCGACGACAAAAAACACTGCGGCCGCTATTTGGGGCGGGTGATTAAACATCTGCAGGTGGGGCCTTCCCCACAATGGCTGGTGCAGCGTTTGGAGCTGATCGGTGTGCGGCCGGTGAATAACATTGTCGACGTGACTAATTATTGCCTCTGGGAATGGGGCCAGCCCCTGCACGCCTTTGATTTAGATAAGCTCTCGGGACAACGGCTCGTCGTGCGGCGCGCGGCCAAGGACGAGACTATTATTACTATTGACGCAGTTAAAAGAGAGCTCAAGCCCGAGATGCTGGTCATCGCTGACAAAACCAAGGCCCAGGCCATCGCCGGAATAATGGGCGCTAAAGAGAGCGAGGTTAGCGAAACTACCACCAATATCGTGCTGGAGAGCGCCTACTTTGATCCGCTCAATATTCACCGCACTTCCCAGGCCTTGGGCCTGGCGACACAATCTTCCTACCGTTTTGAACGCGGCGTAGATATTGCCTGCGTCGAGATTGCTTCTTTGCGCGCCGTGGAAATGATCAAGGAGCTCGCCGCCCCCAAGGCGAAGAAAAAGGCCAGGGCGATGCTCGTCGGTAAATTGATTGACAAAGGAATGGCCCGGGCCAGATCGACACGAGTAAAACTCAGAATCGCCAAGTTCGCCGAGTGTTTAGGTATGGCGGTAACCGCGGCACAAATTAAAGAAAGCCTGCAGAGATTAGGGTTAACCGTAGTGCGCAAAACCGCCGCCGGGATGATCGTGGAAGTGCCGCCTTTTCGTCCCGACGTCACTCGCGAGGTCGATTTGATTGAAGAAGTCGCGCGCATGCTCGGCTACGAGCAAACGCCGCTATCCCTGGCGCAACTGGCCCCGAATCTTTCTTCCGCGGGGCAGTTGGAACTGGCGCACGAAAAGGCCTACAGCGAAATCCGCCACCTCCTGGCGGCTTTGGAGCTCAACGAGATTATGACCTATAGTCTGATTAGCCGCCAGACGCTCAAAAAGCTGGAATCGGCCTTTGAAACGGTGGCGACAGTGAAAAATCCGTTAAGTTACGAGCAGGAGATTTTGCGGCCAACTTTATTGGTCGGGATGCTCGCGAGCATCTTAACCAACCTCAATCGCAAAAATACGCACCTGAGATTATTTGAGCTTAGCCGTGTATATACCAAAGAAGGCACACATCCGATTCGGGAACAAACTCATTTGTGTATTGGGCTCAGCGGAAAAACCGGCGAGAGTTGGTTAGAGAAGTCGCGGGAGCATACCTTCTTCGACCTTAAGGGGATCATTGAGGCCTTGTTGGTCCGCCTGGGGGTAAAGGAGTGGCGTTTTGTTCCACGGCGGCTGCCAAATTTTGTACCCGGGCGCTCGGCGGAGCTGGTCGTGGCCGAAGAGTCGCTGGGAGTGATGGGCGAAATTACCCGCAGCGTTGCCGATAAATTCGATATCGGCCTACCGGTGTTTGCCGCTGAGCTAGCGGCTTACAAGTTATTACCGTACCTCGAGCAAAAGAAACAATTTGCACCCTTGGCGCGTTTTCCGGCCATCGAACGGGATATTTCTCTGATTGCGCCTAATGAATTACGCTGTGAAGAGATTCTCGCGTTAATTAGTAAAATGGGCAGGGGTCTTGTTGAAAAAGTAACGCTTTTTGACCAATATGTTGGCGAACAGATTTCCCACGGCTTTCGCGGCCTGGCTTATTCTATACAATACCGGAGCAAGGAGAAGACCTTGACCGCAGAAGAGGTCGATCTGCTGCAAACGCAGATTCGCCAGGCCCTGGTAGAGCAGCTGAAAGTACAAATCCGCTAAAAGAGCCGCATGAGGAACATCTGACTGCGCCTTGTATTTGCGTTCAAGTTGTGCTATACTTTGAAGTAGATTCCCTGCCTTGCGCGTGCTGACTTGGTAAATTTTGAGCCAACACCATTAAAAAGGGAACCCAAGCTTAGGTGTGCTTCGGTGCATCTACAAGGGTACCCACCTGTAAAACGGGGTTCAAAACTTACCAAATTCTCACGGCATGTGCGGGGTTTTTTTTATTATATAGGTTGATTACATGGATTTATTCGAAAAACCATCTAACGAGAAAGAACAATTTGTGCCGCTGGCGGTACGGATGCGGCCGCGAACCCTCCAAGAGTATGTCGGTCAGACCCATATCCTGGGGCCGGACAAATTACTTACCCGGGCGATCCTTGCTGACCGGATCAGCTCGCTGATTCTCTACGGCCCGCCGGGAACAGGCAAGACCTGCCTGGCCTATGTGATCAGCAATGTCAGCAAATCCCATTTTGAAAGGGTCAACGCCGTAGTCTCCAATGTCCAGGAGTTACGCACGTTAATCTCCGCCGCCCGGGGAAGAAAGCAGCTTTCGGCCACGAAAACCATCCTCTTTATTGACGAGATCCACCGCTTTAACAAGGCCCAGCAGGACGTGGTTCTGCCGGATGTCGAAGAGGGTAATATCGTGCTTATCGGTGCGACAGTGCATAACCCTTTCTTTGCGATAGTCGCGCCCCTTCTATCGCGTTCGATTATTTTTTCACTCAATCCCTTAAGCGCAGAAGAAATTACCGTGATTCTCAACAACGCCCTCAAGGACAAGGAACGGGGCTTAGGCAACAGCAAGATTAAGGCGCAAGAGAAAGCCCTCGGCCACCTGGCCCGTTTGTCCGACGGAGACGCCCGGCGGGCGCTCAATGCCCTGGAGATCGGCGTTTTAACGACCCCACCCGATGCCTCGGGAGTCATTCACTTCAGCGAAAAGGTGGCCGAAGAATCAATTCAGAAAAAAGCGGTAGTCTATGATAAAGATGAGAGTGGCCACTACGACACCATTTCCGCGTTTATCAAAAGCATGCGCGGCTCCGATCCCGACGCGGCGCTCTATTGGCTGGCCAAAATGATTTATTCTGGAGAAGACCCGCGCTTCATTGCCCGGCGCATTGTTATCTGCGCCGCGGAAGACGTCGGCAACGCCGATCCGCAAGCCCTGGTCATCGCCAATGCGGCGCTGAACATCTCCGAGTTTGTCGGGTTGCCCGAGGCGCGCATACCGCTGGCCCAGGCTAGCGTCTATATCGCCTGTGCGCCCAAAAGTAACGCTGTCTATTTGGGTATCGAGCAGGCGCTGGCCGATGTAGAAAAGGAAAGGACACAGCCGGTCCCAAAACATTTACGCGTGGGCACTTATTCGGGGGCGGAAAAACTGGGCCACGGCCAGGATTATAAATACGCCCACAGTTTCGAGGGCCATTACGTAAAACAGGAGTACATGCCGGAAAAAAGGAAATATTATATTCCGACGACAATCGGATACGAGAAGAAGATCAAGGAATGGTTGGAACATTTAGACGAACATAAAGGCGGTTGAAGGCAATCATGGCAATAAGAGCTATTTCGCTGTTCTCCGGAGGGCTCGACAGCACCCTGGCGACAAAGGTAGCCATCGAGGCCGGGGTCGAGGTCGAGGCGTTCTACTTTGTAATTGCCTTTGCCTCCGGATACCGGCAGGACGCGCCCAGAGAACATTACAGTGATCAGGAAAGAATCGCTCAAGGAATCGGGGCGAAACTGCGTGTTGTCGATATTTCCCAAGAACATCTGGAAATGGTCCGTAATCCCCGATATGGTTACGGAAGAAACCTTAATCCCTGCATTGACTGCAAAATATTCATGTTAAAAAAGGCTAAAGAATTTATTGAGCAGGAAGGCTTTTCGTTTATTATTACCGGCGAGGTGCTCGGGCAACGGCCGATGTCGCAGCGCCGCGATACCTTGGATATTATTGCCCGGGACTCCGGGTGTAAAGGTTTAGTGCTGCGCCCGCTTTCCGCCCGGCTGCTTACGCCTACTATTGCCGAAGAGCAAGGCTGGATCGAGAGAGAGGCGTTGCACGCGTTTTCCGGGCGTTCACGCAAACCGCAATTAGAATTGGCTAAACAGCTTGGGGTCAAGAAATATTTGACGCCGGCCGGAGGATGCCTCTTAACCGAAGCGGAATTTGTCCAGAAGGTGCAGCGCCTGGGTGAACTCGGCGCCTTCGACCATAATGATATCCAGCTGCTTAAGGTGGGGCGGCATTTTTTCTTTAATCAAGCGGCCAGGATTATCGTCGGCCGGGACGAGGAAGAAAATAAAACTTTAGAGACGGCAGCCCGGCCTAAAGATATGCTAATGAAGATGCGCGATTTACCCGGTCCCTTAACCATTGTGCGGGCTAATGCCAGCAGCATCTCCGCTGAGGCCATTGCCGTTGCCGCCGAGGTGACCGCCCGCTATAGTAAGGCCAAGGATCGCGCACAAGAATGGGTGGAGTACTGGACAAAAGAAGAAGCGGTAAAGAAATCTATTGCGGTCAAACCCGCGGATACCGAGCTGTTGAAACGGTTGCGGGTATAACCAGGAAAGGGGAATACAATGCAAAAGGGTGTGCTCTTGTTGCTCTTGGTGGCGCTGTTATTATCTTTAGGAATACGCCAGGTAATCGGCCAGCAAGAGGATGGTGAAGGCTTTAGCTCGCAGCAGGTAATGAGCAAGCTGGATGCAGTGATGGCCAGCCAACAGGAAATCCTGAAGAAACTGGATGAAATTAAGCAAGACCTAGCCGTTATTCAGGTCCGGGCCACAAAAAGATAGCCCTCAGGGGCAGGCCTTCGTAATTCCTTTTACGAAGGGCCAAAAGCATTTTGCAATTTGCTTTTTATTGAGGTATAATATATTATTACCACGATTATGTGCCAATGAGAACTACAATTATGAGCATTCCGACGAAAGAAGTACTCAGAAAGGAGATTTTACACCAGTTACGTCAACAAAATCACACGCAGAGAGCGCGTAAAAGCCGTAAAGTTATGCGTATTCTTACCAATCTTGCTGAATTTCAGCGTGCCGGATGCATTTTATTCTATCTGGCCA
Organism: Candidatus Omnitrophota bacterium; assembly: GCA_043805735.1. Taxonomy (GTDB): domain Bacteria; phylum Omnitrophota; class Gorgyraeia; order JAFGHF01; family JAFGHF01; genus JAZDHS01. The sequence goes on along the minus strand of JAZDHS010000045.1, from coordinate 12,499 downwards.
AGCGCGAGGAAGTCCAGACCGCATCGGCCATCCGTCAGGCGCAGAAACTGAGCAAGAAAATAGCAGTTCCCGTGGTATTGGAGAGAGAAAAAAGGATGATTGCATCGTTCGTAGAAAATATAGCGCTAGAAGTAGCCCCTGGGCCTTATGGTATACTACAGCCAAAGGCACGCTTCCTACGCCAGGTACCCCTAAGGTCGATTGATTTAGTGATTGTTCCGGCCGTAGCCTTTGACCGGCGCGGCCATCGTCTCGGGCGGGGCTTGGGTTACTATGACCGATTTTTGGCTACGTTGCCTGAGAGCACCCCGTGCGTGGGGTTGGCTTTTGATTTTCAGGTGGTCGAGCGCCTTCCCGTTCTCTCACATGATATCGCGGTAAACACGGTTATCTCTGCATAGAGCGATAGGGAGGTTATTATGTTTACGCCAGGGTTCATTATTCGACTGCTCGCTTTCGGCATTCCCTTGGGCTTGATCTTTTTTGCCGCCGGATATGTGATTCGCAAATATGTGGCCGAGCGTAAGATTAAAGTCGCGGAAGCCAAAGCGAAAGAGGTGTTTGAACAGGCCAAGAAAGATGCCGAGAATATCCGCCGCGAGGCGCAATTAGAGACGAAAGATCTTTTATACCGCACGCGCACGGAATTTGAAAAAGAAACAAGAGATACCCGCCAACAGTTAGCGACCCAGGAAAAGCGGTTGATGCAGAAGGAGGAGAATATCGACCGTAAGGTCGATATTCTGGACAAAAAAGAACGCTCCAACCAAATCCGGGAACGCAATATTACCGTGCGGGAGAAGGAAAGTGAAGACAAAAACAAGGAGTTGACCGCGCTAATCGAGGAAGAAAAGCAGAGGCTCCAGCGTGTTTCCGGTTTAACCGCCGACGCCGCCAAAAAAATCTTGTTGGAGCGCATGGAAAACGAAGCCCGGATTGAGGCCGCGGCGCTGGTGCACCGCGTAGAAGAAGAGGCCAAAGAGACCGCGGACCAGAAGGCGCGGGAAATTGTGAGCTTGGCGATTCAACGCTGCGCGGCTGATCATACCGTGGAATCGACGGTGAGCGTAGTTAGCCTGCCGGGCGACGAAATGAAAGGCCGGATCATCGGCCGCGAAGGAAGGAATATCCGCGCTTTAGAAATCGCCACCGGGGTAGATGTGATTGTCGACGACACGCCGGAAGCGATTACGCTTTCCGGTTTCGATTTAGTTAAAAGAGAAATCGCCAGGATATCTTTGGAAAGGCTGATTGCCGATGGCCGGATCCATCCCGCGCGCATCGAGGAGGTCGTGGCTAAAGTAAAGCAGGAGATGGAGGCGACCATCCGCGAAGAGGGCAAGCGTGCGGCCTTTGATTCCGGAGTGCACCGCCTGCATCCCGAAGAAATAAAACTTCTTGGGCGGCTGAAGTACCGGACCAGCTTTGGTCAAAACGTGTTGCAGCATGCCAAAGAAGTAGCCTATCTTTTAGGGGTGATGGCCTCGGAGCTAGGAATAGATTTTGCCTTGGCCCGTCGGGTGGGGCTGCTGCACGACCTGGGCAAGGCCGTGGACCATGAAGTCGAAGGCACCCATGCTCAAATCGGAGCGGACCTGGCCAAAAAATTCGGCGAAAGTGACACCGTGGTCAATGCTATTGCCGCTCATCATCAGGATGTGGAACCGAAGTCGATTTTAGCCGTGTTGGTGCAGGCCGCCGATGCGATGAGCGCTACGCGCCCTGGCGCGCGGCGGGAATCATTAGAATTATACGTGAAGCGCCTGGAGAAATTGGAATCGATTGCCGATTCCTTCAAGGGCGTGGAAAAGGCCTACGCGATTCAGGCCGGCCGAGAAGTGCGGGTAATTGTCCAGCCGAATAAAGTCAACGATGCCGAGGCAGTAGTGCTGGCGCGGGAAATCCGCCAGAAGGTTGAAGAGGGACTGGAGTATCCGGGGCAGATTAAAGTGACCGTGATTAGAGAAACAAGAGCAATTGAGTACGCAAAATAACCAATGAAAATACTATTTATCGGAGATATCGTCGGCTCACCGGGTCGCCAGGCTATTCGTGAGCTTGTCCCGGAGCTGACCAAAAGGCACAAACTCGACCTCTGCATTGCCAATGCCGAAAACGCCGCCGGTGGTTCGGGCATTACGCCGCAAATCGCCGAAGAGCTTTTTTCTTACGGCCTGCACTTGTTAACCAGCGGCGATCATATCTGGAACCGAAAAGAGATTCTGGAAATGCTCGATAGCGACGGACGTATCTTGCGGCCGGCGAACTATCCTCCCGGTGTCCCCGGTAGCGGATCGGGCCTGTGTAAGACGCGTGACGGCCGCGCGGTAGGCGTAATCAACGTGGAAGGCCGGGTATTTATGCATTCGAGCTTAGAATGCCCGTTTAAATACGCGCAAGCCGCCGTGGCCGAGCTAAAAAAAAGCACGGCGGTAATTTTAGTGGACATCCATGCCGAAGCGACCAGCGAAAAAATTGCCCTGGGCTGGTATCTTGATGGCTCGGTGAGCGCGGTGCTGGGTACCCACACCCATATCCAAACCGCGGACGAAAAGATCCTGCCGCAAGGCAGCGCCTATATCACCGACGTCGGCATGACCGGGCCGTACCATTCGGTCATTGGCCGCAAAACGGAACAAATCTTAGCCCGGTTCTTAACCCAGATGCCGGTGCGTTTTGAGATGGCTACGGAGGATGTACAGTTGCATGGTGCGGTGCTGGATATTGACGAAAAAACCGGCAAGGCCGTTTCAATTACGAGAGTGCAAGAAAAACTTACCTGATAGAAAGGGGTCTTTATGTGGAATGGCGTAGATAGGAGGAAATTTCCGCGCGCGGAGTACCCTTGCTTGATTACCATTCGCAAATATGTTCCACCGGAATTGGCGATTCTGACGCACACGGAAAACATCAGCATCGGCGGCGTACGCGTGATTGTCGATCATCGGATCGATACCGCCACTGAGGTTGACTTAGAGATCGATCTTAAAGATACAATGCCCAACATTGCCTCGCGGGGGGCTATCCGTTGGGTGCGCGAGATTGAACCTAAAGCGATGCCCGCCGCCCAAGGCAGGAATACGAAGGTATTTAAAGGCACCGTGAGCTGGGTCGAGGAAATTCCGCCGGCAAAAAAGGGCCTGCCTCCGCGCTATGATACGGGCATTCAATTTATCGCGCTTAAAGAAGACGACAAGCGCCGGATTGAAGATCTGGTGCAAAATCTTTTGGGCCACTCGGGTTAATCGCGCATGGCAAAGCCTGAGCATATCTACACCGTTACCGAGCTTACGCGCAAGCTTAAAGGCCTGTTGGAAGGGGCCTTTGCCGACATCTGGGTTGCCGGTGAAGTTTCTAATTTTATCAAACATTCCTCGGGCCATATGTATTTCAGCCTCAAGGATGCCGATAGCGTGTTGGCTAGCGTTTTTTTCCGCAATGCCAATAAAGATCTCAAGTTTGAATTAAAAAACGGCATTGAGGTACTCTGTTTTGGCCGCTTAAGCGTTTACGAAAAACGCGGCCAGTATCAACTTTACGTAGATATTATTGAGCCTAAAGGGCTAGGGGCGTTACAACTTGCTTTTGAGCAGCTCAAAGAGCGCCTGGCCAAAGAAGGCCTTTTTGATGAAAGTCATAAAAAAGCCCTTCCTTTCCTGCCCCAGCGCATTGGCATAGTCACCTCACCCACCGGCGCGGCTATTCGCGATATACTGCAGGTACTCAACAGGCGCTTCGCGAACTTAGAGGTTATTTTAAATCCGGTGCGTGTGCAGGGCGAAGGCGCAGCGCTGGAGATCGCCCGGGCGATCGACGAATTTAATGAATACGCCCAGGTTGATGTGCTTATCGTCGGCCGCGGAGGAGGAAGTTTGGAAGACCTCTGGGCCTTTAATGAGGAAGCGGTGGCCCGGGCGATTTATCGCTCGCGCCTGCCGGTGATTTCGGCGGTCGGCCATGAAGCGGACTATACGATTGCCGATTTTGTCTCCGACTTGCGCGCCCCCACCCCCTCGGCGGCCGCGGAACTGGTGATTGTCCATAAACAAGAACTGGTCCAAAAAATAGACGCCTATTCCAACCGCGCGCACAGCGCGATATTTAATGTTATTGCTATGCTCCAAGAGCGGTTTTCCGGCCTGCGCGAACGCTATGCCTTTCGCCAGCCGACGGATTTAATTCAGCAATATCAGCAAACAATCGATGTTTTGTATTCTAAGCTGCAGACCCAGGCGCACCATTTGTGGCAGCTCTGCCAGCAAAGGTATAATGTGTTGACCGGGAAATTGCAGGCCTTAAGTCCGTTGAGCGTCCTTTCCCGCGGCTATAGTATTACGCTTGCGCTTCCCGGAGAAAAGGCCCTGACCGATGTCGCTACGTTAAGTCCCGGCGCAGAAGTGAAAACACGTCTGCTGAAAGGCACGTTCATCAGTAAAGTGGAGGAAATACTCGAAAATGACCGAGATGAAATTTGAAGAGGCGTTGAAACGGCTGGAAAAGATTGTCGGCGAATTGGAATCCGGCAAACTTTCACTGGAGGAGTCCCTGAAGAGATACGAAGAAGGGGTGCGGCTGGCGCGGTTCTGCCACAAAACACTGCAGGCGGCCCAGAAAAAAGTGCAGGTCTTGACCAAAAAGGGCGACAATTGGCAAACGCAGCCGTTTGATCAAGCCGAAGAAGAAACAAAAGAGTAACCGCTGAATTAAGATGAGCTTGCTAGAAAAGATCAAGAATCCGAGCGATTTAAAAACGTTATCGTTGGCTGAGCTCGCTGAGCTATCCCGAGAAATCCGCCAGGAAATTATGCTCACCGTAACCAAGACCGGCGGGCACTTAGCCTCAAACTTAGGCGTGGTGGAACTGACCATCGCGCTGCATTATGTATTAGATACCCCCAAGGATAAAATTATCTGGGATGTCGGGCATCAGGCCTATGCCCATAAAATACTCACCGGCCGAAGAGGGCGTTTTGCCACCCTGCGCCAATGGCGCGGCTTAAGCGGTTTTCCTAATCGCGAAGAAAGTATCTACGATACCTTTACCGTTGGCCACGGTTCAACATCGATTTCCACCGCCTTAGGGTTGGCCTGCGCCGTTAGCGAGCATAAGGAGGCCACCGATAAACAGCCGGCCAAGATTGCGGTGTTGATTGGCGATGCCTCTTTAGGCGGAGGCATGGCCTTTGAGGCCTTAAATCACGCCGGACAACTCAAGAAGAACCTGGTGGTGGTCCTCAATGACAACAAGATGGCGATTTCGAAAAGCGTCGGGGCACTCAGCCACTACCTCAACCGCATTCTGACCGCTCCCATCTACAATCGCATTCGCCAGGATATTGAAAATGTAGTCAAACGGGTTCCGCGTTTTGGCAAACGCCTCTTTTGGGCGGCCCAACGGTTGGAGGAGAGCCTGAAGAGTCTTCTGGTGCCGGGGATCCTGTTCGAAGAATTGGGGTTTCGCTATTTCGGGCCGATCGACGGGCATAATATCGAAGAAATTGTGCGCACCTTGAAAAATGCGCTTACCCTTGGCGGGCCGGTGCTGATCCACGCGGTGACCGTTAAGGGAAAAGGTTTCCCGCATGCGGAGCAGGTGCCGGAAAAATTTCACGGCGTCAGCGCTGATGTCATCGAACACGAGGCGCACAAGGCCAAGACCTACACCGAGGTATTTAGCGAAGGGTTAATCCGCCTGGCGCGGATCGACAAAAGGATTGTGGCGATTACGGCGGCGATGACGGAAGGCACAGGACTGGACGCCTTTGCCCGCTACTTTCCCCATCGTTTTTATGATGTCGGCATGGCCGAGGGCCATGGCGTTGGTTTTGCCGCCGGGTTGGCGGCGATGGGATTGCGCCCGGTAGTGGCGATTTATTCGACGTTTTTACAGCGGGCGTATGACCAGATTATTCAGGAAGTGGCGCTGCAGAATTTGCCGGTTATCTTCGCGCTCGACCGCGCCGGTATCGTCGGAGAAGATGGCGTTACCCATCAAGGTGTTTTTGACCTGGCCTATCTGCGCCATATTCCGCAACTGACGGTGATGGCCCCTAAAGACGCCGAGGAATTAGAGGCGATGCTGGAATTTGCCGTTAAAGGCTCACGGCCGATGGCGATTAGGTATCCTAAGGGTGAGGCGCCGCGGCAAAAGAAAATACCCTTGGCCAATTACCGCTTTAATAAAATCCACTACGCCAAGGCCGAGATTTTACGCGAAGGCCCGCAAGGGGCCTTAATTGGCCTGGGCAGTATGGTTTACCCCTGCCTACTCGCCGCGCAGCTTTTGGCCCGTAAAGGAATAGACTGCACGGTGGTTAATGCCCGCTTTGCCCAGCCGCTTGATGAAAATTTACTGAAGAAAATCGCCGCAAAATGTAAAACTGTGGTTGTGGCCGAAGAAGGCATCGCCGCGGGAGGGTTTGGCTCGGCGGTGTTGGAGTTATTGCAAAGAGAAGGCCTGAAGAATGTACAGGTACGCATTGTCGCCCTACCCAACGAATTTATTCCCCACGGAAAAAGAAAGCTGCTGTTGGAAAAATACGGCCTGACGGCTAAGGGTTTAGCCGGCACGCTGTTACAAGAACTAAAGGGTGCCAGCCATGCCCAAGACGCTCAAGAAGAAGGCCCGGATAAAAATAAAACGCGAGAAGTGTAAGGCCTGTGGCCTTTGCGTCGCCTATTGCCCTAAAGGCGCTATCGTCATCGACGAGGAGTTAAACAGCAAAGGCGTTCATCCCGCAGTCTGGAAGAATGGTGAGTGTACTTTTTGCGCGATCTGCGCCTTGGCCTGCCCGGAATGTTGTATTGAACTCTTATGAGTGAAAAAATATTAATGACAGGTAACGAGGCCATTGGCGAGGCGGCGATTCGCGCCGGGTGCGATTTTTATGCCGGTTATCCAATTACTCCCCAGAATGAGCTGATTGCGTATATGGCGAAAAGAATGCGCGAGGCGAGACGCGTCTTCGTGCAAGCGGAGAGCGAAATCTCGGCGGTGAATATGGTCTTGGGTGCCGCGGCCAGCGGTAAACGAGCAATGACCAGTTCTTCCTCGCCCGGTATCAGCTTGAAGCAGGAAGGGATTTCTTATCTTGCCGGAGCCGAGCTTCCGACGGTAATCATCAACGTGATGCGCGGGGGCCCCGGCCTGGGTAATATTGCCCCGGCTCAATCCGACTATTTTCAGGCGACCAAGGGCGGCGGCCATGGCGACTACCACTGTATTGTCCTGGCGCCGGCTTCGGTGCAGGAAAGCTTTGACTTGATGTTTACCGCTTTTGACTTAGCCGATACCTATCGTAATCCGGTGCTGGTCTTAAGCGATGCTATACTGGGCCAGATGATGGAGCCGCTTACGGTCCACGGTCCACGGTCCACGGTCCACGGTAAAGAGGCTAAAAAGTGGGCCTTGACGGGATGTAAAGGCCGAAAACCTAACGTGATTAAATCTTTTTATATGTACGACGGACAGCTGGAGGCATTTAATAAAACCCTGCAGAATAAATATCAGAAAATTGAGCAAAAAGAACAACGCGCCGAAGAATTTTACTGCCTGGACAGTGAGTTGGTTCTTGTGGCTTACGGCAGCATGGCGCGCATCGCGCGCAGCGTAGTCGAGACCTTGCGTAAAAAAGGTAAAAAAGCGGGCCTGGTCCGGCCGATCAGCTTATGGCCGTTTCCTGTCGCTGCCTTTGAGCGGCTGCTTAAAGGAAAAAAGAAACGCCGTTTTTTTGTGATTGAAATGTCCTACGGCCAAATGGTCGAAGATGTGCGCCTGGTCGTAAACGGTCGCGCTCCGGTAGAATTTTACGGCCGCGCCGGCGGCGGTATACCGACGGAAGAGGAGATCATAAAGAAAATCCTAAACCCGAAATCCTAAACTTTTTGTTTTGAATTTTGAGTTTAGAGTTTGTTTAGGATTTAGAGTTTAGTGTTTAGAGTTTTTGGAGGCATTCTTGAAAGAAGCATTTACTCACCCGCGATCATTACGCGATATCGATACCCACTATTGCGCCGGCTGCGGCCACAGCGTTGCCCATCGGCTGGTTTGCGAGCTTATCGATGAGTTGGCTATTCGCGACGAGACTATTGCCGTTTGCCCGGTAGGCTGCGCCGTAGTTGCCTATGACTATTGGGATTTTGATTGCTGCGAGGCCGCCCACGGCCGGGCCCTAGCCGTGGCCACCGGAATCAAGCGTGCGCAACCGGATAAATTCGTCTTTACCTATCAGGGCGACGGAGACTTAGCGGCCATCGGAACGGCCGAGACAATTCATGCCGCCAATCGCGGTGAGAATTTAAGCGTCGTCTTTATTAATAATGCCATCTATGGGATGACCGGCGGGCAGATGGCCCCGACCACATTACTTACCCAGAAAACTACTACCACACCTTTAGGCCGAGAGGCAAAAGAAGAAGGGTATCCTTTACGCGTCTGTGAACTTTTAGCGGGTTTGCCGGGCGTGTTTTCTTTAGAGCGGGTGGCCCTTGATTCTCCCGGCGGAGTCGTAAAAACAAAGCAGGCGATTAAAAACGCCTTTACCAACCAGCTGGAAAATAAAGGTTTTTCACTGGTAGAAATCCTTTGCGCCTGTCCGACATGCTGGGGGATATCACCCGTAGAGTCCTGGCGTTGGGTAAAAGAAGAAATGACTAAAACGTTTCCTCTGGGGAAATATAAGTGAAAGAAAGCATAATTTGCGCCGGATTCGGCGGGCAGGGAGTGATGCTTTTAGGCAAGGTGCTGGCCCAGGCGGCCTTGGAGGAAAAGAAACAACTCACCTGGATACCTTCTTATGGCTCAGCGATGCGTGGCGGAACCGCTTTTTGCATGGTGGTTATCGCCGACCATGAAATTGCCTCGCCTTATGTCGATACCTGCGACACGCTGTTTGTGTTTAACCAGCCTTCCTGGGCCGCGTTTAAGGCGCGGGTAAAAAAGGGAGGCTTGGTGATTCTTAATTCTACGCTGATCCATGATCAGCGTCCGCCGGCAACGCTGCAGATCAGTCCAGCCCCCTTTACTGAGATTGCCTCGGCTTTAGGGGATGTGCGCGTAGCGAACATGGTCGCCCTGGGGAGATACCTTAAGGAAAAAGACATCTTACACCGCGAAACCGTCTTGCGCGTTTTTTCGGCCATGGCCCCTAAAAACAAACCGCATTTGCTGGAGCTCAATCAGAAGGCCTTGGAAAAAGGCTATAACTATAGCTTAGTTTAAAAGTTCAGGAGAGCCGCAGAGATGGTTCGAGTTCGCTTTGCCCCATCGCCGACGGGGTTTTTACATATCGGCGGGGCGCGCACCGCGCTGTTCAATTGGGTCTTTGCCCGTCATCATCAGGGTATTTTTGTCCTGCGCATCGAGGATACGGATCGAGCGCGCTCGGAACAAAGATATATGCAGCAGATTGTCGATGACCTACAGTGGCTGGGGCTAAATTGGGACGAGGGCCCGATTTTCCAGAGCGAACGACTGGAGATCTATAAAAAATATGCTCAAGGCCTCTTAGATAAGGGCGCCGCCTACCAGGAAGGCGCGGCAGTTATCTTACGTGTTGAGCAGAAGCCTTTTTCCTTCGACGACGTTATCCGGGGTGCGATTAAATTCGAAACCGGCTCGTTTAAAGACCAGGTGCTGATGAAATCTGATGGCTCGCCGACCTATAATTTTGCCTGTTGCGTTGATGATTATGAAATGAAAATCAGCCATGTGATCCGCGGCGAGGACCATATCTCCAATACCCCCAAACAACTGGCGATATACGCGGCCATCGGGGTAACGGCGCCGACATTTGCGCACATCCCGCTCATTGTCGCCGAAGACCGTTCCCGGCTTTCCAAACGCAAAGGCGCGATGCCGCTGTCCCATTATAAAGAACAGGGTTATTTGCCCCAGGCATTATTTAACTTTTTAATCCTTCTGGGCTGGTCGCCGGGTGATGACCGTGAACTGCTTACGCCCGCAGAAATCATTAACAGTTTTTCTTTAGAGCGGGTAGTAAAATCGGCCGCCTATTTTAACTCCGAAAAGCTGGAGTGGATGAACGCGCAATATATCCAGCGTTCGGATATCACCCAAAATACTGATATGTTAGTTACGCTCTTGGTCGAAAAGAACCTGACCTCGGCAGATGTAGACAGAGAGTATGTGCGCCGCGTGGCGGCGCTCTTTAAAGAACGGCTAAAAAAGCTTTCCGACTTTCCCGAAGCCGCCGACTTTTTCTTTGTCCAGGAAATCGAATTCAATGATGAGGCTAAAGAATTCCTGCGTAAAGAAGAAAAAAATAAAGAAATATTCACCCGCCTGATCAGCGCGGTAGAGCAATCCGCTTCCTTTGAGGTAGCGGCAGTAGAAAATACCTGTCGGCAATTAATTGCTGAGTTGGGTATTAAACCAGGTGTGCTTATTCATCCGGTACGCCTCGCGCTGACTGGCAAAAAGGCTGGCCCAGGTTTATTCGAGCTGATGAGCGTCCTGGGTAAAGATAAAGTATTAAAAAGATTAAAAGATGCGGTGAAGGTGGTAGGGTAAACTACTCACCAATTACCAAAACAATGCCCCGTGGTGTAACGGTAACACGACTGACTCTGGATCAGTTGTTTCTGGTTCGAATCCAGACGGGGCAACCATATTTTTGCCTGTGCCAAACACGAGCAAAAATATGGAGTCCCGAGGTTTGACTATGTCCGAAGCCCGAAACTTTATTGAAGAGATTATTGACGAGGACTTAAAAACCGCAAGGTTTGGCAGCCGGGTACACACCCGTTTTCCACCCGAACCCAACGGCTATATCCATATCGGCCACGCCAAGGCCATTTGCCTGAGCTTTGGCATTGCCGAAAAATATCAGGGTTTATGCAACCTGCGCTTTGACGATACCGACCCGACCAAGGAAGAAATTGAATATGTCCAGGCGATCCAGGAAGATATCCGCTGGTTAGGTTTCGACTGGCAGGACCGCCTTTATTTTGCCTCCGACTATTTTGGCCGATTTTATGATTACGCCCTGGAATTGATTAAAAAAGGTTCAGCCTATGTCGACGACTTAAATATCGATCAAATCCGCGAGTATCGCGGTACTGTTACCACGGCCGGCAAAGACAGCCCCTTTCGCAACCGTTCGGTTGAGGAAAATCTCGATTTATTTAAACGGATGAAAGAGGGTGAGTTCGCCGAGGGGGCGCGGGTCTTACGCGCCAAAATTGATATGGCCTCGCCGCATATGTGTATGCGCGACCCGATTATCTACCGCATCCGCAAGGTCGCCCATTACCGCGCCGGTAACGCCTGGTGTATTTATCCAATGTATGATTTTGCCCATTGCCTGGAGGATTCAATTGAAAAAATTACCCACTCCATCTGCACTTTGGAGTTTGAAAACAATCGCCCGCTTTACGACTGGTTTTTAAATGCGCTGGGCGTGTATCACCCGCAGCAAATTGAATTTGCCCGCCTGAATCTCACCTACACGGTGATGAGTAAACGTAAACTCCTGGAGCTGGTGCAACTGGGCCATGTTTCGGGATGGGACGATCCGCGCATGCCCACGGTCAGAGGCCTGCGCCGCCGTGGTTTTACGCCGCAGTCGATCCGCGCCTTTTGCGAGCGGATTGGCGTGGCCAAGTTTAACAGTATTATCGATATCGCCGTATTGGAAAACTCCTTGCGCGAAGAGCTAAATAAGGACGCCCAACGGGCGATGGCCGTGCTCAAGCCTTTAAAAGTGATTATTGACAACTATCCGCAAGGGCAAGAGGAGCAGTTGGAGTGCATTAATAATCCCGAAGATCCGTCAATGGGCACGCGCAAAGTGCCATTTTCGCGCGAGCTATACATCGAAGAGGATGATTTTCGCGAAGATCCGCCGAAAAAGTTTTTCCGTTTAAGTCCGGGGCGTGAAGTGCGCCTGCGCTATGCCTATTTCATTAAATGCGTGAGCCTGACCAAAGACGAAAAGACCGGCCAGGTCAAAGAATTGCATTGCACCTATGACCCGGCCACCCGCGGCGGCGACTCACCCGACGGGCGTAAGGTCAAAGCCACCTTGCACTGGGTTTCCGCAAAGCACGCGCTTAACGCCCAGGTGCGTTTGTATGACCATCTCTTTACGCAGCGTGATCCGGGCAATGTGCCGGAGGCAGAGGACTGGAAAGTCTACCTCAATCCCCATTCTTTAGAAATGCTCAATGATTGCAAACTTGAACCAAGTCTAAAAGGGGCTTTGCCGGTTAGCCGTTATCAGTTTGAGCGGCTGGGATATTTCACGGTGGACACGGACTCTACCGGCGAAAACCCGGTATTTAACCGTACGGTAACCTTAAAAGATACCTGGGCGAAGATTGAGAAAAAGGAAGGGATTAGCACTATATAGACAGGGCTAAGCAGTTGTGTTATAATTGCCCTGCTTTGTTTTTCGGGCGCAGGTGGCGGAATTGGTATACGCGCACGTTTGAGGGGCGTGTGGCTTCGGCCATGTGGGTTCAAGTCCCACCCTGCGCA
>JAZDHS010000044.1:0-89574 GCA_043805735.1 Candidatus Omnitrophota bacterium | reverse complement strand
TTTAGCCTCAATTGTCCCTGAGCCAGAAAGGGTATTAGTGGTAATATTTAGGGAACCACCTGAACCGCCAGAATACTGACTAATACCATTAGCCGATAAGATTCCATTAACAGTTAACGTGTTCGTAATATTTAAAATTATTGCTCCACCGCCATAACCATTACCGCCGCCGTCAGCGTAACCTCCGCTACCCAAACTTGTAGGGTTAGTCACGGAACCATAGGTAGATTTGGAGTTGTTGTTTCCTACTCCACCGTAAGTACCGCCAACATTATTACCACCAGCACCAGGACCTTGGCCAGTAAAACCACCTGGAAATCCCTTCCCATCGGCATTGATAGAAGCACCGGAGGCAACAGTAATGTTTGCCGCATTAATGGTGTATCCGGTTCCATCATTTTCCGGAGTGCCAGGGATAGAATCAACCGTAGTATCACCTTCTAAGATGAAGTTACCGGAGTTAACGGTGATATTTCCGGTTGTGGTAAGAGACATACCGTTAGCTACGGCATTCTTCTGGAAGGTAAGCGTCCCGGTATAACCAGTATCAAGAGTTATAGAAACGAGGTTATTAGCAACGGTATTAACTGCAGCAGTGCAATTAGCGGTTGATGAGGAATTAAATATAACCGTATCACCAGCTTGTGGAACTTGACGGCAGGACCAGTTGCCGGCAGTAGCCCAAAGACCGTCACCGGAGTTATTGGTCCAGATCTTATAGGTATTACTTACTGTCTGTGTACCATTGGCACCCGCGCCGGCTCCGGGGTTTGAACCTTTGGCACCACCGTTTACTTGTGTGGTTCCGGTAAAGCTATTGGTGGCACAACTGATGAAGATTCTTCCACCACCACCACCGCCGCCATAGACATCGGCACCGGCACCGCCATTGGCGCGGATGATACCGGCACCGGAAAGCGTGCTGATATAAGCTTTGATACTTCCGCCGGAACCACCACCACCATCATAGGATGCGCCGTTAGCTCCGGCATTACCATCAGAGGCAAGGAAACCGGCTACAGTTAAGGTATTATCAATATCTAAGAAGATAGCGCCGCCGCCGGTTCCACCTTCCACAGAACCGCCACCGGAACCTAAATCTACTGGATTAGTTGCTGAACCATAAGTTGAGCCACCGGTTCCACCATCGCCGGAAGCTCCACCGGCTCCGCCGTAACCTGCTCCGGCGCCGTGGCCAGAGGAGCCTACACCTCCGGGACCTTTACCAGTAGCTTTAGCATAGCCTTGACTATCAGTATTGATTGAGGCACCGGCTCCGGAAGAACCGTAGATATTCACATTAGCGGCTCTGATAATCACACCGGAATCGGAGAAAAGAAGAGTATTTTTGCCGGAGTTGTATTCGGCTTTTATCCAAGCAATGGAACGTACCGTATTGGCAATCCGCACTTCGTCAATAATTCCATCGAAATAACGCTGAGCAGTTCCTACTCTTCCTATTCTCAGGTTGGTATTCCATGATGTTCGCGTTGTCCTGGCAAGAGTTCCCGTATCTGTTTCTACTGAGGCGCCATCTAAGAATAGTTCAGCTGCCGGTGAAGTGTCGAGATTAGAAACTGTGGCAACCGCAAAATGCCAATTAGTAGTATCAGAAAAAGCTGTGGCTACTTGCAACGAACCAGCATCCGCCGTCTCATCCCTATCGCCTAGGAAGAAACATAATCTATCATTATTTCCAGCGCCTGAATAATATTCTCCTATACAAAGATGCATTTCGGCTTGTGTTCCAAATCCATTACCCGCACCATCTCCCTCCCAGATTATGTGGTGTGCATAATCAGTGGCATCGACATTAAACCACGCCGTAACAGTAAAATTATTCGCTGTTTTTAGTTCGGCACTAGTAGTCTGAATGTAGTCGTCAGTACCATCGAAATCGATACTACCATTCATTGCCCCATTCACTAAATCTTCCGTGGTCATTGATGATTCTGCGGTACCATTGTTAACATTTAAGGAATCTTTTATATCCCCTGCTCCACCCGGACCAGGGTCTTCGCAAAGGTGCCAAACACTTATATATCCGTTCGACCATGCTCCGGTGACATTTTCTTGATTGGATGCACTTAAGTTACCGTAGTACATGTAGAAGATGGTGTTCGCCGTGGCACTGACTGATGGGATTTCGACATGAGCGATTAACTCTTCGCTTCCGGAGGTATCAACATATTTCTCAATTTCGTGGTCTAACTTGGTAGTACCATCAGATGCGGTAAATAAGATATCATCATGGTCGGATTGGGCTTTACCAAAGATATGGGCACCGGTAACCTGTTTCACCATCACCGGGAAGTCGGTTAAGTCCGCATCGATCTTACTTTCATCAATTACGAAGACCTGACGGTATGGCCAGCCCGCTGTGCCATACCAGCTGGCCGGTGTGTAAGTAGCACCAAAGACATTACCAGCGATTATCTGCGCAGTATCGGCAGATGAGGCAGTGGTACCGACATTGATAGCACTTAATGATACTAGCTTATTAGCACCAGGGACCTTCAGCCTTGCCTTATTTTTCACTGTGATAGAATCAAAGGTCAAGGTTGGCGGTGTGCCGGTGAAGTTGATTGACGGGATATAAGTTATTACTGTAGTATCAATATTATTATTATTTACTGTTAAATCACCGTAAGTTTGAATATCAGTATCGCGTAGCACAATCGTTCCGGCAGCACCATATCCTGCGCCGCCATAACCGCCATATGTACTTTTGGTAATTGTATCGCTTGTATTAACAGAGTAAGCAAGATAAACTCTTCCGCCGCCACCACCGGCACCACCAACTGAACCACCCGATCCTCCACCTGCCGAGAGGGTACCGCTTCCAGCTATCGTGGCACAAGTAATTTTAATTGAGCCACCGGAACCGCCACCGTTATAATTTTCGCCGCTATTACCCAATCCATTAGCCGAAAGAGTACCATTAACAGTTAAGGTATTAGTAACATTTAGAATAATGGCACCGCCGCCACTATGAGAAGAACCACCACTTCCTAAATTTATGGGGTCGCTGATTAGCCCATAGGTAGAGGCGGTGCTATTTATTCCTATGCCGCCATAGGTACCGCCCTGATTGGAAGTTCCCGCGCCTGGCCCATGCCGGTAAGAAAAACCTAGGCCGTCAGCGGAAAGCTTTCCGGCAGGAGACCCGGAATTAATCGTTACGTTCGCTGCGGAAATTGTCGCTGAAGTGCCTTGTGCAACCCCGTTTACTAAATTAAGGTTAGGATTACCGTCAATATATAATTCTCCGTTTGCATTGACAGTAATAGAATTAAAGGAGTAATTATATGGAGTAGAATCAGTCCCTAAAATTACATAGTATGGATTAGTGGCGCCGCCGACTTCTAAATCATAATTGCTCGGGAAGGCAATAGTCCCGGCATAGCCTCTTGATTGTCCACCACCACCCCCTACAACCGAGAGCCTTCCTTCAAAATTATTAGTAGTCACATTAACTAAACTTATTCTTCCGCCACCGCCACCACCGCCGCCGACGCTACCTGCACTGCCAGCATCGGCGCAAATAGTGCCATTTCCGGCTAAAGTAGTGCAGGTAATATTTATTGAGCCTCCGGAACCGCCACCGTTATTATTGCTCCCGGTATTTCCCTGCCCATTAGCCGTAATTGTTCCATTTACCGTTAAGGTATTTGTGGTATTGAGCGTTATTGCACCGCCACCGGTATAACCACCAGCCCCACCACTACCTAAACTGGTAGGACTGGTAACAGAACCATAAGTAGAGTCGTTGTTTTCACCGCCGATACCGCCATAGGTACCACCCATCGAAGAACCGCCAGAGCCTGGTCCGGCAGCACCAGCAAAACCTTGATAATTTTCATTTATACTTCCACCGCTAGCGATGGTAATATTGGCCGCGTTGACGGTATAGCCTGTTCCATCATTTACGCCTCCGGGAATAGAGTCAGTTGCGGTATCGCCGGCAAAGGCCAAGTTACCACTATTTACGGTAATATCGCCGGTTACGGTGAGGGACATGCCGTTTGCCACGGCATCGACGGCGAAGGTAACGGTTCCGGTGTAACCCGCTTCCATGGTAATCGAAGCTAAGTTATTATTAACCGTGTCGGCCGCGCAACTGACATTGAAGTCGGGATGGAAATAAACAGCGTCTCCGGCAACAGGCACCGTGCTGTCATACCAGTTGTCGGGGTCAGACCAGTTATCGTTACCCGGGTCGGCGCCGGTCCAGGTGTTAGGGTTATAACTGACGAATTGGGTGGTAAAGTGATTCGCGCCACCGCTGAGTGACCAATCGCCTTCATAGCCGCTATTGTCGTAGAACTTCAGGCGCCAGTAATATTGCGTGGCATCGGCTAAGGTAGCGCCATTGTAGATGATGTCGGCCGAGCGCGCGTTTTCGTTGACATCGGCGATATTGTTGCCGGTGGAGTTAAATTTAGTGATGATAACATCGCTGGTATCCGTTCCGTAAACTCCACCGTCGCTTTCTGCGGCATCAGTCCTATCGGCATCGCCGTTGATATCGGCATCGCCAACGATCATTCCCGTGACAATAATGTTATTATTGAGATCTTTAGTGATGCCTTCGCCGGTATCGTAACCCGCGCCGCCTAATCGCTCGGCCCAGATATGCGTCCCGGTGGAAGTGAAGGCAGAAACGGCTATATCATTACTGCCATAGCCGGTATTGCTTTCCGCGCCGCCGTCGGTGGAGTTGCCATTGCCGTTTAGGTCGGCATTTTGATTGACATGTCCGATGCCAATGACATTATTGTTGGCGTCAGCGGCAATGCCGTAAGCGTAATCTTCGCCTGTTCCGCCTAAGCGTTTGGACCATTGATAGGCGCCGTCGGAATCAAATACGGTAATAAAGAAATCGCCACTACCGTAGGTAGCGCTAGTAGTCTCGCCGTCATCATTAGTATCGCCATCACCGGATAAGTCACCGGTGCCACTAATATCTCCAATATAAGCTATATAATCGTTAGTAAAGAGCGCGCTAGCATATCCCTGGTCCCAACCCAAGCCGCCTAAGCGTTTCATCCAGCGATGAGTTCCCGAGGAGGTAAATACGGTTATAAAGATATCCGAGCTTCCGCCAAAGCCGGTACCGTCTTCCGCTCCGCCGTCGGTGGAGTTGCCATTGCCGTTTAAGTCGGCGTTGCCGACTATATACCCGATAATAAAGACATCGCCATCACTGTTGGCAATAGCGGCTTCCGCGTTATCCCAACCGGTTCCGCCTAACCTGCGGGACCACTGGGGTACGCCAGCTGAAGTAAACACAGAAATAAATCCATCGCGATCTCCATAGGTGCCGCTGGTGGTCTCACCGGTATCATTGGTGTCTCCATCTCCAGTCAGGTCGGCATCGCCCACTACTTTTCCTACCACGATAACATCATTATTAGAGCCGGCGGCAATGCCGTAGGCGAAATCTTCGCCGCTTCCGCCCAATCGCTTGGACCACTGGTAAGTGCCGGAGGAATTAAAGACAGTGACAATCACATCTAAACCGGAAAAACCGGTTGCGTCTTCATATCCGCCATCGGTAGAGTCGCCATCTCCATTTAAGTCGGCATTGCCGATGGCGTATCCGGCAACGAGAATATTATTGTTGGAATCAACGCGAACAATCTTAGCATAATCATTACTTGTACCGCCCAGGCGTTTGGACCATTGGTAGTCGCCGGACGAATTAAATACCGAGATGATCGCATCGTAACCGCCGTATGTCGCGCTCGGTTCCTCGTTATTATCGCCGGTATCGGCATCGCCGTTCAAATCAGCATCTCCACTGACAATTCCCCCAAGGATGATATTGCCATTAGTATCCGAGGCAAGCTTAAATCCGTAATCGGTACCCGAGCCCCCTAGGCGCTTTCCCCAGAGGAATCGTGCTACGTCGCTTCCATCCCAGAGCGGCGAAGAGAAGTCCTGGTTATTGTCTACCTGGATACGGTAGGAAATAGCGGTATCGGAGGTATCCGGGTCATCATAGATGGCCGAGAAATGCGGAGTGGCCGAGGAAATGTTTGTGGGATTAGCGTCTCCGGACTGGGCATTAGTGCTGTGAGTATAGAGCGTATCCGGGTTAGCTGGCGGATGGTTAACGCCGGTAGAATCATCCCAGCGGATTATGCCCGGGTCGGTATCGTCATTATCGTTGGCCTCGCCGTCTTTATTACCGGAGTGCAAGGTAAAGCGCCAGAAGTTACTCGATGAGCCGGAAGTGGTCACATTATACTGGGCATTGGAATCACTGGTATCGGCATCAAAAACGCAACCGATAAAGATTTTATCGGCAGTGATGCAGGTGGCATCAACGGTGATATACGCGGCGCTGGCTGCACCGGCATTATCAAAAGTGCCATAGGAAAGCTCGCTCACCACAGCAGTGGAGCCAAATTGCAGGCCAACGGCATCAGCATTCTGTATATTATAGTTCTCGGCACGGAACGCCCCATTGCACAGTAGGCTATAGGCATTGCCACCGGTAATCTTATCGATAAGCGTAGGGCTACCAACTGCGCCGATGAACTCCAAGGTACCGGCGCTGGTTACGGTAATCTTCGATTTTCCACTATTTAAGGAAGCGTTGCAGGGGCCAAATTCCAGTTTCTTTTGCGTATTGGCGTCGCCGGACGCGGCTAAGGTTAAAAAGTCCAAGTAATCTCCAGTAGCGGCCGTGCCCACTGTTAAATCAAACTGCACTTTATTACCTGTGGACGTAAAATGGCCGCCAGCCGCAGCGATTGACCCTAACGCCCCGCTAACTGAACCGGTGACATCCCAATCGGTCCCATCATAGGTAACCGTGATTAATTCGGTGAGTGTGCTCGCGGAAGTAGCAACATTAGTAATACTATGCCCTGTACCCTTCATCAATTTAGGCGTGGTGTAGCTTGCATCGTAGAGTTGTTCGCTATAATTGAATTTGGCTGTCGAGGCAAGAGCATAATCGCCCCATAACTTTACTATTCCGGAAGAACCATCTTGATTATAGGAGATAAGGTAAGAGTTAGCTGAATCAATTCCGCTAGTAGCTACCTCGGTTCCTGAATCTAAATCGCAATCCTTAAGAATCAAGTTTGAAGTAGAACCGCTACTGTATTGAATATCTCCACTTGTATTAGCTCCACTTGTTCCCAATTGGCTATTTACTACCAAATTGCCTGTAGAATTTTCAGTTCTAATTCCGTAGGAATTCGAATAATAATCCTCATTGACTGCGGTGTTGTTAAGGCAATTCCCTTCAAAGTAAATGCCCCTGGAATTTGAGTAACAAGTGTTATTAATCATAAGGTTACCATCGCAGCCATCCCAAATGGAAATACCTTCCCACGAATTTAAGTAACTGGTGTTATCTTTTAGGGTGTTGTAATCGGAATTTTCTGTAACAGTAATACCCGCTTCAGGACAGGAATGACAATCATTATTGATTATGGTGTTGTTATTACTGCTTTGTCCGAGGATAATGTTAGGTCTTGAATTTGCATAGCAATTGCTACCGCTTATTGTGTTACCTGTATTATTAAAATAAAAGCAAATGCCCTCCCATCCATTCGATAAAACACTATTATTAATTAGGGTATTATTATTAGAACCATACTCTCCATCAAAGCCTTCCCATGTATTCGAGTAAAGAATGTTATTGGTTAAGGTATTGTCAGAACTGGAGCTTAAACGGATGCCACGAAGTCCATTATGAATACTGCAATAATCGATTGTTCCCCTGGTGCCGGCACCGTTAAAGGTGATGCCATACTTTCCGGCGGCGTCTATTCCCATTTCCGAGACTTCCACATAATCCATATCAAAGTTGGCAGCTACGGTGTTTAGGTTTTCAATATAGCCATTATAACTGGCATTGGAGGCGGTAATCTTGCAGTTACGGGTAATGTTACAAACTTGCGCACCGATGCTATGGTTATTGGTGAAGTTGGCCGCGACGATGGTCACGGTAGTCCCGGCAATTCCTTGTATGGTCTGGCGCTCGGTCTGATCTGTTCCCGCCCAGGCCACAGTCATTGCTACAGTAATTTCATCCCCGGTCTGCCAGCCTTCGATATCGGAAGCGGCGCCCACCGTGAAACTGTTGCTAACGCCGCCAGTAATTGCGGATGTGGTTACTGTGGCTACGTCTTTAGCGCTCCCCTGGGCACTAAAGCTGCCGCCGTCATTGACGATTACCCCGTGCTCTCCGGCCGAGGCGCATTCAATTATGAGGGTTGTCGTATAACCGGGGTTGGCGGGAAGACTTAATGTCCCATTCACGGTAAGATCGCCGTTGACTTGCATAGTTACGTCGGAACCGGTATCAAAAATCAGTTCTCCTCCCGAAGCAATGGTAATATCTGAACATGTAGTATAGGTATCGTCGCGGTCAAAGGTGACGGTTGAGCCATTAGGAATAGTAACAACGGTATTCCAAGAAGGCCCTATGCCGCTTGGCCAAGGCGCATCGGGTGTAGTTGAAGACCAGTCGCCATCTCCGGTTGCAGTAACTGAGGCCAAGCCATATACATAGATATTATTTGAGTTACCGGTTTTACCTCCCGTACTCGTAGCGGTAATAACGGTAATCTCTCCGATATTATCTTTAGGGTAGACGGTAACACCGCCGCTTGCGAGCGTATAAGTTGTGGTCGTAGTTGCATAGGTTGGGCTAGTATAGAATAAGGCATTACCGGAGTCGGACATGGTCACAACCGTAGAGCTATCATTGGTAACAAGGTTATTATAAGTATCATAACCTTTGACAAATTCATACCAACCCACGCCGTAATATTGAGGAGTGGTTGTGCTGACGGTATAATGATCGACAGATGTAGGCGCAACAACGATATCTGCGGAGAGCGCCGAGGTGAAAATACTCCCAGAGGAAACATATTCCAAGGTCACATCTTCAATTCTCGGTGTGAGGTTAATGTCATAGGCAGTAAAGGCGATTTTATAACGCACGTATCTGTTGCCATCAAGGCTGGTTGGGATATCTCCGGAATTACCGGTAAAGTTCTCGAGGTCCAAGTAATCGGAATCCTGCCAGCCGGAGTCCGCGGCTTTGGCGGCTACCCTGACCGAGACAGCGGTTAATTCGGGCTGGGTGGCGATGTTCCAGGATAAGCGACTGAGGTCGCGGGCTGAAGTCAGGTCAATAGTCGTTGATTCATAAGTTCCCGAGGCCTCATAAAGCGTATTGGTGCCCAGGCCGGTATCAACCATGGCAATACGGTGATTCGCAGAATCCGAGGCGTAAAGTTTTTGATTAACGGTATCTACTTCTACACCGCGCGGCCAGTTCAGCCAGCCTACGCCCGTGCCCGTGCCGCCGGCAAAGCCGTTCGTCCAGCCAGAGCCATCAAAGGGCTCAAGATTAATACGGGTAACTTGTTTATTACCGCCACCCATAACATAAATACTATTCTTAGCAACATCGAGACTGACATAATTAGGTTGGCTAAATCCGCCGACTGAGGCCCAATCCGTAGTATCAAAAGTGCTCAGCTTGAATCGGACAACGCGGTTATTGCCCTGATCACCGACATAAATTTTGTCATTGGTAAAATCAAGGTCAATGCCGCGCGGAGTGTTAAACTGGCCCACTCCTGAACCGGCAGTGCCGGTGCCGATGGTGGTCCAGCCCGTGTCGTTAAAGGTATCGCGGTTAATGCGGACAATACGGTGGTTAGTCTCATCGGCGATGTAGATCTTATTGCCGGCATAGTCTACGAAAATGTCTCGAGGTCTTTGGAAATTCCCTACCCCAGTTCCATTGACACCATAGGCCTGCCAGTTTGTCCCATTGAAAGTGTCCAAATCAAAACGGACAATGCGGTCATTGACTGTATCGGCCACGTAGACTTTGTTGCCCGCTACGTCGGCGAACACGCCCCACGGTTCGCTGAAATTACCGGTACCTGTACCTTCCGTGCCATAAGCCTCAAAATTGGCGCCAAAAACAGTACCACCGCCACCGGAATCAAAGCGTGCGATACGGTCATACCCTGAATCGGTTACATAAAGCTTATTATGGATATTATCGAGATAAAGACCGTGGGTAAAATTCAATCCATGGAAGCCAAAGGTTTCCCAGTTAGTGCCGTTAAAGCTAGAAAGATCAAAACGGACAACGCGTTGACTGCTATCAAGTTCCCATTCATGCCCCTCGGTAACATAAATTTTATTCCGGGGGACATCAAGGCAAAGGCTTTTAGGGGTATTAAACTCTGCTGTGTCTGAGCCGGTGGTACCGACAGTTTCCCAGCCGGTGCCGTCGAAGGAGTCCAAGGCAAATCGCACGATACGATCATTGCCGGCATCAACCACGTAAACCTTATTATTGCCGGAATTATCGGCGGCAACTTCGTAAGGATTAGTGAATTGATTTGCGCCGGAACCCAAGACGCCGAAGTTCTGCCAACCAGTGCCATTGAACGTGGCGGTATCAAAGCGAATCACGCGGCTATTCCCATCATCGGCCACATAGATTTTTGCGCCAACAGCGTCAAAATAAAGGCCGCGCGGATTGCTAAAATTGCCAACTCCTGAACCACTCGTACCATAAGTTGCCCAGTTCGTGCCATTGAAGGTGCCTAGGTCGAACTTGACTATTCGGTTGTTAGTGGTATCCGAAACATAGATTTTGTTGCCGGAAACATCAACGGCTATATCCCAAGGATTATTAAAATTACCGACGCCGGAGTTGGGACCGGTGCCATATGTCGCCCAGTTCGTGCCGTTAAAGGTAGCCAGGTCAAAACGAACCACGCGATGATTGCCGGTATCGGCCACATAAAGTTTATTGTTAGTTTTATCAATACAAACCCGACGCGGGCTGCTAAATTGATTAGCTCCGGAGCCACCGCTGCCGAAGGTCTCCAAGTCTTTGCCAAAAGTAGTCCCGCCGGTGCCTGAATCCATACGCACGATGCGGTGGTAACTGGTATCGGCAATGTATAGCTTATTATTGACCGTATCAATGGCTATGCCGTGAGGAAAGAAGAATATGGGTACGCCCTTCCAGGCATTACCAAAGCTCACTGTGCCCTTATTCGCGAGCTTGAGATAAGCCGCATTGCCGGTGCCGGAGAGGACGGTATTGGTCAGCGTGCCGGCAAAGTCGGTATCCGAGGTCTGGGTGACATAGGCGGAGTGGCTGCTATCATAAGCGCGTAGGTTGATGGTCTCGGCAATATTATAGGAAAGGCCGCTGAACGTAACCGAACCGGCGCTGGCCTGAAGTGTTAAGGTTGAGCCCTGTAGAGGAGCCGTTCCTTTAGAACCCCGTTGTATTGTAATGTTGGTCGTGGAATCAGTGGTAATAGTGTTGCCATAGTTATCTTGAATTTGCACTGTCGGCTGTTGGCTAAAAGCGGAGCCGGCAGTGGCTGAAGACGACGGTTGGGTGGTAAAAGCTAACTTAATAGTTGTGGCCCCCGCATTTTGCGCTGTGGCCGAGGTATTGGCGGGATTGCTTGCGGTATCAGTAATATTCGTGCCGACTACTACATCCACGGCTTCGCCTAAGGTAATCGCATCAGCATTAGCTACCCATCCACCGCCCACCGTACCGAAGATGATTACAACAGTATCATTAGTGAAAGTAGTAGTTTCTAAGGAATAATTACCGTCGGTTCCCGTAGTAGGAATATCATCGCCGTTTACTCCCGCTACTCTAATCGCAGTATCTAGATCAGCCGCTGAAGGAAGCGCGCTTAAAGTCTCGGAAAAAACTAAATCCAGGATATCGCCGGGGTCATTGCAAACACCGGAAGTCGGGCCGGCATCATACATAAAGACATCAACGAGCACCGGCTTGGCCTTATCGATTTCGGTGACAGTCGAGGTAGTAGCCAGGTCATTCCCGTTTGCATCTTCAAATTTATTGCTGGCGGCGGTAAAGGTCACATCCCTAAGCCCAGTGCCAAAAACCGATGTATCATTGGTAAAAATGGTCATATATTTGTCATTGGCCACATCAGGGTCATCGGGGTTAGAGGTAGAATAGCCACTTCCGGAGAGCGTGGTTGAGTCGATACCAACGCAAGACACACCGCCAAAGGTAAATTGCCCGGCATCAGTATTAGCGGTTATAGAACTATCCTTCATGTTTTCGTTGAATTCAATTAATATTTCATTAATATAACCGTCGTTGTCGGTGTCATAGAGCGTAGCGTCAACAATGGTCGGCGGGGTGACATCGTCTTCATCAGCACCCAGATCCCAACTTGAACCCGAGGGGCGGCTTTCGCTATCGATATCGGTAGAGAAAGGAAGATTCGCATCCGAAGATAAACTAGTACCCTTGTCTCTTGCCTCGATATCGGTAGGGCCTAAGTGGAAATCGGGCGGCGAACCAAGTTCATCTTTAAATATCACCGATTTGCCCGTGTAATATGTGTTATAGGGAGGGGCGGTACCATCTTCAGAGAGGTTGTGGGTAGAAGAGCTATCAAAATCACCGGGATTGACAAATCCGGCGGTGCAAGACTGGGTTATGCAGTTCTTAGCGACATGTCCACCACCCCAGCCGTCGATACCCACTGAACAGTTATATATAGTCTGATTATAATAGTAGAAAATACCGGTTACATCCTGGCGAAATGCTCCATAACCGGGGTATTGCCAGCCATACCAAATATTGTTATAGCAATAGACTTTCGGTGTGCCGTGGAAATGACAGCCTATTGCTGTAGTTAATGTCCCGCTTGCTTTGAATATTCCGTTCGTAATAACTATTCTACAGTTATTGCTCGGAAAACTTTCGCCGTTGAAGGCCATATGGTAGCCTGAAGTGGTATTTACATTGATCTGGAGGCCGTCAAAGGTAACATATTCTTCCTCTAAATTAATCGCATTAGCATCGCTGGTTTCCAGTCTATATTTACTGGTGGAGTTCCAAACGCCGTTGTGCCGGGCGGTAGGGGTAGTATAAATCTTGATATAATTCGTAGCTGAAGTTGTCCAGCCAGTCAGGGTTAGAGTTGAAGTGTCGGCGCTCGACCAGGTGCCGTCAATCTTAGCTACGGCGATGGCCGAAAGCGGTGTGCCATTGACGACAAAGCTGTTAGCGCCATCGGTAACCACATCATTATTTTCCAGGGTATTAGAGGTAACAATGAGGAAGGCGTTTTTGCCGGCCGTGGCCACGGTAGTCATATGCATCAATGTGCCGCTTCCGCCGTTCCAGGTAACGGCAGTGCCATCAGCGATATTATTGCCGACTTGACCATCCCATTCTGCGGTTACAGCGCTGGTTAAATCGCACTGCATAGCCGCTTCCCAAATTGCCAGCGAGCTATAGTCTCGGGCACCACTTTGTTTAATCGTGCAGACAAATTCTTCGGCCGCCGGTGAGCCGTATACATCAAATATCGGCTGGCCATCGCCAAATCCGCTTGCATTGCCCCAACCTATTTTACGATTGCCATCCTCGGTGTTTTCCACTACCACCTTGATATATCGTCCGATTTTATCCGTGGTATCCACTTCCTGGAAAGTAGCGGTATCCTGCCAAGTGCTCACATTGGAGCCGACGGCTGTGCCCCAGCTTGCTTTATCTTCGCTGATATAAATTTCCACATCGGTAGGGTCAATGAGCTGATTACTTCTGCCCCTTAATTTCTTGATATTATAATTCTTGCCTAAATCCAAAATGAACCAATGGTCTTCATTCGGCGTGTGTGTCCAGACATCGGTGTCATTAAGCGCTTCGGCTAAGGTATAGCCGGTATCGTCTCCGCAATGCGAATCGAGATAGGCGCTATTAATACCCAGCCAATTATCTGCCAGCGCTCCTGCCCCAATATAATCAAGGTCATCGGCCTTGACATCATCGATATAAATAGATCCAGAGGTAGAGGCATCGGCAGCCAAGGCACCGACTCGCATTATCTTCAAACCCAGACTATTCATATCATAATTATCAGCGCCATTAGCCACATCCGCGCCATCAACAAATAACTCGGCTACGCCGTCAGCACCGGTTCCGGCTTTAAAATGATACTCCAAAGAATGCCAGCCGCCGTTAAATAGTTTATCCGCAGGCCAACCGCTGGTTTGTGCTCCGGGAAGATTAATATCGGCTCCGTCGGTTGGCTGTGTAAGATACAGGTAATAGGTGTCTCCTCCGGAGCAGTAGAGTTTTACATCAGCCGTCTCAATTCCCCCTGAATCAGTAATTTCTAAAAGATTAAATTCATTTGTATTTCCCATCGTAAAACCAGAGGCAAATTTAAAGTAGAAGCGAACGTATATCTCACCCAAATCGTATGCTGTAACAGCTTCCTGAGCATAAGCGTAGCCGGCAGCGCCGGCGAGCGTCACCCTGCAACCATAACTGCCTATTCGTATGGCATCGGCATGGGCGACGATAGCATTGCCTGTCCCGGATGTACTACTGCTATCCCAATGTTTGGTCAGATTGCCGCTTTCAAAGCCATCTTCAAATAACGCTGCATCTCCGCGGATACCGTGATTTATAATAAATTTGACTTCGTCTTGAGTTAATACCCTGGCAAATACCGCGCATTCGCTTAAGTAGCCATCCCAGGTGCGGTAATCACCCTTGTTGCCAATCAGGAAATTGTCCGCGTCATCTGATGAGTGAGCTCCTGAGGCATCACGCTCTGAGGAATGGGTCATTTTCGCGCCATTTACGTAAATCTCGACATTGGTGGCATCTCCTGAGCCGTCCCAGGTTACGGCAAGATGCTGCCAGGTATCCTCGGTGTAATCACTGCCATCAGTAATCATCCATAACCCGTCGGTAGCATAGTAATTATCATATTCTATGGCATTGGCATTAGTAACGCTATTTAAACTGAAAAAATGCATTGCCTTGCTGAAGAGTGTTCCTTTAACAGTTTCTCCATCGGTATCGGGATAAGCCCAGATAACAAATGAGACCGGAATAATATTATCCAAGGTACTATTCGAAGCGCAATTTATCACATCGTCTA
Organism: Candidatus Omnitrophota bacterium; assembly: GCA_043805735.1. GTDB lineage: Bacteria > Omnitrophota > Gorgyraeia > JAFGHF01 > JAFGHF01 > JAZDHS01. Next base: position 74,605 of record JAZDHS010000044.1, on the reverse strand, counting down.
CGGAATCATATTCTACACAATAAGGCAAGTAAGTCTTAGGAAGGCTCACTGTTGAGTTCCAGGCCGGTTCTCCCACAGCCTTAAAGTTACCGGTATTGGAATTGCCGGAGGCATCGGCCACAGAGGTACCTGAACCTTCGGTAAAGAGCCAAGCGCCGCGGCAGGTATCATCCTGGGTATAATTTGGCGGCGGGGTAGCGGTGCCTTTTAAGCCTTTATGCATAATTTCGTTGATTTCGGATGCGCTTAGCACTCGACTAAACACGGCCATCTCACCGCGCAAGCCATCCCACATTCTGATTCCGGGGTCAGTAGGGCGGCGGATACCGATGTAAAAGTCACCATCGGCATCGGTTAATCTCGCATCAATGCCATCATCTTTAATGTCGTAAGCAACTTCCACGCCATCAACATATATATGCACATTATCGGATTCGGTGGAGCCATCCCAGGTGACGGCAAAGTGATGCCATTGGCCAAGATTGTAGACGCCGTTTACGGTAGGCACATACATATCTTGGGTCTGATGGTCAACATTATATTCAATGGCAAGACCACTATAGGCTAAAGCAAAATAGTGGTGGGCCAAATTTGTATTGTTATATTTACTAAAGATTACCCCTCTATCCTCATCGCCGGTAGTTTCCGCATAAATCCAGGCTACGCAAGAGAAGGGATTCATATTATCCAGACTAGCATCAGAACCAGCATTAATGTAGTCATCGACCTCATCGAAGGCCACGAAGTTATTCTTTAAGAAATGCTTAGGCGGTAAGCCCCAACCCGGTTCTCTTGTTCCTTTGAAGTTTCCCGTATTTGAGTTTTGCGAAGAATCAGCGACAGTAGTTCCCGTACCTTCTGTAAAGAGCCAGGCAGCCTGGCAGTTAGTATCTTGAGTATAATCGGTGGGGCCCTTCAAACCAAAATTCATAATATCCTGTATTTCTGCCAGGCTCAATACCCGATTAAACAGCGCCATTTCACCGCGCGGGCCATCCCACCAGCACAAACTATTGCGCACGCCGAGATACATATCAACATCGGCATCGGATAATCGCGCATCAATACCGTCATCTTTAGTGCTGTAAGAGGCCTCCGTACCATTGACATAAATATGCACATTATCCGATTCGGTGGTACCGTCCCAGGTAACGGCGACGTGATTCCATTGGCCCAAAGTAAAAGCACCTGATTGTGTGGGGACAAATAAGTCTAGTGTTTGATAATTTACATTATATTCAAGTGCGGTGCCGTTGAGGGCAAAGTAGTGATTGCCGCCGGATACACCATCGTACTTACTGAAAATGGTCCCTTTACTTCCCTCGCCCGAGGTTTCGGCATAGACCCAGGCCACGCAGGTAACTGGGCTCATATTATCTAAGCTTGCAGTGGAACCGACATTGATAAAGTCACTCCAGCCGTTGAATACGGCGAAGTTTTTCATATAGCTCTTGGGCATCTTTGCCCAACCCGGCTCTCTGGTGCCTTTAAAATTACCGGTATTGGAGTTGGGCGAAGAGTCGGTTGTAGACGTTCCCGTTCCTTCTTCAAATAACCAGGCGCCCTTGCAGTTGGCATCTTGCGTGTAATCCGTTGCCCAAGCCACCGAGCACACCAGCAGGAATATTATTGTTATTGTACCGTTTGCGATTCGCATCGGCCAGCTGTCCCAAAATCGTGTGGCCAAGTGTCCCCTTTTGGGCTTGCGAATCATGTGGGTACGGTTAGAGTCCGACACTTTATTTAACCTCTTTATGCTCGACTACTGCGCTTTGTTTCAGGGCCTTATTAGTTAAACGAGAACGAATCGTGGTAATATTGGTTTTAATTTCGTTCTTGGAAAGGCCGATCTTTTCCAAGTTGATCCTCTTTGCTCTTCTTCTTACTGTTTTCATCAGAGCTTTGCCGGATGGATCTTGCTTTCCTGTGGGCGCTTCTTCGGGTTTGAGCAATTCGTTGGCTTCTTCGGGGGACAAATAAAGCTGCAGGATTAAAAAGCTGTTGCGTTCATTCTCGGACCAATCAAAACCAGTAGACCGTATTGCGACCACATCGCCGTGTTTATAACAACCGGCAGCATCTTCTGCAGGATCAGGATTATTGTTATCGCCAATTTTTACCACTACATCATATAATTCCTTGCCTGCCGGTTTTGTTGTTTCAATAAGATTATCTAATTCTTCTTTTTCCTTTGGTTTTTCTTCAGGCGGCACCTCAACAGGTATTTCTTCAGGCATTGTTGGCGCAATAACTTCCACAGGCGCCTGCGGCACTTCCGGAGCCAGCGTTACTATCTCTTCTACCTTCCTCATTACTTCTTTAGTGATCACAAATTCGGCATCGGATTCGTCATAGACACGCGTCTCTAATGAATCCGATACGCGGATGATTGCCTTTTTGCTCTCAATATCTTCGGGAATAGTCCACTCAAACTTGCCTTCATTCGCTGCCGATTCATCAATGACTTTATAGGTCTTGCCCTTATCCAACGAGTACTCTATTTTCATCGGATAGGCCGGTTCGTATTCAAGCGCCGTCCAGGCAATCGTCTCGACCGTGCCCGGCTGCCAGATTTCCCCGCCGTTAGGCGAAATAACCAGGATCTTTCCCGGGCCGTAATCAAAATTTAACTGTTCAAATTGGGCGCTTAAACCCTCGCGGCGCAACAGGTCGACTTTGAATTTCAGTTCATCGCCGGCCGTAAAATCACCGCGTGAGGCATAGTAATATTGTTTAAAGTCCACGTCCTCTTTGAAATTTTTGCCGCCATCCACGGATATATCTAAGCTGATTTGGCCGGCTTCAGTCTCAATGCCACGCCAGGTGGGGATAAAGAGGCGGGCTTCATTTTCCAAGGGGACTTCTTGCGAGGTATATGAACCTTCTTCAAACTCTTCTTCCAGGATCAGGTTATTATTGCCGGTCAGGGTTACGCCGGCAAAGGAAGGAACTTTCACGCTCTCCGCGGAGGCGTATTGGGCCTGGGTTTTGTTAACCTCAGGCGGCAGCGCCACGTAGCGGCGCAGGCGAATCCAATCAAAATAACTGGTGCAGCCAACGCCGGCGCTAAGGCCCAAATTACCGGAAGTAACTCCGCCAAAATCATCATAGGCGATTTCGGCTTCCAGCTCGGCAAAATTAAGCGCGTAGCGCTGGAAAGTAATCTCCGTACCTTCAAGAATAGCGCGGTAATCGTAGGTTACGCCCGGGACCAACGCCTTGGCCTCATTGGCCTTAACAATATAGCCTACGGCAATGCAATGCTCTACCCCGGCGTATTTGGATGAATAAACGGTCTGGTTGGTGGCGGCCAGTAAATCTTCTTGGGCGCCCCTTAAGATTACCCGTACTTCGTCTCCGGCATCGGCCTGGGCGCGGTATTCCACGACCCCATCGTGAAGGGTAAACACCTTGGTCATAATCGAGGCGGCGTCTAAGCGCAGCTCGGAATCGGCTACGGCATAGATCCCCTCTTTGACCATCCACTTCTCTAAGTTCAGCCCATCTTCTTCAAAGCTATCATAAAAGTCAAACACCGCTTCGGCGGAAGAGATATCCTCGGCCATCACGCTGCCATAGTAAAGATAAATGTCTAAGCCTTGCGGTGGGATTTGTGGCACTTTAATCCAGACTACGGCGATGCGGTTAGGTGTGGTACCTTCGACGGACTCGATATAATGCGGGATCAGACTTTGGCCATCGGTGGTGGTAAAACGGATATCCTCGAAGTCGGCTTCAATATCACCGTTACAATGTACATCATAATCGCCCGCGCCAAAGGACTCAGCCACTCTTACGGGGAGCTGATAGTTGAACAAATTCTGATAACCGGGGTTAAGAATAACTAATTTCTTACGGGTGGTAAAACCAGATAGCCGTGGCTCGCCAAAACCGCCGACAATACCGGCGGCATCGGTATAGGCCAGCCTTACTTCTGTGACATCACTATTGGCACCTAAGGTGACGCGCCATTTTAAGTTGTTGCCTTTGACAAAACCGGAGGTTAAGGGCACGCCGTTAATTATTGGGGTATAATGCAGGCCGTTGTCGGCACTCACTTCCAGGGTTACCTCGCCGGAAAATTTCCAGCTGGCGGTAATCGATTGGATTTCCCCTTGGGTGATATAAGTGGGACTAATATCATATATGCCGGGCGTAACCGGCTGCTCAAAAATATAATCGCCTTGCGTATCCTGGCGCCAGACTAGGGCCGATTTAATCGAGAGCAGGTCAGGTTCGCTCTCACCCGGCGGGATATAAAAAAGAGTAGCCATAAAAACAATCAGGCTACCCGTTATTAAAATTCTTATTCGATTTTTACTTATACCCATTGTCATCACCCAGCATAAGTATGCCATATATTTATATAATAATATACTGGGGATAATACTCTATACTGTTGCACAAACTACTCTACTAAATCTGGTCTGCGGGTCCTGCCTCGTGGTCTTCTCGCGGGGACGCCAATTTTGCCCCAGCGGGCAAAATTGGCTCGATGCTCGGCCTCACTCTCGCTCGCCGCATTAGCCGGCGAACCATGCCCGTTCGGCCTGCGCACGCCCCGCTCAAAACTCCAAGGCACCCGTAGGCAATACGCGCGCGCAAAAAAATATGGCACCTTTTTTCAAAGGTGCCACTTATTCCAAGGTAATTCTTTAACCAGAACCAGCTAACTAGCTAACCAGCCAACTAACCCTAAAGGGTAGACCCAGCATTCCGTTAAGCTGGGGTCTAATACTCCTCCAACTCGACAATTCGATGTTTAATCGCGTATTTTATCAGGTCGCTGGTCCGCTCCAGGTTGAGCTTCTTTAACAGGGTGTTTTTGTAGTTTTCCACGGTCCTTTGGCTGATGAACAGGGTCCGGGAAATCTCCTTGGCCGTTTTACCCTCGGCCACGAGGCGTAGAATCTCTCGTTCACGATTTGTTAACAAGGTTCCTTCCGGTTCTTTCTGCGTGGATTTTTTTATCGCCCGCTCCACCAGGTATGTGGACACGTTCGCGGTAAGATAGACTTCGCCCGCGGCCACTTTGGCCAGAGCCGGCAACAGATCCTCTCCGGCATTTTCTTTTTGCAGATAACCCTTTACTCCCGCCTCAAAGGCCTTCATTACATAGGCGTTGGATTTATGCACGGTGATAATTAAAATTTTGGTTTTTGGTGAGACATAGCGGACCTGTTCAATGGCGTCGAGGCCGCTAAATTTGGGCATCGAGATATCGAGAAGCAGGATATCCGGCTGGTGCTCCTGCGCTTGTTGGACAACTTCTTCGCCATCCGTGGCCTCGCCAACCACATCGTATTCAGGATGGCCACGCAGGATATTTTTAATCCCTGTCCTGATGATATCGTGATCGTCCGCTATAACTATTGTCGTTGCCATGTTTTGGTTTGTTGGTTTGACCAGTTACGCTTTCTTCGCCGGCAGTTCTACGCAAAGCTGCGTGCCTCTATTGGGCGCGGATTTTACTTCCATACTCCCACCGAGAATTTCTACGCGTTCTCTTAAGCCGACCAGCCCCATTTTCAGCCGGTCATCCAAACGTCGGTGCGGCTGGCGCACAAAATCCTCATAGGCAAATCCTACGCCATCATCCTGCAGTAAAAGGTGCACCTTAGCTCTGTCCATCTCCAGGCGTACTTCGACATACTGCGCCTGGGCATGGTTTAAGATGTTGGTCAGCCCTTCCTGGGCCACACGGTATAACAACAGCGAATATTCACCAGGCAATTTGATCACCTGGTCCGGCTTCTCATAGAGTATATGAATACCGCTCAGTTGGCGGTAATGCAGAATCAGGCTTTCAATGGTATCGACCAGGCCAATCTCTTCCAGGGCCGGTGGCCGGAGCATCTCGGCAATATTGTGGCTTTTTTCGATTAGGCCAGAGAGGATCTTCTTGCCTTCCTGGATGCTTTTTTTGGCGTCATCATCAGTATCAGGCAGATGTTTATTGATTAAATCCAGATAAATCCGTAAACCGCTTAAGTCCTGGCCCATCTGATCGTGGACCTGAAGAGAAAGGCTCTTACGCTCTTCCTCTTCAATACGAATCATTTCCCGCACCAATTTTTCCCGGTGTTCTCTTTCCCGGCGGCGGTCACGATAGACCAAAAACGCGGTCTCGCTGCCGATGCCTAAGCCCAACACCAACGACCAGACTAAATAGGTAATCGCCCGCTTGCGGGCCGCCTCGGCCTCAACGAGCTGGGCGCGCACCGCTTCCAAAGTGGCCTTTTGGACATTGCCATCAATGAACCCGTCAATAATATAGAGCTTGCTTTCGAAGGCCATTAACAATTTGTTAACCGCGTCTTCGAGCTCGCGTTTCTTGGTGATTTCTGCGCTATCAATTTGATCGACTAATTCCAGAATCCGATCGCCGATCGAACGCAATTCCTGCTGTGAACCCTGAATATTGCCAATCCATTGTTCCTGGTCGGTTAGAGAAATAACGCTGGGCGTATCTTGATATAAGGCATGGGCAAACTCGCTATAATTTTTCAGCTGCACGTCAAATGCCGCCACCGCCGAATTGATTGCTTCTTTGTTGGCCGCGGTGCGCGCGGCTTCGAGATACTTGGCGCTGCGCCAAAAGATATAATTACGGATTCCCATCGCATAGAGGCTGTTATTCACCCGCATTTCCAGCGCCGCCTTCTGCATCGGGAAATAGCGCCGGCCCAGGGCATCTACGGTCTTACTCAACGATTGAATCTGGATCATGCCGATCGCGCCAATGGCCACAATCAGCAGCAACAGAGCGCTAAAGCCCCCGGCTAATTTCCAGTCTACTTTGATCATTTCTTCTTAAGCAGTTCCAACTTACCCCAATTCAACCGTTCTTCGGCCTTGCTGATCCAATGCGCTACCTGTTCGCCATCCACGGCCTCGGGGCGCAGCTGGAGGTAAGCCTTATAATGGGTAATCGCTTTTTGGTTGTCCTTGAGAGCCTCATCATAAAGGACGCCTAAATTATAATGCGCGTCGGCATCGTCCGGGATCAGCTCTAAGGCTTTGCGATATTCCGCTTCGGCCTCGCGGTAGCGGCTGCCCTGGTCAAAGACTAAAGCCAGATTATAGTGGAATTTCGCGGTCTGCTTTTTAAGTTCATCTTGGGAGAGAGCGAGTTCATTTTGGGCGGTGCTTTTTTCCAGTTCCAAATCTTTAAAGCCGGCAATCAGTTTTTCGTTTTCCTTAATCATCTCCTGGAGCCGGTCCTCTTTTGTTTTAAGCGTATCTTTAGTCTGTAAAAGCTCTTGCCCGATTTTATCTTTGTGCAACCATTCCAGGACGGTTTTATTTTTTTCTAACTGCGCGCGCAGCTGTTCATTGCGCGCTAACGCTGTCTTTAACAACACTTCTGAGGATACCGCCTGCTTGGCTAGGGCCTGTTTCTCTAAACTGATAGTTTCTTTTTCGGAAAGCAATTGTTTCTGGATTTCTTTTTCTTTCAGGCTTAATTGCTCTTGGGAAGACTGCATCACCTGGATAATCTGGGCCTCGAGTATTTTCTCTTTCGCCGAGAGTTCCTTAACCTGCCCTTCCAGCAGGCCCTTGGTTAATTGCGTCTCGCTGACATTCTTTTTTAGGGTGGAGAGCTCGTCGCTTAAGGCTTTATTTTTTTCGCTTAAGGCAGAGCTCAGCTGGTCCTTTTGGGTGAGTGAGCCTTTGGCCTGATCGAGCATGATCTTGCCCGCTTCTAAATCCGACTCTAATAATTTAAGCTGGTTTTTCTGCTCATCCCAGGTAAAATAAAAAAAGCCCGCCGCGCCAGCTGAGGCCAAAAGCAGTAACAGTAAAATTATGGAAAGAAAGGCTACCCCACGCTTCATTTTTTCATCGGTTTTCTTTGTTTTTCCACGCCCTCTACAAAAGCGACGTCTTCGCCTCCGGAGATGATATGGGGGGTGAGAAAAACCACCAGTTCCCTCTTAATTACTCCGGTTGATGTTGAGCCAAATAAGTTACCTATTATCGGGATATCCCCAATACCAGGAAACTTGCGCTTGGTGGTATATTCGCGGTCACGGATTAAGCCGGCAATAATTAAGGTTCTTCCGTCTTTAATCAGGACGCTGGTCTCGGCATTGGAGGTATCCACTTCCGGCAGGCGGATTTGGGCCACGCCGGTCTCATCGAGAATTTCAAACCACTGGCGCAAGGTACTCACTTCCGGCTTAATGTGCAGCTTGATATATCCGTCCTGATTAATCGTCGGGGTAACGGTAAGGGTCACGCCTAAATCCACGAATTCCGCGCTCCAGGAAGTAGTGGCCGAGGTTTCGCTTTGCGAAATCGTGCTGGTGGCATAGGGCTGGCGCGTCCCGACCATAATCTGGGCTTCTTCGTTATTGCAGACCGCGATATAGGGAGATGAAATGATCCGGGCATCGCCGATAGAACGTAAGAAATTAATCATCTGATTAGATTGACTCGGGTCAATGGTACCGGAGTTCCAGGCCTGACCGGCTGTTCCGGTATCGGTAAAGAATCCCGATTTCCATTCACCAATTGAAACTCGGCCGAAGTTACCTTCGGTGCCTGAGGGCGAGCTCATCGGAAAACTTCCGACCATGCTGATATCCTTAGGAAAATACTCAAATATCCTATCCCAGTCTACGCCAAAGGCAAACTCATCGGTGAGGTCAATCTCGACAATCTTGGCCTCAATGAGCACCTCGCGCGTCTTGGCGTCAAAAGCGCCAATCATCGCCTCAATTTCGTTAAGCTTATTGGGCAGGTCATTGACAATAATGCGGTTAGTACGTTCATCAGCCACGGCTGAGCCGATATCGGGAGTTAACACCGCGGTAATCTTGGCTTCGATATCGGTCACCTTGGCGTATTGAAATTCAAATACCCGGCTTTCCGTCGGTGATTTTTTTTCCACCAGCCCCCGGTCAAGTTTATGGGCCATATCTTCCATTTCGGCAATTTTATCGGGCGTATCAATCAGGATCATCGTGCCGGTCGCGTCATCCATAATAATTTTGCCGATTGTGCTCTTAATGCTCTCCAAAGCCACGCCGACGCCGGAAGGCTTGGCGTAGTCGAGCTTGAGGGTTTTAAGTTCCCGCTTATCGATGAATTTCTCACCGTAGAGTTCGCCATACTCGGCCTCGGTCATAATGGTAATGATGTTATTCTTGGTCACGCTGGCCAACTTATTGGTCAGTAAAATTACCTCCAGCGTATCGGCGATGCTGACGTCTTTTAAAAATAAAGTAATTCGGCCAGCGACGTTTTTGCTGGTGACAATATTTAAATTGCCTTTCATCGATAAGAATTTAATCGTATCTAAAATATCCATGCCGCGTAAATCCAGCGAGATCTTTTTGACCATGCCTTCTTCGATAGTCTTGGGCGCCTTTTCCGTAGCGGCGGCATCCTTAGCGCCTTCGCCGGCGAGCTCTTTAGCAATGGTTTCTTCGGTTACCGTCTCGGCGGATGCGGCCAAGTCCGACGCGGCATCCGTCGGCGCTTTCGCCGCTGTAGCCGCCGCGGTGGCGCTAACCGGTGTCAGCGTCGATTTTGCCACCTCTGGCGCCGCGGTAGCGGCACCCGCCGCAGGGGCAGTTGTTACCTTGGAGCCGGGCAGTAAAGTTAACGGAGCGCTTGCCGGAGCGCTTGCCGGAACACTCGCTGGAACGCTTGCTGGCGCACTCGACGCGCCAATAGTTTTAAAAGGCATCTGCCTGGGCGCGCTCGCCGCCTCTTCCTGCGCCAGCACTATTTTGCCGGCGATGGAAACGCAAATCAATAATATGACTACTAACGCTTTTTTCATCTTACATCAGCTCGATCTTTTCCCCTTCGTAACTTAAAATCACCGTGGTCGTGGTAATCTCTTCAATGGTGAATTTATTGATTGAATCGCCTTTTTTTAAAAAATAAGTTTTTTTCGCGTCTTTATCTTCAATCATCGCTACTGGGTCAGGGTCCATTGAGATGCCCACCAGGCTTAAATTTTTGGCCATATCTTTCAATTCCGCCTTTTTTACTTCCGGCTTTACCTCTTCCTGAAGCATAATCGGGCTGAAGATATTGCGGCGCTTGACCATTTCCAGATAGTGTAAAAACGGCCGCGCCGTTTGAGCCTCCTGGTATTCCTGCGGCTTTTGCTTAGTCAGTCGCTGCGTCTTTTTATACACCTTTTCGATGTCCGGGCGGCCAAAAACAAAATCGAGCACCGAAGAACCCACCAGCACCAGCGCTAATAAGAAGCAGACTTTATTGAGAACCTTGAGGTTGGGCTCGCGGACGCCCGTTTTTACTTTTTCCGCGGCCTGGCTGATTCCTTTAATCAGCGAAAGCCAGATGACCTTTATGCTACCCAGGCCAAGCACCGCCGCCCTTTTTCTACGGTAGCGCGGGGCATGCGTATCGTCTTCTTTTTCAATTAACCTTAGTAGTTGCTCTTCAGGAGTAGGTCTTGGTTCTGCCATCTCAACTTGGCCTCGGAATCAATAATGTCTCTCAGCGTTTCTTGATCGACATAGGGTTTATTCTTCATCACCACGTATTTAAGCGCCTTATGGCAAAACATGGCGATGCGCCGGGGGTAGCCTTGCGTATGTTCGTGGATGTGGCGAAAGATGCTTTCGTGAAATAATTTATCTCTACCCGCATAGCCGGCCTGGCGGATGCGAAATTCAATCATCTCTTTGGTCTCTTCCTCATTGAGTGGACCCAGGGAATATTTCAAGCTCACCCGATCCATTAGATTTTTGGTCGCGGCCAGCCGCGGAAAAAGCTCCATCTGCCCCAGAAGCACCAGCTGCAACAGCTTAAACTCGTTGGTTTCATAATTTAAAAGCACCCGCAGCGCCTCAAGCGCGAGGGGATTGAGCTTCTGGGCTTCATCGACGAGTAAAACCACAGTCTTGTTCTCGCTGACTCCCTTTTGAAACAGAAAATGCTTAATCTCCTGCTTTAAGTCCAGGATGTTCGGATGACTATTACTCAGCTCGATACCAAAAGTGCGCACCAGCGATAACAGGAAGATATAGTCCGATTCATAGGTTGGGTCCATGATCATAAAGAAGTCGATGTTTTCCCGGGAGGCGAACATCTGGAATAATTTTCGGCTTAAGGTGGTTTTGCCCGTTCCCACATCGCCCAAGACCACGCTTAAACCGCGTTTGAGCCGGATTTCAATCATGATATTAGTCAGGGCGGTCTTGTGCTCCCCGGACTGGTAGAAAAATTCCGGGTCGGGGCTGGTGGAAAAAGGCTCTCTTTGCAAACCTAATACCTTATAATATTGCATTGCCCACCCCTCACAACATTTTCGAAATCAGACGCAGCGGATAACCGCTGTCCTTGAGTTCAAAAATCTTATCCAGGCTTTTCTTTAACTCTTCCTCATTAAATAGGCGCCCGTTACCTTTACGCTTACGCACCTCCAATAGCCCGAGATTCGTATAATAGTTGAGCGTCTGATAAGAGATATTATATTTTCTGATTACTTCCTGTGGCGAAATCAGCATCCTTAAACCTCTTTACCCCCAATGCGGGTTATTGTAACTATAGCATATACTATAATTGCTGTCAAGTAAAATAATTATAAATCATATATATTAGTAAAAGTGTATTATATTCTTTAAGGATGGTTTATAAGGCATGGGGAATTGGCCGATTTTGGGGAAAAAAACTGGCGGAGAGGCCGAGATTCGAACTCGGGGTGGGCTTACGCCCACAACAGTTTTCAAGACTGCCGCTTTAAACCGCTCAGCCACCTCTCCGCTTAAAGAAACAACTGGCTATAAATCGCTTGATAAATCTCTCCGGAGCGCTCGGCGCCGGAGAGAAAGAATTGCGAAAAAGAAAAGCCCGCAAATACCAGGCTTAAGATAAAACTGATTAAGAGCAGATTGAGCACATAGACCATCGAGATTGAAAAAAGATATCCGGTTTTAAAGATATCCGGCTGTTTTATTTTTAAGGAATCGGCAGTCATAATCAAATGAAGGGCTAGCGTAAAGCCCACTAAGAATAAGAAGTGGGGCATAAAATTACCTTTATGGTAAAAGAGCGTGGTGAAAAAGTAAGCCAACCAAACTAATATTGTGTAGGTGGGAAAGAAATAAGGAAACAGCGCGATAAAAGAATTGGACTTAGAGGTGGTTACCGCGCCCCCGCGCGCGGAAACGTTAAAGGAATTCACTCGTCCACCACAGAGCAACGCCGCCAGGGCATGGGCCACTTCATGGCCGAAGACATAGAAGAAATCGGGCTTGTGCAGCACCAAATGAATGACCAAATAAATCAGTACGCCATTTAAAAAATATTCCGCCGAGCCGTCAAGCTGTTTGATCTGGCCTAACTCTACGGCAAAGGCCTTGGTCGCCGCCAACGAAACCGGCAGCAACAAAATCCCGACAATAGTTTTAAAGATACTGGCGATCATGGCTTAAGCTCCGTTACTCCGTCCATATAAGGGATAAGCGCTTTCGGTATTCTTACTGTTCCTTGCGGCGTCTGGTGAACCTCTAAAAGCGCGATTACGGTACGCGCCAAGGCAACACCTGAACCATTTAAGGTATGCACATATTCTAATTTTTTGCTCGCCGCCGAGCGAAATTTAATATTCGCCCGCCGGGCCTGAAAATCGCTAAAATTACTGCAACTGGAAACTTCCAGCCAACTCTTGCTGGCCGGCGCCCAAGCCTCCAGGTCATAACATTTGCTGGCGGAGAAACTAATTTCACCAGTACAAAGCATGATCACCCGATAAGGCAGCTCCAAAAGCTGCAGCACCTCTTCGGCATTCTCGACCAACGACTCCAGCTCGTTATAAGAGGTTTCGGGTTGAACAAACTTAACCAGCTCGACCTTATCAAACTGGTGCACGCGGGTGAGGCCCCGGGTGTCTTTGCCGTAAGAGCCGGCCTCGCGGCGAAAACAGGCTGTATAAGCGGTATAATAAACCGGCAGCTCCTCTTCTTTAAACACATCGTCCCGATGGATATTGGTAACCGGCACTTCCGCGGTCGGTATCAAGAAAAGGTCGTCGTCCTTTAAGCGGTACATATCCTCTTCCAGCTTAGGCAGCTGTCCGGTCCCAGTCATACTCGCCCGATTGACCAGAAACGGCGGGAAGACCTCCTTGTAGCCATGTTTCTTGGTATGTAAATCGAGCATAAAATTGTAAAGCGCCCGCTCCAGGCGCGCCCCCTGGCCCATAAACAGAATGAAGTTAGAAGCGGTGATTTTGGCCGCGCGCGCCAAATCGACTATCCCTAGATGTTCCACTAACTCTAAGTGATTACGTAATTTGGGGTTATATTCTAAAGGCTTACCCCAACTACGCACCACTTTGTTATTTTCGGCAGTTAGGCCAATTGGCAGGGAATTGTCCGGTATATTTGGGATATTGAGCATAAAATTGGCTACTTTTGGCTCAATTTCCTCCACTCTAACCCTTAATTTGTCTATTTTTTGGGAAAGCACTTTTGATTCCTCGACAAAGTTCTGAACATCCTTTTTATCTTTGAGCATTTTCTGGGCAATCTGATCTGAAAGCACGTTTTTCTGATATTGCAAGCCCTCTACTTCTTTGAGTAGATTTCTTTTTTCTTCATCCAAGACAAGCAGCGCGTCAATGTCTAATTTCAGCCCCCTGTCCTTGATCGCCTTCTTGACCAGGTCCGGCTTCTCACGAATAAGTTTAATATCCAACATATAAGCTCCTTTTTTTGCTAGGAACCAGGTTCTCTGGGCACTGCTACCCTTTTATCACTCCTAAGGGGCGCATCCGGCAAACACGCTTAGAGATACCGGCCTGATGGACCACATTAACCACGGTATTAACATCTTTATAGGCCTCGGGGGCCTCCTCGGATAACGTCTCTCGTCCTTCCGAGAGCACATAAATCCCTTTTTTCTCTAATTCCTTGGCAATGGAACGGCCACTTAATTTTTTGATCGCCGCGGTGCGCGACATAAGCCGGCCGCTGCCATGGCAGGTGCTATAAAATGTCTCCGCCGCCTTTTCCGTACCTACCAAAAGAAAGGAATTGCGGCCCATATCTCCGGGGATGATCACCGGCTGGCCTATGGCCTGGTATTTCTCCGGTAAGTCCGGATGGCCCGGGCCGAAGGCACGGGTCGCGCCTTTACGGTGCACGCATAAAGTTTTGCTCACACCGTTTACCTTTTGCTTTTCAATCTTGGCAATATTGTGGGCCACGTCATAAACCAGGCTCATCCCTAAATCTTTGGGGCCAAGACTAAAGAACTGCTGGAAAATCCGCCGGGTGAGCTCCATCAGAATCTGGCGGTTGCACCAGGCATAATTGGCCGCGCAGCGCATCGCACCCAGATATTTTTTACCTTCCGGAGAATTCACCGGGACACAAGCCAATTGCCGGTCGGGAACGCTGATATTATATTTGGCCAGGCTATGCACCATTGCCTTGGCGTATTCGTCGCAAATTTGAAAACCAAAGCCACGGGAGCCAGTGTGAATCATCACCGTAACCTGACCCAGGTGTAATCCTAAGACTTCCATCGCCTGTTCATCAAAAATTTGGTCAATCACCTGGATTTCCAGGAAATGATTTCCTGAGCCTAATGTGCCGGCCTGGCGTTCGCCGCGTTCATAGGCGCGCGGCGAAACCGCGTCGGGATCAGCCCCGGCAATTGCGCCCTGCTCTTCGGTATATTCTAAATCGTCAGCCGAACCAAAACCTTTTTCCACCGCCCATTTCGCGCCTTTAACCAAGAGCTTTTCTTCATCCTTACCCGTGGCGCGTATTTCTCCTTTAGAGCCGACACCGGTGGGAATATTTTTAAAGAGTACACTCACTAAATCGCGAATCTTGCCCTGGACATCTTTTTCGTTTAAAGCCGTGCGCACCAGCCTGACGCCGCAATTAATGTCATATCCCACGCCGCCGGGAGAAATTACCCCGCCGGCGTCGATATCGGTGGCGGCCACGCCGCCGATACAAAAACCGTAACCCCAGTGGATATCGGGCATAGCCAGAGAGGCATTAACGATACCGGGAAGATGCGCGACATTGGCCACTTGTTCCGCGGCCTTGTCACTGCGGATATTCTTCAACAGCTCTTCGTCGGCATAAATGATACCGGGTACGCGCATCCCGGGATGATAACTTTGCGGTATGCGCCAGCGGTAATCGTCAATCTTTTCTAACGGCCCGTTCCAGACCTCGCTCATTGCATTCCTTAGAAATTAAGATGCATCTCGCGTGGATACTCAAGCTGATAGGTGTAAACGATTTCTTTCTTTTCTTTCGGCTTGATATCGAGTTCCCAGCGCATCACGCCTTTTTTGTCCTGATAATCCTCTTCTTTGGCTTTGGGGGTAGCCTCTAAAATTTTAACGGCAATCTGGTCGTTCTGTGAGACCGGAAAATGGTCGAACACGTTTACTCTGATATCGTCGGATTTATAGTTTTCCACGGTAATTTTATAGGTAGCTACCACCACTTTGTTGTTACGCTTGATGCCGGCCAGCCAAACCTCTTTGGTCTCCTCTTTGACCTTTTCGCGTTTGACCTTCACGCCCTCGTCAATGCCCATAAACAAGTCGAATTGCTCGCCCTTGCCGATGGCGTCAATGGAGGATGAGCCGACGTAGGTATTATCTAAAAATACGCGCACCGCCGCGGGTAAAAGGTTTTCCCGGTCATTGGTGACCTTAGCCGCCAAGTAGGCATATTGCGAGAGTTTGGGAGTAGCGGAATAGAAAAATTCGGTAGAGAAGGTTTGCGTAAAAATCGCTAAACGCTGCTCGGTACCATCAGATTTAATATCGACCAGATGGGCGATTTTGTAAGTAACAGAGCCCAGGCCTTCCTCGGCCTGGGCATACTGCATTGGGGCTTCCTGTTCTTGCTTTTCCACGGCTTTGGATTCGTATGACGCGGCATAATTATATGCGTCTCCTAAGCTTTCTTCTAAAGGAGCCCCCAGCATTTTCGATTTAGCCACTCGAACCGCTGGCGGCGGTGGTTGTAAGATCCAGCTATACAGTTCGGGCATCCGCCCGGAAATAGTCGGTTTGGCGGTGGAGAGGGCAATCTCTATCCCTTGCCAGTCCGCGCCGCTGGTTTGTTTGACCAGGCCTAAACAACTTAGTTCCACTTTTTGCTTCTCGTAATCAACACGGGCATCGTATTGCGGATTCCAGTTCGCCTGATACATCAAATAACTGATATCGACCTGGAGCTCTCCGGCACGCTCTACCTCTACTCCCACGCTGGCTACGCGTTTTTCTTTGCGTTGGGCCTGGCGCATTTGATTTAATTCTTTCTTCAGTTTCTCCAGCGCCTTTTGGATTTCCCGTTGCTCTTGGCTGATTGCCAACTCGCGCGTCAAGGCCGCGGCCCATTTCTCTTTAATAAACACCCGCAAGGAATCGAGATCGGCTACCGCCGGCGTCTTGGTAATTAAATCTTCGGGGATTTGCTCTGTGGCATGCAGTTTAATTGATTGTAAATATTCTTTTTCTTGTCCTAATACTGTGCGTTCGTTGTCCAGCGCCGAGAGCCCGTCTTGGAGCTTCTGGATCTCATCTTCCAGTTTGCGCACCAACTCCGACTGTGCCTGTTCCAAAAACACGGTCTTGATCTTGGCGTCGAGGATTTTGGCCACGGCAGTTCCAGAAGCGGAAACGGTGAGGGTATTCTCGTCAAGATACTCCGGGATATTCGTGAAGACCACTTCGCTTGAGCCTGTTTTCAAGTTTACTTTCGCCTGGCGGGTAATTTGTGCCGAATCGGGATAAATAGTTGCCGCCACCACCCGCGATTCTACCTCCAGCGTTTCGGCAAACGCCGTGCCGCAAAGACACAGTAGCGCCAAACCCAAGACGATTTTATTCATTACCGCCCTCCTTATTTACACATCAAAGATCACTTCACCCTGCCAACCACGGCCTTGCTTACGCACAAGCAGATTATGGAAGGTCGCGGCCTTAATCTCCATTTTTAGCCTGTGTTTTTTAAGATTAAGCGTTTCTCCCCCCGCGCGCGCCGAGAGCGAGGTCTCGTTTATCGTATCAATGGTGAATGAATTCAGGATTAATTTCTTGCTGTTGTATAGATAGAGCAATTCTCCTAGCCAGGACAAAAAAAGCTCCTCAACATTGGGAGCTTTTAGGTTCACCGGTATTGTCTTTTTTGCCTGCACATTTTTTAAATCCGCCATTATCTCGAACATCCCGTAGGCGGCATGGGCAAACAGTTCTTTTAAATCCTTGCCTCTGGCGCGTAGGCCGATATCCGCAGTATGGTCGATAATTTCATAATGCTTCATTTACCTCTCGCATTACAGTCATCTCTGTTTTTACTGCCATATTATATACCCTTTAATGGCAAATCGCAAGTTTTTCTGCAATTAGAGACAACAAAATGCCATCACTATGCGGCTATTTCTCTTAAAAACTTTTCTTTTCCGATTTCTTCTATTAGCGCGCCCAGACGCTGTCTTGGCTTGGCCTGTCTTTTGTAAAATTTTATTACTTTTTCTATAATCCGCAAGGTCTCGTCTTCGCAAAAAACTCCATTAAGTTTAAGACCCTCTCTCGGTATTCTTCCGCCCGAACCGCCTATGTATAAGACATAACCGATTCCCTGGCCCGATATTGCAGAGCTCACCTGTCCATGTATTCCTATCTCGCTAGCTTGCGGGCGCGTGCAGGCATTCGGGCATCCGGAAATGGCTATCTTAAACTTATGGGGCAGGTCCATACCGCAGGTTATACCCAGCTCTTTCTCTATTCTTTCGGCCAAAGAAAAAGTATTTACCAGCCCCTGTTTACACCAGTTATTGCCGGGGCAAACGGTCGTAACCCTGAGGCGCGGCCCCGATGTCCCTACTGCAATACCGGCGTGCACAAGTTTCGCCTCGACTTCCTGGATGTCCGCAAATTTTATAAACGGTATCTCTATGCCCTGGCGGACGGTAGCATGCACAAAGCCTTTCCCGTATTTTTGCGCTATCACCGCTAATTTATCAAGATGCTCTTTTTTGTAAACACCCGAGGATGCCCTCGCCCTCAGGACAAAGAACCCTTCCTGCCTCTGTCTCAAGAACCCGCGCTTTTTTAAAGCTTCGTAATCTACGTTTTCCATTTTCCCTCCCTAAATACCTTTTCGGCGACCGATATAGTATCTTTGATGTCCTTTTCGGTATGGGCGAATGACAAAAAATTAGCCTCGAATTCGGACGGGGCGAAATAAATGCCCAGCTTGAGCATCCCGCGGTAGAATCTGGCGAAGAATTCTTTCTTTTCAAATCTTAAACTAAACAACGAGCCGAAACGGTTAACTTCAAGATGAACTCCCGAGCGTAGCGCTTTCTCCTCCAGGGCACCGGCCAGATCTTCTGTCAGCGCCTTAAGCGCCCCATACCGATCTTTCATCTTTGATAATAGTCGTATAGTCGCGATACCCGCCTGCATCACCGCTGGATTTCCGGCGAAGGTAGAAGCCTGGTATACTTTACCTTGGGGAGCCAGATTATTCATTATATCTCGCCTGCCCCCGTACGCTCCTATAGGTAACCCTGCGCCGATTATCTTCCCAAGGCAGATCAGGTCGGGTTTGATGCCAAAACTCTGTATTGCCGAACCGTAATTCAGCCTGAATCCGGTTATTATTTCGTCCGCGATAAGCAGAGTGCCGTGATCTCTGGTGAGCTTTCTTAAGTGTTTTAAGAAATCACTATCCGGCAAGACCACGCCATAATTCCCGCCGACGGGCTCAACTAGCACCGCGGCTATTTTTGAGCCATGCCTTTGGAATACTTTTTCCAAAAGAACACGGTCGCCGTAAGGAATCGAGATGGTATCTTGGGTAAAACTTTTCGGCACGCCTGCGCTTTTGGGGATATCGAAGGTCGCTAACCCCGAACCGCTTTTAGTAAGGAGATAATCGGCGTGACCATGATAGGCCTTCTCAAATTTGAGGATCTTATCCCTTTTTGTATAAGCCCGGGAGATCCTCACCGCACCCATAACCGCTTCTGTGCCGGAATTAACGAACCTGATCTTTTGTATAAAAGGTATAGCTTGAGCTATCCTTTCAGCCAGTTCCACTTCCGATTTATTGGTCGTGCCGAAACTCGTCCCGTATTTAATAGTTTCTATCACGGCCCTGATGACATCGGGATGCGCATGGCCCAAGATGAGGCTGCCCCAGGAGAGTACATAATCGATATATCTTTTGCCGTCGTAATCATAGACTCTGGAGCCCCGTGCGTTCTTGATGAGCAGAGGCTCGCCTCCTACATATTTGAATGCGCGCACCGGGCTGTTTACGCCGCCCACCAAATATCTTCCGGCTCGCTTAAAGATTATCGAATTCTTCTTTATTTTAGCCATCTGGCGATGTCCTTGGCATGATAGGTGATTATCAACTCTGCGCCGGCGCGCTTTATAGCCGTTATGACTTCGAGGGCCATCTTTTTCTCATCCCAGAGACGGGATTTTGCGCCGAGTTTTACCATTGCATATTCACCGCTTACATTATAGGCGGCTAAAGTATGGCGGAATCTAGAGCTTGCTTCTTTAATCACATCGAGGTAAGCGAGCGCCGGTTTTACCATTACGATATCCGCGCCTTCTTTGATATCATCCGCTATCTCTTTTATCGCGGAGAATCTATCGGCGTAATCGAGCTGGTATGCCTTCCTGTCCCCGAATGCGGGAGCGGAGTCCGCCGCTTCTCTGAACGGGCCGTAGAAGCTAGAGGCATACTTCGCCGAATAACCCATGATCTTCGTATTTCCATAGCCGTTTCTATCCAATGTTTTTCTTATTGCCAGCACCTGATTTTTCGCCATCGCTGAGGGTGCTACATAATCTGCGCCGGCCTGCGCATGCAAGAGAGCTATTTGGGATAATGCCTGTAAAGTCGCTGGATGATTTATTTTTTTCTCCCCGGAACCAATGATACCGCAATGGCCGTGAGTGGTATAGGCGCAAAGGCAGATATCCGTCATTACGGTAAGTCCCGGAAAATCGGCCTTCAGCGCTTTTACAACCAGCGCGACTACATTATTCTCTTTATAAGCGCCTGAACCGCCGCTGTCTTTTTTCTCGGGCAGGCCAAAGACCAATACCGCGCGTATCCCGAGCTTTACCAATTGGCGCGCTTCTTTGATCAGAGTATCCGGCGAGAACCGGTAAATGCCCGGCAGAGACCTGATCTCTTCGCGCCGATTCTTCCCATCCTTGACAAATAAAGGATAAATCAGGTCTTTTACGGTTATCTTATCCATAGTTCACGACCTCTCCCACCACTAATACCGCAGGAGGTTTTACTTTCCGCTTTTTAGCTTCCCTGATAATTGTGCCGATTGTCGCTTTTGTCAAGCGTGCGCCGCGGCAGGTTGCTCGTTCGATAAAAGCACAGGGCGTGGAATCCGGCCGGCCGCTTTTTTTTAGCGCCTGGACAATATTATCGATGTTGGCCACGCCCATAAGATAGACAAGCGTATCGCAATACGGGGCATCGATCCTGGCATTGATATCATTTTTGCGTCCAGTCAATATGGCCACGGACTGCAATTTGTTCTTAATCGTAAGCGGTATACCGAAACTTTCCGGCCCGGCAAGCGCCGAGGTAATCCCGGGGATAACCTGCGTCTTCACGCCTTTACGCAATAGATATTGGGCCTCCTCAATTCCCCGGCTAAATATAAAAGGATCGCCGCCTTTGAGCCGCACCACCCGCCTGCTGATAAGAGCGTTGTCATAAAGCAGCCTGTTTATTTCGTCCTGTTCCTTTAGGTGTAATCCGTCTTTCTTGCCTACGCAGATCTTTAGGGCATTCTTTTTTACATTTCGTAAAAGAGATTTATTGGATAAAAAATCGTAAAGTACGCAATCCGCCTGCTTTAATATCTTTAGGCCCTTTACGCTGATCAGGTCCGGATCACCCGGGCCGGCGCCGATAATATAGACTGTTCCTTTATTCTTTTTCATCGAGGCTCCTGAAAATATCAAGTAAATCGTATCTATCGCGGCGAATCTGCACAGCCAGCCTGCCCTGTAAGGGGTGCGGTTCGATAATTTTCCGCGGAATAATTTGAGCGATCCTCTGTTCATACCCCAGCCTGATCAGCGCCGCGTGGGCAATTATAACGGCATCGTATCTGCCGCTATCCAGCTGTGCCAGCCTCTGTTCAATATTGCCCCTGATCCCTTCTACGGCAAGATCGTTTCTGAAGCGTAGGATGGCTTCTTTGCGCTTCAGGCTGCTTGTGCCTAAGCGGCTCGCCCGCGGCAATTCCTCTAAAGATAAATTGCCGCGGGAAACTAGGCATTCAAAAGGGCTAAGTGAGCGCGTCAGCGCCGCTATAATCAACCCTTGCGGCATATCGCTTTCCAGGTCTTTGGCGCTGTGGACAGCGGCATCGATCTTGCCACTCAAGAGGGCCGCTTCGATCTCGGCCGTAAAAAAATCACTATTCTCGCGGCCGAAAAGCGGCGTCGTCTTATCTTGGTCGCCTTTGGTCTCGATAAAGACTATCTTTACGCGAAACTGCGGTATGCGCCTGGCAATCTCTTCTGCCTGTTTTGCGGCTAACGGGCTAGGCCGCGTTCCTATTCTAATAACCTTTGACATCTGCACACTCCGTGCAATTTTTCAACCTCTCCTCCACCAAATACGAAGCTAGGGCAATCTTCTGCTGATTTTTTAGGTTATGCTCATTAAATGCCTCATTAAAATCGTCGAGATTCAGTAAGACAAGGCCCTCCATATCTCTGAGCGCAGGTTCAATGTCTCTGGGCAGCGCTAAATCATAAAGATATAACGGGTTTCTGCGCCGTTTTAAAACGGCGGGAAAATGTTCTTTCTTTAAAATGTAGTGCGGGCTGGACGTAGCGCTTATTACGGCATCCGCTGCGGATAATAGCTGCGGCAGGCCGATAAAGAGAGCTGCTCTACCGCCGGATACTTTTGCCAATGTTTTTGCCTTCTCATAATTTTTATGCGCGATAAAATTGAGCTCAAAAAAATCCGGCCGGTATTGCGCTGCAAGTTCGGCGATCTTTCCCGTGCCGATTACGACGATATCTGCGCTTTTTTGAATATTGAGGCGCTTTTTTAAATCATGAAATGCTATTGTAGCTATATTTGTTGAGGCCTCGTTCAGCCCTGTTTGATAACGTATCTCTTGCGCTACCGCGATCGCCTCTTCCCATAATCGTCTTAGTTCCGGATGAAATATTCGCCGGCCGCTCCAGGTTTTCACCTGCGCCAAAATCTGTAGTTCTCCTTTCAACTGCGACTCCAGGCCGCAGGCGACCCTCAGGGCATGGCGTAAGACCGCTGCTTGGCCGTACCTGACATAACCAAATCTTGAAAAATCGGGGTACCTTTTAAAAAATCCCTTAATTTTCTGCGCCGCTTCGGCCGTATCCTCTGCCAGGCCGTAAAGTTCGATGCGGTTACATGTGATAATCACCGACGCTTGCCGGGCAGGGTCATTTTCCCAAACTGTCGTTATGGCCTGGCGATCGCGGTAAATGATATCGCGTACCTCAATCGGCGCCGTTTTATAATCTATTCCGATAAGATAAAAATACATCCCAATTATCCTCGATAAAATTCTTCAGGTCCCGGCTCAATACCGGGTCTTGCCCTTGCGTATATACGGCGATGAGGGCCTTTGCAGCCGCAAAAATCGCCGGTGAAATAAAAGTGCTTAACTTGGCATCGTCCACCACATTGACCAATATCCCGCGTCGCTGCGCCCACCAGCTTATCTTTCTATTGACGGACGGATCGGAAGTGGCGGCAATTATGACTTTCGCATAAGCTAAATCCGATAGCCTGATCTTCCTTCTGATCCACTTCACTCTACGCCGGGAAACAAACCGTTTAAGCCCCGCCGTTATCTCCGGAGAGACGATCTTGACCTTAGCCCCCAACGCCAGAAGTGTCTTTGCCTTGCGCTCGGAAACTTTGCCTCCGCCGGCGATCAAAACAGGCTCATCCTTCACTTTTACTGCTATCGGATAATAAGGTCCGCTCATAATCCTGCCCTTTTAAAGCTGTTCTTTAAAACTCAAAATATTGCGTCATCGAAAAATATCTTTCGCCGGTGTCTGGAAAAACAGTCACCACTCTTTTGCCTTTACCTAACCTTTCGGCTACCTTAAGCGCCGCAAAAAGTGCTGCACCGGAAGATGGGCCACCGAAGATGCCCTCTTTTTTGGTCAGTATTTTTGCCATAGCATAAGCTTCATGGTCACTAACGGTAATAATTTCATCAATGATTGTTTTATTCAAGATATCCGGGATAAAACCGGCGCCGATGCCCTGAATTTTATGAGGATGGTGCGGCTTACCCGATAAAACGGCGCTCGATGACGGCTCTACAGCAATAATTTTAATATCCGGATTGTGGCTCTTGAGGACTTCGCCTACGCCGGTCAGCGTCCCCCCGGTGCCGACGCCGGCGACAAAGGCATCGAGTTTCCCGCCAGTCTGGGCGAGAATTTCCCTGGCAGTGGTTCTTCGATGCACCTCCGGATTTGCCGCATTATTAAACTGCTGAGGCATAAAGGAATGCGGGGTTTTTTTATGAATCTCTTCTGCTTTCTCTATTGCCCCTTTCATTCCTTTACTGCCCGGCGTCAGGACGATCTCCGCGTGGTACGCCTTCAATATATATATCCTCTCCAGGCTCATCGTCTCGGGCATAGTGATGATGCATTTATACCCTCGGACAGCGCAAACCATGGCTAAGCCTATTCCGGTATTACCGCTTGTAGGCTCGATAACCGTCGAACCGGCCTTAAGGATACCGCGGCGTTCGGCATCCTCGATCATGGCCAGGGCGATCCTGTCTTTTACGCTGCCGCCCGGATTGAAGTACTCCGCCTTGGCCAGGATTTCAGCAATGTCAGGCCTGGCCAGCCGATTAAGCCTGATCAAAGGTGTATCTCCGATTAGCTCAGTTACATCATCAACTATTTGATTTCGAAAAGACATGGCCGCTCCATTTATATTATTCAAAACAATTTGTTCTTTATAAACAGCGCAAGATACGATATAAGCAAGGAAAGTACGGGTGAAACCGCCCAGATGATGAAAGTTTTTCTGGTTATCTGTAAATCAAGGGTGGGCCGATGGCCGTTTTTTAAAGAGCTGATCGCAAATATCGAACATATATTAAGCTGTACCAAAGATTGCGGTATTCCCAGGAAAGAGGCAAATAATAGCAATGTTGCCGTTACAAATGAGACTATTACGCTGGAAAATACGCCCAAAGGAACTATTTCTTTGCCGGCTGTCTCGAGCGGGCCTTTCCCCAAAAAATATGCGCCTAATCCAAAAACAGGAGAAATAACGATTAATCCCGGCAGAACACCGATCAATCCTGCACCGAATAACGGCCCGACAGCATTGGCCACGTTATTAGAGCCTATAGCAAAAGCAACATAGCAGCTTGCCAAAGTAGCAGCCACCTTTAACCTTTTTTCATAACGGAATATCTTTTCATAAATGTGTAGTTTGTCATGCCGCGGCGGATAAATCTTCCTATATAACCAAAAGGTAAACAAATACGACAAAAGCGGCAGGATAATCCACAGCGGAATTATCTTTATCAATAGCGTCCCTAAATTAAGCTGCCCGAAGTAGATCCCAACTCCTGTTATGGCCCCTACAGTAACCTGACTCGTAGACTGCGGTATCTTTAGTATATTTGCCAAAAAAAGACTCAAAGACGCGGAGGCGATGATAAGGAGCGCTGTATCCGGATTCATGATCTCCTTGGGCAGTAGATTTCTACCTAACGTCAAACTGACATTACGGCCCAAGAGCACTGCGCCTAAAATCACAAAAACGCTGAATAATAACAAAGCGTTTCTTTTCCTTACAATACGCCCGCCAAAAGCTGCGGCAAAAGAAGGGGCAATGCCGCTTGCGCCCATGTTCATTGCAAAAAATACTACCAACAGGATTAAAATCAAAGTGTTAAACAAATTTTACCCCACTAAATCTTCATACAATTAATGCTTTTTTAATGGCCGTGTATGAATACCGCATTCCCCGCCGCATTTGCTTGTGCCTATCCATCTGCCGGCGCGTTCATTGTCCTCGCCCGTGATCTTCGTACACGGCGCGCATCCGAGTGACCGATAGCCCTCGCCATATAACGGATTTACCGGCACGCGGTAGAGCGCCAGATACTGCCAGACTTCTCTTTCCTTCCAGATGAGTATGGGATTGAGTTTGAGCAGCCCCTTATCCCTCTCCTCTATTTCTTTGAAATCGGTGCGCGTGCGGCCTTCGGTGCAGCGTAATCCCGTCACCCAGCATTGAACGTGCATCTCTTCTATGGCCCTCTTAACCGGTTCAACTTTAAGAATGTCGCAACAGCGGTCGGGATCGGTCGCATAGAGCCGCTCTGGGATTTCAGCGTCACTTTTATACACTTTTAACTCCGGATATTCCCTAACCAGGCTATGCATGAATTGCACCGTTTCCGCAGGCTTAAAGCGCGTGGTAACGATAAAACCCCTTATTTTAGGATTCACCCGTTTCGCCAGGTCCCAGACCGCCAGGGAATCCTTGCCCAGGCTGTTGGCCACGACCAGGGCATCGCCGTATTGCTTATAGGCCTCCCTGATCAGTTCCTTTGACCTTTCGACCTTCTCCTTAAAGTTTAATGTTTCGACTAAAATCTTCAGGTCTTCTTTTGTATCCAAAATACTCATCTTTTTTCCTCCTATTCTGGTTTGTAAAATAAAATCCCACTGCTTACTTTTTGGCAGTGGGTCCGTTTACCTATATATAGCATAAATATCTACATAGGCGGCCCCCCTTTGCCAAGAAGGCTACACATCATCATTCCGTAAAGATAAGGCGTCATTTTCTCTATTCTCCTAAATCGAATAGATCAAGGCCTGTTGTTTAGAGTTGACTTCGGAGGCCAATTTTTCAAAGGTAATATTATCTAATATATTTGAAGTTGCTTCTGAGACATCTTGCCAAATCTTCCTAAATACACACCGATACCTATCACTGCAATCGGAGTATCCCTCTTTTACACACGAAATAGGTTCTATGGGGCCGTCAACAAATCTCACTACGTCTCCCATCTTTATCTCCCTAGGGGCTTTGGACAGTAAATAACCCCCGACTTTTCCTCTGCGGCTCTCGACAAACCCGCCTTTCTTCAAATCTAATAATACCTGTTCTAAAAATTTGACTGGGGCGTCGATATGTTCGGCTATCTCATGAATGGTAATCGTGTCTCGGCCATAGTTCAGGGCCAAATAGAGAATCGCTTTTAATGAATAATCGCCTTTATATGTCAGTTTCATGCTCCACCCTAATCTCGATAATCTCTATTGACATAATGGAGTATACACTAAGAACATGCATTTGTCAAGCCTTTTTTTTAAAATATTTGGGTAATCAGGCGAAACAACATAAAAATAGCCCTAGTTGTAATTCAGCAACTAGGGCTTATTATTCTTTACGTGGGCAAATAATTTGGTGAGCCGCGAAGGGTTCGAACCTTCGACACCCGCCTTAAAAGGGCGGTGCTCTACCAACTGAGCTAGCGGCCCAACTTATATCTATCAGCCTTCGCGGATTTCCTTCTCTTTTTCCGCCAGGGCCTGGTCAATCTGGGCGATGTACTTATCGGTGAGTTTTTGCACTTCTTCCTGGGCCTTAAACCGGTCGTCCTCGTTGATCTCTTTGCCTTTTTCGATCTGCTTGATCGACTCGTTGGAATCACGCCGGGCAGTGCGCAAAGAAACCCTGCCGTTTTCGGCAACGTGCTTAACAATCTTGTCTAATTCGACGCGCCGTTCATCAGTAAGATGCGGGATGCTGATGCGGATCACTTTCCCGTCGTTGGTGGGGGTAATTCCAAGATTGGACTGGAGAACCGACTTTTCGATTTCAACCAGCACCGCGGCATCCCAGGGATGAATCATAATCATCCGCGCGTCCGGGGTAGAGATGGTCGCCAAATGTTTTACCGGAGTTTTCGCGCCGTAATAATCGACTAAAATTCCCTCGACTAAGGCCGGCGAGGCCCGGCCGGAGCGAATTTCGGAGAATTCTCTTTTTACCGAAAGCACGGTTTTTTTCATCTTTTCGTCGGTCTCGTGAATTACATTTTTTAGTGGCATAATCGCCCTCCGGGATTAGATCCGAAATTTTATTTTACAATCGTGCCGATTTTCTCACCCAACACAATGCGTTTAATATTTCCGGGAACCTTAAGATTGAAGACGATAATTGGCACGTTATTGTCCATGCAAAGGCTCGTCGCCGTGGCATCCATTACTTTCAAGCCACGCTTAAGCACTTCAATATAGGCCAGCTCATCAAACTTCAGGGCCGTTTTGTCTTTTAGCGGATCGGCGGAATAAACCCCGTCCACTTTCGTCGCCTTTAAAATAACCTCGGCCCCGATTTCGTTAGCGCGCAGCGCCGCCGCGGTATCGGTAGAAAAATAGGGGCTGCCCGTCCCGGCGACAAAAATAACCACTCTTTTCTTCTCTAAATGCCGAATCGCCCGGCGGCGGATATAGGGCTCGGCCAATTCCTGCATCGCAATAGCGGTTTGCACGCGGCAAAATACGCCAACTTTTTCCAGGGCATCCTGGAGGGCCAAGCCATTGATCACCGTAGCCAGCATCCCCATATAATCGGCGCTGGCCCGGTCCATACCACGGTTGGCTGCCGATAACCCGCGGAAAATATTGCCTGCCCCCACCACGATGGCGGTCTCAACTCCTAAGCCGACAATCTCTTTGATCTGCAGGGCTAAGCTGGCAATGACATTATTGTCAATGCCATACGAGCCTTCTCCCTGCAACGCCTCGCCGCTGATTTTTAACACAATGCGTTTATAACAGGGTGTTGCTTTCTTGGCCGTGTCGATGGCTTTGCTCTTTTTGGCCGTGGGCTTCAAGCGTTTTCTCCCAGCTGGAAGCGGGTAAAGCGGCGAATCACGATATTTTCGCCGACCTTAGCCACGACTTCGGTTACGCAATCCTTGATCGTTTTACTTTGGTCCTTGATAAAGGTCTGTTCCAAGAGGCAGTGCGTTTTACAAAACTCATCCTCCCGGCCAGCCTCTTCCTTGAGCACTTCTTTAGGCACATTTTCCCGAGAAATATACAGTGGGCATAGCGCCGCGATTTGCATCGCCACATCCTTGCAGAGCTTCTGAAAGTCTTCGCAGCGAGAAACAAAATCAGTCTCGCAATTGATCTCCACTAATACGCCGATCTTATTGTTTGTGTGTACATAGGCCTCCACCCGCCCATCGCGGGCCTCGCGGGTCGCCTTTTTTTGGGCGATGGCGATGCCTTTTTCTTTTAATACCTCCAGGGCTTTATCAAAATCACCCTGGGAATCGGCCAGGGCCTTTTTACAGTCCATCACTCCGGCCGAAGTTTTTTCGCGCAACTTTTGAATGTCCTGAGCACTAATCTTGGTCATTTTGGGCTATACCTCGGATTTTGTTTTTTTGCGTATCGGCTGGTCTTCCCGAACTTTGGCCTTGGTTTTCTTTTCAATATCTTCGATAATCTCTTCTTCCTGCGCCAAGAGCACCTCTTTTTCCCGCTCTTTTTCCTGCTCTTTCCTTTTCTTCTCTTTCCTCTCGGCAAATTGCTGCTGGACCTCCAGCACGCTTTCGGCAAGCATGGAAATGACCAGTTTAATCGATTTTAAGGCGTCGTCGTTGCCGGGAATCGGAAAATCAACCGGGCCGGGATCGCAGTTAGTATCCAAAAGGGCCACTACCGGAATGGAAAGGCGGTTAGCCTCTTTGACCGCATTCTCTTCTTTGTGCGGGTCGACAATTACCAGGGCCGAGGGAAGCGAATCCATCTGCATAATTCCGGCCAGGCGTTTCCTTAAACGCCCAACCTCCTTCTCAATCGTGGCCTTCTCTTTTTTGGTCAAGGTGGTGGCGTTATCCGGGGCAATCAGTATTTCTAATTCCTTCAAACGGTCAACGCTGCGGCGAATAGTGGCGAAATTAGTCAGCGTGCCTCCCAGCCAGCGTTCGTTGACGTAATGCATACCACAACGCAACGCCTCCTGAGTAATCACGTCTTGGGCCTGTTTCTTGGTCCCGACAAACAGCACCGCTTCGCCGTTACCGACCACTTCTTTGAGAAAGTCGCAGGCGGCTTTAAGCCGTTGGGCGGTCTGCTGCAGGTCAATGATATAAATCCCACTTCTTTCCCCGAAAATAAACTTCTTCATCTTCGGGTTCCAGCGCTTGGTCTGGTGGCCAAAATGCACACCGGCCTCCAAAAGTTGTTTAATTAAGGTATCTACTGCCAAGTTAGTGCTCCTTCCTGATAAGTTAGCTGGTTGATTAGCCCCTTCGCTAATATGGAATTGCGAAGGGCTACCCTTTAGGGTTACTAAACTTATTAATATAACACAAATTGTGTATATTTCAAGTGTTTTTTACAGAGCTTAAGATGTCTCTAAATTGCAGCTGATAAAGCTCTTTGTAGAGTCCGCCCTTTTCTATAAGCTCTTGATGGGTGCCGCATTGCGCAATGCGGCCTTGATCCAAGACCACAATTTTAGTGGCATTTCTAACCGTGGAAAGCCGGTGGGCAATTACGCAGACTGTTCGCCCGCGCATTAACTCATCGAGGGCGTTCTGGACTAAAATTTCCGATTGGGAATCCAGCTGCGACGTAGCTTCATCCAGAATTAATAGCGGTGGGTTCTTTAACAGCGCCCGGGCAATGGCCAAACGCTGTTTTTCTCCGCCGGAGAGGCGAAACCCGCGATCGCCAATCACCGTATCATACCCGCCAGGCAAGGCCTGAATAAACTCGGCGGCCCCGGCCGCCTCAGCGGCGCGGACAATCTCAGGCTGGGAGGCGCCAATATTTCCGTAGGCGATGTTGGCGCGCACGCTATCGTTAAAAAGAAACATATCCTGGGTTACAATCCCGATTTTTCCGCGTAAAGAGCGCATGCTCACCTGGCGGATGTCGTGTCCGTCGACAGTAATGCGTCCGCCGCTGACATCGTAAAAACGGCCGATTAAGTTGGCCAGGGTGGTCTTGCCTACGCCGCTGGGGCCGACAATCGCCAGCACTGTTCCCCGCGGAATCTCTAAGTTAATGCCTTTGAGCACATCCTCTTTTTCGCCTTGGTACTTAAAATAAACCTGTTCAAAACAAATTTTATCCTTAAACTCCGGTAGCTCAATGGCGCCGGGCGCATCCTGGACATCCTGCGGCGTGTCGAGGATCTCAAAGATCCGCGTGGCCGCGGCCTCGGCCTGCAACATAATAGCGTTGATATTGCTTAAACGCTTAATCGGCTGGACACACTGGAACATCGCGCCCATAAAGGCCGCGAAGAGCCCAAACGAAAGCTCGCCGTGGATAACCTGGCTGCCTCCGATATAGAGCACAAACATCGCTGCCAGTCCCCCAATCAGCTCGCTGAGCGGTCCGATGGCGATAATCCGCTTGGCCGACTTCATCGAAAATTTATAAAAACCCTGATTGGCGTTGGCAAAACGGTCGGTCTCATATTTTTCCATCAGGAAGGTTTTAACAATGCGAATACCGGAAATGCCTTCGTAGAGAGCGCTGGTCACATCGGCCATTTTCTCCTGGGATTTCTTGCTTAAGGTACGCAGGACCTGGCTGATTCTGACTACCGGGATGGTGATGAAGGGAAAAATGGCGATCGAGAGCAAAAATAATTTCCAGTTTACGGCAATGGCGATCGTCAAAAGAATGACCACCTTGAAACCCTGATAAAAGATGTCGGTCAGGCCTTGAGCGACCGAATTATTGATCACCCCTACGTCGTAGGTAATCCGTGAGGAGAGCGCCCCGATCCTGCTCTTGCTGTAATAGTCCAGGGAAAGCGATTGGTATTTTTCATAGAGGGCGTTACGCACGTCGCGTACAATCATCTGGCCGACGTCGGTCATGATATACTGACGTAAAAATTCGGTTATTCCTTTCAAGATAAAAAGAACCAAGAAACCGAGCACGATATATTTTAACAGCGCGACCCGATCAGCGGCATTAATTGTATCAATCAACCCGCGCAAAGGCGCCGGTAAGGGCCGGTCAATCACAATGCCTTTACCGGTAAAGACATTGTCAATAATCGGAATGGCTGGGGCAATCTGCACCCCATCAAAAATGGCAGAAATAAACATAAACACCACAGACAGGATGAATAACCCTGTGTGGGGCTTTAAAAACCGTACTAGCCGAAAAAAGTCCTTCATCGATGCGTGGTTAAGTTCTTAGTTTCCAGGGAAAACGTCCCTTGGGAAGGTTCCATTAGTAGGTTTGGAGTATAACACACTTGTTGACTTTTGTCCATAACTTTCATATAATAACACGCATGGATAAAATCAAAGTCGGCGTTATCGGGGTCGGTAACCTCGGCGCGATTCACGCGCGCATCTACCGGGGAATTGAGTCCGCCAAGCTCGTGGCCGTGGCCGATACTAACCTCAAAAAAGCGCGCAAAGTCGCCCGGGCCTGCCGTTGCGAGTATTTCAGCGATTATAAGCAGTTCTGGGGCCTGGTAGACGCCGCCAGCATCGTTGTGCCCACCAATCTCCATTATAAGATCGCCCGTGATTTTCTGGAAAACGATATCCATCTGTTGGTGGAAAAACCTTTCACCAACACGGTGAAAGAGGCCGATGAGCTTCTGGCTCTGGCCAAAAAGAAAAACCTGGTCCTGCAGGTGGGGCATGTGGAGCGATTCAATGCGGCCGTGCAGGCGGTTCAGAAAATGCCTGGAAGGCCTAAGTTTATTGAATGCCATCGGTTAGGTCCATTTGCCGCCCGGGTTAAAGACGTCGGTGTGGTTCTAGATTTAATGATCCATGATATCGACATCATCCTGGCCCTGGTCAATTCCGAGGTTGAATCCATTCAGGCCGTGGGCGTTAAAGTGCTCACTAATCATGAGGATATCGCCAATGCCCGGTTGAATTTCAAAAACGGGGCGGTAGCCAACATAACCGCCAGCAGAATCAGCCCCAAATCAATGCGCAAAATCCGGCTGTTCCAGGAAAACGCCTATATCTCTTTAGATTATGAAGCTCAAGAGGCGTTTATTTACGAAAAACAACACGGCAAAATCACCCGCAAAAAAATTAATATCAAGAAAGAGCGTCCGCTGCAAAAAGAGCTGGACGCCTTTGTGCAATGTGTGAAAGAACAAAAACCCCCGATCGTTTCCGGCCAGCAAGGCCGCGATGCCCTGGCCATTGCCTGCGAAATTGTTGAAAAAATAGAGTCCTCCTCTACCCATGCCTAAAAAACTGCTGATTGTCGCTGGAGAGGCCTCCGGCGATTTCCACGGCGCCTCGCTCGTGCGCGCCCTAAAACGGCTCGATCCCGAAATTAGCTGTTGTGGTATCGGCGGCCAAAGGATGGCCTTGGCCGGCTGCAAGATCTTTATTGATATCGCCGAACTGGCTTTTTTGGGCTTTATCGACGTTCTAATAAATTACAGCAAAATTAAAAAAATCTTTACCCGCTTGTTAGCCTATATTGAAGAAACTCAACCCGATGCGGTTATCCTGATTGACTATCCCGGTTTCAACTTAAAACTCGCCCAAGAGCTCAAGAAAAGAAAGTTCCGCGTGATTTATTACATCAGCCCGCAAATCTGGGCCTGGTGGCCGGGAAGGATCGAAACCATCCGGCGCTCAGTGGAAAAAATGCTGGTCATTTTCAAATTTGAAGAGGAGCTCTATGCCCAGCACGGCATTAATGCCGCTTTTGTCGGCCATCCACTTCTGGATATTGCCCGCCCTGAACATACCAAAGAAGAATACCTGCATATCCTGCGCCTGTCGGAGCAGAATTTAACCGTCGGGCTGATGCCCGGTTCTCGGGCGATGGAAGTCAAGCGTATTCTGCCGCTGCTCTTACAGAGCGCCCGGATCATCAAAGAGAAATTGTGGCGCGTGCAGTTTGTAATCTTAAAAACCCCGGAGCTTCCCAAGGAGCTCTATACGGCAATACTGGAAAAATCCTCATTAGAGGCACGGATATCCGAAAACCGGACTTATGATTTTTTAAACATTTGCGATTTTGCCCTGGTCGCCTCCGGGACCGCCACTTTAGAAACGGCGATTATGACCAAACCGATGATTATTGTCTATAAAGTCTCTTTCCTTAATTGGCTGATTGCCCGCAGCCTGATTAAGCTGCCTTACATTGGCCTGGTTAATGTGGTTGCCGGCAAGAAAATAATCCCTGAGTTCGTCCAGTTCCAGGCCCAACCGCAGCGCATCGCCACGGCCGCCCTGGAAATGCTCCAGGACCAGCCCTACTTGACAAAAGTAAAGCAAGAGTTGGAAAAGGTCCGCGCCGAGCTGGGAGAACCAGGGGCGAGCGCAAGGGCCGCCGAGATCATCACCCGCCTCCTGTCTTAACTCTACTAAAAAAATTTGTTATTTTTCCCTTGACAAACGTAAAGCTCTATGTTATACTTGACAAGTGTAAAGGAGGAACATTTACTATGGACGAATATCTGACCCCCACACAAATGGCCAAGAAACTCAAAATCAGCCGCCAAGCCGTTATTGATCGAATCAACCGCGGGGCAATTAAGGCGATCAAGGTCGGCCGCCAATACATCATCCCCCACCAAGAACTTAAAGAACCGTACCCTCAAGACGCGGCAAAAAAACATTCTAAACACGACGCCAGGATTGAACACCTGTTGCAATTGGTAAAAGAAAAGAATATCCGCACCATCCAACTGTGGTTCGTGGATATTTTAGGCATCCTGAAATGCATTTCGATTACCAACGGGGAACTCGCCGACGCCCTGGCCCACGGCAAAGGCTTTGACGGTTCATCGGTCACCGGCTTTGCCGAGGCCCAAGAAAGCGACATCATCGCCAAGCCCGATCCTGACACTTTTACGATTCTACCCTGGACTAAAGAGGAAAACCCAATCGGCCGGATGTTTTGCGACATCTTAAATCCCGACGGTACGCCTTATGCCGGTGACCCACGCTATGCACTCAAGCGCGTTCTTCGGCGGGCTAAAAATATGGGTTATGATTTTAATGTCGGCGCGGAAATAGAATATTTCTATTTTAAGAGCGATAAATCTCCCGAGGTCTTGGACGAAGGAACCTATTTTGAGCTCATCCCCAACGATTTGGCCAATAATTTACGTAACCAAACGGTGCGCACGCTCGAAGAGATGGGTATTGTGATTGAGGCCTCGCACCACGAGGTCGCGCCCAGCCAGCACGAGATTGACCCTAAATACAGCGAGGCCTTACGCGCGGCGGACAATATCGTCAGCAGCCGTTTTGTGATTAAAGAGGTGGCCCAACAACAAGGGGTCTATGCCACCTTTATGCCCAAACCAATCTATGGGGTAAATGGAACCGGTATGCATCTGCACGAATCGCTTTTTAACGGCAAGCGCAACGCCTTTTTTGACCCCAAGGATAAAACTAATCTCTCGGCACTGGCTAAATATTTTATCGCCGGTCAGCTCAAGCATGCCCGGGAAATCTGCGCCTTAACCGCGCAATGGGTCAACTCCTACAAGCGCCTCGTTGCCGGCTACGAAGCCCCGGTCTACATCTCTTGGGCCCAACGTAATCGTACCGCCTTAATCCGCGTGCCACTGTATCGCCCGGGCAATGAGCAAGCAACGCGCGCGGAACTACGCTGTCCCGACCCGGCGGCTAACCCCTACCTGGCCTTAGCGGTGATGCTCGCCGCCGGCTTAGAAGGTATTGAAAAGAAATATAAAATTCCTGAGCCGGTCGAGCCGAATATCTATGAAATGGCAATGGAAGAGCGCAAACGGCGGGGTTTACATCCGCTTCCGGGAAACCTTTTTGAGGCAATCGAAGAAACCCGAAAAAGTAAACTGGTGCGGGAAACGCTCGGTGAGCATATCTTTACCCGTTTTATCCTGAATAAAGAACGGGAATGGGAAGAATACCGGATTCAAATTACGTCACACGAGATTAAGAAATACCTGCCCTTGCTTTAGAGCTGGGCGATGGGGGGTAGGCGGGTTTTAAATTTGTTAGCAGCGATCAGTGTTTTGACTCTTTGAATAAACGCCGGCGAAAATTGCCGGCGTAGTTTTTTTTCCGAAACACGCCGGTCGATCAAGGCAAAAAGCAGTTTATCGACTTGGGCATAAGTCATACCTAATTCCCCTTCATCGGTTTGCCCGGGCCAGAGTCCGGCCGTCGGCGCCTGGGTAATAATTACTTTGGGAATCCCAGCAGATTTTGCCAACTGCCGGACTTGCGTTTTGTAAAGTCCGCCTAAGGGATTAAAGGCGCAGGCCATATCGCCGTAAATAGTCCCGTAGCCCAAGAGGCTTTCGCTGCGATTTCCCGTTCCCACTACCAGCGCGCGCCAGGCCTGGGAATGGTCATAGAGAATGCTCATCCGCTCTCTGGCCATTTTATTGCCGCGCCTGATCCTGTCGGCATCGCTAAAGCGGCTAAAATAAGCGTCAATCTGGGGGGTAATATCAACCAGCTTAGTCTTGACGCCGTATTTCCGGGCTAAAAGACGGGCATAAGTAATGCTCTTCTGAGGTGTTGTTTTATAGGGTAAAATCAGACCAAAGACGTTCTCCGAACCTAAGGCCCGACAACAAAGATGCAGCGCCAATGCCGAATCTACGCCGCCGGAGATACCCAAGACCACTTTCGAAAAATGGGCCTGTTGCATTTGTTGGCGGATAAAGCGGATTAGCTTCTGTTCGACCGCGCGGGCATTCAGGCGCAATGTTTTCATTAAAGATTACCTCAAAAAATAATGCGACGTCGGCTGGGCATCGCAGGTAAAATTGATTTTCAGTTTGCGCAAACCCGCCTCGTCACCGCGGCTGGGGATGTGGCTCATATGCATTTCACAGCCGCCAAGGGCCTTGAGCGCCTTGACCGCGGCTTCAGCGGTCGGATTGGCCGCCGCGCTGATCGAAAGCGCGACCAGGGTTTCTTCCAGGTCCAAACTCTCGGTTTTTAAATCAAGGATGTCTTTTTTTAAAGCTGCAATGTTGCCAATCACGTTACTGGGAAGAAGATGAATCTTATCGGGAACCTCAGCCAGGTGCTTAATAGCGTTGATTACCGCCGCCGAGGCGGCATGCATCAGCGGTGAATTCTTGCCGGTAATAATTTTTCCTTCGGCTAATTCAATTGCCGCGCCGCAAAAGACCCCGTTATTGCCTTTTCCCGATGTTTTGGCGGCATCCTCAGCCGCCTTTCTTGCCGGCAGCACACAGGCGCGGTCTTCTTCTTTCAGGCCCTCTTGCTTCATTAATTCCTTGGCCCGCTCCACGGTTTCCTTCTTTTCCAAGCCCAACATAAACTCCCAGTGATAACGGAAGAAACGGCGGATAATTTCCTGCTTGGCGGCTGCCTTTACCGCCTCGTCGTCAATGATACCAAAGCCGGCACGGTTGACGCCCATATCGGTGGGTGAGTTGTACATTATCTTTTTCGCGCTTTTACCGATGATCTTTTCTAAAATACTTTTTAGGATCGGGAAGGCATCGACATCGCGGTTGTAATTAATTGACTTTTTATTATAGGTTTTCAAATGATGCGGGTCAACCAGATTATAGTCAGCCAAATCGGCGGTCGCTGATTCATAGGCCACATTTACCGGATGATGCAGGGGCAAATTCCAGATCGGGAAGGTCTCAAACTTGGCATAGCCGGAGTCGATGCCTTTTTTGTGGTCGTGATACATCTGGGAAAGGCAGGCAGCAAGTTTTCCGCTGCCCGGGCCGGGGGCGGTTACGACCACAATCGGCTTTTCAGTCTTAATATATTCATTGCGGCCGTATCCGGCCTTACTGACAATTTTATCGATGTTGCCGGGATAGCCCTTGATTTCGTAATGTAAATAGACCTGGATTCCTTTTCTTTCCAGCCGATTCTTAAATTTTATCGCCAGGGGCTCGGATTTAAAACGCGTGATTACAACGTTCGTGACGTTCAGGCCCCAGTCTTTTAAGTCGTCGATCGTCTTTAAACAGGCCAGGTCGTAGGTCATCCCAAAATCGCCGCGCAGGCGCCCGGCCTCAATATCCTTGGCGTAGATGCAAATAATAATTTCGATCTTATCCTTAAGCCGCTTTAAAAGCTGCATTTTTACCGAAGGGTCGTAGCCGGGAAGGACGCGCGAGGCATGATAATCAAACAGGAGTTTTCCGCCGAATTCAAGATAGAGTTTGTGGTCAAATTGGGCTACCCGATCGAGAATGGCCTTGGTCTGTTCGCTGAGGTACTTTTCGTTATCGAAACCTTTTTTCATTTCTAGGGTACTTTAAATCCAGGGATGAGACATTATAACAAAAGAAAGGAATTATCGCAATGCTAAACTCATAAATAAGGGAATAGTCAGAATGCTCAGGAGCGTAGTAAAAAATACACCGCTGGCCGCGCTTTCGCTATCCCCGCCGAAGCGGCGGGTCAATATCGGGGTGGTTGAAGCTGAAGGCATTGCCGCCTGTAAAACTACCAGCGCCCCCCAGGTCTTCGGTAAACCCGGCCAAAGCTGGACCAATACCAGCGCCAAGGCCGGGATAACCAACAAGCGGCAAAGCGCCAACAGGCCCATCGTGCGCCAGGAGAATTTTTGGGCCGAATCTTTCTGCGCCAAAAGCGAGCCGATCACCACCAAGGCCAGGGCAATAGAAGTATCGCCGATCATCCGGGCGGCTTCCAGGAGAAAACGCGGCAGAGGCAAATTGGTAATGCCGACCACCAAGCCCAGGATTAAAGCAATAGTCGCGTTATTAAAGATGTTGGCGAAGAGCTGCCGGCCTTTCTTCGGCGTCGTGTCTAAGATCGAAACGCCTAACGTCCAATAAAGAAAGGCTAGCCCTAAGTTGAACACAAAAATCAGTATTAACCCTTCCTGGCCAAAGAGGGCATAGATCAAGGGAATGGCCAAAAAACCATAATTGCCAAACGTAGCCAGAAAGATAAAAGTCCTACGCTGCGGCCCGGCGCCATTCAAGCCCAAGGCAAAGATCCAGCTGACCGCTAAGGAAAGCAACGTCAAGGCCCCCGCCCACAACACCAGCGGCCAGATCGAAAGGAAAAGCTCGCGATTTAAGTTAGCGGCAAGGGTGGAAAAATAAAGTAAGGGCAGCGTAATCTCAAAGGTCAGCCGGGTGAGGCCATCAGTAGACTCTTTAGAGAGAACCTTGCACCAACGGCCAATCGCGCCGATTAAAAGCACGGCAAAAATGACGCTGATCCGCGAAAATACCGACGTAAACATCTAGTCCTCCAGTTTTATCTGCCTTTTAAAAATAAAAAGACAAGCACTGTGGTATTTAACAACGCCACGGCCAGACAAGTCTGGGTAATTCCTAAGAGGGGAATTAAAAACGCGCTTACTAAGAGCGCCCCCAGGCAGGAACCAAACAAATCCATACCGTAGGTGATTCCGGAAACACGGCCGATATCCTGGCTTTCGCTTAAGATGATTTTATTGGCCAGGGGAAATTGCAACCCTCCGATAAAGCCGGAGATCACCGGCAAAAACGTAAAGACGATATTGCTTCCCGCCCAATCCCAGGCGGCCGCGGCGCCGGAACGGCTAAGGCCGGAAAACACCAGCGGCAAAATCAGCGGATAGACACAAATCGCAATCTGCGTTTTCGTAAAAGTGCGATAGGCGTCGTTTAAGCGGTCTAGATTTTTGGTCATGATGTAAGCGCCACCGGCCAGACCAATCATAAAAGAACTTAGAATAAAACCAATCTTATAATAAAGATACCCGTAGATAATCTGGAAGGCAAGCAAAATAATCACCTGAAAGCTCAGCTCGGTCAGTCCGGTGGTATAAACGGCTAACAGCACCGGCGCGCTGCGGCTATTGGTTCGGCGTCGCTTTAAACCCCAGGAGAGAATAGCTAAATAAACACAACCAAAGAAGGCCCAGAGTTTTTTTACATCGATCCGGGCAAACAGGCTGCGCCAGGGTTCGGCAAAATAGGTGCTCCAGAGCACCATATCGTAATAATAGGAAATCGGCCGTAAATCGGTATTAACCTGGGCCCGC
Source organism: Candidatus Omnitrophota bacterium (assembly GCA_043805735.1). GTDB lineage: Bacteria > Omnitrophota > Gorgyraeia > JAFGHF01 > JAFGHF01 > JAZDHS01. The sequence goes on along the minus strand of JAZDHS010000044.1, from coordinate 35,529 downwards.
TCTTGGCGCTGAATTTTTCCTTCCAGGTAGGCAATTCGGTCGGGCGCGAGTTGGGCAAAAAGGTAATAATCACGCACAAATTTAGTGGCGATGCCGCGCTCCGCCAGGCGTTGGGTGAGTTCTCCGGGATCATCGGTCAATAGCCCGGGGGTATTGGTGGCTAAAAAGTAAGCGGTGCCGCCGGGAATCACCTTGATTTCCTTAAATACTTTTTTGAGCGTGCGATAAATCGAGGCGAGGAACTGTTGCTGTTCGTCGCTTAAAAAATTTTCTGCGGCGGTCAAAGAAAAAGAAAATACGCCCTTATCGCCTAAAATAGCCGCAACCTGCCGGAAAAATTCTAAGGTGTAATAGCGGTTGAGCTGCGCCGTAGCCGGGTCGCCCAGGTGCACAATGACGCTCTCATATGGCCCTTGGCGCAGCCGGCGGGCCTGGCGGATAAACAAACGGCCGTCCTGATGGAATACCTTGACGCGCGGATCGTTTAAAAAAAGCAACTGTTCGCGCGGTAAAAAAGTTTCGGCTAAAGCGACTAGTTCGGGGTCCAGCTCGATATAATCCAGCGCAGAAACGGGATGCTTTAAAATTTCTCCAGCTATACCCCCTATTCCTGCGCCGATGAGCAGCACGCGCTGAGAGGCTGCAGGCGTTTGCAAAAGAGCGAAATGCGCCGCCTCTTCAGAGCCCGCTTCATCGGGCACGCTAAAAAGATAAAGCCCGTTACTAAAAAAAGAAAACTGCTCACCCTGTTGTGTTACTGCCAGATTGCTGTAGAGTGAATCTTTAACCGCTAAGAGCTTAAACTCCTTCCATTGTTTGTGAAGAGAAAAATCCTTGAGCGTTTTAGCCTGCCCGCTGAGCAAGGACAGGCTCAAGGCTAAGAACAGCATAGCGCTCAGCGCGCGGATGGCTAACCCGGCGCGGCCGTGTTTAAGGCCCGCGGAGAGAAAAAAGGCGCAGGCCAAATTGACCAGCGCCAGGAAACACATAATATAGAGCGCATCAAAATAACGGATCAAAAAGAAGCTCACCAGGTACCCGCCGCAAACCGCGCCGAGGGCCTCGACGATATATACCGTGCCAATTCCCCGCGCGCCGCCGGCGTGGGGACTCGCCCCGCCGCTGCGCGCGGGAACGGGGTAAATTCGACAGGCCAAGGCAAAGAGAAAGCCCAAAATTATGCAGATTAAGGAAAGGACCGAGAAACTAAACAGGACCATCGGCAGAAAACCGATCAGCTCACCCGGTAGAATGTGGAGAATACTGCGGCTAAACCGGATGAGTGAAACTTCAGCCGTTAGGTTTACGGCAAGTGCGATCTGGCAAAGCGAGAATATGACGGTGAGATTTCCCCAGCGGTCGCCCAGGCGTCCGAACAGCCAACTGCCGAGCGCGCCCCAAAAAAGCCAGGCCGCAAGCATTAGGCCAAGTGAGATTTCGTTACCGTAAAAGACCACGATGAGCTGACGCAAGACTACGATCTGCGTACTCATCGCCGTAAAACCGATAAGAAATGTGGCGAGAGGAATTATTCTATTTTTCATTACCAAATTCCGGGAATGGCGCGCCCACAGAATTTACATTTTCCATCGGCGATATTATTCTGTTTAATCGAGTAGCCGATCCGTTCAACGAGCAGGGCTTTACAGTCCGGGCAGTAGGTGTGCTCAGCGGGGTGGCCGGGAACATTGCCAATATAGACAAATTTCAAACCTACGTCTTCGGCGGTCTTTTTCGCCTGCTCTAAGGTGGCCAGCGGGGTCATAAAGAGATTTTTTAATTGGTAATTAGGGCTAAAACGGGAAAAATGCAGCGGCACCTCATCGCCTAAGTTATCTTTAATCCAAACGCACATCTTTTTGATTGTTTCCATATTGTCATTTAAGGTCGGCACGATTAAATTGACCACCTCCAGCCAGACCCCCTCTTCTTTGATCACTTTAAGCGTGCGTAACAGCGGCTCCAGTTTTTCGCCGCAAACTTTTATCAGATAATTTTCATCGATGCTCTTAAAGTCTACTTTGATTACGTCAATATATTTACATAAGGCCCGTAACGGCTCTTCGTTAATGTAACCGGCGGTGACCATAATGTTTTTTAAGCCCTTTGCGCGGGCGAGTTTGGCGGTGTCGAGCATATACTCATAAAAGACAATCGGCTCGGTATAGGTATAGGCAACGGCAGTGCAGCCGCTGCGGATTGCCGCGGCGACTACTTCTTCGGGGTTCATCTTGATACTGTCTACCTCTTCGGGGGCACGCTGCGAGATGTTCCAGTTCTGGCAAAACTTGCAACGCAAGTTGCAACCGGCGGTGGCAATTGAGAACACTACCGAGCCAGGCAACACGTGGTAAACTGGCTTTTTTTCGATCGGGTCGATGTGGTAGGTGCAGGGATTGGCATAGGCCAGCGTATAGAGCTTTCCGCCCCGCGATTCGCGCACCCGGCAGATTCCGCGCAGGCCTTCCGTCAGCAGACAGCTATGCGGGCAAAGCTGGCATTGCACCGTCAGCGCGTCGATCTGCTGATAATACGATGCCTCGCGAGCATTCTCTGGCAGCGGCTTTTGCGCCGCCACCGCCTGCGCCGGCAATAGCAAACACCAGCATAAAATAAACCCTAATAATTTCTTATACATATCTTTTTTATTATACAGCGGAATAGCTAAAAAGTAAACGTTTGCATATATCCGTTATCGGGCGGGTCCTGCCTGGGATTTTCTCGCGGGGACGTTCGTTTGCCCCAGCGTGGCAAACTCACTCGGCTCCGGCCTCGCTCTCGCATAGTGGCATTAGCTGGCGAACCATGCCCGCTCGGCCTCCGCAACGCCCCGCTCCGAAAATCCCAGGCACCCGCCCAATCAAATCATCAGGCGAGGTGTTTTTGCGGAGCGAGCCTCAGAAATTTTTCGGCAAAGGAGTTGTGAGCACTTACGGCGAGAAAATGGCGAAACTGACCGAGTTACGCCAAATTATATTCTGACGAGGGAATTTCGCCAAATTTTCGAGCCGCTAAGTGCCACAACTCGGCGAAAAATTTCAGCGAGCGAGCAAAAACACCGAGCTAATTAGCATAAGGTTAAAGGGTGAGTTAGATACCGACGAGGCAGAGGTGGTGTTTTTCAGCCAGCTCAAGGCAGTTTTCTTTTTCCAAGAGCAGGGTTTTGCCGGCCTCCATGGCTAATACTGAACAGCCGGCGCGGGCGCAGGATTCCAGCGTCTTGGGGCCAATGAGCGGAACGTCAAAACGCATATCCTGGCGGGGCTTGGCCATTTTTACTACTACCGCGCCTTCTCGCGCCAGCATTCCCCCGCGGGCAATCACCTGGTCCGTCCCTTCAATCGCCTCAATAGCCAAAATGGCTTTATCTTTTACGACCACGGTCTGGCCAATATCCAAGGCGCCGATGCGCTTGGCGATATAGCGGCCAAAACGGATATCTTCCCATTGTTGGTGAGTAGGTGAACTGCTGGTCAGTACTCCCCGGCGGACAAGGTGTTCCTTTAAATACAGCGTGGAGTCCAAAAGCTTGATCCCTTTGAGGCGTAACAGCCGGGCCACGCCGCCTAAAAGAGAATTGGCCCGTTTATCCTTAACCGCGCTCAAGAAGCTTTTCAGGTGCTCATCCATCCGCGTCTCTTTCGCAAACAAATGCGCCGGCCGGATTTGCCCGGCCATCACTATTTTTTTCAAATTTTCTTTTTTTAAAATTTCAAAAAACTCTTTTAAGTTGCCTACGCCAATCCAGTAAATCTGCTGGACATACTTTTCCAGCTCTGGGTCGGTTTCCTCACGAACCGCAATCGCAATGACTTCCTTGCCTTTCTTGCGGGCCGCCTGGGCAAAAAGAACGGGAAACTGTCCGTTTCCCGCAATCAAACCAATACGTTCACTCATCGTGGTTACCGGCACACCCCGCGTTCGGAATTTTTGATAAAATTAACCAGGTGTAGGACCTCGGGAAGCTTAAGATCAACCTCTTCCTCGACTTTTTTGAGCGCATGAGGAATAGTCAGCCCCGAGCTAAAAAGAATCGTGAAGGCATGCTTAAGCTGAGTCCTGGTCTCTTTGCTGATCCCTTGACGTTCCAGGCCGACTTTATTTAGGCCGTGGACGCTGGCGGGATGGCCATCGCACATTGAATAAGGCGGGATATCCTGGATCACCTTGGAGCATCCGCCGACAATAGCTAAGGTGCCAATGCGCACAAACTGATGAACGGCCGCTAAGCCCCCGAGCGTGGCCCGGTCTTCAATAATAATGTGTCCAGCGAGCGTGGCGACATTGGCCATCACCACATTATTACCAATAACGCAGTCGTGGGCAATATGGGCATAGGCCATGATCAAATTGTTGTTGCCGACTACGGTTTTAAGATTGGCCGCGGTGCCTAAATTAATGGTCGCGTATTCCCGGATAATGTTATCGTCACCGATAACCAATTCGGTTTTTTCGCCCTGGTATTTTTTATCCTGGGGTATACTACCGATGACCGCGCCGGTAAAAATCTGGTTATTCCGGCCAATGGTCGTGGTGCCGGTAATCACACAATGGTCGCCAACCTTTGTACCGGCACCGATTTTTACTTCCGGGCCGATAATCGCGTAATGGCCGATTTCAGCATCATCAGCTATTTGTGCTCCGGGTGAAATCTGGGCGGTAGATTGGATATTGGTCTCATTCATTTTTGGGCACCAAGGTAAACATTAAATCGGCCTCGGCTACGGTCTTACCATCAACCAGGGCCTGGCCGCGAATTTGAATCATCCTTGATTTGATCCGTACTACGTCGATATCCAGCACCAGCTGGTCGCCGGGAATAACGGTCTTGCGGAATTTTACATTATCCATCGTCATGAAGTAGGCTAGTTTTCCCCGATTATCCTGGCGGGAAAGCATCAAGATCCCCGCGGCCTGAGCCATCGCCTCAATAATTAAAACGCCGGGCATCACCGGCCGGCCGGGAAAATGACCGGTAAAAAACTGCTCGTTAATCGTCACATTTTTGATGCAAGTAATGTGCTGGTCGGCGCTAAATTCAATCGCCCGGTCGACCAGAAGAAAAGGATAACGGTGCGGCAGCACCGCCATAATCTTCTCGATATCAAAAGGCGGGGCGACCGTGCCCCTTTTTTTCGCCGTGTCTTGGACTAACCCGGCTTTCGCCAGGCCGCTGAGCTTCTGCAAAAATTTAATATTGAGCGTATGGCCGCTTTTTACCGCCACCACGTGCCCTTTAATCGCCGGCGCCAAAAGACAGAAGTCGCCAATTAAATCCAAGACCTTATGCCGGGCGAATTCATCGGGAAAGGTGGGCGTACCCTTGACCACCCCGTTTTTGCCAACCACGATAGTATTTTCTGTGGTCGCGCCCTTGCCTAAGCCTTGCTTGCGCAGCTGCTCGATCTCACTTTCCAGACAGAAGGTCTTGCAGGGGGCAAGCTCCTTGGTATAACTTTGTTCATTGATCACCAGATTTAAATACTGGTGCAAGTTCGTTTTAGGATAACTTAAGGTATAAGAAATGCGAAACTGCTCGTCGGGAAAAACCGAAAGGAAGGAATCGCCTTCCCCCAGCCACAGCGGCTCTCGTACGGTAAAGGTATTTTTTGGCGGGGCGAGCTCAATAATTCCAGCCTGGGAGAAAATCCGGTGAAATTCGGAAGCGCCTCCGTTGAGCGCCGGCACTTCTTCGGAATTTATTTCGACGATAATATTATCGATACCGGCGCCAAAAAGCGCCGATAAGAGGTGTTCCACGGTGTGCACTTCGGCCCGGCCGTTGCCCAATGATGTGCGCCTTAACTGCAGGCTTTTTTCCAAAACCGAAGCTATCACGGCGTGAATCTCAGGGCTTCCCGGCAAATCGCAGCGCCTAAACATAATCCCCGTATCGGGCGCCGCAGGCTTAAAAGTAAGCTCCACCTTTTTACCGGTGTGGATGCCTACGCCGCTGACCTTTGCTTCTTTTTTGATCGTTCTTTGCTTTTCCATGAGGAGTTGTTCGCCTCGTTTACCTTTTTTTCAATCTCTGACACTTTTAGGAATAATTCCGGCAGTCTTTGGACATAGGCATTAATCCGCTTGGCCACGTTATGGGGTTTAGCGGGATACCCTGATACACAGGTTCGTGGCGGCACGCTTTTGGTGACCCCGGCCTGGGCGGCCACGACGGCGTCATCGCCAATACTGATATGCCCGACTATTCCGGCCTGTCCGGCAACGGTGACGTTTTTACCGATTACCGTGCTTCCGGAAATTCCCGCCTGGGCGACAATAATTGAGTTTTCGCCGATAACGACGTTATGGGCAATCTGGACCAAGTTATCGATCTTCGTGCCCCGGCCAATCATGGTTTTATCAAAGCGCGCCCGGTCAATAGTTACATTTGCGCCAATCTCGACGTCATCTTCAATGACTACCGTGCCAATCTGGGGAATCTTCTGGTGCATGCCGGCGACGCTGGCGTAGCCAAAGCCATCGCTGCCAATTACCGCACCGTTATGAATAATCACGCGGTTACCGATAATTACTCTTTCCCGGACGGAAACATGGGGATAAATTACACAGTTAGCGCCAATCTTAACCTGTTGGCCCACGTAAACACCGGCGTAGAGGATAGTCTGGTCACCGATTTGCGCGTTATCTTCCACCACGCAATGAGCCTGAATCGCTACGCCCTTACCGAGCTTGACGTTTTTACCAACTACAGCGCTGGCGTGTATGCCTTGGGGGCGCTCCACGGCATCGGGAGCAAACAAAGAAACAATCTTGGCGAAAGCCAGTGATGGATTTTCCGTACGGATAATCGCTTTAGGGGCGCGGGTGATTTCTTTGGAAGTGATAATTGCCGTCGCCTGAGTCGTTTCCAAAAGCGCGGCATATTTCGGATTGGCCAAGAAGGCAATCTCACCCGGTGAGGCTTCTTTAATTCCCGAAACGCCACTTACGGTGAGCGCGCTATCGCCGACTACCTCGCCATCCACAATTTTCGCTAATTCCGCCAAGGACTTTTTCATCTTACGTTGTTTTAATAATCTCCTTACTGCTTATACCGCTCGTTGAGCATCTTGACAACCGGCTCAGTAACGTCGAGGGTTTCCTGCTTATACAAAATCAGGGTATCATCAAGAATGAGATTATAATTATTGCTTTTGCCGTATTCTTCGATTACCGTCTTGATCTCTTGCATAATTTCGCGGAATTTTTCGTCGCGGTCCTGGCGCAGGTCGGCCCGCGTCTGGTAGGTATAATCCTGTAACGCTTTTACCTTATCATCCAGCTCGGTCTGCTTGGCTACTTTTTGCTTTTCATCCATCAGCTCGATTTTTTCCCGCAAGGCCTTAATGTCGTTAACCATCTTTTCCCGCTCTGCGTTTTTACCCTCGGCCTGCTTTAAGAGCACGCCTTCGCCGTCGGCTACCTTCTTATAATCATCGAGCAACTTTTTCAAATTGATATAACCGATCTTTATCTCCTGGGCCTGGGCAATGGTAGTCCAACTACACAGAGCCACAATTAACACCAGTACTGTAATAATATTGCGCATTTCTTTCCTCTCTTTCTACGTTTAGAATCCTCTACTCATACTAAAATGGAAACGGCCTTCCTGGTCTTCACCGGGATCAACTTTTAAAGGATAGCCATAATCTAACTTAACCGGGCCCATCGGGGTTTTTACCCTCACCCCAACGCCGGCACTGTAACGGTAATCGCCGCTGCCGATATTGCCTAATTTTTCCCAGACGTTGCCAAAATCACAAAAGGTAGCCACTTTAATCATGTCAAAAATGGGATAGGTCAATTCGGCGCTGCCATATATTGTCGATTCTCCGCCGGTGGGTTCACCGGAAACATCCTTGGGGCCGACCGTACGTTCCTTATACCCTCTAATACTATTGGTACCTCCGGCGTAAAAACGTTCATAGACCGGAAGCGTATCCGTATCGCTGTAAGTGCCTGCGCCGGCGGCAACGACTTTGAGCTCCAGCAGCAACCGCTCAATGAGCGTATGGTATAGATCCGCCGAACCGATAATTTTAAAGAAGTCTTCGTCAAAGCCAAACGGACCGCCGGCCACTTCTCCGGAACTGGATAAAACCAAGCCTTTAGTCGGGCTATAGACATTGTCGCGCGTATCGCGCGTCAGCGCCAAGGTCATACTACTGATCGTGGTTTCGCCTGTCTCAGCAAGCAGGGATGCCGAGGCGTCATCGGGAACGTTAGAAATATCTACGGACTCGAGCTTATACATCAGGTCGCCACGGAAGATATCGGTAAATTCCTTACCCAGGCGCAGGTCGCCGCCGGTCCGGGATTCGTCATAGCTGTAGCCGGTTACTCCGGAGCGCTCGCGGACGCGATTATACCCGTCTACACCAAATTCCAGCGGATAGCCGAAGATCCAGGGCTCGGTGAAACTTAAATCAAATTCGCGTCGGGTCATACCAAACTCCACCTTGGCCCGTAAATCCTGTCCGGCGCCGGTAAAGGTCTGCCAGTTCATGATATCAAAGTTACGCTGGGCCACTTCGACAAATCCGACAAACCGCTCGACGGAGCTAAATCCCGCGCCGAAAGCAAATTCGCCGGTCTTGGCCTCCTGAACGTTGACGATTAAATCCTTTTTATCCGGCTCCTTTGCGGCCTCGGTCTCATAGCTGATCTCCTGGAAAAACCCCAAATTATAAAGCCGCTCTTTACTGCGTTTTAATTTCGTGCCGTCAAAAGGCTCGCCGGGATAAACGCGCAGTTCACGCCGGATAACGGTATCTTTAGTTTTAGTATTGCCCCGGATCTTAATTTTATCAATATAAGAAAGCTCATTTTCCTGAATCTTATAGAATATATCGATCTTGCCACTTTGTTCGTTGAGCGGTGTGTCCACGGCCACCGCCGCGGAAATGTACCCTTTTTCAAAATAAAATCCCTGAATATTAGCCAAGTCATATTTAAGCTCGTCATAGCTGAAGATCCCCTCCGGTTTCATCGCCAGACGCTCCTGCACTGCCTGTTCCGGAAAGACCTCGGTGCCCTCGATGCTGATGTTACCGACACGGTACTGTTTTCCTTCATCGATTTTAAGCGTAAGAAACATTTGACTGGGCTTTTCACCATAAGATATCTCCGAACTAACCTTCACGTCCAGATATCCGTTTTGCTGGTAAAACGCCGAGACTTTTTCCAGGTCGAGATCAAAGACCTCTTTCTTATACACGCCGGACGTAAAGAGCATATCTTTACGCGTACGCATCAGCTTGAGAATCTTTTTATCGGAAAAGGCCACGTTACCTTCAATATAGATTTCCTTAATTTTAACACGTTCTTTTTCCTGAATATTAATCGCGATATTCGCCTTATTCGTCTGGTCATCCACGGTCATTTCGTAATCAATATTCGCTAAGGGAAAACCTTTCTCCTCGTAGGCCTTTTGGATATCGCGCATATCCTGCTTCAACTGCTGGGGATTAAAAAAATCCTCGGTCTTGGACTGAACCAGCTTTTGCAGTTTTTCGGTCTTAATCGAGCTGTTACCGGCAATAGCGATGGCGGAAACAACCGGTAATTCTTTGACGCGGAAAATAACTACTACTCCTTCGGCAACGTCTTGCAGGTCAACCTTGATATCGCTAAAGTAGCCTAAGGCATAGAGCCGCTTTAAATCATCGCTGGCCACCATCTGAGAAAAAGGCTTGCCTTCTCTGGTTCTCACCTTGGCAATAATTGTGGCGCTGCTGATATTCTTATTGCCTTGCGCCTCTACCTTGGTCACCAGTTTCTCGGGCTCTTCAGTTTGCTCTTCCTGGGCCCAGGCATTAATACTGCCGGCTACGCAGGCAACGCACATCATTAGAATCATGAATATTCGCTTGGCCTTCAAGGGCTATTCCTCCCGTCTTGATAGGTTTTCAAATCTGGTATACTCGCTTAAAAATAATAAGTTCTGCGGGCCCACCGGGCCATTTCTCTGTTTGGCCACATTGACTTCGGTGATACCTTTATTGTTGTCTTTAGGCGTATAATATTCTTCACGGAACAATAAGAACACTACATCAGCATCCTGTTCAATGGCGCCGGATTCTCTTAAGTCAGAAAGCCGCGGCTTATTGGTATCTCTTTTTTCCGGGGCCCGGGAAAGCTGGCTCACGGCAATTATCGGTATATTCAGTTCTTTCGACAAGGTTTTTAGCGATCGCGAGATGTCGGAAATCTCCTGCTGGCGGTTTTCAATTCTGGAGGCGCCGCTCATCAATTGCAGATAGTCGACGATAACCAGCTGGATATCGTGGCGGCTCTTCAACCGCCGGGCCTTGGCGCGCAGCTCCAACGCCGTTAAGCCGGCGCTATCATCGATAAAAATCGGGGCCTCGGCAAGTTTTCCCGCCGCGGTCACCAGTTTTGGCCAATCACTCTGCGTTAAAAAACCGCTGCGCGCTTTCTGCAATTCCACGCGCGCATGCGAACAAAGCATCCTCTGCACCAACTGCTCTTTGGACATTTCTAAACTAAAGATGGCTACGCCTTTGCGCTCCTGAACCCCGACGTATTCGGCAATACAGGTAGTCAGGGCGCTCTTACCCATCGAGGGCCGGCCGGCAACGATAATTAACTCGCTGTTATGCAGCCCCGAGGTCATCATATCCAAATCGTCAAATCCGGTAGGCAGGCCGGTAACATGGGCCTTGCGCCGGTAAAATCCTTCGATAGTCTCAATACTGTCTTTGATAATCTCTTTTATCGCGACGGCGGCGCCGGAAATTTGCGAACCGGAAATATCAAAAATCTGCTTTTCCGCATTATCTAAAAGAAAGTTGGCATCCTGCTGGGCGTCGTAACTTTGGGCGATAATCTGGGTGGCGGTGGTAATTAACGTGCGCAAGATCGCTTTTTCTTTGACAATTTTCGCGTAATAGAGCACATTGGCAGCGGTCGGAACAGCCGCAGTCAATTCCGTCAAATAGGCCGGCCCACCGATATCGTCAAGCTCGTTGCGTCTTTTTAGTTCCTCGGTAAGCGTAATCAAATCTACGGCTTTGTTGGCATTATATAAATCAATAATCGCTTCAAAGATTTTCCGGTGGGCATCCTTATAGAAATAGGAGGGCTTGATAATCTCTACCGCATGGCCAAGGGCCTCGTCTTCGATGAGCATCGAACCCAACACCGCCACCTCCGCTTCGATACTTTGCGGCGGGATCTTGTCTAAGGATATGTCCTTAGTATCTTTCTTATTGATATTACCAACGACCATCTTGTTTATTGCCTATCGCTTTATTCCTTAACTACCCAAATTTTGGCTTCAGCCGCCACTTCCGGATGCAGCTTCACTACCACCTTGAACACACCGACTTCTTTAATATTTTCCGGCAGCTCAATCTTTCTTTTGTCAAGAGTAATGCCTTCGGCTTTATAGGCGTCGGCAATATCCTGATTAGTAACGCTGCCAAAAAGCTTGCCGTCGTCCCCGGCCTTGGCCGTAATCGTGCAGGAGCTGGCATTAATTTTCTGCGCCAATTCTTGCGCCTGGAGTTTTTCCTTTTCTAATCGCTGGGCCTCTTTTTTCTTTTCCACGGCAATCACTTTGAGATTGGCTGACGTCGCCGCCAGGGCGAGCCCTTGCGGTAATAGATAATTGCGCGCGAAACCGTCTTTTACCGAAACAGTATCGCCCGCCTGGCCGATTCTCTCCACGTTTTTCTTCAAGATTACTTCCATGGTTTTCCCCTCATTCTTAAGCTTTACGCACTATTGCCGCACAAATGGCAAAAGCGCGATAATACGGGCCTGTTTCATCGCCATTGCCAAGCGGCGCTGATGCTTAGCGCACACGCCCGATACGCGGCGAGGAATGATTTTGCCTCTTTCGGTGGTAAATTTTATCAACGTGGATATATCTTTATAGTCGATCTCCCGGGATTTTTCCACGCAAAAGAGACAAAACTTTTTTCTTAAGATGAACTGCCTTGGTGGTCTTCTTTTTTTCATTTTTACCATCGGTTTTTTCCTTTAGTGTTAGACCCTTACTTAATGGAAAGTAAGGCCTGCCCCTCTGGGCTAAAACGGCACTTCCTTGGAATCAACATTCTTTTCTTCTTCATCTAACAAATTTACATCCGCGTCCTGCAAAATATTGTCGAGAGTTTCTTCCTTCAGCTCTGCCGCCGGGCTTTCGCTTACCGCCGGCCGGCCTAAAAATTGCACCCGGGAAGCCCGTACTTCCAAAATATTCCGTTTTTGGCCATCGGGGGTCTCCCAGCTACGCATCTGCAGGCGCCCTTCGACAAAAATGGGTTTACCTTTACTTAAGAATTGTGAACAGGTCTCGGCCTGCTTGCCCCAGGCGACTACCGTCAGAAAGGTGGTTTCCTCTTTAATCTCGCCGGTCTGGGTCTTAAATCGGCGATTGACCGCGATCCTTAAATTGGTAACCGCCGTGCCGCTGGGGGTATAACGCAGCTCCGGGTCACGGGTAAGATTGCCCATTAAAAATACGCGATTAAAATTGGCCATCGTCTCCTCCTATTGCTACGCTTTAAGCTTCTTCTCTTCTCTTTTCAAAATGAGCACCCTGATCACGCTCTCATTAATCGAGCAGGCATGTTTGAGCTGGTCCGGAACCACACCAGTTAGCGCGGAAAAATTAATCAGATGGTAAAGGCCTTCTTTGCATTTTTTGATCTCGTAGGCCAGTTGCTTTCTTCCGTACATTTGCGACTCCGTAATTGTCGCCTGATTGTTTTTGATAATGTTTTCCATTTCCTGCACCAGCGCCTTATGCGCCTCCTCATTAATATCCGGCCGAAAAATAAACATCGCTTCGTATGCTGACAAAGTCAAACTCCTTTCCGATTAAATCTGTTCATCACCGGCGCCGCACCCTCTTTAATCCACAGCAGGATAGCTTCGGCGGCGTCTTTGATCGTTTTCTCGATAACCGGTGTTTCTTTTTTACTAAATTTACCCAACACGAACTCGGTTAAAGGCTTCTGGTGTGCGTCAGTTGGGGGCTGGCCAATACCAATTCGCAAACGGGCAAAATCGCTGCTGCCCAGTTCCTCAATAATCGAACGCAGGCCTTTATGCCCTCCGTCGCTGCCGCTGGGCCTGATGCGCATCGCCCCTAAGGGCAGGGCCGCATCATCGCAAACTACCAGCACATCCGTAAGCGCAATGTTATAGCGTTTGGCCAGTGCCGCCAAGGCCTGGCCGCTTAAGTTCATAAATGTCAGGGGCAGAGCTAAAATTACCTGCACTTGACCAATCGTGCCCCGGCCCAACAGGCAATGAAATGCTTTTTCGCGTAATTTTATTTTCTCGGTCCGGGCGAGGTACTTAATCAGCGCAAACCCGACATTATGCCGGGTAGCTGAATACGTAATACCGGGGTTTCCCAATCCAACAACGATTTTCACCCGAGGCTCGATGCTATTTTTCTTTATCTTTTTCTTTGTCTTTCGCCGGTTGTTTCCCTGAGGCGTCTTCGGCGGCCTCTTCTTCCTTGGGCTTACGTTCCATGATCACTTCGGGCTCTTTCATTTCTTCGCCCTCAAGCGGTGCTTCCGCCGGTTTTTCGACGTACGGCGCGGCCACCGCCAGTACGGCTGCATCGGGATCACCCAGAAGCTTCACTCCCTCCGGCGCGCGCAAGCCTTTCAACATTATTGTATCACCAATCTGTAATTCTGTCACATCCACTGAAATATTTTCCGGGATTTGTGTCGGCAGACACTCTACTTCGACTTCCCAGAGGACATGTTCCAATACCCCGCCCTCTTTGACGCCTTTGGCCTCTCCTTTTGTCACCACGGGCACCTTGACCGTAATCACTTCAGTCAACGAAATTTCATTCAGGTCGACATGTAAGATATTGCCCTTAACCGGATGGTATTGGATTTCCTTAATAATGGTCGGCCGTAAGGCTTTTTTGCTTTTCGCCTCCGGTTTTCCCCCTTCAATATCCAGGTGGATAATGACGTTCTCGCCGGCCTTGGTATGAATAACGTGCTGAAAATCTTTAGCCGAGATAGTCAGATGCTCGGCCTTCGCCCCGCGATAGACCACGGCCGGTACCAGTCCTTTGTTCCTGAGCTTCCTTACCGCTTGTTTACCGATTTCTTCTCTTAGTTGCGCCTTTAGTTTTATCTCTTCCATTGTTTAACCTTTCATGAATCGAATAGACAACTTACCGACTCTTCACGATGGATCCTTTTTATCGCCTCGCCTAATAGAGGCGCTACAGAAAGCACTTTAATTCTAGGATGACTCTTGGAATCTTCAACCGGAATCGTATCGCAGACCACCAGCTGTTTTAAACAGCTGTATTCGATCCGCTCTAAGGCCGGGCCGGAAAGCACCGGGTGCGTAATAGCCGCGTAAATATCGATCGCCCCGTTGTCTTTAAGCGCCTGGGCGGCTTCGACCAGCGAACCGGCGGTAGCGACCAAATCGTCGACAATAATCGCGTTCTTGCCGCGCACCTCACCCAAAATATTTATTACCTCGGTCTCTTCGCTATTAATCCGGCGCTTATCGATAATGGCCAGGTCGGCATTGAAGCGTTTGGCATAGGCGCGGGCCATCTTGATGCCGCCGACGTCGGGAGAGACCACGACCAGGTTTTCTAAATTTAACCGTTCGTAATATTCCAAAAATACGTTAATGGCGTAGAGATGATCCACGGGGATATCGAAGAACCCCTGGATCTGCTGGGCATGCAAATCGATAGTCAAAAGCCGCGATGCCCCGGCAGTGGTAATTAAGTCCGCGACTAACTTGGCGCTGATCGGTACGCGCGGCTGATCTTTACGGTCCTGGCGGGCATAGCCATAATAGGGCAACACCGCGGTAATTCTTCCGGCTGAGGCCCGCTTGAGCGCATCAATCATGATCAAGAGTTCCATCATGTTTTCGTTTACCGGCGGACAAGTGGGTTGAATCAGGAAGACGTCTTTGCCGCGGACATTTTCTTTGAGCTGGACCTTGATTTCACCCTCGCTAAAACGCGTCACCGCTGTCTCACCCAGGCGGACCCGTAAATATTTGCAGATCTCTTGCGCCAAATTAGGATTAGCGTTTCCGGAAAAGACGGCCAGTTTATCCATTATCCACCTCTTGCTTTTTTAGACCCCAGCTTTAAGGAATGCTGGGTACGCCCTTTAGGATTGAGTACCTTGGCCGGCACACCGGCCACCACTGTTCCCGGCGGGACATTCTTGCCTTTGGTCACCACGCTGCCGGCCCCGGTAAGGGCACCCCGACCGATTTTTACGGGAGCAATTAAGACGGTACCGACACCGATAAAGGCCCCGTCTTCGATAATGGTCTGGTTTTTGTTTTTGCCGTCGTAATTAGCGGTAATCGTTCCCGCCCCTACGTTGACGTTTTTGCCGATTAAGGCATCGCCGATATAGCTGTGATGTTTAATCCGCGTACCACTGGAAATTTTCGACCGGTTTATTTCCACAAAATTACCGATTTGCACATCGTCTTCCAGAACCGAACCCGAGCGCAGGCGCGCAAACGGGCCGATCTGGCAGTGTTGGCCAATTTTTACCCTGCTCTCAATAATCGTGTGCGGATAGATAACGCTGTCGCTGCCAATCTCGACATCGGCATGGACAAAGGTGGTCTCAGGGGAAACCACGGTCACCCCGCTTTTCAGCAAGAGATCGATGTTTCTTTTGTTGAGGACGGCGTTGGCATGCACCAGTTCCTGGCGCGAATTGATGCCCAAGGCCTCCTGCTCATCAGCCGTAGATACAGCCTGCACAAGAGCCTTCTTCGCGGTGAGGATCTTGATCGTATCGGTTAAATAGTATTCGTTTTTTTTGTTATCGGGTTTAATTTGTTCCAGGGCCGCAAACAGTTCGCGGGCATTATAACAGTAGACCCCGACATTGATTTCTCCGATTGCCTTTTGAAAGGTATCGGCCTCCTGTTCTTCGACAATTTGCACTACATTGTTATCGTCGCCGCGCACAATCCGGCCAAATCCCGTCGGATTTTTGGTGACGGCGGCCAAAAGCGTGCAGGCCGCACCCGTCGCCTGGTGCGATTGGATGACATTTTTGAGGCTCTCGTGGGTGACTAACGGCGTGTCGCCATAGACCACCACTACATCGCCTTTAAAAGCCGAGAGGGCACTGCGCGCCTGCCAGACCGCATCTCCCGAACCAAGCAAGGCGGCTTGAATAACCGTGGTGATCTCCCGGTCATTTTTTAAGAGTTCTTTTACTTTAGGCGCCTGATGCCCAACGACCACAATAATTTTTCTAATCGCCATCTGCCTGAGCGCGTCAAGTATATAGGCCAGCATCGGCTTGCCGCAGACCTGATGCAATACCTTGGGCAGGCTTGATTTCATCCGCGTGCCTTCACCCGCGGCTAAGACTATAGCTACAATATTTTTCATGAGTGTTTGCTAATTAAAAATTGGTTGCCCGGCCTGGATTCGAACCAGGAACCTTGGCTCCAAAGGCCAGTGTGCATACCGTTTCACCACCGGGCAATAACATACCCGTGTCTAGAGCTGTTCTATTTCTTCGGAAGCAGGCAGCCTTTCTTCAGGCTTCTTCTGTTTCTCGGTTTCATACGCTTCCAGGATTTTCCTTTGAATGTACTCCCTGGTTTCCATATTAATCGGATGGGCGATGTCGCGGTGCTCGGAGCGGCGGTCGCTTTTTTCACCGATGGCGCTTTCCACTTCGGGCACGATCAACTCTTTATGGGGCAGATGGCTGCCGCACTGACTGCAGTATTTACTCCTGAGCGCATTCTTTGCTCCACATTTCGGGCAGGGTTCTTCAATTCGGCGCGAAGGCATGGCGACAAATAGACCTTTGTTACCCTCAATCACCTTGATATTTCTAACCACAAAGGCATTGTCAAAGGTGATAGTAGCATATGCCCTGAGTTTGGTTGCCGGATTATCGCGTAAAAATATTCTAACCTCTGTGATTTCCATGCTCTGTGGTCCTCCTCTTACTGTTAGTTCTTGCAACTATAACCTGCCAAGTGCGGTTGATTTTCCGCAACGCCTTACTAACCCGCTGGGCCTCCTTTCCCGATGCAACGACCCCAAAAACACAAGGCCCACTTCCAGACATCAAAGCTGCGCGTACACCCAAAGACGAGAGGGCCTTTTTAATCGCAAATACTGTTCTATTTTTCTGATGGAGAATTCCTTCAAAGCTGTTATAACTATATTTACCAAAAGCGGTTAAGTCATTTTTCTCTAATGCGCAAAGTATAATTTTAGCACCATAAGGCCTTTTTGTCAAGGTAATTTTCGGGTGCTGATACATTGCCCGCGTAGAGAATTCTAAGCCTTTAGGCAGCGCCAGTACATACCAATTTTTCGCTTTTACCTTTACGGGAGTAAGTATTTCGCCTTTTCCTCTGCCCACGGCCCGGGAAGCATCAATAATAAAGAAAGGGACATCCGCGCCCAGGCCTTGCGCTAGGGTGAAGAGCTCCTTGCGGGGGACATTAAGGCCCAATAATATATTAATACCGATGAGTGCGCTGGCGGCATCGCTGCTGCCTCCGCCCAATCCGGCAGCCACGGGAATGCGCTTTCTAATTATAATCTCCACCCCGCGCGGGCAATGGGTATGCGCCAAAAGCGCCTGGGCGGCGCGATAACAAAGATTACGCCGGCCGCTGGGCACGGACTTACGGCGGCAAACCACCTTAATACCTTGGGCCCGCGGCGCGAGAGTAAGCGTATCGCAGAGGTCAATTTTCTCAAAAATAGTTTCGATATTGTGGTAACCATCGGGGCGTTTATTACAGACGCGCAGGAAAAGATTCAGTTTCGCTGGGGCTTGGAGGGTGAGTGTTTTCATCACAGTTAGCGTGTTAACATGTTAGCGTGTTAACGAGTTAGGAGTTCATTAGAACCCGTGAACTCGCAAACCCGCAAACCGGCTAACTAATAAGTTCTTTACAGGCTTTGGCAATATCTACGGGCAAGAGATTATATTCCTTGAGCAACTCGTCCGGGTCCCCGGATTGGCCAAAACGCTCTTTGACGCCAATCCTTCTCATCGGTGTCGGTATATTTTCCGCTAAAATTTCAGCCACGGCGCTAGCCAGGCCACCGTGCGTTAAGTGCTCTTCGCAAGTAACGATGCGCTTGGTTTTGCGGGCATAAGCAATAATGACTTCTTTATCAATCGGCCGGATGGTATGCATATTGATTACGCTGGCATTAATACCTTCGTTTTTAAGCAGCTCGGCGGCGTCTTGGGCCGCCTTGACCATGATTCCGCAGGCGATAATCGCCACATCGCCGCCTTCGGTAATGATCCTGGCCTGGCCGATTTTAAACCCGTTTTTTTTCTCAATGGTCGGGATCTTGGCCCGGCCCAGGCGTACATACACCGGCCCGGGGTATTCGGCCGCGGCGAAGATTGCCTCTTTTGTCTCCGGCCCATCGCAAGGCACGACAATAGTCATATTGGCGATCGCGCGCATCAGCGCAACATCCTCAATCGCCTGATGGCTCGATCCGTCGGGGCCAACGGTAATCCCGGCGTGAGTAACCACAATCTTGACATTGAGTTTATTGTAGCAGATGGTATTACGCACCTGGTCCCAGGCCCGGCCGGAACCAAAAATGGCAAAGGTACTGACAAAGGGGATTTTTCCGCAACTGGCCAACCCCGCGGCCACCCCCATCATATTCTGCTCGGCTACGCCAAAGTCAAAAAAACGCTGCGGAAATTTTTTACCAAACCGCCCGGTGCGCGTGGAAGACGCCAGGTCGGCATCGAGGGCGACAATATTATTATTTTTCTGGCCCAATTCAATTAAGGCCTCGCCATAGGCATCGCGGGCGTATTGTTGTTCACTCATGAGAGTTCCTTTAAGGCCTGCGCGGCCTCTTCTTTTGTCGGAGCGCGGCCGTGAAAATCAACGACATTCTCCATAAAGGAAACGCCTTTGCCTTTGGTGGTCTTGGCAATAATAATCGTCGGTTTATCCGTTACGGCCTTAGCCTGGTCAAAGGCGCTTAAAATTGCGCCGATGTCATGCCCGTCGATATCGATGGTGTTCCAGCCGAAAGAACGCCATTTATCATTTACCGGCTCGATATTCATAATTTCGGAAACTTTTCCGTCGATCTGATAGCCGTTATGGTCAAGGATGGCGCACAAGTTGCCCAGGCGATAGTGGCTGGCGGACATCGCCGCTTCCCAGACCTGGCCTTCCTGAATCTCGCCGTCACCCAAAAGGCAATATACCCGGTAAGCAATATTATCCAGCCGCGCCGCTAAAGACATCCCAACGGACACCGAAAGCCCCTGGCCTAACGAGCCGCTGGCCACTTCCACGCCGGGAGTCCGCCAGTCGGGATGGCCCTGCAGTTTACTGCCTAAGGTGCGTAAAGTCCAGAGCCACTCCTTGGGAAAATAGCCGCTTTCGGCCAAGACGGCATACCAAACCGGACAACAGTGGCCTTTGGACAAATGGAAGCGGTCGCGCGCCGGCCATTTCGGCTCTTGGGGATTATGACGCAGCACCGAAAAATAAAGGCAGGTCATAATATCCGCGGAAGAAAGCGAACCGCCGGGATGCCCGGAACCGGCCTTGGCCAGCATTTCGACAATTAACCTGCGAATCTGCTTTGCCTTATCTTTTAACCGGGCGAGCTCTGCGGAGGAATCGCCAGGTGGTATCTTCGCGCGCGACATTAAGCCTTACCTTTTCTTTTGCAGCGTATCTAACTTTTTTTGCGCCGTTTCCCGCTTCGGATCGAGTTCGAGGGTTTTCTGCCAGGCCTCTTTAGCTTTTTCGTATTCGCCTTTGAGCTCATAGATGTCGCCAAGGTGCTCAAAAACTTCGGCATCCTTTAGAAGCTCAGTGGCTTTTTGCACATTGACCAACGCATCGTCGAGTTTACCCTGCTTAAAATAGACCCAACCCAAGCTATCAATATACGCCCCGTTCTCGGGGTCGATTTCCAAGGCCTTCTCAATCAGCGTTTGGGCCTCGTCGAGTTTAATTCCGTCTTCACTATACATATACCCCAGATAATTCATCGCATCGGCGTTAGTCTGATCCAATTCCACCGATTTTTTGAGCGCGGTGTAGGCCTTTTCCCGTTCGTCTTTACGTTCATAGAGGGCGCCTAAATAAAAATATCCGGCGGCGCTTTCCGGCTCGATCTCCACGGCTTTTTTATAGGCGGCCAGGGCAAGGTCATCCTGTTCGCTTTGCGCATGGGCCATACCCAACAACAAATAAGCCTGAGCTTCTTTTAAATTCTTTAGTTTTTGGATTTTTTCTTCGGGCAAAAACTCGACGTCCACTGTCTGGCGCCACTGTTCTTTTTCGGCCAAGGCCTCTTCCAGGACTTTAATACCTTGGGCATACTGCTTCTCATTAAGGTAAAGGTAGGCCAGGCCCAAATAGGCGTCGACATCATAGGGATTGAGTTTGAGGATAAAGCTGTACTGGTTAACGGCGTCTTCCACCCGGTTTTCGCGATAGTAGCTTTGGGCCAGGCGGTGATAGACGTTAATGTTAAGCGGATCAATTTTTAAGGCGCTCTCATAATGTTTAATCGCCTCGGGCAGGTTTTGGTTAATTTCGCTGACCAGCGCCAAGGCTAACTCGGCCTGTAAATATTCGGGGTCGAGCTCCAGTGCTTTCTTGAAATTGGCCTCGGCCTCGGGAAGGTTATTCATCCGGGTGTAAATGATGCCTAAATTAAAAAACACCTGCGCCGAACCGGGTTTTTTTCCAATAATCGTTTGGTATATCTCGATTGCTTTTTCGAACTGCTCCTCAATAACGTAGAGGTCGGCCAATGCCGCCAGGGTCTCTAAATCCTCTGGGTCCAGCTGCAGCAACTCCTCGTATTCCGCTGCGGCCTTGGCAAAATCCTTTTGCACGGTGTAAAAATCAGCTAGGAATTTACGGACGCTGCTGTCTTGGGGAGTAAGCTCTTTGACAATGTTGAGCTCTTCTTCGGCCTCTTTATATTTGCTGGCGCGCAGATAGTCGATCGCCAAACGCTTATGGATTATCGGTACCGAGGGGTCGAGTTCTTTGGCGGCGGCATATTCTTTAATGGCGCGATCAATCTTTTTTTCGCTGTCAAATAACACGCCGCGAATATAGTGGGCAAAGGTCTGGGAAAGAGTTTTGACCGACTCCTCCAGTTCAAGAAGAGTGGTCTCCTCTAAAGTCAGGTCTCCCCGGGAGGAACAGATTTGGATTGGCTGTTGCGGTTCTTCTTCTTCGCTAAAATAAGAGTTTTGAATTCCGACAAAGAAAAAAGACACCCCTACGGCTATCGCCGCGACAAATGTGCGCATCGGAAATTTATTTATAGCCTTCTGTTATCCTTAACCCTAAAGGGTAGACCTTCGCAATTCCATATTAACGAAGGGTCTAACCCTGATAGATAGACCTTCCTATCCATTAAGGAAGGGTCTAAGAAGGTCTATCTATCTCTTTTCTTATGCCTATCTCTTCTAAGTCTTTTCTTCCTCTTGTGCTTGGACATCTTCTTTCTTTTGCGTTTTCTTCCGCAAGGCATATGCACCCCCGTTTTAATGGATTACTTTGTTCAACGAATATTCGATGATACCTTCGGCGCCGGCTTTCTTCAGCGGCGGGATCAGGTCGCGCACTATTTTCTCGTCGATTACGGTCTCTAAAGCCAGCCAGCCTTTTTGGCTCAAATTGGAAATCGTCGGCTTCTTCATTGCCGGCAAAAGTTTTAATACCGCGGGCAGATCTTTTTCTTGCACGTTCATTTTAAGTCCGACTTTTTCTTCGGCCTCTACCGCCCCGGCAAGTAAAAGCGTAATGCTTTCGATTTTCTTTCTCTTCCAGGCATCCCGCCAGCTCTTTTTATTGGCCACCAGCTGGGTTACTGAGGTGCAAATGGTATCGATAATACGCAGATTATTGGCGGCTAACGTCGCCCCAGTTTCGGTCAGCTCAACGATCGCATCGACTAAGCCCGCGGCGATCTTGGCCTCGGTAGCCCCCCAGCTGAATTCGACATCAGCCTTGACGTTATGTTTTTTTAGATAGGCCCGGGTAGCGTTAACGAGTTCCGTAGCAATACGTTTACCGGAGAGGTCGCGCACTTCTTTGATCGGAGAATTCTGCGGTACCGCCAACACCCAGCGCACCGGCACCAGGCGCTTTTTGGCATAGACTAATTTGGCCACGCTTTCGACATCAGAATTATTTTCAATCGTCCAGTCTTCTCCGGTAATCCCGCAATCAAGCGCGCCGGTCTCAACATAGCGGGACATCTCCTGGGCTCGTAAGAGAATTACCGTAATCTCCGGGTCATCGATAGTCGGCAAATACGAACGTTGCTCGACGTTAATCTTATAGCCCGCGTTCAGGAACATCTTCAGGGTCGCTTCCTGCAGGCTACCCTTGGGCAGGCCCAGTTTAAGTACCTTTTTTACCGCTGGTTGTGCGCACATAACAATATCTTTCCTTCTCTATAATAGTTTAACCAAACAATTTAAGCGCCTAAATTGTAGCATAACCGCCCTATTTTGTAAAGGATAATTCGCTTGCTATTGTGGCTATGTTGGGCTATAATGGGTGCTCAAAAAGTGAGGAATTCGATGCTGCAGTTTCTACGCAAACGGGAAAATATCAAAAAGATAATGTGGGGTTTGGCGATCCTGGTAATCCCGGCGTTCGTCCTCTGGGGCTCAGGCAGCGCGGTCCGGGAACGTAACGCCCCTAAATATGCCGGGCTGATCTTCGGGCAGAAGGTCTCTTTCCGGGACTACGAAGCCGCCTTTGCCGCGGTACGCACGGACGCGCTGTTACGCTACGGAGAGGCGCTGAATAAAATCGTCCAGTTTCTTAATTTTGAACAGCTCACCTGGGAACGCCTGATCGTCATGTCCGAAGCGGCAAAAGAAAAAATTAAGGTCGTCGACGAAGAAATAATCAGTTTCATTCAATCCCTGCCTTTATTCCAAAAAGACGGCCGGTTTGACCAGGCCCGCTATAATTCGATTATCAATTATTCCTTCCGCCTAAACCCGCGGGAGTTCGAAGAGCAAATTCGCCAGGAGCTGATGATTGAGAAGCTACGCCAGCAAATCACCAAAGAAGTCACGATCACCGACAAAGAAGCGGAAAAAGAGTATGCCCAGCGCAACGAGCGGGCCAAAGCAGCCTATATTTTCTTTGGGCCAGACGCCTATCTGGGTGAAATTCATCCCTCGCTTGAAGAGGCTCAAGGCTATTTCGATCAGCATAAAGAAGAATTTAAAAAACCCGAACAGGTCAATGTACTCTACGCCGGCTTTACCTACGAACGCGCAACAGAGCTCTTTCCGGTAGAAGTTGCTGACGAAGAAATCAATGAATATTACCAACAACACCGCGATGAGTTTGCGCCCAAAGAAGAAGCTAACCCGGAACAGCCGGCAGACCAGGAAAACGCCGAGGAAGACTCGCCAGACGAAGAGCCGGCCGAGGCGCCAATCGCACTCAGCGAAGAAACAAAGTCGCTGATTAAGGCGAAATTAACACAGGAAAAAGCCCGGGAAGCGCTGGAAGATCGAGTTTGGCAAATGGCCGATGAGGCCAGCAATACTCCGGCCGCGTTCGAACAAATAGCGCAAAACCACGGGGCAGCGGTAAAAGAAACAGGATTCTTTGAGGCCCAAGAGCCGATTGCCGAGCTTGGGCTTTCTTATGAATTTGCCCAGGCCGCCTTTGCCTTAAAGGTGGGCGAGGCCAGTGATGTGATCACTACGCCGCAAGGCTCTTTTATTTTAAGAGTCAAGGAAAAAAAGCCGCCGTTTGTCCCCGATTTTTCCGCCGTAGAAGAGCAGAGCGAACAGGCCGTAATTAAACAAAAGGCGCTGGGGCGCGCGCAGGAAAAGGCGCAAGAAATGCTGGTTAAGCTCAAGGAATTGCTGCAGGATAATAAATCGACTTTCACCGACGCGGCGAAAAAACTTTCTCTGGAGCCCAAAGAAACAGAAGAATTTACCCGCAACGGTTACATTTCCGTTATCGGCCGCAGCCCGGAATTTGCCCAGGCCGTCTTTGGCTTGGCCAGCGGAGAGGCGAGT
Organism: Candidatus Omnitrophota bacterium; assembly: GCA_043805735.1. Taxonomy (GTDB): domain Bacteria; phylum Omnitrophota; class Gorgyraeia; order JAFGHF01; family JAFGHF01; genus JAZDHS01. The sequence continues at coordinate 11,449 of JAZDHS010000044.1, read as the reverse complement.
GAAGTTATTGCGGTGCCCAACGGTTACTGTATTGCGAGTCTGGTACAACTTTTCCCTATCGACCAAGAAAAATTCGGCCAAGAAAAGGAGTCATTTAAAGAAACGCTGCTGGGTAAAAGGAAAAATGACTTCTATATGCTCTGGCTGGAAACGCTTAAAGAGAAGGCCGGCTTGGTTGACCGTATCTCCCCCCTAAAGTCCGCCGCCCAGCCTTAAACATTCCCTAAATAGACATTGCGCAGTTTAGTCTTGGCAATTGCTTGGGCTTTTTCGAGCACCGCCGGCGGTGTGGGCGGGATATTCATTTGATACGTCGGGAAATAGCGGGAAAAATGCAGGGGCGTATTTTCACCCAGACGGGTGAACACCCATTCGGTAAGTTTACGGAAATTTTCTTCGCTATCGTTAAGCGTAGGAATGACCAGGTAAGTAAGTTCGATATGGCAGCCAGCCGCGGCGGCATATTCGCAAGTACTCAGGACAGGCCCAAGCTTGCCCTGGCAATATTTTTGGTAGAATTGCTCCTCCATTGATTTAACGTCAATATTCATCGCATCAATCAGGCCGATGATTTCCTCCAGCGGCTTTTGGTTAACATAGCCGTTAGTGACTAAAACATTTTTCAAACCTTCCTGGCGGGCCAGCCGCGCCGTATCGTAAACAAATTCAAACCAGATAAACGGTTCATTATAAGTATAAGCGATTCCCAGAGACTGCATCTCTTTGGCCTTGGCGACTACTTGTTCCGGGGTGATATTTTCGGTAGGACAATCCAGGCATTGCGAGATCGACCAATTCTGGCACCAGGGGCATTTAAGGTTACAGCCTTTCGTCCCTAAGGAAAGGATGCGGCTGCCGGGATGAAAATGATAAAGCGGCTTTTTTTCAATCGGGTCCAGGGCAATCGAGGTAGTCTCGCCGTAAATTAAGCTATAGAGCCGGCCGTTTTCGTTCTGGCGCACGCCGCACTTGCCCTTATCCCCTTTTTTCAAAATACAATAATGCGGGCATAACAGACACCGTACCCGTCCCTCCTGCAGCAATTCGCAATGTATCGACTCTCGTTTCATGGTTGCTTTCACCTTCGCCTTATTGTCTTACGGACGGTTACTCGGGGGGCACTTCTGCTCCTGGGCCCCTCCGCCCGGTGTGGATCCTCCCAGTCGCAGAACGCCCCCGAGTTCCGTCTAGAGTATTAGAAATTTTTCGGCAAACTACTTCGTCTCATTCTCTAGCCACGTCAGGTATTCTTTGTTGCCGTCGAGGATCGGCAAAGCGACGATGCAGGGGCAGGAGTAGCTGTGCAGAGACTTCACCTTGGCAATCAGCGCCTCAACGAGCGATTCTTTAGTTTTGGCAATCAGGATCGTTTCGGTGTCGTACTGGATTTCGTCCTGCCACCAATACATCGAGTTCATTTGATCGATAATATTGACGCAGGCGGCCAGCCGCTCCTTAACCAGCTCATAGCCGATTTTCTTCGCCTCCTCTTTATCCTTCGTCGTAATATACACTAAGTTAAACTTCATTGCTTACCACCTTTGCCTTAAGGGACTGTCCCAATACATAGATATGCGCTGCCATGGTAGTTGTGCCAAAAAGCGTCGCCTCATTTCACTCTACTCCCCGGCGGTACCTTTTTTTTTGGCACGAGGATCACCGGTTTTCCGTTAGCGTCGGCGGCCAAAATCATGCCGTTGCTCTCTACGCCTCTGATGTTGGCCGGCTGCAGATTGATCAGCACCGGCGTCTGCTTACCGATTAATTTCAGGGGCTCATACTGCATGCCGATGCCAGCGACAAGCTGGCGTTTTTCGCCGCCAATATCGACCATCAGCTTGAGGAGTTTGTCGGTATTGGGCACGCGCTCGGCCTCTAAGATAGTTCCGATTCTAATTTCCATTTTCGCAAAATCATCGTAGGTGATCATCGTTTGTTCTTCCTCCTATTGTGAACTAGTTGTATACGGGCAAACCTCGCGGTAGGCGCAATATTTACAGGCCGAATATTCGGGCTTGGCCGTAAAAATTCGCGCGCGAATCCCTTTTGAGGCCTGGGCAATCAGTTCCTCGGTCTTGACTAAATCGGCCTCGGTGCGCAGATCATGGCCAATAAGCCCGGTATCAACAAAATGCAGTTCCACAGCGGCGGGCAGTACGCCTTTAATCATTTTATAGGCCAACGCATAGATTGAAAGCTGCAGGCTTTCTTTGACCCGCTCGTCGGCCTGCTTTTGTTTGTTTACCGTATCCGAGGTCTTAAAATCAATGATCACCGTGCCGGTTTCGCCCTGGTCGACCCGGTCCCAGCGGCCGGTGATTTTGTCTTTGCCGAGCATCACCGTAAACGGTTGTTCAATGGCAAAGGGCAGCGGCCGATCTTTCTCCCGGCTGTAGAAATTCTGCAGCGTTTCCCGGCCCTGGGCGAGCCGCTGCTCTTCGTGCGCGCGCGACAAAAACCCTTCATTGACCCAGGCCGCGGTAAAACTGCGCGCTAGATCATCGGGAGTAAATTTTCTTTGCGCCATTTTGGCCTGGTAGAAATCCAGAATGGCCTTATGGATGGCGCTGCCGTAGACGACGCTATGGTGGCGTAAAATCGGGATGCGCAGGATATGCACATATTTGTATTTTAGCGGGCAGGTTAAATAATCGTCGATTTGGCGAAAACTCAAAGTAAGCAGCTCATCAGCGGCAATTGGTTTTTCACTCAAAAGCGGTTTGGCGGCGCGGGGGGCAAAGCGTTCAATCTTCTGTATCGCCTGGGCCTTAATAATCTCCGGTTTTTGCGGGCTTAAATCCATGGCCTCGTAAACAAACTGGCTGATTTTACGCAAGCGCTTTCCGCCATAATCCTCGGCGGAAGTAAAATATAGCTCTTTTTTCGCGCGGGTCATCCCGACATAAAACAGGCGGCGTTCCTCCTGGATATGGTAATCACCACCGGGTAAAATGTCCTTCACCAGGTCCAGCGGTATTTCAATCGCCTCTTTGCGTTTGGGCCAGGGAAAACGCCCCTGCACCAAGTTGACCAGGAACACCAGCGTAAACTCCAGGCCCTTGGCCTTGTGGAGGGTGAGCACATTCACCGCCTCTAGGTCTAATTCGGCCTCCGCGGTAGCCGGGTCGTCTCCGGAGGAGATGAGCATATTCAGGTGCTGGACAAAGTTGGGCAGCCGGTCAACGTTACTGAGATTCTCAAAGTTGGCCACGATGTTAAAAAACCGGGCGATATTCTTTATCCGCTGCTCATTAAGGACATTCTCTTCACGGACCAATTTCTTCAGAAATCCACTCTGCTGTAAAAAAAGATACATCAGCCTTCCCGTAGGCAGATTACGCGACTCTTTAAGATAAAACGTAACGTCCGTGACAATTTTGGCAATTTTCTTTCTCGATTTATCGCTGATCCCGGCTAAATCTTCCAGGGAATCAAGCTGACTAAACACCGTAAAGAGCGAGCGGTTTTTCTTATTCGCCCAATTCAAACAGCGGGCCAAATCGGCCATCTCCAGGTCGTAAACCTCGGGAAAGCTCACCAGATGATAAAGGCTAACGCTGTCGTCGGGGTCGGCGATCGCGCGCAGGAAAGAAATCAGAAAACGGATTTCTTCCTGGCCATAGAGCCCTTGATTGCCAGAAAAGCGCCAGGGAAGCGAGCGCATATTCAAGGAACGCAAAAAGGCATCGGCATCGTTATTGGAGCGTACCAGGATTGCGATTTCCCCTAAGGCGATCTTGTCTTTCTGCACTTTTTCTTCAATAATCCGCGCTACCTCGTCGGCCTCGACCATGCCGCTGTCAAAATGCAAATGTTCAATCCTGGGGCCCTTTTTCTTTTGGGCCAGAAGGGCCTTACTGATCTTACATTTTACTTCCAAGGTATCGGGGTCATTGTGTTTAATCAGGCGGTAGGCGCTATCAAGGATAGTCTGCGTGGAGCGGTAATTTTCGGTCAGGACCACGCGCTTAGCCTGGGGATAATAGTCCATAAAGTTAAGGATGTTGCTGATCGCCGCGCCGCGAAACTTAAAAATGGACTGATTATCGTCTCCGACCACAACAATGTTTTTATGGCCTTGGGCCAAAAGTTTGACCAGCTGGAACTGGCTGAAATTGGTATCCTGAAACTCATCGACCAAAATGTATTTAAACTGCTCTTGGTAGTGTTTTAACACCGAAGGGTGGTGACGAAAAAGATAAAGGGCAAGATAGACCTGATTGGCAAAATCAACCTTGCCCTCTTTCATTAACAGCCGTTGATAGGTTTCGTAAGCGTGGGAAAGTTCGGCGTGGCGTTTGGCCGTTTCTTTGAGCTCGGCGTCGTGAGGGCTCTCCTTGGACTGCTCAATGAGGTTCTGGGCATAGCGCACATATTCTTCCCAGGATACATCCTCGTCGCGCAGGCGGCTAAAAAAAACGACCAGCGCCTCTAAGAAACGGGCGGGGTCGCTTTTCGGGCGGTAATAGTCTAAAGCAAAATCGAAGAGGTGTTCGCGCAGAAAAATAATCTGGTCGGACCGGGTGAGTACCTGGAATTCCGGGTCTAGGCCAAGCTCGAGGGCGTTTTCGCGCAAGATCCGGTCGCCGAAGGCGTGAAAGGTGGAAATCCAAATGTCGGTGTAGCCGTAAGGCACCAGCACGTCCACTCTTTCTTCCATTTCCGCGGCGGCCTTATCGGTAAAGGTCAGGGCGAGAATTTCTTCCGGGCGAGCGCGTTTAGCGGCGATCAGCTGGGCGATGCGCCGGGCGATTACGGTGGTCTTGCCTGTGCCGGCCCCGGCGATAATTAGCAGCGGGCCTTGGTCATGTTCGACAGCCTGTTGCTGCCGTTCATTGAGCCCGCTGAGGATTTTTTCTTCGCTGTGCACTGCCACGATTTTTTCGCCGCCTAGCGGAATTTGTCGGAGAGGCCTTTGAGTTCCTTCATGAACTGATTTACATCTCTAAATTGTCGATAGACTGAGGCAAAACGCACATAGGCGATGTCATCGAGCTGCTGGAGCTTTTTCATCGCCAGCTCGCCGATTTCCTTCGAGGTAACTTCTTTTTCGTATTTTTTCTGCAGGGTGGCCTCAATTTCGTCCACTACCTGTTCCAGCCTTTCCATACCCACCGGCCTTTTTTCGCAAGCCTTAACCAACCCGGCCAGCAGTTTTTTACGCTCAAAGGCTTCCCGTCGGGCGTCCTTTTTCACGACCATCAGCGCCATCTCTTCCAGCGTTTCATAGGTGGTAAAGCGCCGCTGGCATTTCAGGCACTCGCGCCGGCGGCGGATCGAGTTGCCCTCGGCGCTCTGGCGCGAATCGACTACCTTATCTTCGATGTTACTGCAGAATGGACACTTCATTTGCGCGCCTTACGAATCTTGATCTTCGCTTCTTTTAAAAACGATAGCGCCATCTTATCCGGATAACTGCCGCCGATAACTATTTCCTTTATGCCCGCATTGATAATCATTTTCGCGCAAATCAGGCAGGGTTGATTGGTTATATATAGAGAACTGCCAATCAGGCTAATGCCGTAAAGCGCCGCTTGTAAAAGCGCGTTTTGCTCAGCGTGCAGACCGCGGCATAACTCGTGCCGCTCGCCGGAGGGGACGTTTAGTCTCGCGCGCAGGCAACCGGCGTCGGAACAATGCTTAATGCCGCTGGGCGTGCCGTTATATCCAGTAGCCAGAATCCGTCTATTCTTCACTACTAGCGCGCCCACTTTTCTTCTTAAACAGGTCGAGCGCCGGGAGACCAGCTGGGCGATTTCCAAAAAGTATTCGTCCCAACCCGGGCGCGGGTCCATTTTTTGATTTTTGGGCCTCATAAGCGCACGTCCTTGTAAAGGGGAAACTTGCACGTAAGCTTGACTACTTCTTTTTTAGTCATCGCGATTGTCTTGGCGTTGTCAGGGGCGCAAAGCACTCCATCGATCAGGCAGGCGATCTGGCGCATCTCATTTTCTTTCATCCCGCGCGTGGTCACGCTGGGCGTGCCTAAACGCAGCCCGCTGGTCAATTGCGCACCGCGGGGATCATAGGGAATTAAGTTTTTGTTAGCCACGATATTGGCTTGGTGCAGCGCGAAGGCCGCGTCTTTGCCGGTAATATTTTTGGACCGCAAGTCCACCAGGAGCAGGTGCGTATCGGTGCCGCCGGAAACGATACGGTAGCCGCGCCGGTCCAACTCCGCGGCCAGTGTTTTGGCGTTAGCCACAATTTGAGCCTGGTATTTCTTAAACTCCGGCGCCAGGGCCAGCTTTAAGGCCACGGCCTTGGCGGCAATCACATGCATTAACGGCCCGCCCTGAATCCCGGGGAAAACCTCGGAGTCGATCTTCTCGGCGAATTCCTTACGGCACATAATCATTCCGGCGCGCGGTCCGCGTAAGGTTTTGTGCGTCGTGGTGGTAACAAATTCGGAATAAGGCACGGGTGTTGGGTGCAGGCCCGCGGCGACGAGCCCCGCGATATGGGCAATATCCGTAAGCATAAACGCGCCGACCTCGTCAGCGATCGCGCGAAAACGCGCGAAATCGAGAGTCCGCGGATAGGCCGAGGCCCCGACGAGAATCATTTTCGGCTGATGCTTTTTGGCCAAATCGCTGACTTCGTTGAAATCGATGCGTTCGTCTTTTCGGCTCACGCCGTAGGAAACAATGTTAAAATAGCGCCCGGAAAAATTATGGCGATGCCCATGCGAAAGGTGGCCCCCGCAGGCCAAGTCCATCGCTAAAACCGTATCACCCGGCTTAAGCATCGCAAAATAGACGGCCATGTTCGCCTGGGTTCCCGAATGCGGCTGGACATTGACATGCTCGGCGCCGAATAGTTTCTTTGCCCGCTCCTGAGCCAGCTTTTCGACCACATCCACACATTCGCAGCCGTTATACCAGCGTTTGCGCGGATAGCCCTCGGCGTATTTATTGGTCATTACCGACCCTTGAGCCTGTAATACGGCTAAAGGGGAATAGTTTTCGCTGGCAATTAAATTAACGGTTTCCTGTTCGCGTTTGAGCTCGTCGACTATGGCCTGGTAAATCTGGGGGTCGACTTTCTTCAGTTGGTCCATTATTTGTGCCCCTTCTTTTCTATATTTGTAATCTGTCTCACCCGGCGGGCGTGGCGGCCGGCGAAGAATGGGGTAGTGAGCCATTTTCCGACGATCGCGCCGGCCTTCCTGGCGCTTAAATAGCTTCCGGCCAGGCAGAGCACATTGGCATCGTTATGCTCCCGGCTACGCCGGGCCTGCAATGCGGTAGTGCACAGCGCCGCGCGCACGCCGGCAACCTTATTGGCCACGATCGAAAATCCGATCCCGGTCTTACAAATCAAGATTCCGCGCTCCCAGGCCCCATCGGCAACGCCTCTAGCCAATTGATAACCGATCGGCGGGTAATCGCAACTCTCCGGGCTATGCGTGCCGATATCCAAGACCTCGTGGCCGCGTTTTTTTAAGAAAGCGCTGATTTTAGTTTTGAGCCTATAGCCGCCATGGTCAGAGCCAATCGCGACTTTCATCCCGCCCTTCCTTTCCTGGTGTTGCCAATAAAAAATTTTATTTTACTTAATCTTATTTGCATTGCATAAAACCTTATTAGTCCCGCCTTTGTTTGTTAGGCATTGCCTGTTTGGGAAGGGCGGGATTCATTTTCCCTCCAGTTGTTGTACTGTGCGCGCAATACTTTCCTTGATAATATCGAAAACATAGCGGTAAAAATCGGCGGATTTGCCGATCGGGTCGGGGATATTTGGGTCGACCAGCTTATCTTCGCTTTCAATACGGCCAAATTCGCTTAAGAGATAGACCTTGCCGCTGGCCTGGGGATAATGCGCAAGAATATAATCCTTATGCTTATTCTCCATCACTAAAATAATGTCGGCCTGGCGCACTAGGCTTTCCGTAAGCGTACGGCTGCGGTGACTGGAGATATCGATATTCTCTTCGGCCATTACCTCTACGGCCTCCGGCGTTGCCGGCAGGCCTTCGATCGCCGCGGTTCCGGCGGTCAGGACATAATATTCGCCTTTGTCCTTGAGCACTTCCTGCAATAAGCTTCCGGCCATCACGCTGCGGCAGGAATTGCCGGTACAGACGACGAGGATAGTTTTACTTTTGAACACGCTCTAAATCCTTCCGACTAATCGCGCCTTCCCTGATTATTTTAAACGGGGATACCGACACATCGATAACGGTCGAGGGTACTTGCAGCTTAGTTTCGCCGGCGTCAATAATCATTTCAATCCGCCCGTCAAAGATGCGCAATACCTCTTGGGCGCTGGTGGCCGGCGGTTCACCGGAAATATTGGCGCTGGGCGCAACAATCGCGCAGGCACTGGCTTTGATCAAGGCGCGCGCGACCGGGTTATCGGGGATCCTGACTCCCAACGTCGCTTGCCCGCCCGTCTTAAAAATTAAGGTTAAGGGCCCCGGCCAAAAAGCGCTGATCAGCGGGTAGGCCGCCACCGGCACGTTGCATCCGAGCCTCTCCAGGAAAGCGATATCACTGATTTGTACCGGAAGCGCTTTAGTGCTGGGCCGTTTTTTGACCGCGTAGATCCGTTTTACCGCCGCGGCATTGGCGTAATCGGCGGCTAAACCGTAAACCGTCTCGGTCGGAAAAGCAACGATTCCTCCGGTTTTAATCACCTTTGCCGCCCGCTTAATTTTTTTGGGATCGATATTGCCGGCGTCTATCCTGACGGTTTGGGTGATCATGGCGCTTAAGTTTATTTTTTCCTCTTAATCGAAGCCGCGAGTTTCTTTTTAAAGGCGGCTAACTTTTTCTCTAACTTCACGTCTTCCAGCGCCAGTATCTGCACCGCCAGTACCGCGGCATTTTTTGCCCCGGCCTTGCCAATGGCCATTGTGGCTACCGGTACTCCCGAAGGCATCTGGACCGTGGAAAACAGCGAGTCAATGCCTTTGAGGTATGTTGTGGTCATCGGTACGCCGATTACCGGCAGCGTAGTATGCGCCGCAATCACCCCGGCTAAGTGGGCCGCGCCGCCGGCGCCGGCAATAATTACCTTAATGCCGTGCTTCTGGGCGCCCACCGCATAGTTAATCGTCGCCAAGGGCGTACGGTGCGCGGAAAGCACTTTTACTTCCGCGCCTACGCCGAAACTTTTAAGCATCGCCTCGGCCTCGGCCATGGTGTCGGAGTCGGATGAACTTCCCATGATAATCGCGACTTTCGCCTTCATTTCTTTAATGCCCTCCATCCGATATCTTTTCGAAAATACATGTTTTCAAAATTAATCTCCCCGATTGCCTGATATACCCGCTCTTTAGCCTGGGTGAGCGTATCGCCTAAGGCAACAACATTTAAGACCCGCCCGCCCCAGCTGTAATATTTTTTATTTTCTTTTTTGCTGCCAGCGTGAAACACCAACGTATCGCTAAAACCTTGCGCTTTTTCCAGGCCGCTTATTTCCTTGCCTTTAGCATAGGCATCGGGGTAGCCTCCGGAGGCCACCACTACACAAATGCAGGAGCGCCGGTCCCACTCTAAACGGACTTTATCCAGCGTTCCTTCAATCGTCGCCAGCATCACTTCCACTAAATCGTTTTGCAGCCGCGGTAAAATTACCTGAGTTTCGGGATCGCCAAAACGTACATTAAACTCTAAAATTTTTGGTCCGGAGGCAGTAAGCATTAGCCCGATATAAAGTACGCCGGTATACTTTTTACCCTCGGCGGCTAATCCTTTAGCCAGGGGCGCAAGAATCTCGGCGGAGATTTTCTTCCAGAGCGCCTCGGTCACCACTGGCGCCGGAGAATACGCCCCCATCCCGCCGGTATTGGCCCCGCGGTCGCCGTCATAAATCCGCTTATGGTCCTGCGCCGAGGCCATCGGCACCATGGTTTTGCCGTCGGAAAACACCAATATTGACGCCTCTTCACCATCCAGGCATTGTTCGATGACGAGTTGTCTTCCGGAATCGCCAAATTGTTTTTCGACCATAATCGTCTGCAACGCGAGGTTCGCCTCGGCAACGGTCGAACAAACAAATACACCTTTGCCTTGAGCCAGGCCATCGGCCTTGAGCACAATCGGAGCGCCCGTTTTCTGAATATGGCGCTGGGCCAGTTCATAAGAGGAGAACTCGGCAAAATCAGCGGTGGGCAGGGAAAAATCGGCCATTTTTTTCTTGGCAAACACCTTGCTGCCTTCCAAAAGCGCTAATTCCTGCCGCGGGCCAAAGACGCGTAGGCCTTTAGTTTGAAATTGATCGACGATACCATTAACCAAGGGTACTTCCGGGCCGACTACCGTCAAATCGATTTTGTTTTCCCGGGCAAATTGTAACAGCGTTTTTACATCGGCAACATCCAACGCCACGTTCTGGGCGCCAGCCTCGGTGCCGCCGTTACCGGGTGCGCAGAATATCTTTTTCACCCGGTCGGACTGGGCAATCTTCCAAACCAGGCAATGTTCCCGGCCACCCGAACCAATAACCAAAACTTTCACAACAATATCTCTCGGTTGCCCTTGATGATCTCGCCGATCACCCAGGCCGGCAAATCATGCTCCTGGCGTAAAAACCGGATAATATTTTCACTCTCATTTTTACTGGCGACCACGACCATACCAATCCCCATATTCAGGGTGCCCAGCATCTCGCGTGGGGTGAGCGCGGAGCGCTTTTTAATTTCATGGAACAGGGGTGGAATCGGCCAGGAGTTTTTGCATAAGCCTACGGCTAACCCAGAGGGAATAATCCGCGGCAATTTAGCGAAAAAGGCGCCACCGGTAATATGGGCGATACCTTTTACCGTTTGGCGAGCCTCGTTATTAAAAGCGGCCAAAAGCGCTAATATTGACTTGGCATAAATCCTGGTGGGGACGAGGAATTCCCCGGCCCGTTTTTTAAGCTCTTTTTCGCTAAATACTTTGCGCACTAAAGAAAACCCGTTGGAGTGTAGCCCTGAGGAGGCCAGCCCAATGACGGCATCGCCGGTTTGCGCGCGCGCGCCATCAATAATCTTTTCCTTTTCCACCACCGCCGCACAAAAGCCGGAGAGGTCATATTCCCCTTTTTGATAAAAATCGGGCATTTCCGCGGTTTCTCCGCCGATTAAGGCGCAGCCGGCGCTTTTACAACCCGCGACTACTCCCTGTACTATTTTTACCAACTTTTCTTTGTCCAGTTTTCCGGTGGCAATATAATCTAAAAAGAATAGCGGCTCGGCTCCCGAGCAAACGCAATCGTCAACATTCATTGCTACTAAATCGATCCCGACCGTATGGTGAATGTCGGCGAGAAAGGCGATTTTCAATTTTGTGCCTACACCGTCGCAGGAGGAAACCAGCACCGGATTTTTATAATTTCGGGCCAGCTCAAAAAAGCCGCCAAACGTGCCGATGTCGCCCAGACAGCCTGGCCGTTCGCTGGTCTTGGCCAAACGCTTAATCTCAGCGACAAAACGCTCGGCTCCGGTAACATCGACCCCGGC
>JAZDHS010000043.1:0-8209 GCA_043805735.1 Candidatus Omnitrophota bacterium | reverse complement strand
CACGATCGGACGGTCAAATTTTTCCGCCAGGCGCATCAGGCGTATCGCCTTGCGGTATCCTTCCGGATGAGCACAACCAAAATTACGCATCAAGTTCTCTTTGGTATCCCGGCCTTTCTGATGGCCGATAACCAACACCTTTTGGTCGTCGATCTTAGCAAATCCGCAGACAATCGCCTTATCGTCGGCAAAGAGCCGGTCGCCGTGCAATTCGACAAAGTCTTGCGTAATCAGGCGCACATAGTCCAGCGTATATGGCCTTTGGGGATGGCGGGCAACCTGTACCCTCTGCCAGGGCGTGAGGTTATCAAACACCTCGCGCTTAAGCTTATCTAACCTCTGGGTGAGCTGTTTAATTTCTGAAGATAGATCAATTTCTTCGGCTTCGGTGAGGCTTTTAAGCTCCTCAATCTTGCGCTCTAATTCTAAAATCGGTTTTTCAAAATCCAAGCCGCTGCCGTTCAAGACTCCACCTTTCATAAATAAATGAAGTCAGAAAATAGTTCTGCTACAAAAACTTTTCTCTGACTTCAAATATCTCAATCGACAATCGTCACTACGGTATTACGCGGTAGTATGGTAAAGAGCTCCTCCACATCGGCATCAAGCATGCGCACGCAGCCCTCGGTAACCTGCTGGCCAAGGTCTGGCGGGGTCGCTCCGCCGTGAATGCCATATTGCGGTTCAGAAAGCCCCATCCAGCGCGTGCCTAAAATATTCTCCGGGCTATCCGCCGGTACTACGCCTTGGCCGCTTTTGTACCAATCGGGATTGATCAGCCTTTCTATAATCGTGAAGTTACCTAAAGGGGTGCAATTATCTTTTCCCGTAGCTACAGAGTAAACTTTCATAATTTCATCGTCAGCCTTTAAGGCCAGCGTATTCTGCGATTTATCAATAATTACGCTAAATTTGTTAGCCGGAATTTTGAGGCGCTGTCCGACCCGAATTAAGGTGCCTTGCACATTGTTGCTGCGCATAATCAAATCTACAGTCGTATTTTGCTTGGTCGCTATCTTGGCCAATGAATCTCCAGCCACGACCAAATAGGCAAAGTCTTTTTCGGTCACTAAAGGTGAAAAAAGGATTTTAATATTCATATCCCATAATCTCTTTTCCGCTTCGGAAACATTTTTGGAATTAGGGAAGGTGGCAATCAGCATCCCATACGATTCCTTGGCCTTAAGCCACTGGCCGTCGCCTTCATAAATCGCCCCCAGCTTCGACAACGCATCCGCAGTGTTATTTTCTTGAGGAAATTTAGCTACCAGCTCTTCTAATAAGCTTGTAGCCTCGGCTATTTGGCCTTTGGCCTGTAACGAGGCGGCCTGATTATAGAGCGAAGCCGACTGGGAAAATATTCCCGTTATCCCCGAACCTTTTAAGCGGCTGGTAACACCAAAAATAATTGCGCCTACTACCACTATTATAACCGCCGCTATTATAACTCTTTTGTTCACCTTTTCCTCCCCTATTTAAAGATTATTGCCACCAATATTCCAATCAAGGCCCCCACCTGGACTTCCACGGGAGTATGTCCAAGCAACTCTTTGAGCCGCTCTTCCTTGATTACTTTTTTCCAATAGATATCATCAAGAATTACATTAAGTACTTCGGCCTGTTTACCTGCCGATCGGCGAAACCCTTGGGCGTCCATCATAATAATCCAGGCAAACACCACCGTTACCGCAAAAATGGAAGAAGAAACACCGTATTTTATACCAACGGCGGTGGCAAGTGCGGAGACAGTTGCGGTGTGGGAACTAGGCATGCCGCCGGTATCGACAAACCACTTAAAATCAAACCGGCGTTCAGAGATTACCCCTAAAAGAACTTTCGCGCACTGGGCGATAAACCAGGCTACCAGTACAGTAATAAAAATTTGGTTTTTCGCCAGTTGCTGAAAAAAAGCGGCCATACACCTATTTTTCGGATTCGATGTTATACGATACCTTGGTTACAGGCTCAAGCTCTACTTTGATCCGCGCGGCCTTAATAAAGGTAGCCTCACCGCCCTTGACAAGAAAACCTTTATTGCCGTAGAGTGAGGCCATTTCGTCGAGCCGCTTGAGCATTTCCAACTTGGCTAGCCGGGCTTGCGTGCGCTTTTCCAGCGTCACCAGTTTAACCGCCTTTCGCAGCTGATCAAGGTCGTGAAATTTATCTTGCAGGGTAATGTTGATCCGCTCCAACCGGTCAATCTTAGCCACTAAGCGGTCTCGCTCCTGGGCCAGCCGCGATATTTCATCCTTGTAACGCAAACCATCTTTCTCTAAGGCGGCAATAGAAATATTGAGCCGGCCTACTTCTGTTTTAGCCATAATCAGTTGTGTCTTGGTATCTTCCAGCTCACCCTTGGTCTGCCAAAATTTTTCGCTCGCCACCTGAAATGCCCGATCAGACAATTCCGACAACATTTTGTACTGTCGCACTTCCTGGTCTTTTAAATGATTTTGGTAAGCGAAAAAGGTGGCCACCACCAAGCATAGCACTAGAACCACTAGGTTGACGATACGTAAGGGTTTCATGGTTTTCACCTCGCTTTTTTAGATATTTAGTTATACTATTGTAGCAAAAACATTCCCAAAAAGCAAGCATTTTTTCCTTTTTTGGAAGGTTTATTTACCAATGCAAAACTGACCAAAGATACGCCCTAACAGGTCTTCGTTGCTCAATTGGCCGATTATCTCGCCAAGTGAGCGTTGGGCCGCATTCAGCTCGAAGCTGATAATTTCGGCACCCTGCCCATCATCGATCGCCCGCAGGGCACCAGCCAGTAATTTTTGCGCTTTTTTGAGCGCCTGGGCATGGCGCAAATTGGTAACCAGTATATCGGCGTCAGCCCCGACCTTCCCTCCCCAGAGAAATGCCGAGAGTTTCTTTTCCAATAAAGCCAAGCCGCTGCCCTTTAAGGCCGAGATGCCCACAATTGTTTTTCCCGGTAAAAGTTTCTGCGCCTCTTTGAGCCCAAGCCGCTGATGTAAATCCTGCTTGTTCACAACTACAAAAACATGTTTTTGGGCAATGGCACGGGCAATCTTTCGGTCACCGGCAGTCATTTTTTGGCTGGCATCCAAGACAAAAAGTACTATTTCCGCCTGCGCTATCGATCTTTTACTGCGCCGCACGGCTTCTTTCTCGGCGAGATTACCCGCGGCAACAATTCCGGCGGTATCGGCTAAACATAAGGGCACTCCCGCTAGTTCTATTGTCTCCTCGAGCACATCCCTGGTAGTCCCCGGAACAGGTGTAACAATCGCCCGATCCCTTTTTAGCAGCGCATTTAGCAGGCTCGACTTTCCCACATTAGGGCGGCCGCAAATCACGCAACTGACTCCTTCGCGTAATGCCGTGCCCCGCTGGGCCGTTGCTAAAAGCGCTTTTATATCGCGGCCTACTCCTTCTATGCGGGTGCGCATTCTTTGCAAAGTTTGGGGCTGGATATCCTGATCCGAGAAGTCAATCGCCGCTTCCAATTGCACAATCGCCTCGCTAAGATTCTGGCCAAGATGTCTTACCTTACGCGAAAGCTTTCCCTGAAGCTGGCCCAGCGCAGCTTTAAGCGCCTCTTTAGTTTTAGAATTAATTATATCGAGCACTGCCTCGGCCTGGGCCAAATCAATCCGCCCATTTAAAAAAGCGCGTTTAGTAAATTCACCCGGTGACGCTAAACGGGCGCCGTTTTCAAGGGCGATATCTAAAATCTTTTTTAAAACCACGATACCGCTATGGCAGTTAATCTCAACAATATCCTCGCGGGTATAGGTGCGGGGAGCGCGCATGACGCTGAGTAAAACCTCGTCGACTACTTCTTTTTTCTCCACTATCCGTCCGTAAAGCAGCGTGTGGCTGGGTACCGTGGAAGGGCGCTTACCGTTTGCGGCCCGGAAAATCTTATCGCCAATCAGCAAAGCTCCTCTACCGCTTAAACGCACGATGCCAATCCCGCTTTTACCGACCGGTGTAGAAATCGCGACAATAGTATCGCCATCTAAATATTTTTTCATCGCCACATCCGGATAGCTTCTCCCGCTAAAAACAATGAACCGGTAACTACAACAAGATCTTCGCGGCTGGCGTTCTTTTTGGCCATCGCCAACGCCTCGCTTAAGTTCCGAGTCAGGCTCACCGGCTTGTTTATAGTATTCATCAGAGCTTTTATTTCCGCCGGCTCCATCGCCCGCGGGTTAGCCGATTTGGTTAAAATAATTTGACTGGCGCTGGGGGTGAGTTCATCCAAAATTCCCCGTACATCCTTATCGTAGCAAACGCCGAGGACGAGAATTAGATTACGAAAATGAAACGTTGCCTTGAGTGCTTTTTGCAGAACGCGGGCGCTTTCCCGATTCTGCGCCCCATCAAGAACAATCCGCGGGTCCTTGCTGATAAGCTCCAGCCGTCCCGGCCACTGGGTTTTTCTTAAGCCTTGCGCAATCGCGCGCCGATTAATCGAAATACCGATTTCTTTTAACGCCGCCACAGCGGCTACGGCAACGGCGGCATTGACTAGCTGGTGTTCGCCTAAAAGCCGCAAGGAAAGCTTAGGGTAACTACCCAATGCACCGTTTAAGGCAAAGCGCTGGCTGCGCCCCGAGAACTGTTTTTTTTGGATTTTTATATCTTTACCGACACAATATAATTTGGCTCTGTTGATCCGGGCGCGTTCGCGGATAATTTTAAGCACCGCCGGCTTTTGCGGCGCCGTAATCACAACAGCGGTGCCGGGCTTAATTATCCCGGCTTTTTCGCTGGCGATCTCTTCTAAGGTCGCACCCAACACCTGGGTATGTTCGTAACTGATTGGGGTAACCACGGCAACTAACGCCAGGGATGCATTGGTCGCATCGAGCCGTCCGCCCAGGCCCGTTTCAATCACCGCGAAATCGCATTTTTTTTCTTGGAAAAATAAAAAACCGATCGCGGTGATAATTTCAAAATAACTTAAGCGGCCAAATTCGCTATCGCGCAATCTTTCGGCGCTCGGCCGGATTTTTTCCACCAGCCGGGTAAAATCACGGGGAGAAATCAGCCGCGCGCTTTTTCCCTCGAGGATTTGCATACGCTCGCGTACGTCCACTAAATGCGGCGAGGTGTATAACCCGACTTTATAGCCGGCCGCGCTTAAGATATGGGCGGTGAAAGCACAGGTTGAGCCCTTGCCTTTAGAGCCGGCAACGTGGATAATGCGCAAATCTTGGTGGGGATTGCCCAGCAAAAGCAGGAAGCGCGCCACTCGTTCTAGCTTAAAAGAAGTCTTGTAGGGAAAAAGAGGAGAACGTTCGTAGTTAATGAAGGAATCAAGATAATTTTGCGCCTGGCGGTAGTTCATTGGTAATAAGATAATCCATCAGCTCAGAGCCCTTGGGAAAATTAAGCCTGCTCTCGCGCGCGGCCGCTTCGTTAAACGCGCGCACTTCATCTTTGGCTACCCCCTGGCCATATAAGCAGAAAAAGACGGGTTCGGCGGTATGCGTCCTCAACGAGACAGGCGTGTAGTGGTCGGGTAAAACCAGGATGCGAAAATCAAATTGGTTTTTGAAATGGTCTAAAATATAGCCGACGACCTGGCTGTCAAAACGTTCGATCGCCGTAATCTTGGCGCGCAGGTCGCCGTTATGGCCGGCTTCATCCGGCGCCTCGACGTGGACAAAAACAAAATCATTCTCTTTTAGCGACTCCACGGCATAGCGCGCCTTGCCCAGATAATTAGTATCATAGTATCCCGTAGCCCCAGGCACGCTGATTGGAGTCAGGCCGATCATTTTACCCATGCCTTTAATTAAGTCAACGGCGGAAATTACCGAGCCGTTTAAGCCGTATTTTTCCTTAAAGGTGGGCAGTGCGAGCGCTTTTCCCTGGCCCCAGAGCCAAATCGCATTAGCCGGATTTTCTTTTAAATCAATGCGCACCTTATTAATTTCGTGGTGTTCCAGAAATTTTCCCGCCCGCTGCATTAACTCAATAAGAAACTGGGCATTTTTTCCTTTTGGTAAATGCGACAATACGCCCTGTTCGCTGATATCGTGCGGGGGCGTGCATTTCACCTTCATTAAAGACGGCTCCTGGTCCTTGGTGACCATTAAATGCCGATAACTCACCCCCGGATAAAAGCGAAGATTATCCGCGCGCAGGTGCGCATCCAAATCCTTAATTAAAATGTGCGCCTCTTTGTTATTAATATGGCCGGCGCTATAGTCCAGCATTTTATCTTCACCGATGGTGACGAGATTGCAACGAAAGGCCACCTCATCGGCCTTAAGCTCGACATTCATATTTGCCGCTTCCAGGGGCCCCCGGCCGGTATAGAATTTGAGCGGATCATAGCCTAAGATCGAGAGGTTGGCAACATCGCTTGCCGGCGGCATCCGATCGGGAATAGTTTTGACCCAGCCCACCTGGCCCCTCTCGGCCAGGTAATCCATATTCGGCGTTTTGGCTACTTCCAGTGGTGTCTTACCCTGCAGTTCCTCCACCGGATAATCGGCCATTCCGTCGCCAACTAAAACTATATATTTCATCCTTTAAAATCCGATCTCTTTTACCACTGTGTTAAACTTTGCCGGTAAAATTTTAGGCTTTTTGATGCTGGCAATCGCCCGGTCGGGATCTTTTAAACCGTGGCCGGTAAGCACACAAACTATTCGTATCCCCTTCGGGGAGGCTCCGCTCTGCTGCGCACCTGCGTATTGCGTTTTGCGTATTGCGTTACGGAAAAAGCCTTTCTTGGCCAATTTGAATAAACCGGCAACCGATGCCGCTGAGGCCGGTTCGACAAAAATCCCCTCTTGCGCCGCTAAAAATTTGTAGGCGGCGATAATCTCCTGGTCGCTGACCATGCCAATTAAACCGCCGGATTCATCGCGGGCGGCTTCAGCGAGTTTCCAGCTGGCGGGATTACCAATTTTTATCGCTGTAGCCAGGGTCTTGGGATGTTTAATGATTTTTTTGCGCACGATCGGTGCCGCCCCGGCGGCCTGAAATCCGCACATCCTGGGCAACTGCGTAATTTTTCCCAGGCGCTCGTATTCTTTGTAGCCTTTCCAGTAGGCCGTAATGTTTCCGGCGTTGCCTACCGGGATCAGATGGAAGTCGGGGGCCGCACCTAAGGTATCACAAATCTCAAAAGCGGCCGTCTTTTGGCCTTCGATCCGAAAGGGATTGATTGAATTGACTAAGGCGATTTGATATTTATCGGTAATTTCGCGCACTAAACAAAGGCACTCATCAAAATTACCTTTCACCGCGATCACCTGCGCGCCGTGAATCATCGCCTGGGCAAGCTTACCCATGGCAATTGAGCCTTCGGGAATGAGCACCACGCATTTCATCTTGGCCGAGGCGGCGTAGGCGGCCGCCGAGGCCGAGGTATTGCCGGTCGAGGCGCAGATCAATACCTTTGCCCCCGCTTCTTTGGCCTTGGATACGGCCAGTGTCATGCCGCGGTCTTTAAAAGAGCCGGTGGGATTAAGGCCTTCATATTTAAGGTAGACCTCGGCGCCCGGGCCGACTAAGGCGCTGATTTTTTTTGCCGGGATCAGCGGGGTATTGCCTTCCAGCAAGGTGATAATCGGTGTTTTTTCGCTAACCGGCAGATATTGCCGATAGCGCTGGATTACCCCTTGGTAGCGCATTATAGACGCTCCACTCTTAAGGCCACGGTCTTTTTCCTGATTATTCCTAAGCGGTCGATCTGCTCCAGCGCTAAACGCAAATGGCGTTCGTTGGCTTCATGCGTCATCATCACTATGGGAACGCTGCGCGCGCTTTTACGTTCTTTCTGGGAAACACTGGCAATGCTGATTTTGTGTTGGCCGAGAATCCCGGAAACCTTGGCCAGCACTCCGGGCTTATCAATGGCCATAAAACGGATATAATAGCGCGAAGAAATCTCCGAAATTCCCCGGATGCGGCGAATGTTAGTCTTGTAAGTAAGCTGGGGTTTATCCGCCAGGACGCCCTCTTTGAGCGCATCGACTAAATCTCCGATGTCGCTGACCACGGCGCTGGCGGTAGGAAACATGCCCGCGCCTTTACCATAAAATACCTGGTCATCAATCAAATCGCCGCTGACATAAATCGCGTTATAGATACCGTTGACTGAAGAGAGCAAATGCCGCTGGGAAATTAAGGTCGGGTGAACGCGTAATTCCAATTCACTGCCTTCGCATTTGGCCACGGCTAAAAGCTTGATCGCATAGCCCAATTCCCG
>JAZDHS010000042.1:0-22863 GCA_043805735.1 Candidatus Omnitrophota bacterium | reverse complement strand
GCTTGAGGTATTGCCGCGCCTGATCGCTCTCGCCTCTTTTCAGACTGATCTCGGCCAAAAGGTAATAGGGCTCGGGGATATCCGGATATTCTTCGGTAAACTTACGGAATATCTCCTGCGCCTGCTGGTAACGGCCGCGCTGGTAGTCGACAATCGCCTGCAGGTAATAGAAACGCGGCTCTTGTGGAAAACGCACGATTAATTCCACCAACAACCCCGCAGCCTCTTCGTAAAGTGCGGTTTCAAAATAGATTTCCAGCGTCTCCAGCTGTTTAGTGACTTCAATGTCGTCGAAGTCGGGGCTTTTGAAGTCCTGCATTTCCTCAAAACAAAATCCCGGCAGGATCAATCCGCAAAAACAGGCCGCTAAAATAAGGATTTTTGTTGTTCTGCCCATGTAACCAACCTCTCTAGGCCCTCGGTAATGGAAATACGCGGTTGCCATCCGAGCGCCGCCCTGATTTTACTAATATCGGAGATATAGACCTTCTGATCCAAAGGCCGCCACTGGGAAAATTGTACCGCCGGTTTTTTCCCCGCCTTTTTAGGTAAAAGCTCAAGAAACTCCAAAAGCGAAATGCTGTTTTCTTTTCCGCCGCCGATATTAAATACGCCGTGGCGGAGTTTACTGTTGATGAACGCGTCAAAGGCGCGAATTAAATCTTCGACATACAAAAGATCACGTACCTGCTTGCCGTTTCCGAAAATCGTAATTGGTTTATCCAAAAGTGCCGCAATGACAAACCAGGCTACCCAGCCTTGGTCCTCAAAACCGAATTGCCGGGTTCCGTAAATACAGCTCATCCGGAATACCGCGGTGCGCAAGCCATAGAGGCGGGCATATTCCTGCGTATAGAGGTCTCCCGTATATTTACTCACACCGTAGGGGGTATGGCCGGCCTGGTCAACGCTGACGGACTCGCTAATCTCCGCCACCTCTTTATAACGATAACGGGTCTTCTCCTCCACCAGTTCATAGCGGTCTAAGTTTTCACCATAGACTTTATTCGTCGAGCAATAAAGAAAGGTAGCTTTGGGCGCATGCTGCCTTAAGGCCTCCAAGACATTTAATGTCCCATAGGCATTAATGGTGAAGTCTTCGCGGGGAATCCGCGCCGAGGAAGGAACGCCGGGCTGAGCCGCGGCGTGAATCACTACATCTACTTTTTGCATCGCCTCGGCCACTTGCACCTCGTCGCGGATATCACCGATAACCCTGGCGATATTGCGGTACTTACCCAGATAGTCCCAGTTATAACCGACGCTTTTTTTATCCGAGCCAAACAGGCGCGGGCGAATCAGATTATCGAAGGCTACGACCTCTTGCCCCTGCAAGGCGTAATATTCGGCCGCGTGACTTCCGACTAAACCGGCCGCACCAGTCACCAACACCTTCATGATTTCGGCTGCTCCTCTGGTAATATCCCCGCCGCTTTTTTTACTGTCTGCAATTCCTGGTTAGTGAGTGCGCGCCACTTCCCCTGTTTGAGGTTTTTAAGTTTGAGCGGGCCAAAGGCAATGCGTTCGATTGACAAGGCCGGATGGCCCACGGCGGCAAACATCTTTTTAATCTGGCGCTTACGCCCTTCGGTGAGAATCACTTCCAAAACTGAACTCTCATTTGTAGCCGAGAGCTGCGCAATCCGGCAAGGGTAGGTCTTTTTACCTTCGAGTGAAATACCGGTTTCTAATTTCTGGCGTTCTTCGTCCGTTAGCGCGCCTCGAGCG
Organism: Candidatus Omnitrophota bacterium; assembly: GCA_043805735.1. Taxonomy (GTDB): domain Bacteria; phylum Omnitrophota; class Gorgyraeia; order JAFGHF01; family JAFGHF01; genus JAZDHS01. The sequence goes on along the minus strand of JAZDHS010000042.1, from coordinate 21,135 downwards.
TGCACCCGGTAGACCTTTTTGATTTCAAATTTAGGGTGGGTTAAATGGTAAGCAAGCTCTCCGTCGTTGGTTAAGAGCAGCAATCCGGTAGTATCTTTATCTAAACGCCCAACGGGAAAAATCCGCGTGTCTTTGGGGGCAATCAGGTCGATCACCGTACGCTGGGCATTGGCATCTTTGACCGTGGTAACTACATTTCGGGGTTTATTGAGGATAAGGTACACTTTTTTTTCAACTGTACGCGCTTTGTTGTCAACGGTAATCGCATCGAGGCCGATCGTTACGCGAAATCCGGGCAGGTGTATCAGGCGGCCATTTACCTTCACTTTGCCGGCGCGGATAATCTCGGCGGCTTTTCTGCGGGAGGCAAACCCTAAACGCGCCAAGGCAACTTGTAATCGAATCGTCTTCGCCATTTGAGGCTTTCTATATTATCATAATCCCCGCCCCTTTTCAAGCTAAATGGCAAGCTCAGATAAGTTCAGGGCTCGGGGTCCTGGCATCCTTTCGTTTCCCACCGTGCTCGCTATTCGCTGCGCGCGGTGGGAGCCCTCGAAAGGATGCCACCCCTCGCCATACATGATTAGCTAATTAGCTGGTTTGCTGGTTAGTTAGAATAGATCAGGGCGGGTGCCTGGGGATTTTTGGAGCGGGGCGTGCGCAGACCGAGCGGGCATGGTTCGCCAGCTAATGCGTTTAGCGAGAGCGAGGTCGAGCATCGAGCGAAGCCTGCCACGCTGGGGCAGGCGAGCGTCCCCGCGAGAAAATCCCCAGGTAGGACCCGCCCTGCAGCACCTTGCTAGTTACCAATTGACAGCTACGGGATAAGATGCTATATTGTTAGCCACGGTGTTTAAGGTTTGGGCGAAAAATATCATCAATCTGGTCTATCCCCTCGCCTGCGCGGTCTGCGGCGAGCGGCTGGATCCCTTAAGCGCGCGGCCGTTATGCGACGGTTGTTGGCAAAGTATCAAGTTTATTTTGCCGCCTTTTTGCCGTTGCTGCGGAAAACACCTCCCGGCGTCCGCGCAACGTTACGCCTTCGTCTGCAGCGATTGCCAACAGGCACGCCACTTTTTTAAGGCGGCGCGTTCGGCCTGTGCCTATGAAGGCGTAATCAAGGAATGTATCCACCTTTTAAAATACGCGCAGAAATTCGCCCTAAACCGGCCGTTAAGCGCATTAATGATTGGGTTCGCTCAACGCCACCTGCGCCTGGATACAATCGACCTGATCCTGCCCGTGCCTTTGCACCAGGTAAAACTACGCGAACGGCAGTTTAATCAGGCCACGCTCTTAGCGCGCACCCTGGCCAAAGAATTTTCTAGAGATATACACGAAAAAACGCTGGTGAGAATTCGTAATACCCCCTCGCAAACCGCGCTGACTAAAGCCCAACGACTAAAGAATGTGGCCGGCGCTTTTAGCGTCAGGCTACCGGCGTCCATTGACAAAAAACGGATTTTATTAATCGACGATGTCTTCACTACCGGCGCCACGGTGGGAGAATGCGCTAAAGTACTCACCCAAGCCGGGGCCCGTTCGGTCGAGATCCTGACACTGGCAAGGAGCACCACGCTCTGATGAAAATACTACGAACCTATCTTTTAAAAGAACTGTTCTGGCCGTTTTTTCTTTCGCTGGCGGTGCTCGTCTTTATTATGTTGATGGGCAACCTCGTGAATATTTTCAACATGGTCATTAATAAAGGGGTCAGCCTGGCCTTGATGGGCACGCTGATTTTCCTTTTAATCCCCAATATCCTTTCCTACGCGCTACCGCTTTCTTTGCTCAGCGCCACGCTTTTAACTATTGGCCGGCTTTCCGCGGATAACGAGATTATTGCCATCAGGGCCAGCGGGATTAATCTCTACAAACTCTGTTTTCCGATTATCGTGCTGGGCCTGATTGCGAGCTTAGTCTCAATACCCTTGAACGACCGGATCAAACCTAATGCGCTTTTTGCCACCCGTAAAATCGTCAAGCAAATCGGTATCAAAAGCCCGGCAGCTGTTTTGGAGGCCGGCACATTTATCCGCACCTTTAAAAACTACATCATCTTTATTTACGGCATCCATCAAAACAAATTGACTAATATCCGGATTTACCAGCCGCAGGAAGGAAAACCGACGCGCACGATCATCGCCAATTCCGGAGAGTTTCTGCCGTTTCCGGAAAAAGAAATCGTCAAACTTAAACTAATCAACGGCACCAGCGATGAACCCAACCCTAAAGACCCCAATACCTTTTATAAGCTTAATTTCCGGACTTATTATCTTACTCTTGATATTTCTACCGGCGCGGAACGTCTGGAAAAAAAACTTAAAGATATGAGCATCCGTGAATTGAAAGAAAAAATGGCCCGGCTGCAAGAAGAAGGCGTAGAAGATATTACGCCGATTATTACGGAAATTAACAAGAAACTCTCCTTCTCATTTGGCAACCTGGCCTTTGTGTTGATCGGCCTGCCGCTGGCGATTTGGACCAGGCGCCGGGAAAAGTTTGTCGGCATCGGCTTAAGCGTGGGGATCTTCGTTGCTTATTATATCCTGTTTCTAGCCGGAGAAGTGCTTTCGATTAAAAAATTTATCTACCCCGGATTAGGCGTGTGGCTGGCCGATATTGTCCTGGCCGCGGTGGGCCTGATGCTTATTATGCAAACGCTGAGGCGCTAAATTTAATGAAGATTATTGACCGCTATATCAGCCGGGAATTCCTCTTTCCTTTCGTCAACTGCATGGTCCTGTTTGTATCGCTCTATGTGATTATTGACCTGGTCAGCCGCCTTGAGGATATTCTCAAAAATCATGTCGACATTTCCGTTTTACTGCAATACTACCTGGCCTTCCTGCCGATTATTTTTGTGCGTACCGCGCCGATTGCGGTACTTTTATCCACGCTCTATGTATTGGGCAATTTCAGTAAATATAACGAAATTACCGCACTTAAGGCCTCAGGGCAAAATGTCTGGAGGATTGCCCTGCCCTTCTTTTACCTGGGATTAATTATCAGTTTCACGACGCTCGCAATTAACGATAAGTTTATCCCTCAGGCCAATCTCATTTCTTCTTCGGTGAAGGAAGAATATCTCGATAAAGAACAAATGGCCAATGAGCAAAAAGTGATCTTAGACATCGCCCTCTACGGCGCGCATAACCGGCTGATTCATGTGCGTAAGTTTAACGTCGAAGAGAGCCTGCTCAGGGATATCACCATCCTGGAGCAGGACGAGCACCAGCGGGTGACCGCGAAAATTCAGGCCAAAGAAGGGCGCTGGTTAGATGAACGCTGGGTATTTTTTGACTGTGTAGAGTACCGCTATGGTACCTTGGGGACGGATGAGCCTACTGTTTACAAAAAACTGCTCATTGATATTGAAGAAAAACCCAAGGATTTCTTGAGGCGGGAATCTTCCGCGGAGTTTATGAGTTATCGCCGGCTCAAAAACTATATCGGCCTGCTTTCCGGAAGCGGGGTCAAGATTGTGCAGAAACTTTTGGTGGAACTGCACCATAAAATTGCCTTTGCCTTTGTCAGCGTGATTATAATATTTCTGGGGATTCCTTTTGCCCTCTCGGCTCAAGGGACAGGCAAGGTTGCCAGCATTGGCATGTGTATTGTGATTGGATTTTTCTATTATACAGTCGAGGCGTTAAGCCTGGCCTTGGGTAAACGCGGGAGCCTGCCGCCTTTTCTGGCCGCCTGGTTTGCCAATATCCTCTTTAGCGCAGTGGCGCTGATGCTGATGCACCGCACGCCCAAGTAAAACAGGTGATAGGTAATAGGTGGTAGGGTAATATTGACCAGCTAACCGGCAAACCGGCTAACTAGCTAACCAGTACTTCCGGGCAGGGTTTGTGAATACGTACAGGCTTAACATAGCGCTTGACCAACGCGGCGGTGGCAGTGGCATTAAGTTTCTCAAACAGTAAGCTGAATTTCTTTTCCAGGGCGCTTCTAATCTTATCGCGCGTTTCTTGCGGTAATTCCATTAATTCCTTCTTGAATGGCCCAAAGCCTTTCTTGCGCGTCTTGTAAATAAATTGTTCCTCGCTAAGCCCCTCTTTTCGCTCATCAGCGCAATTCTGGCGCAGCCAGGAATAAATCTGTTCCCGCAAAACCTCAGGTAATTGTTCGCTTTCATAAATCATATTCTGGAATTCCGTAGCCAGGTGGACTTCGGCGGTTTCGGTCTCCGGAAAGTGGTGGAAGGCCGCATCCGGCAGAGTGGAGGCGCCATGCTGCACGGTTCCGCTTAAACCGTATTCCTGGCGGGCGATGCCGGAAATAGCCTCTAAGGCCGCAAAGTCGACATTCGCCTGGGCGATACTTCCGTCTGGTAAGACTACTCCGCCGTGGGCAGTCCCGGTCTGGATGCTGATTTTACTAATCCCTTTTAGCTGCCGGCCAGCGGCAGGCGCACCGTAAAGAGCCAGCTGTTTTTTATAACCTTCCATGAAGGCGCGAAACTCCTCGACCGTGGTATTCTTGCCGCCGACCTCGCCAATTTCCCCGCCTATTGAAACCGCCACGCCCGCAGGCTCGATCTGACGAATATAAGCGCTGAGTTTGGCGGCCACGTCATAATTATGCCACTGCTGTTCATCAATAGTGGGCTTAGTTAAGTCCACCAGGGTAGAGCTGTCGATATCAATGTTATAGAATCCCGCCTCGATGGCTTCGGCAATCAGTTTCTTTAGGCCAGCGATTTCTTTTTCGGGATCGCTGCGGTAACTTTTCTCTTTTAATTGGAAATGATCCCCTTGAATGAACAGGGGCCCGGTAAAACCTTCTTTGATCGCCGCGGCCAGGCAAAGAGCGGAATATTCCTGAGGGCGCTGGAAGGTATACTGCATTTCCGATTTGGCAATTTCAAAAACCAGGGTCAGCGAGCTTAAGTTCATTGCCGAGCGGATCAACGCCCGCGCGACATCATAGGTCAGGCCACGGATGTTTACCGCCGGGACAGTTACTTTACTGTATTTTGCCGCGCCTTTGGCCTCGTAGAGCCCCTGGATTGAAGACGGATAGGCCCCCAATTCCTGGGCGCCTTCCCAAATAATCCAAGCACAGCTACCCTTGATCGCCGGCTGATCGTTTAAACAGAGATTATATACTAGATCATCAATGCACTTTTTCGCTTTTATTTTGTCTTCCACGGCCAACACGCCGTGGGAAAGGCTAAACGCGCCTCTAATATTCTCTAAAAGGTCTTTAACGTCTTTATAGATCATCGCGCATTTTCCTTATCTTTTTAATGCTGCCTCCAGGGCTTGGGCAATCGTATCCACACCAATCAGCTCAATTGCCCTTTTATTCCCTTTGAGATCTTTAAGGTTATTTTTAGCAATAATACAGCGGCTAAAGCCGAGCCGCTCGGCCTCGGCAATGCGCGCCTCGGCTTGGGTAATCGCCCGGACCTCAGCGCTTAAACCAACCTCGCCTAAAATAACCACATCGGCTAAAACCGCTACTTCTTTAAAGCTGGAGGCCACGGCCACGGCTACGGCCAAATCGACGGCCGGCTCTTGAATTTTCACTCCCCCAACCACATTGACAAAGATATCGTTACTGGCTAACCCTAAGCCAACGCGTTTTTCTAATACGGCGATTAAAAGCGCAATACGATTATAATCCAATCCCGAACACCAGCGCCGGGGCATCGTCAGGTTAGAGCGGCTGACCAAGGCCTGAATTTCTACTAATAGCGGGCGGGTGCCTTCGATGCAGGGGACAACTACTGAACCATTAGCTTCTTTGGGCCGCTCGGAGAGTAAAAACTGCGAGGGGTTGGCCACTTCCTCTAACCCCCGGCCGGTCATTTGAAAAATACCAATTTCGTTGGTGGAACCAAACCTATTTTTTACTGCCCTTAAGATTCTAAAGGAAATCTGCCGTTCGCCCTCAAAGTAAAGCACGGTATCGACCATATGTTCCAACACGCGCGGTCCGGCTAAAGAACCGTCTTTGGTCACATGCCCGACTAAAATCATCGGGATATTACTGGATTTGGCCAAGGCAATCAGCATCCCCGCACATTCGCGCACTTGGCTAACGCTTCCCGGGCTTGAGGAGAATTCCGGGCTATACATAACCTGGATGGAATCAATCACCACCAGGGCGGGTGAATATTCTTTAATGTACTGGGCAATCAGATTGACATTGGTTTCGCTGACGATATAGACGTCCTTAGGGATAGCGCCCAAACGCTCGGCGCGTAATTTCGTCTGGCGAATTGATTCTTCGGCGCTGACATAAAGCACTTTTCCGGCCGTCGAACCATACTGCGCCGAGGCCTGCAATAAAAGCGTGGATTTACCGATTCCCGGCTCACCACCCACTAAAATCACTGAACCGGCGACAATGCCTCCGCCTAGAATTCGGTCGAACTCTTTGATACCGGTCGGTTGGCGGATTTCCGCGGAAATTTCCACATCTTGCAGGGATTGCGGGGGCGAGGCACAAGCAGCGAACTGATAACGTGCTGGCTGTTCAAGAGGCGATTGGCTTTCTTCTACCAGCGTATTCCAATTATTGCAATCGGGACAACGACCCAACCATTTCACTGATTGGTAGCCGCATTGCTGACAAACAAAGACGGTTTTTACTTTGGCCATTTAAGGAGGGGTGTTTAACTATTTTTATTGCGTTGGTTGTTCTTCTTTGAGTTTCTGTAATGCTCTCTCTTCTTCTTTTGCTTCTTCTGCTCTTCTGGAGATATCCCGCGCCGTTGGCTTAATCCAGGCGCCAATCTTGCCTTCGCCGCGTTCCAGGCGACCGGTGACCAGTTTAACATTTACCGCCGCTTCACGTAGATTTTGCAGGGTTTGCTGCAAGTCTTGTTTGGACTGGTCATTTAAGCCTTCGGAAAAGGTACTGATATTATGCACGGTCGCTTTTACTTCGTTGCGCGTCTGTTCATTGAGGATATCATTTACCGAGTCCAGGACCTGATTAAAGTCGGCGGCCATCGTGCGCACAATCTCCATTACCGTGTCTGTAGATGAGGGATCGCGTCCGGTCAAGGTATCGCCGTTTTGCAAAAGCTGGGCATAATCGCTGCCGGGAATAATTTCCAGATAGGTTTCTCCGATTAGGCCCATGGTGCTCACGAAAGTTTGCGAGTCACGCGGAATCTCTACTCCCTGCTTAAGTTTTACCCAAAGTGTAATCAGCGCTTCCTGCTTTTGCGCATCACTGCCTAAAATTATCTTTTTGACTTCTCCGACCTGCACACCGGCCACGCTCGCCGGAGCGCCCTCGGCAATACCGCTGGCAAAACGAAAGGTTACTTTGATATCATAGCCCGGGCGCAAGATATACATCCCGTTAATAGAAAATACGGACAGGATCAGAATGATTAAACCGATAAAGGTAAAGATCCCCACTTTGAATTCCAGGTTCCATTTGGGTTGCGTCATCGCTCTCCTCCATTGTTATCGATAAACAGTATCTTACGCCTTATAGCTGTGATTTACCCCGTTATCGGTAATCGGCCCATGGGCCGCTCCGGTTATAAACTGCTGTACATAAGGATCTTTGCTGTTTTTTATTTCTTCGGGAGTACCGCTTTCGATAATACGCCCGTCGTATAACATCGAAATCCGGTCGGCAATTTTATAAGCGCTAACTATATCATGGGTAACGCAGATTGACGTTACCGCCAATTTGTCATGGAGGCTGCGGATCAGCGTGTTAATCGCATCAGCCATAATCGGGTCAATGCCAGTGGTCGGCTCATCGTATAAAATAATGTCCGGCCGCGCGCAGATCGCCCGGGCAAAACCCACTCTTTTTTTCATTCCACCGCTGAGCTCCGCGGGCATCAATTCCTCGACGCCCTTCAAACCAACCAGTTCCAGACTATCTCTGACTCTCTTGCGAATGGAGAGTTCATCAAGGTCGGTATGTTCGCGCAGGATAAAGCCGACATTCTCGCCGACAGATAGTGAATCAAAAAGTGCCGCTCCTTGAAAAAGCAGGGCCATCTTCAGGCGTAAGCGGTCGAGCTGCTTTTCATCTAACATCGTAATGTCCTGGCCATCAACGATAATCTGTCCAGAGTCCGCCCGCAACAGCCCAACGATGTGCTTTAAGAGCACACTCTTGCCGCCACCGGAACGCCCGATAACAACCTGGGTATAGCCTTTCTTAATCGTAAGATTGAGCCTGTTGAGCACCTGGTGGCCGTTAAACTCTTTACTCAAGTTGATAATTTCAATCATATTTTTATCGCTCATGCTGGCCCGCCTTACACAAAGTAAAATAACGCCGTAAATAAACAATCGGTCGCGATGACGAGCACGAAAGAAATAACTACGGCCTGGGTAGTCGCCTTGCCCACTCCTTCGGCCCCGCCTTCGGCATTCAATCCTTCATAGCAGGAAACTATACAGATCACCATTGCAAAGATTAAGGACTTAAACAATCCCGTAAAGACATCTTTGACCACCAGGGCTTTAATGCTGGAATTAATAAACATGCTCGAGGTGATGCCCATTTTCCAGATAGCGACAATATACCCCCCCAAAATTCCAATAAAATCGGCGTAGATGGTTAAGAGCGGCACCATCGTCAGCAACGCTAAGAGCCGCGGGACCACCAGGTATTTAACCGGGTCGGCGGACATAGTCTGGAGCGCGTCGATTTGCTCGGTCACCTTCATTGTCCCGATTTCCGCGCTGATTGACGCTCCGGCTCGGCCGGCAATAATTAAAGCCGTAAACACCGGCCCTAACTCGCGGCACATCGTCAGCGCAACCAAATCGGCGATAAAACGCTCGGCGCCTAATTTCTGCAGCTGGTAAGCGCTTTGAAAAACTAAGACTATTCCGGTAAAAAGCGAAATCAGCGAGACAATAAAAATGCTGTCCACGCCGATTTTACTCATCTGGGCGATCACCTGCCGGCGTTTAAAAGGCGGCAAAAACAGACCGACTAACGCCTTTGTTCCTAAAATCATCGTTCCGCCGGCGTAATGGAGCGCGCCGAGAAACTTCTTTCCTAAATGCGTCAGATATGCCTTCATCGCCTATCCTTTAGTTTTAAAACTTGATCCGCCGTTCTATCCCTAAAATTCCCTCGTCTTTTTTAATCCGCAATTTCAGCGCCTGGTCGCCGAACACCTTATAGGCAACGCCGAGCTCATTGGTATAGACATCTTCGTAGCCAGAGCTGTTTTCGTCAATCGAGGTATCAAAACTCACTTTGACGTCTTCGGCAATGTCTCTGGTCATGCGCACCGTATCATAGTTACGGTTAATATCCCAGCCCTGCCAATAAATTCCCTGGTCCAGCCCGAAAACTAAAGAGAAATTTTCCGGTTTTGTTAAGTCGATTTCACCGTTCATAATCAGTGAATCTTCCTCACGGCTAAAGCGCGAATCGACAAAGTAAATCTTAGGGTACTGGCCCTTAATATTAATATTGGCGCTGACAAACTTCAGTTCCCCCATATGCCCGTTGGTAACTTCGAGGTATCCGTCATAGGTAAGCGCATTCAACGGGCCGCTAATTTTGACCAAACCATTGGTTAAACCGGAGAAATCCGGCCGTTCGGGATAGAGAAACTGGGCCACCAGCTCATGCGGCGCGGCCTGAAAAAGGCTTAACGACAAATCAGCCAACACCTGCGGTTTGAGCGTAACAATGCCTCTTAAGTCGTATTCTTCGCCGATAGTACAGGTCAAGATACGCAGTGCCGATTCTTTCAACTCGAAGGCCGCGTTCACTTCGGGAAAGGGGCGGTTATTGAGCACGGAGCCGTAGGACTTGAGGTTTCCGCTCAAGAGTTCCTCTTGCTCTCCAATCGGCACCTTTTTATTGAGGGTAAACGAGACATTAGTGATGATATCAAAGTCTTTTAACTGGAGATGTTCCAGCTGCGCGGTAATAAACACCTCGTCTTTGGTGAACTCCCCGTATACCTTCAGGGAGTTAGCGGGATTATTTAATAGTGAGGCCTTGATATCCTTAAAATAGAAGCTGTCTTTTTGCAACAGCATCCGGCCTTGTACGTTTTTCAGAAAGGCCGGGGCGCCGTTTAAAGAAATTTCCCCATCTTCAAGTAAAAAAACAAGATTTCCTAATTCTAGTCCAGCGAGGTTTAAACAAGGCGCCGCCATTTCGACGCTTGGCGCTTGCTCTGCTTGCTGCGGTTGATAGGAGATTGAAAGCGACGGGCCAATCAGCCGCAGCATCATCATTTCCTGGGGGTTAGAAAACAGCAGCTGCTGCAAGGAATAATCCAGGCGCGCTTCTTTGACTTTTAGGTTAAAGGTAAGGCCGCTGGCTTGAGTAAAGCTCATGGTCAGGTCTTTCATCGCCACATCGCTTAAAATGTTGGGCGAGAGCTGCTTTATGGAAAGCTGGCATTGCAGGTTCTTCTGCAGCCGCTCTTCAATCAATGCCGTAGCTTTCGCTAAAAAGGCCTCGCGCCGGGAATAGATCAAAAAAGCCGCTATGGCCAAGGCCAGCACAGCGCTAAATACCACGCTCAATCTTTTACGCAAAAACAAGCTCCTCTTGTTTACGCGAAACCACAATTTTTTTCGACTCCGGTAATGTGTTTTTAATAATTTCTTCCGAGAGCGGGTCTTCCAGATAGCGCTGGATTGTCCGTTTTAAGGGACGCGCGCCGAAAATGGGATTAAACCCTTTTTCGATCAGAAAATCCTTGGCCTCCTGGGAAAGTTCGAGGGTAATATTTTTTTCGGCCAGGCGTTGTTGGACCAAACCGATCTCGATTTCCACGATCCGGTAGAGGTCATCTTTGGTCAAGGGACGAAAGACCGTAATATCATCGATACGGTTTAGAAACTCTGGCTTAAAGGTCCGGCGCACCTCATCCATTAATTTATTTTTCATGTCCTGAAAGGTTAGCTCCTCCTGCTGCGACTTAAAACCAAGCGACCCCTGTTTTCTCAAAATTTCGGCTCCGATGTTCGAGGTCATAATTAAAATCGTATTGCGGAAGTCCACTTTTCGGCCAAAGCTATCGGTCAGCCGGCCGTCTTCTAAGACCTGCAGAAGGATATTAAAAACATCGGGATGGGCCTTTTCGATTTCGTCCAACAGCACCACCGAATATGGACGGCGCCGCACCTTTTCGGTCAGCTGGCCACCTTCTTCATAGCCGACGTATCCCGGGGGCGCGCCCACGAGGCGCGAGACATTAAATTTTTCCATATATTCCGACATATCCAGCTGAATTAAGGCATCCTCGTTGCCAAACATAAATTCGGCCAGCGCCCGGGCCAAGAGCGTCTTACCCACTCCGGTTGGGCCTAAAAAGACAAACGAACCAATCGGCCGGCGCGGGTCTTTAATGCCGGCGCGGGAACGCCGTACCGCGCGCGCGATCGCCGAAATCGCTTCCTCCTGGCCAACTACCCGCCCATGCATCTCCACTTCCATCTTTAAGAGTTTTTCCGACTCTTTCTGCTCTAATTTAGAGACCGGCACACCGGTCCACTTGGAGACAATGTACGCGATTTCTTCGCCGGTTACCGTCGGGATATCTTCGTTTTTTTTCTTAGTCCACTCATCTTTCAGAGTCATCAGGCCCTGTTTAGCCTGGCGTTCCTGATCTCTAAAATGGGCGGCCTTTTCAAAATCCTGGCTTTTGATTGCCGCCTCTTTTTCCTTTTTGATTTGTTCGATATTGTCTTCCATGGCCTTCAAATCCGACGGGGCGGTCAGCGCCTGAAGCCTGGCCCGCGCGCCCGACTCATCCATTAAATCCACGGCCTTATCGGGAAGGAAGCGTCCGGTAATATAGCGGTCGGCGAGTTTGGCGGCCTGTTCCAAGGCCTCATCGGTAAATTTCACCTTATGGTGGGCCTCATATTTATCACGTAAACCTTTGAGGATCTCAATGGTCTCCTGTACCGATGGCGCCTCGACCATAATCGTCTGAAAGCGGCGTTCTAGGGCCGCGTCTTTTTCGACGTATTTACGGTATTCGTCGAGCGTGGTCGCGCCGATACACTGGGCTTCGCCGCGGGAAAGCGCCGGCTTTAAAATATTGGAGGCGTCGATCGCGCCTTCTGCGCCTCCGGCGCCGACTAAGGTGTGCAGCTCATCAATAAACATCACGATATTTTCCGAGCGTTTAATTTCATCCATAATCGCCTTAATCCGCTCTTCAAACTGCCCGCGGTACTTCGTTCCGGCCACCATCAGGGCCAGGTCAATAATGACAATCCGCTTATCTTTGAGTACCTCGGGGACGTTTCCGGAGACAATCTGCTGGGCCAGACCTTCGACAATAGCGGTCTTACCCACTCCAGCCTCGCCTAAAAGAACGGGATTATTTTTGGTCCGCCGGCTTAAAATCTGGATCACGCGTTCGATTTCGTTCTTACGGCCAATTACCGGGTCGAGCTTCCCTTCTTTGGCCAATAGCGTTAAATCCCGGCCAAAGGCATCAAGGGCCGGGGTCTTGCTTTTCGCTTTTATACCCTGGGTCTGTCCCTGCTGGTTGGGAATCCCCTGGCCCAAGAGCTCCATGACCTCGTTTCGGACCTTATTCAAATCCAGGCCTAAACCGATCAGCACCTGGGCGGCCACGCCTTCACCCTCGTGCAAGAGCCCCAAGAGCAGGTGTTCCGTGCCGATATAATTATGCCCGAGGGTTCGGGCCTCTTCCATGGAAAGTTCAATTACCCGTTTGGCCCGCGGCGTGAAGGGAATGTCGCCGGAAATGGTGGCCGCCGGTCCAGGCTGGACCAATTTTTCAATTTCTAACCTGATTTTATCTAGGCTCAGGTTCAAGTTTTGCAATACCGCGCTGGCCACTCCCTCGCCTTCGCGGATTAACCCTAAGAGAATGTGCTCAGTCCCGATATAGTCGTGATTGAAACGCTTTGCCTCTTCTTTAGCTAAAATAATTACCTTGCGTGCGCGTTCGGTAAAGCGGTTAAACATAGTTATTTCTCCTCTTTAATTAGCTCTTTCCTGATCAATTCGGCCCTTTTCACATCGCGTTCCTGGGCGGAAAATACCTTGCCTTCGATCTTTTGCAGATGGGCCGGTTGAATAATAATAAAGATATTGTTTACCGTTTGAATATCCAAACCTTTAAGAATTCCCATGTCTATCCCCAGGCGCACAAAAGAGAATAAATCAATCGCCTCTTTACTGGTAATAATATGGGCGTTCTTTAAGGTCGCGAATGAGCGCCAGATACGGTCTTCGATTCGGGGCCGGTCCTGCTCAAAGAGGATGGTCCGGGCGTTCTGCTCATGGCCGATAACCTGTTTGATGATGCGGTTGATATTGTCGAGCAGATCCTCTTCGGCATGCCCCAGCGTCACCTGGTTGGAAATCTGAAAAAAGTTACCGCTGGCTTCCGTGCCTTCGCCGTAGAATCCACGGGCGGTTAAACTGAGCTTGGTGATTGCCTGCAGCACCTTATTGATTTGTTTAGACATTACCAGCGCCGGTAAATGCAGCATCACCGAGGCGCGTAAGCCCGTGCCGGTATTGGTCGGGCAGGCGGTAAGGTAGCCCCAGGTCTGCGAAAAGGCAAAATCGAGATGTTTATCAAAGTCCTCGTCGATATTTTTGGCGATCTGCCAGCCGCCCTCCAAGTTAAATCCCGACTGCATCACCTGGATGCGCAGGTGGTCCTCTTCATTGATCATGATACTTAAGATTTCGTTATCGGCAATAACCACGGCCTTATGATTAGCGCGCAGGGCGTGTTCCTTGGAAATCAGGTGGCGTTCGATCAGAAACTGCTTATCGAGGTTGTTTAAATCAGCCATGTACAAAAACAGGGCGTCCTTAGTATAATTGCTGGCCCCGACCGCGGCCTTGGTCTTTTCTAACACCTGCTCTTTATACCGCTTATCGGCCCAGTGCGAAAAGGGAATGCTTTTTAAATTCCGCGCCAGGCGCACTCGGCTGGAAATTACAATATGCGAAGAAGGCCCCGCGCCTTTCAACCACTCGCAGGTTCGCGTAATTAAGTCGTCCAATTTCATTCCTTAGTTCCCCTTATTATTTATCCGGATTGTTTTTTTTCTTGGCTTCCAAGGTGCGGATTTTATCGCGTAGTTGGGCGGCCTCTTCAAACTCTTCCATCTTGATTGCCCGTTGCAGCTTGGCTCTTAAAACCTCGGATTCCGATTGCTTTTTTTCCTCTGCCGGCGGCTGCGCTTTCCTTTCCGGGGTGCGGCCTAAATGCTGGGTCGAACCGTGAATCCGCTTTAACAATACGCTTAAGCTTTCCTGAAAAGCCTGATAACATTCGCTGCACCCTAAGCGCCCGACTCGCCGAAAGTCTTCGTAGGTCAGGCCGCAATTAGGACATTTGCTTTCGGTTTTGCCGACCATCTCGAACTGCTGGCCTAAGTCGGCCAAGCCCGCCAGAAGGTCGGAAAGGCCAAAGTGCTGCTCCATCTGCGCGCCTTTTTCCCGGGCGCATTCTTCACAGAGGTGCAGCTCGGTAATCTGGTTATCGATTATTTCGGTCAGATGGACCGTGGCTTCGTTCTTATGGCAAATATTACAAAGCATGTCTGCTCCTTAGAAGGCTAATATTTCACTCCGTCGATCTTGGTCAGTTTATGGAACTCTTTGATCAACGCAAGCGTGATTGCCCCGGGCCGGCCGTTTCCGATTTTCCTTCCGTCCACCTTAACCACCGGGATGATTTCGGCGGCGGTGCCGGTAAGAAATACCTCGTCGGAAATAAAGACCTCATGACGCGTGAGCACATGTTCATGGGTAGCCGTGTGTTTTTTCTTGGCGATTTCCAGCACCGCGTCACGGGTAATTCCCCGAAGCGTGCCCATGCACTGCGGAGGGGTATAGAGTTCGCCGCGTTTGACGATAAAGATATTATCGCCGGTGCACTCGGCAACATACCCCAAAGAGTCGAGCATGATCGCCTCCTGGTAGCCGCAATTCACGGCCTCGATCTTGGCCAGGATATTATTCAGGTAATTCAGCGACTTAATCTGCGGATTTAAGGCCTCGGGAAGGTTACGCACCGTCGGCACAGTAATAATTTCTAAACCGTTACGATAGAGTTCCTGCGGGTAAAGCACAATCTTATCGGCGATGATAATCACGCTGCCGGCGCCTTTGCATTTGCGCGGGTCCAGGCCCAAATCCCCCTCGCCCCTGGTTGCCACCACGCGGATATAGGCGTCGTTCAACTGATTAGTGCGTAACGTTCCGATAACGGCTGCCAGCATTTCTTTAGGCGTTAGCGGAATCTCCAGCATAATCGACTTGGCCGATTCGAACAGCCGCTCAATATGCTCTTTTAGTTTAAACACGCGGCGGTTATACGAACGGATACCCTCAAACACGCCGTCGCCATAGAGCAGGCCGTGGTCGAACACCGAAATCTTGGCGTCTTTTTTCTCGTAATACTTGCCATTCACATAGACTTTTAAACTCATATTTCCTCCGCGCTCGAGTTCTTAAATTAACTATTTACTAATTGTCCGTCGCGAATATGGACAATGCGCTTGGCAATCTTGGCCAGGCCTTCATCGTGACTGACAATGACGATCGTCTTTTCCTTCTGATAGTTAAGATAGTGCAAAAGCTCGGCAATCTGCGCGCCACGCTCGGAATCCAGGTTTCCCGTCGGCTCATCGCACAAAATAACCTCGGGGTCATTAATCAGTGTGCGGGCAATGGCTACCCGCTGCTGCTCTCCTCCGGATAGCTGTCCGGGCTTATGAATCAGGCGCATTTCCAAGCCGACCTGTTTTAATAAACGCTCGGCGTTTTGCTCGGCGATGGCCCTACGCATACCCTGGATTAACGCCGGCAGCATCACATTTTCTACTGCCGTTAATTCCGGCAAAAGATGATAGAACTGAAAGACAAAACCGATGTTTTTGTTTCTGATCCTTGAACGCTGATTTTCACCCATCGCGAAAAAATCTTCGCCTTTGAACAGCACGCTTCCGGTCGTGGGCTCGTCTAAACCACCCAAGAGATGCAGCAGCGTCGACTTTCCCGCCCCCGATGGCCCGATAATACAAAGCAGTTCTTGCTTTTTTACTTCCAGAGAAATGCCTTTAAGCACTTCCAGGCTGATTTTATCATCTCTGTAGATCTTGTAAACATTCTCGGTTTTAAGCACTACTTCACCTTCTGGGCGAGCAATGTCGTCTTTTTGTTGGCGCTTGTAGGCCGCGGCAATGCGGTTATTCATAGCGTAATGTTTGCGCGGGACTTAAAGCGGCGGCCTGACGGGCCGGGTACACTGTTGCCAAAAGACTGATCGCCAGGGCCGAGGCCACAATAATCAGCGAGTCGATCCAGCGCATCTCCACCGGTAAACTCTCAATATAATAAATATCACTGGGCAGGGTAATAAACTTATAGGTCGCCAGCAGATGGCACAACAGCACCCCGGCGCTTAAACCGAGGCCTGTTCCGAAAATGCCGATAATCAACCCTTCAAGAGTAAATATTCTTTTAATCGCCCCATTGGTGGCGCCAATCGCCTTTAAGATGCCGATATCCTTGGTCTTTTCCATGACCATCATAATCAGCGTGCCGGCAATATTGAAGCAGGCGACCAAGACAATGAGCGTCACGATAATAAACATCGTCGTCTTTTCCAGCTTTAAGGCGCTGAAGAGGTTACGGTTTAAGCTTATCCAATCGCGCACCCAATAGGTATAGCCCAATTTCTTTTGTAAAATATCGCGTACGGCTTGAGCTTGATAGAGATTATCCAAACGTACGCCGATACCGCCGACGCCACGGAGGCTAAAGATGTTCTGCGCCGCTTTGATGGTGGTAAGCACTAAATTTAAATCGTATTCATACATCCCGGAAGTAAAAATACCGGCAATACGCAAGGGGTATTCCTTACCCTTGTTTGAAGAAATAATCGTCACGGTATCGCCGACATGTAAATACAGCCTCTCGGCCAGCGCCGAACCAATCAGCGCGTCACGCTCGGTCAGCTCCAATGTCCCCTCGCGTATATACTGCTCAATTTTGGTGACTTTTGTTTCGCGCACCGGATCAATGCCCCGCAAAAGCACACCGATTACCTCTTCCTCGGATTTTAACAAGGCCTGGCCGTTAATAAAGGCCGCGGCGGCCACAACATGTTCGCTGTTTTCAATAGCGCGTAACAGTTCTTCCGGGCGTTCGATTCCCGTTTGGCTTTCAACGAGAATATGGGGATTCATGCTGACGACCTTTTCGCGCAGCTCGCGGTCAAAACCATTCATTACCGCGATGACTACAATCAGGGCCATTACCCCGACGGCAATGCCGAGCACCGAGATCAGGCTGATCAGCGAGATTAGCCGCTCTTTGTGTTTAGCTACCAAGTAGCGCCAACTGATAAATAACTCCCACTTAATCACTAACATTCTCCTGCGGTTTCAACTGCGGGAATAAAATCACCTCACGAATAGAAGGTGAGTCCGTAAGAATCATTGCCAAGCGATCAATACCTATCCCTAAGCCTCCGGCAGGAGGCATGCCGTATTCCAGCGCGGTCACAAAATCTTCGTCAATTTTGTGCGTTTCGCCGGCATCAGCGAGCTGCTCGGTAAATCTCTTGCGCTGCTCCTGGGGGTCATTGAGCTCGGAATAAGCATTGGCCACTTCCATACCGGCAATAAATAATTCAAAACGGTCAGTCAAAAGCGGATTACCCTCTTTGGTCTTGGCTAAGGGGCAAAGCTCGGCATACAAATCGGTGACAAACACCGGATGCGCGCCGGCCTTGGGTTCAATTAACTCGGCGATAATATTCAAAAGCTGCGTGCGACTGACCACGTCCTTCTCCAGCACGACCCCCTTCTTTTTTAGCTTAGCCACCCAAATTTTTTCATCTTCATGCGGGTGAATATCATAGTTCTGCGCCATTAACTCGGGGAAAGAAACGACCTGCCAGTTATCCAAGTCAATCTCTTTACCCTGATAATCCAACTTGGTCTTGCCGGTAATCTCTTTGGCTAAAAAGGTAATCAATTCCTGGGTCAATTTCATCACATCGCTGCAATCGGCATAAGCGGTATAGACCTCAAGCATCGTAAACTCCGGATTATGGCGGATGGAAATACCTTCATTACGGAAAGAGCGGTTAATCTCATAGACCTTATCAAATCCGGCGACTAAGAGCCGCTTCAAATGTAATTCCGGCGCGATTCTCAAAAATAAATCGGCGTCTAAGGCATCGTGGTGAGTTTTAAAAGGTGTCCCCGCCGCCCCGCCGGCCAACTGGTGCAGCATCGGGGTCTCCACCTCGAGATAACCGCGCGTATCCAGGAATTCCCGGATTTTACTGACCATCCGGCTACGGGCGAGAAAAGTTTGGCGCACCTTTTCATTAACTAAAATATCAAGGTAGCGTTTACGGAAGCGCATCTCCACATCTTTAAGGCCATGCCATTTCTCGGGCAGATCACGCAGGGATTTGGCCAAAACCGTATATTCCTTGACCTCGATGGTAGGTTCCTGGGTGTGGGTCTTAAAGAGTTTGCCGGAGAACCCGAGAATGTCCCCGATATCGACGGTATTTTGAAAGAGCTCAAACTGCTCCTGGCTTACCGTGCCCAGCTTGATATAAAACTGGAGCTTGGCTCCCTGGTCCCTTAAGTCGCCAAAAATGCTTTTGCCGTGGCTGCGCACGGCCATAATCCGGCCGGCAACGCGCACTTCCTGGCCTTCCTGGAAATTATCCAGGAGGGCCTTGATTGCCACAGACCCGCGGAAATGCCGGCCATAAGGCTCGACACCTTTTTGCCGCATCAACTCCAATTTTTTTAACCTAGTCTCTTCCATTACCTTACCTCTAAAAACAGCTCACGCATTATAATTAGTCTGACTATTATATCCTAAAGCCCCCCGCTTTGTCAACGGCGATAAACTTACCTAATATAGGCTCGGGGTCCTCTTACTGGGCGGGTCCTGCCTGGGGATTTTCTCGCGGGGACGCTCGCCTGCCCCAGCGTGGCAGGCTCGCTCGAGCTCCGGCCTCGCTCTCGCATAGTGGCATTAGCTGGCGAACCGTGCCCGCTCGGCCTACGCACGCCCCGCTACGAAAATCCCCAGTCACCCGCCCAATCAAGCTTCAATCAAGCGAGGTGTTTTTGCGGAGCGAGCCTCAGCAAATTTTTGGCAAATGAGTTGTGAGCACTTACGGCGAGTGAGCGCCGAAACTGACCGAGTTAAGCCTGATTATATTCTCACGAGGGAATTTCGGCAGTCGAACGAGCCGCTAAGTGCCACAACTCGGCAAAAATTTGCAGCGAGCGAAGCGAAAACACCGAGCGATCAATCGAGCATTTTGGCGATGGTGAGCATCAGGGTGATCGTATTCTGCTCGTCGAGTTTGGCCTTGTCTTTGGTGTCGGGGGGAAGAGTGAAATGCAAGGGTTTACCGATGCGCACGGTAATGGGATGGAATTGTACTTTGTCGCGGAAACGCGGCAGGGCATAAAATGCGCCTTGGATGGCCACAGGGATGATTGGCACGCCCGTTCGTCGCGCTAAGGCCGCTGCTCCCGGCCGGCCAGGCCCGAGATTACCGGTCCAGGTGCGCCGGCCTTCGGGAAAAATTCCCAGGACCTCGCCACGATGCAGGGCGCGGAAGGCCTCTTTGGGCAAATTATTTTCCACGCGGATAAAATGCATCCGCTGCAACAGCCATTTGTAACGTGGCTGGTCGAAAAATTCATAGACGACCAGAAAGCGCACCCGCCGCGGCGCGGCGGCAATCATAATAAACGGGTCAAGCGAGCTGGAGTGGTTGGGCGTAAGAATATAGCCGCCCTTTTCGGGAAGATTGTCCAGGCCTTCGACCTTTAAGTGAAAGCGCAGCTTCAGAAGCACGCTCATGAACAGTTTAGTTAACCAATAGAATAGCATCGTTACGATTTACGGTTTACGGTTACGCTGCGCAAGTGAAAAGAGGCTTATTACTATACAAAGCCAGGCGAAGAGATCGCCGTAGCGTGTGTAAAAGCTGGGCAAATTAGCCAGGATAATAGCCCCGCTGGCTGTTCCTTCGACCATTACTTCGCGGCCGCGATCATCGGCGACTGTTTTTAAAATCCGGCCCCAAGGATCAATGATACAGGATATACCGGTATTGGCACTACGCACGACATTCACTCTATTTTCTACCGCTCGAAAGACCGAGGCCTGCAAATGTTGCTCGGGCTCCGAGGAATCGTAAAACCAGGCGTCGTTAGTGATATTGACCAAAAAGCGGGCCCCTTTTTGCACAAAATGGCGCACCAATGAGCCAAAGATATCTTCAAAACAAATCAGGACGCTAAAGCGCGCGTCGGGACGCAGGGAAAATACCGTATAATCTTCACCCGGGCTAAAGCCGGCAATTAAACCGGCAAAGTCAAAGCGCGAAAAGAACTTTGCCAGCGGAATGAATTCTCCAAAGGGCACAAGGTGTAATTTATCGTAGCGGCCTTTAAATTCGCCGGCATCGATAAGGTAGGCGCTATTATAAATTTTGTCATCTGCGCCGATATTGGGCGCGCCCAGTAAAAGATGCGCCGGTGCAAGACGCCGGGAAAGAAGGCGGATGTCTTCTAAAAGGTTGGGTTCATTTTCTAAAAACCCGGGCACTGAGGTTTCCGGCCAGATAATTAATTCCGGACTTTCCGCGACCACTGTTTCACTCAAGTAAGTATAGCGGCCGAGAATGTCTTCGACAAACTCGGGGTTCCATTTTTTAGGCTGTTCAATATTACCCTGGATGAGCGCCACCTTGACCTCTGGCCCAGGCGCGCTCTCCTGTAGTTTTAAATAGCCATAGGCCAGGGCAATGCTCAGAAAAAGCGCGGGGTAGATTAAAGAAGCGCAAATCTGTTTTGGCAATTTTTGCCGATTTCCCAAAGGCGAAAGATAGTTTTCCAGAGCCCGCCAGAGGCCAACATTGACCAGCATAATGAGAAAGGATACGCCGTATGCGCCGGTGGTATCACTGACTTGAATCACGGGGAGATACCGGTACTGCGAATATCCCAACAGTGCCCAGCCCAGGCCGCCCAAGAAATGACTGCGCACATACTCAAGCGCCACCCAGCAAGCGGCCGTGGCCAATAACGTCAAGGCAGTATTTAATTTACGCAGCGAAAAAAAGGCCAGGCCAAAGATGGCGTAATAAAAGGC
>JAZDHS010000041.1:0-21125 GCA_043805735.1 Candidatus Omnitrophota bacterium | reverse complement strand
AAGTATTCCGAGCGCCCTTCTTCGCAATATTTTAAATAATTGCCGTAATAGACTACCCCACCGCAATCGGTGTCGTGGTAATATATTCTTTTATTGATGGTATCGAGGGTCATTTTATATACTGTGCGCGATGATTTCCGCTACAACTACGATATCTTCGGTGCAAAAGATAGCGTTAATGTTTTTATCGAAGAGCATATTCGCCTCCGGGTGAAATTCCTCATCGCCGCGCCAAAAGGTAATCAGCACCGGCACCTTCTCGCATACCTCCAAAACCACGCTAAGATCGGCAACTTTATCTTTTCTGGCCGGAAAACGCTTAGGTAACTCCAGGAGCGTTTCCGGGGCGTGCTGATATTTGCGCGCGATTGTGTCAATTACCCTTTTTTTGAAAGCCGGGTAATAGGCCTGGCCGCCGGGAAGCTCTTGAAAAGAAATCCACTCGTTTTCCAACGGCGCTAAACCTTGCAGTGTCCGCTCGAGGTAATGTAAGAGAATAATACTGTAAAAGGTTTTGGCCGGGACGTTACAGGAAAGCGAAGACACCTGTTTGCGCGCTAGGTCCAGCTGATATGTATCGTTGAGGAAACGAATGGTGTATTCTTTTTTTTCCGCGCGCTCCGCTACCGCGGCCCAGGCCTTTTCTAACGCCATTGCGTATTCCATCTTACTCCCTGAGGTATTTACGGGTTAGGCCAATTAAGAACAGCGGCATCAACACCAGGCCAAAGAGCGCGTCAACTGAAGCAATGATCTTGGTATATCCCAGCGGAGTAATATCTCCGTATCCAACGGTCGTAAAAGTAATCAGGCTCAAATATAAGCCTTCCATAAAATTGGGGCTAAAGGCCGCCTCGCCCCTGACCACCTGTCCTTGGGTATAGAAAAAAGCGGATAACGTAATCAGGATAAAGCCAAAACAAAATGTCCGCACCGGGCGCTCGCCGTGGCCCCAGATTAAATAAGAAAAGGTTAGCCCGCACCAAATAAAAAAATACCTGATCGCCCCTTTTACTCCTTCTGATTCCTGGCTGGGCATAATCGGGTGGATTTTTTGCCGGTTGGTCAAAAAAAGTAGCGCAAATTTACGATAACATTCCTTGGAGCGATAAAAACATTCCGAGTAGTTGAGCAATTCCCGGTCGCGTTCGTAGTTAATCGCGGCGTAGCGGTAGAGTAGCGAGGCGTATTCCAAATCGCCTACTTTGAGTGCCTCGGCAGCGGCCTGCTCAAAAGCAATCGCCCCGTTATAAAAAGTGTTTTCTCCGGATTTTTTATTCCAGCACGTTGCCGCGGAGGCAAAACATAGAGCCGCCTGTTTGTGCTTATTCTGTTCACGGTAGATTTTCGCCGCTTCCTGATAAAGTACAAAGGCATCGTAGAATTTTTGTTGGCCTAAAAATTCATAGGCCTCCTGCTCTAACGTCCGGGGATCCTTCTGCATCGGCAATCCTTTTATTTTGTTCCGCGCATCTGTTTTTTATAATAGGTAAAACACTTTTTACAAATGCCGTTGGCCTCTACCCATTTGGGGTTCTTTTTCTTAATCACGTCCACAATATGCTTCTCAGTATGGGGCGTGATTACTTTCAGATCGTAAGGGAGAACTTCCCCACATACCGGACATTCAAAGTTCATTTTAATCTCACCGTTAAATTGCCGTGATTATATTATGCAATATTCCCAGCTTATTTTTCCACGAAAATGAGCGGTAAATACACATCATAAAGTGCAGCGCGGTAGGAATAACTCCTTTGAGGTTAACTCCTAAAACTACTCCACAGGAACGATTATTAGCCAGCGGAATAATATAGCCTAAATCCAAGGCGCGGTATTTTTTTAATGGTAGCCCGCGAATGCTACGCAATACATTGCCTGCGGCAATCTGCGCTTGGGCCAGGGAAAACTGCACCGCCATACGCAGGGGTTTACCCTGCCAGTTCACCTCGGCAGCATCACCGGCCACAAAGCAAAACGGGTCAACTTGCAGGTATTCATTAACTTTAAGCCGGCCCTGGCGATTTTTTTCTAATGGTAGATTACCCACAAAATCCGCCGTTTTGACCCCGGCGGCCCAAATGAGCATTGCCCGAGTAAAACCCTCTCCATTGGAAAGAGTCACCCTATCCTGTTCGATCTTTTCTATTTTACTCTCTAAAAATACGCTAATCCCTAAGGCCCGCAGATTAGCGGCTACGTACTGCTTCATCCATGCCGGCAGCGGCCCTAAAAGCTCCG
This sequence comes from Candidatus Omnitrophota bacterium, assembly GCA_043805735.1. Taxonomy (GTDB): domain Bacteria; phylum Omnitrophota; class Gorgyraeia; order JAFGHF01; family JAFGHF01; genus JAZDHS01. The sequence goes on along the minus strand of JAZDHS010000041.1, from coordinate 18,887 downwards.
CGGCAATTTCTACCAGCATAATTTTTTTATTCGCGCGCTTACGCCGGCGGAAATAACGCCAAAGAGCGGTGGCAATTTCTACGCCCGTATATCCCGCCCCGGAAATAATAAAATTATCGTAGTTATCTTGCTCAAGGGCCGTTATTAGCTTTCGGGCATCGTCAACTGAATCTAAGGTAAAGGCAACTTGAGCGATCTGGCTCTGGCCATAAAAATTGGTTTGCGAACCGCTGGCAATTATCAGGTAATCGTAAGGTATCCGGCTAGCGGCAGTGGTTACCTCTTTCTTTTTTAGGTCTACCGCCTGGACTTCTTCACGGATAAATGTAACGCCGCGCCAATTGCAAAATTGGGTTAAATTATAGCTTAAAGAGTCGGGCGCGAATGCGCGGCCAATAATGTCGGGAAGCAAAGGTAAAAACTCCGCTTGAAGTTTGGTATCAACCAGCGCCAGTTCTAATTTTCCGCTTCCGCGCCGCCGCGCTAGAATATTGAGGGCGCTTACGCCGGCAAAGCCGCCGCCAGCCACCACAATTTTGTTCATAACAGCATATCCGCGATCAGTACTATACTTACTAAAGCATGCGCGGCAATGGTCAGCTTCGAGGCTTGCGTCAGCTTGAGTTTATCCGCAAACGACGTCTTAAGAATCCTGGTGGCTTTATAGGAAAGGAAAAGAACGGGAAAAGCGCTCAGGGAAATCAAACTTAAATAACCGAGATAAATGCCGGCCAAAATTGATAAGAAACCGCAGGACATCAAGATGTCGTAAAAGACATAGGCCTTCTGGGGACCAATGAGGCTGACCAGTGTATGTTTGAGCGCTTTCTGGTCATCGGAAAAATCAGGCACTTCGTTGGCATAAAGGATCGCCACGGTAAAAAAACCAAACGGCAGCGCAACCACGAAACTTTCCAGGGCGGGAAAAACTTGGGTTTGCGTAAAGTATCCGCCCATCACCAGCGCCGGCCCAAAGAGGATAAAAATAACCAGCTCGCCTAAACGGTGATAGCAAAGTTGGGCCGGCGGTAGCGAATAAGACCAGCCTAACAATAAAATAACCGCGTAATATACCAGGATCAGCCAATCTTTAAATAAGAAGGCTAAGATACCCACCGCGGAAAGCGCGGCCCCAGCAAAGAAAATCGCGATTTTTAAGTAAAACGATTCGGAAAGCACCCCCTCCTGAATCAGCTTGGAACCGCCGAAAAAACGATAAAATTGTTTGTCTTTCCAGTCGGCCCCGCTTTTGGAATCGGCGTAATCGTTGAGCAGATTAGCGCTTAAATGGGTGGCCAACGCCGCCAAAAGCCCCAAGGCGAAGACAATCCAATTGAAGTTGGGCAGCGCGATTAAAGAACCGCAGATAAATCCCAGGATACTGACTGTGGAAAACGGCAATCGTAGCGCGCGGATGAAATTGGATAAAGTCACGGCCATAACTTACCTTCAATGCTGTGCGAAAAAACAGTTTGTATTCAGAATAGTCTTATGATAACATAAATGTTATGCAAAACAAAATAAAAAATATTATAGATTCGCACCTGCATCAGTATATCCGCTACCTGGATAAAACCTATTCTCTGAAGCGGGTCTCGCCGGTTCTTTTCAAGCATATTGCCGATTTCATTTTAAGGGACGGCAAAAGAGTGCGGCCTATCCTGTTAGTCGTCGGTTATCTCGGTTTTGCCAAAAAAGTGGCCGCCAACCTTTATAAAACTGCCCTCTCCATAGAACTACTGCATGATTTTATGCTGGTGCACGATGATATTATCGACAAGTCGGATATCCGCCGGGGAAAACCCTCGATGCATAAAATGTTGGAAAACTACCTGCGGAAGTTTAAGCGGCTGAAGTTTAATGGCCAGGACCTGGCCATTGTCAGCGGCGACATAATGTACGCCATGGCCATCGATACCTTTTTATCAATCAAAGAAAAGATGCAGCGTAAAGAAAAGGCCCTGCGCCGCTTCATCCAGGCCGCGGTCTATACCGGGATGGGTGAGTTTATCGAGCTTTTAGGCGGGATAAAGGACATTGCCAAAACTACCAAAAAAGATATTTTCCGCATCTATGACTATAAAACCGCCCATTACACCTTTGCCTGCCCGCTGGCTACGGGGGCGATACTGGCCGGTGCTCCCGAGCGCGAGGTTAATAAATTATACTCATATGGAATTTCAGTCGGCCGGGCCTTCCAGATTAAAGATGACATCATCGGTATGTTCAACAAGGAAAAGGAAATCGGGAAATCCGTTTTGACCGATCTGCAGGAGGCCAAAAAAACACTGCTGGTCTGGCATGCCTACCACCATAGTGACGCTGCAGGTAAATCGGCTATCCAAAAAGTATTTACTAAGGATAAAGTGGATAAGAACGATTTACTGCGAATGCGTGAGGTAGTAATTAAAAGCGGTAGCCTTGACCATGCCCATAAGGAAATCGCCGCGCTTTTGGACCAGGCGCAAAAGACAATCAGCTCCTGCGCCATCCGTCCTTACTACAAATCCTACCTTTACGACTACTCGCAAACACTGCTCAACTAATCCGCTTTATTCCTTAATACTGGCACAGATAAATTTACATCTGCCGCTTTGCGCATCCAGCGCCAGTTCATTTTGCGGATCAATCGCTAAGGCCTTTTGCAAGCAATCGGCGGCCTTTTCCTTATCGCCTTTCATCCGGAAAAGCTGGCTTAAACGCGCGTAGGCGTCGGCAAATAACGGGTCTTTCTCTATTGCCCGCTTTAAGTAATCTTCGGCTTTAGCGATATCGCCGCCAATTATTTTCGGGGCTAAAAAGTAGAAACTACCCAAGCCGAATAAGACCGCCGCTGAATCCGGCTGTAGTTCTTCGGCTTTTTTGAGGTTGGGGTAAATAGCCGTGCCGTTAAATATCTTGGCCAAGGGCCCACCGTAATGGGCCAGCATCCCTTTTCCGCCGCCGATTAACAAAAGAGCACGTACGTAGTTACTTAGGTCTACGTTTTCCCGGCCGGCACTTTTTACCTTATAGGCCAAGCTCACCGATTCGCCAAACTTTAGTTGCGTATGGCGTATATAAGAAAGGGTGATGTCGGCGGGATAAAACCGGGCTTCCTTTTTAAGCACTTCCTTTAACAGCGTTTCGCTATCGGCAATTTTTTTCTGGCGGCGCAATACCTCCGCCCTTCCCCACTTGGCCGCAATTACCTCGGGGTTAGCGTTTAATATTTTTTCAAAAGCGGCCAAGGCATCATTGTCCCGGTGAAGGTTAAGATAGACCAGCCCCAAAAGATAAAGTGTCTCTAAGCCTTCAGGGTCTTGGCGGATCAACTCGCTGGCCTGGTTGAGCGTCAAGGCATCGGCCTGTTCGTGCAGCTTTTGCCAATCCAGCGCGTAGGCGCAGGATGAAAACAGGCCCAATATACTCAGCATAATCAGCGCAACTAATTTTTTCTTATTTATAGACGCAAACATAGCATAAGTATTCTATCATATAAACCTTTTTGGCACAACTTTTGGCTTGGCTTTCCTAATAAGAAGCGGTAAAATATACCGGTATGGCTAAACATAATCGTAACGATACAAAACTGATAAAAGCCGACTTTCAAGAAGCGGCGGGCATTACCCGTAAGTACGCGCGGACTTTTTATTTTGCCTCTCATTTTCTTGATCCCGCTCAAAAAAAAGCCGCCTATGCGGTTTATGCCGTCTGCCGGTTAAGCGACGACGCAGTGGACTCAGGCGGTGCACTTTCCGCTCAGGAAAGGTTGCTGCAGATGCGCGATAACATTGAGCTGGCCTATTGCGCACAACCACTGACGAACGACGTGCTTGTTGTTTTCCGGGAAACCGTTAAAAAATATGATATTGCGAAAATATATTTCGGCAAGCTTCTCGAAGGCATGGGTATAGATTTAATCAAAAACCGCTACCAGAATTTTGAAGAATTATACCAATATTGCTACCATGTAGCCGGCGTAGTCGGCCTAATTATGCTGAAAATCTTCGGGTACTCAAATTACGAGGCGGAGTTACACGCCGTAGAATTAGGTATCGCCATGCAGTTAACGAATATTCTTAGGGATATTAAAGAAGATTTCCAGCGTAAGAGAATTTACCTGCCGCAGGATGAAATGCGCCGTTTCGGAGTATCGGAAAATGATATTGCCCGCGGCGCAGTCAACCCGCAATTCATCTGCCTCATGCAGTTTCAGATTGCGCGGGCCAGGGAGTTTTACGCCCGCGCGGAAAAAGGTATCGGCATGATTAGCAGTCAGCGTTCGCGCTTTGTAGTCTGGGCGATGAAAGATATCTACGCTGGCATTCTTACTACGATCGAGCGCAGCAAATACGATGTATTTAGCCAGCGTGTTCATGTCAGCTCACTAGAAAAAATTGCTCATGCCAGCGCCATTCTAATTAAAGGACAGTACCGATGGAAATCAATTTAGCCCGGTCAGCCGGATTTTGTTCCGGTGTAAAAAGAGCGCTCAAAATTGCCTTGGCCCAGGCCCGCTCGGGCAAGAAGGTCTATATGCTCGGGGATATAGTGCACAACGAAGACGTGGTCAAACAAATGAAACGCCTGGGGATAAAAAAAGTCAAAAAAATGTCGCGCGGAAAAAATAAGCTTTTTCTGATCCGGGCCCATGGCGCGCCACAGCGGATTTTTCAACTGGCCCAAAAGCACGGATTTGAAATAATCGATGCGACCTGCCCGATGGTAAAGGAAATCCACCGCATTGCCCGGGAAATGGAAAATAAAGGTTACGCCATCATTATTATCGGTGATTCCCAGCACGATGAAGTAGCAGGCATTAAAGGGCAACTCAAGAAAAAAGCCCTGGTCATCAATACCCTGCAGGGCTTAAAACCAGAGCGGCTTAAACAAATCAAAAAAGCGGCGGTTGTGGTACAATCTACGCAAAACCTGGAAAATACCGAGCGCATCGTCTGTTTCCTGGAAAAGCACATCCAGAAACTGCAGTTTTTTAATACGATTTGCCAACCGACCAAAACTAAACAGGCGGAAATCAAACAGCTGCCCCTGGAAAATGAGATTGTGGTCGTTATCGGCTCAAAAACCAGCGCCAATACCAGAAGGCTTTATGAAATTTCCAAAGTGCTTAATCCCCAGACCTATTGGGTAAGATCAGAACAGGAACTGCGCCGGGAATGGTTCCGCGGCGCAAAAAGCGTAGGCGTGACTGCCGGAGCCTCCACACCGCACTCAACGATTATTAGCGTAGTCAATCAAATCCGCCGCTATGCGCCAGCTGGCGATTAGCTTAAGCAGTTAATACCACTTAGACGATTTTTTTCAGCGCCACCAAGGCGGCGTCATAGTTCGGCGGCGTCCCCAGCTCTTTTACGTATTCAACATAACGCACGGTATTGTCCTTATCCAAAATAAATACCGCCCGCGCTAAAAGCCGCATTTCTTTTATTAATACGCCGTATTTAAGCGCGAAATCGGCGTCACGGTGGTCGGAAAAGGTCTTTACCTTTTTGATATTAAACTGCTGGCAAAATCTCTTTTGGGCAAACGGTAAATCCATACTGATAAAAAGAATTACCACTTCCGCTGATAAACTGGCGGCCTCATCGTTAAAACGCTTAATCTGCAAATCGCAGACCGGCGTATCTAAAGACGGAACCGCGGCAATGATTTTGATTTTGCCCTTAAATTTCTCTAAACCGCTTTCCGCCAACTCCGTAGTCAAGACTTTGAAATCCGGGGCGGCCTGCCCCACTTTTATTTCATCGCCCTCTAGGGTTAGCGGTGTGCCCTTAAACGTGACCACAATCTTTGTCTCCATTGCCCTTTCCTTCCTTTGAGCGGAAATTTATAAACGCGTCAATTCCGTAATCTTTTTGTTAATCATTGTTTTGTGCTTTTCCTCTTCTGCCAAAAGATACTCGAAAACGTCTTTGGCCGCCGTATGCTCAACCAAGAACTTCTGATAGAGTTTTATTGCTGACTCTTCCTTCTCCAAGGCTATTTTCAATGCCTCAACCGGACCCATCGTTTGCCTCCTTTACAATTTTTCAATAAACGATTCCATAGATGATACAAATATCACTTCATTGAGAAAGACGGCGTCATTATGGCCGCCGGTTAATTCGCTAAAGTATTTAGGCTCAGGCGCGGCCTGAAACAGCTTTTCGGCCAAGCGAAACGGTACCACCTCATCGCCCTTACTATGGAAAAAGAGCTTAGGTATCGCGATGTTGCTTATCCTGGCCAGCGAATCGTAACTATTCACCAGTATCGCCGGTAAAAAAGGATAGACTACCTTGGCCATATCCTTCCCCCGCGAAAACGCACCCTCAATGACCAGGGCCCGGGCTTGCCTCTGCTGCGCCAGTTCAATAACTACCGCCGTACCCAGAGACTCCCCGTAAAGAATCAGTTCTCCAGGAGCAAAGCCGCGCCGCATTAAATAGGAATATGCCGCGCGCGCGTCGCGGTAAAACCCCTGCTCGCTAGGGCGGCCCTCGCTCTTTCCATACCCCCGGTAATCAATAATAAAAACATTGAGGCCTAATTGATTAAACAGCAGTATTTTATCCAAGCGGTGGCTGATGTTTCCGCCGTTACCATGGCAAAATAGCAGCGTATAACGGGCGTTTACGGCCGGCACAAACCAACCGTGGATGCGCAGTTTATCTTCGCTGGTTAAGAAAATTTCCTCAAAAGGCAGCTTTAAAGAAGCCGGCGTAGCCTCTATTTCTCGCGTGGGATAATAGAGGCCGTGCAATTCAATATATTTGGCATAGCCTAAAAGTATCGCTGCGCCAACCAGTAGATAGATTAATGTTTTAGCTATGGGCATTAACGTTCCCCGGGAATGGTTTTTGCTTTCAATAAATCGCTGAGTGACTTATCTTTCTCGCCGATGTACCCGTAAATTCGCGAGCGGGTGTAATAGGCCCGGGTATATTCGGGATTAAGCGCAATCACTTCGTTGATCAGGCTTAAGGCACGCGTATATTCTGCCAACCCAAAGTAGGCAAAAGCCAGTCTGGTTTTTAAAAGCGGCTCGGCAAACTGGTCAGACTGGGCCTCGACCGCGGCAATTTCAGCCTGGTAGTGTTCCTTCGCTTCTTCGGGGCGGCCGGTTTGCTGATAAATGTCGGCAATATCATTATGTACATTGGGATAGTAAGAATTACGCGCTAGCACCAAACTATACTTTTCTAAGGCTTCGGAAAAATTCTTGCTGTCACGCAAAGCGCTAGCCAAATTGTAAAGGATATCTACGCTATCGGGCTGCAGTTGATTCGCCTGGCGCAGATACTCCACGGCCTGCGCATAATCCTCCAAATTCACATAAGCGATCCCGATGTCATTATAAATATTATAAACGCTGGCGTCATTAAGTCCGGCTTGGACCGCGTTCTGATAATCAATGACCGACTCGGCAAACTCACCGCGGTTAAACTTGATATCGCCAAGTGTCTTATGGGCGAAAGCAAAAGTAGGGTCAAGCCGGACTACTTCTTTAAACTTCAGCTCGGCATTCTTATTGTCGCCTTGCGCATAGTACTCGGCAGCTTGATTATATAGTGAAACTACATAGCGGTAGAGCGCCTTCGCCTTATCTTCTTCTGCGCCGGGCTCACCCAAGGCCTGGGCCTTGGTGAAATGCTCTAAGGACCGTTCCGGTTTTTCCATATCTTCATAGGTATAGGCTAAACCCAGGTGGGCTTTAACGCAAGCGGAATCAAGTTTAAGGGCATGTTCAAATTCAGTAATCGCCTCTTCATACTTCTGCTGTGCCCGTAAGGCATTGGCCAAATTGCAATACAGCTGCGCATCCGCTTTTAAGGCCAGCGCTTTTTTAAAGAAAGCCACGGCCGAGTTAATATCGCCGGCGGTATAGCTGTCCACGCCCTTATTGCTAAAAAGAATGGCCGCTTTCGGTTTAAGAAGCGGCCAGGCCACTATGCAGACTATGATAAGAAAAATAATTTGCAAAACACTTTTTTTCATCGCTGCAACGTACCCTTCTTCTTATTTGCACTATGATGATACACCAAAATATATCTTCGGGCAAGCAAAATCCCCCGCGAAAAAATTATCTGGTAAATTCTAAAATAATATATATAATAGGTATATGCAAAAGAGGTAGATTATGAAAAAACTACTTAAGATTCTCTTAGGATTGACGCTGTTCATCGTTCTGCTTATTAGCGCAGTATTTCTCTATGCTAATTTTGTCTATCTGCCACGGCTGGTAGCATCTCAGGCCCCGCAATTCTTAAGTGAAAAGACCAAGGGGCAAATTAAAGCCGATACCATTGAATATGTCCCGCTTAAAGGGATTAGGCTTATCAATATTTCCGTTCTTTCCAAGGAAAAACAGCCTTTATTCAATATCGACAAGCTCTTTTTTAAAGTATCGCCCTTAGCGTTGCTGACAAAAAAAGTAGTCGATTTTCGCCTGGATGCCTATCCGGCAAAAGCCAAAAGGCCGTTCATCGTTAACGGCCTTTATCACTGGGAAACGCAAACCCTGGACCTGGATTTTAAAATCGCGCATCAATTTTTTACCCAGCCGGAGACTATTGAAGGGACACTCTCGCTGCAAAAAGAGGGGCCAGCGGAAAAATACGCGCTGGACTTTGCGCTAGCTTCACCAAATCTTAAAGCCGAGGGCATTTTTTCCTTTGAGCAAAAGGACCTGCACATCCAAACGCTCAACGTTTCCCTGGCGGGATCGACACTGGAATTTATCGGCGATATTCAAGACATACCCCAGGCAACGCTGAATATCTACGGCGACATCACGATTGATTTTAATAGCCTTAAAAATATTAATCCCCGTTATCTCAAAATTAACGAAAAATCATTGCCCAATGGCCAGGCCCAAGGCACGTTTTTTGTTTCCGGAACACTCGACAATCCCGCGGCCGGCCTTAAGCTTAACGCGCCGCAATTAACCATCAGTAAGGTGCTGCTTACTGACTTTGCTCTGGAGGCACAGCTAAAAAACAAAAAGGCCATTTTGACCAAGTGTTACGCCCGCGTCAGCGACGGGGAAGTAAATATTGATGCCGTTTCCGACTTCAGCCAAAAAAAGTTTCCCGCCAGCGTCAATATCAATATTTTTAACCTGGATTTACATAAGCTGCTCACCGACCTCACCGGTAAAGAAAGGCCGTTCTATGGGCGGGTATTTTCCCTTGGGCATTTTAACCTGCCCCTGGCCGCCTACAAAGATGTGGAAGGCAAACTCTGGCTAAGCGCCTCCGGAACCAATATCCTGCGTTTTCGCGCCTTTGAACAACTAAGCAAAATTCTGCGTTTCTCCGAAAAAGATCAGGCCGGATTTAAAGAGGCCAGCGGAAATTTCTTAGTGGCCAAGCGCAACTTAAGCAGTGAAGATTTTACGGTCTCCAGTGACAATGTAAAGCTGATTTTTAAAGGGTATATGGATTTTACCGGTAATCTGGATGTGAGCGTTATCCCCAATTTTTCGCAAAATTTTCTGACCAGCGCGCCCAATATGGGCAACATTTTAGGCATCCTAATTGACTCTACTGGAAATTTCCTCGGTGAAATTAGATGGCAGGGAAACGTCAAAGACTCCCATTTTTCATTCATGCCCCTGGCGATCAAAAACATTTTTCAAGGGGGCTTCAGCGAGGAGCTGCTGAAGTTTCTGCCTTTCAAAAAGCAAAATGAAGAAAACCAATAAGTATTACCTGCGTTTTGCCGCGTTCTTCCTGATCATTTTCATCGGTATTTCCATCTCCTATTTTAAGCGGGTTTATCAACCCTGGGGCACCTGCGATACGGATTTCACTGTATATGTGCGCGCCGCCGAGAGCTTGAGTAAAGGAGAGGATATTTACTCCCAGTCCTACCTGGAAACCGGCCGTGATTACTACAAATATTCACCGCTTTTTGCGGTGATGATGGTACCTCTAAGCCGGCTGCATATGCACCTTTCCGTCCCTCTTTGGTTTGCCGGAATTTTCTTCTGCTTTATGGGCGCGGTATTCTTGATTAAGAAAATTCTCGAAACCGAGGATGGGCAAAAGCCCTTATCTCTGGCCTTTTTCTTTTTTACACTTCTGATGAGCCTGCGTTTTCTCTTAAGCGTGGTCCAACGCGTGCAAAGCGATTGCCTGGTGCTTTTACTGCTTGCGCTTTTTATTATTGCGCTTTATTACCGTAAGGATTTTTTTGCCGGCTTAAGCCTGGCCCTGGCAATCATGGTTAAGCTCACTCCCCTGATTTTCCTTCCTTATCTGCTCTTGAGAAAAAGAATGAAGGCTTTGGGCTGGTCCTTGGCCGGTATTGTTTTTTACCTCTGGCTACCCACGCTCTATGTCGGCGGGCCAAGAAATATCGCCTATATCCAAAACTGGTTTGCGGTGCACAAAACCAACCCTGGCGACTATCTCAGCTGGTATAAAAATCAGTCCCTGCTCAGCCTGATACAGAGATTATTCGCCAACAATTCCGATGTTGCCCTGGTACAGCTAAATCCACAAGCGGTCATTCTACTGTTTCTAGTCCTGGCCGGCATACTTTTCGGCCTGATTTTTCTCGTCCGTAAAAATCGCAGTACTCAAGAACCAGCCCTCTACTATTTAACCGATATTTCCCTCATCCTTATTTGCATGGTCCTGTTTTCTCCCTTGGCCTGGAAGCATACCTTTGTCCATCTGACCATTGCCCATATGGCCGCGCTCTATTATGTCTTGTATAAAAACCCGGCCGATAAGCTCACCAGGGCATTAGTACTTATATCTTTCTTTTTAAGCACGATACTAAATCCCGAAATGACCCGGGCATTCTCGCAGCTGCTGCAGAAATATTCCAACGTGACCTGGGGAACGCTGGCGCTCTACGCGGCGCTCTTAAGAATCGAATACCTTAATGCACATTCTGATCGTCATTCCCACGTATAACGAAATTGATAATATTGAAAAGCTCACCCTGGAAATCCAGCGCTGCCTTCCGCAGGCCGACATCCTCATTGTCGACGATAACTCCCCTGACGGAACCGGCCAGCTCGCTGGAAAGTTAGCCAAAAGGAATTCGCAGATCAGCGTTTTGAACCGGCCAGCTAAGCTGGGGCTGGGCAGCGCCTATGTCCAGGGTTTTCGCTATGCCCTGGCCCATAATTATGATGCCGTGTTCACCATGGACGCCGACCTCTCGCATGACCCTTCTTATTTTGGCGAATTTTTGGCTGAACTTTCCACGCATGCCCTGGTTTTGGGTTCGCGCTACGTTCGCGGCGGGGGTATCACCCGCTGGGGTATCTGGCGGCGCTGTTTAAGTTACGGGGCTAATTTTTATGCCCGGACAATCCTGGGGCTTTCCTATCGGGACTTCACTGGTGGGTTTAAGTGTTACCGCCGTGATGCCTTGGAGGCATTAGGGCTTAATTCCATTATTTCCGAAGGCTATGTTTTCCAAATCGAAACCACTTATCGGGTGTACCGTAAGGGATTAGCAATTAAGGAAATCCCAATTGTCTTCCGGGAAAGGCATCGCGGGGCCTCAAAAATTTCCCGACGGATTTGTTTTGAGGCGATTTGGAAGATACCTTTACTGCGTTTACGCTTACGCGTTTAGCCGCCAATACTTGATAATCAGCCGCTTTGCCTTGGCCAGTGCCAGGCCCCGGTGGCTGATTTTATTTTTTTCAGGCGGCGAAAGCTGGGCAAAGGTTTTTTTAAGGTGAGGCACTAAAAAGACTGGATCGTAGCCAAAGCCGTGCTTGCCTAACGGTGAAAAAGTAATCCGGCCGCGGATTTTTCCTTCCACTACTCCGACTACCCGAGGATAATCACACACGGCAACTAAACAACGAAACTGCGCCCCTCTTTGGCGCGCTGTTTTTCCGGATAACACTTGTAATAATTTACGTACATTGTCGTCATAGGTCGCCTTTTTTCCGGCAAAACGCGAGGAACAAACCCCCGGCTTTCCCTTTAAGGCGTCTACTTCCAAACCCGTATCATCGGCCAGGGCCGGTTTTCCGGTATACTTGGATACGAACATTGCCTTGCGAATGGCGTTTTCGCAAAAACTCTTCACGCCCTCGCGCACTTCCGGGCAATGGGGATAACGCTCAAGAGTAATTACCTTTACTCTCAAACCTTTCAGGAGCTTTTGCAGCTCCCCTTGCTTATCCTTATTCTTAGTAGCAATAACCAATTCTTTCAATGAATGCGCCTTAAGATTTTTTCAATACCTTCTTCTGTACGGCAATCAGTTCCTTAATCCCCTTTTGCGCCAGAGTCAGCAAATCATCAAGCTCGCCTTTACTGAATGGGACTTTTTCGGCCGTACCCTGGACTTCCACGAAATTACCTTTGCCGGTCATGACTACGTTCATGTCGACGTCGGCGCGCGAATCCTCTTTATAGCAAAGGTCAAGCAGTAATTCGCCTTTACAGATTCCTACGCTGGTCGCGGCCACATAATCGATGATTGGCGAAGCGGCAATCAATTTATCATTCTGTAACTTTTCCAGGCAATCGGCCAGGGCCACAAAACCGCCGGTAATGCTGGCCGTGCGTGTCCCCCCATCAGCCTGCAGGACATCGCAGTCGATCCAAATGGACCTCTCACCCAGTTTTTTCAAGTCGACCACCGAACGCAAGGCGCGGCCGATCAATCGTTGAATCTCGTAGGTGCGCCCACCGATTTTCCCTCTCGCCGCCTCTCTCACGACGCGCTCTTTACAGGAACGCGGCAACATTCCGTATTCCGCGGTAATCCAACCCGAACCGCTATTTTGCAGAAAAGGCGGAACTTTTTCCTCTACCGTTGCCGTGCAAACAACCTTGGTATTACCCAGTTCAATCAGACAAGACCCTTCGGCGTATTTGATATAATCCCGGGTAATCCGCACTGTTCTGATTTTATCCGCGCTTCTTCCGTCTATTCTTTTTGTCACTTGTTCTCCCATTCTTCTTTATACCGATAATATACCTTACGCAATTGCCGCAGGTATGGGCTATTATTGCCGGCGCCCTGTCCGCAAATCCCCAGCCATTCATCGTTCATCCAGCCATCTTTACCCGGGCCTCTCCAGGCGCCCTTAGCCGTATCATGTTCCTCGGGTAAACCACAGAACCACCAGGAATCAAGCCAAATATAGGCAAACCCGCCCAGAGAATTTCCCGCTCCTTTATAGCCAAAACTATTATTGACCAGATCGCGCCAGCAGCCCAGATAATAGCGGGCTTGAAAATCCTCGTCGATAGCATCTTTATTCTGGTCATAACAGTCGCAGCCGTACTCCGTAATCACTACCGGCCGCTCGTAATCCATCTGGATGCCTTTCCAGAGGCTACCGAAACCGTACGGCCCCATATACGCGTTCATCCCCACGATATCAATTTCCGGCGTATACTTTTGGTAATCTTTCATCAGCCGCAAGCTAGCATTACTTATTCCTACCGGATGGTTGGGGTCGAGCTGATGGATCATCGCGGCTACCTCATTGACGAATTTAGCATATACCTCGGGGACCGAACTGGCATTGGTATTATTGAGAGTGGAGTTTTCCTTGGACCCGACCATTTCGTTTTCGTTTCCTAACATCCAGAATAATAGATACGGCTCATCTTTAAATTCCTGAACCATCCTCCGGACGTCCTCGAGCATTTTGCGTCGTTGCTCGGGGTCGGTGTAATCAGTGCCTTCTTCCCAGCTCGCGCCCGAACCCCAGGTATAGGCGCCTAAAAAGTTACCCATCATTACCCGAATACCGAAACGATTATATAAATCCGCCAAAATTTCTTTCTTAACGTTTGCGGGGTGATAAATCCTAATCGTATTGCAGCCCATTTCTTGCAACAATTGAAAATCGCCAACCACCGGCTCATCGGCATCCTGGATATCATTTGTATTTTTATCGACCCAGGAATCATAGGCCGTGTCCAAAAGGCCATTATTGTTAAGGTCGTAATTCATCCACATATTCGATGCCGTCAGCCGCTCGCCGATTTTGACCGGCTCATAGACTATCCCTTTAATAAAATAGGATTCACCGCCAACCAGCATCTGCCAATGCCCGTTTTCATATTGCAGTAATTGAACTTTTCCCGCGCCTCTTTTTTGCCTGAGTTTTACGCTATCCTCTTCGGCCAGCGCCGTAACGGCGATCAACAAGAAAAGAATTAAACAACTGAGTGTTCTAGACAAAGACGCTTTTTCCTCGCGCATCGATTCCGACAATCAAGGGAAAATTCCGCACTTCCAGGCGATAAATCGCCTCCGGGCCAAGCCCTTTGTAAGCTACTAACCTCGCGCTTTGAATATACTCGGCGATTAGGGCCCCGCAACCGGCATAAGCCAGGAAATATACGGCCCGGTATTTTTTAATCGCCTTGATTACCTCCTCACTACGCTCACCTTTGCCGATCATCCCTTTTAGGCCGTTTTCCAGTAAAAGCGGAGTGAAATCATCCATCCGCGCGCTGGTGGTCGGACCACAGGAGCCAATCGGCCGGCCGGGAAGCGCCGGCGTTGGCCCGCAATAATAAAATACCTGGCCGCTCAGGCTAATCGGAAGCGGCTTTTTCTCTTTAAGCGCTTGCGTTAAACACTGGTGGGCCTGATCGCGCGCAGTATAAACCACGCCGTCGAGCAAAACTTCCTCGCCGGCCTTTAAGGCATAAGCAGTTACCTCGTTAAGGGGAGTAAAGACCTTTTTCATAATCGCGCCGTGGCGCTGCGCAAGGCATGGCAGCTGATATTTACGGCCACGGGCAGTCCGGCAATATGCGTGGGGTAGGTTTCGATATTGACAGCCAAGGCCGTAGTTTTGCCGCCTAAACCCATTGGCCCGATATTCAATCTATTAATCTCTCTTAATAATTCCTTCTCTAATTTATATATTCGACCTGTGACCTGTGACCTGCCTGTACCCGTAAGGGTATGACCTGTGACATTTCTCAACAGCGCCTTCTTGGCCAAAAAAGCAGCATAGTCAAATCCGCCGCCAATACCCACACCGACCACAAACGGTGGGCAGGCCGCGGCCCCGGCATTTCTGACTGCCTCCAGGATAAATTGTTTAATCTCGGTAATCCCGGCCGTCGGTTTAAACATTTTGGCCTGGCTTTTATTTTCGCTGCCAAAACCCTTGGGAAACACGGTCAACTTCAGATGACTGCCCTTGACCATTTCCAGATGGACCACGCCCGGCTGAAAATCTGAACCGCTGTTTCTTTTCAAGGGATGCGCGATTACCGAATTACGTAAAGAGCCCCGCTGATATCCCTGGGCGATGCCCCGCTGAATCGCCGCGGTAAAGTCACCGCCGCGGATAACCACGCCTTGGCCTAATTCGGCAAACACATAGGCCAGGCCGGTATCCTGGCAAAGCGCGAGTTTGTTTTTGCGCGCGCAAGCGGCATTCTCCAAAATGGCGCGGATCATTTTTTTGGTCCGGGTATTGCTTTCTTGAGCTAGCGCCAGACGCAGCGCCTGGGTAACATCGCTACGCAGATGGGTATTGGCCCGGATCGACAATTGCGCTACCGCATTGGTAATAGTTTTGGCATCAATAGTACGCATCGGCTATTTTACTCCGGTTATTTTATGCAGTTGCGGGATTACTTCCACTTGTTTTAAATGTTTACGGCAATGGCTTTTGAGTTGGCGCAGATACGCTAAAAGTTCTTTTCCTAGTTCGAAGAAGTTTGGTTGCAGGACTACGGGAATATCGTTTGCCTTGGCCTCGCGCAGGATCGCAATAGCCTGGTCGATGTCTTCGAGGGTGGTATCCAGGCAAATCACCATTTTCACAAATACCTCTTTTTGCCGGGCTCGCTCTAAGAATTGGCGGTGCTCATTCCAATACTGGCGCATGCCGGTTGAACTGGGCAACTTAAAGTCCATCGCGATAATATCAATATCGTCGATAAGCCGCTCTAACTGATCGGCTAAAATGCCGTTGGTTTCAAGATAGGTCTTGATACCGTCATATTTTACTAATTTCAGGAATTCCCATAAGAAATCGGCGTTAAGCAGGGGTTCTCCGCCGGTAATACAAAGCGAGTGGAAGCCTTGGGTGAATCGTTTTATCTCGTAGTAAGCCTCAAGCGGCGAATATTTTTCGTAATGGTTCAAAGGCGTATCGCAAAATCGGCAGTGGCACATGCAGCCATAAAAGCGGATAAATACCTGAGGGATTCCCGCATATACCCCCTCGCCCTGCTGGCTAAAAAAGATATCGGCAATCTTGGCCTTTTTCACCCCGCCCTTCCTTTCCCAGCAATGCCTAGTCTGCTTTTTAGTTTTGCTAAGCCACTTCCATATTGTTTTAAAGCTTTTTCTCTTGCAAAGGCTAAGTCTTTAGACTTGTAGGCTTCAACGTAAATTAACTCTATAGGTAGCATCTTTTTAGTTGTGAAAACTTTGCCAGCGTTATGTTCTGCTAATCTTTTCTTCAAATCATTTGTGCAACCTATATAGATCCACCCGTTCATTTTGCTGCGAAGCAAATAAATATAATGCCAATCGGTTTTAGGAAGGGCGGGGTTCATAACGCCGGGTCCTCTATCCCCGCCTGGTGAAAACCCCTCGACCGGTAACGGCAGGAATCACAGCTTCCACAGGGCCGCTTTTGGCCGCGATAGCATGACCAGGTAAGTTCAAACGGGACATGCAGGCTTTGACCTAAACGGATAATTTCGGCTTTCGATTTATTAATCAAGGGTGTTTTTATAACGATCGCTTTTTTTTCTACCCCGGCCTTTGTGCCACGCTCGGCCGCTTTTTGAAAGGCGCGGTAAAATTCCGGCCGGCAATCCGGATATCCGCTATAATCCTCGGTATGCGCGCCGATAAATATATAACTGGCTCCAATTGCCTCGGCAGCTGAGAGCGCAAAACTTAAAAAAATAATATTCCGCGCCGGCACATAGGTATTCGGAATCTTACTTGTAACTTGTGACCTGTGACTTGCAACCGGCAAAATTTTTATTTTTTTATCCAGTAGGCTTGAGCCCTTCCAGGGCAAGGAAATCTTACAGACGCTATAGGCACAGCCAAGGCCTCGAGCAATCTTTTTTGCCGCGCTAATTTCCCGGTGGTGCCTCTGGCCATAATCAAAAATAAGGCAGCGCGGAGAAAACCCGAGTTTTTTCGCTAAATAAAGGCAGGTCGCGGAATCAATCCCGCCGGATAAAAGCACTACCGCTTTTTCACGCATGCTCTTTTTCGCTGAATATTGCCGCCGCGGTCTCGGTCTCCCAAACCCACACCGCCTGCAGAAGGCACGGCTTTTTTTTCAATAATTTTTTCAGCTCAAAAAATATAAATTCGGCGATTTTTTCGGAGGTGGGATTGTTTTTTTTAAAATAGGCGAGTGAGTTCAAGTAAGAGTGGTCTAACTTGACGAGCACGCGGTTGATTTGTTTTTTTACAACATGAAAGTCGAGGACCATACCGTTTTTATCCAGCGCGGCAGAGGAAATTTCCACTTCTACCTTCCAGTTATGGCCGTGGAGCTTCTCGCATTTTCCGCGATACCCGCGCAGATTATGGGCGGCATTAAAAGAAGACTGGACTTTGATAACGTACATATTATACCTTCTGCACCCTGGCCGTAAGTTCTTTTCCCAAAAAACTCCGGCCGACCTTCTTAAAGACCTCCGGTCCGTCGGATACAAAAAAGACCCTTCGGCCGGGCCGGTCCTTTCGCCGCGCGCAGAGATTATGGGCAACTAAGATTTTCCGCGCCTCCTGCGCAGTACGGCGGGCGGAATTGACAAACTGGATACGCTTACCGACCACCCGGCGCAGCACATCGACCAGCAACGGATAATGGGTACAGCCTAAAATCAGCGTATCAATATCGTTCTTTAACAGTGGCTGCAAATAGCGCTTCGCCATCTGCCGTGTGACTGTATCATCGACCATCCCCTCTTCGGTCAGGGGCACAAACAAGGGACACGCCTGGGCAAAGATTTTAGCATAGGGGTTGAGCTTTTTGATTTCGCGCTGGTAGGCCTTGCTCTCTACCGTAGTGCGCGTACCGATAATACCGATGCGCCCGGATTGCGTAATTTCTACGGCCTGGCGCGCCGCCGGCCGAATCACACCTAAGATCGGAATCTTAAATCTACGCATTAATACGGGTAATACAATACTGGAAGAGGTGTTGCAGGCCACGATAATCAGTTTCACGCCGAAACGCAGCAGAAATTCGACGTTTTCTTTAGAAAATTGAATTACTGTTTTCGGAGACTTATTTCCGTAGGGCAGCCGGGCCGTATCGCCAAAGTAGACAATGTCTTCGCCGGGTAATTCCTTAATTACTTCCTTGACTACCGTCAGGCCGCCGATACCGGAGTCAAATATGCCAATAGGACGGTTAAATTTTTTCATCTTCAATTACGCGAATAGTACTCTTGGCTGTTGGTGCGATTGTACTGGAGGATTCCGTCAGTCACGGCCTGCGCGATTTTGCCGCAGTAGCTTGATTCGGTTAATTTCTTTTCCTCGGTGGGGTTGCTGATAAAGCCCACCTCAATTAAAATTGCCGGGGTATTAGTGCCATTTAAGACATAAAAACGCGCCTGTTTGGTGCCCCGGTTTTTCTGGGTAAGGCTCTGGCTTAAACTAGAGCAGACATATTCGGCCATTTCCCGGGAGCTGGCGCGGTTATCGCTGTGGATGAGGTCCCAGACAATCGCCTCGGTTTTTGCGCCGGTTACTTTGCTGTCCACATCCGGGTCGTAATTTTTGGCTGTCTTTTTTGAGCGGGTATTATCGTCAATCTGCTCGGAAATATAAAAAACCTCTACTCCGGAGACCCATTTGGAGCGCGAGGCATTGGCATGAACGCTGATAAAAAAGTCCACATTCTGGGAGTTGGCAATGCGCGCGCGCTCATCCAGGGAAATAAACTTGTC
>JAZDHS010000040.1:0-7941 GCA_043805735.1 Candidatus Omnitrophota bacterium | reverse complement strand
AAATTTTCCCGCTTGGGCGTGACCAGTAAACAAACACTTTTGAAAGCCTTACCGCACATTAGCGGCGTAATGTTTCACTATAACTGCGAAAACGGCGATTTTAGACAATTTTCAGCGCACTTAGAATACATTGGCTGCACCTACGGCGAGATACTGGAACGCTTAGAATGGGTGAGCTTAGGCGGCGGGTTTTATTTTACTAAAGAAGGATACCCGCTGGAAAAATTTTGCCAACGCTTAAAAGCGTTTAGCCGGCGCTTTAAGATCCAGGTCTATTTAGAGCCGGGAGAAACCGCGATTACGCAATCGGCGGAACTGGTGACCAAAGTTTTAGATATTGTCCGTAACCGTGTTGACATCGCTATCGTTGATGCCTCGATTGAGGCGCATCTGCTGGATTCACTGATTTACCGCACCAACGCCAAAATGGAAAGCTCCGGCCGTTTTCAATATATGCTGGCCGGCCGTTCCTGCTTAGCCGGTGATATTTTCGGCACCTACCGTTTTAAAGCCCGGTTAAAAATCGGCAGTATCGTGCGGTTCTGTGATGCCGCCGGCTATACAATGGTTAAGAAAAATTGGTTTAACGGCCTGGCGATGCCGGCAATTGCCGTAAAAAGGCTCAGTGGTAAAATTGATGTCGTGCGCCGGTTTAACTATAAGGATTTTGCGAATAGTTTATCTTAGTTCGGAGGTTTTAGCGAGATGCGGAAAAATGTCTTAATTGTCGGAGCCGGCGCTGTTGCCCACGTGGCCGCGCATAAATGCGCTCAAGAGAATGATATCCTCGGTGACATCTGTATTGCCTCGCGCAAACAGCAGAAATGCGAGGAAATTATTGAAAGCGTCAAAAGAAAAAACCATATTAAAGATAAAACGAAAAAACTCTATTCCCGCCAAATCGACGTTTTAGATATTGCGGCTACGGTTAAACTAATCAAAGAAACTAACTCCCAAATCGTGATCAATTTGGCCCAGGCCTATGTGAATATGTCTGTGCTGGAGGCCTGTATTCAAGCCGGTGTAGCCTATATGGATACCGCTATCCACGAAGACCCGAATAAAGTCTGCGAAGACCCGCCCTGGTACGCTAACTACGAATGGAAGCGCAAGGACCGCTGCAAAGAAAAGGGTATTACCGCCATTTTAGGCGCCGGGTTTGACCCGGGCGTAGTCAATGCCTACTGCGCGCTGGCGGCGAAACACCATTTTGATAAAATTGATACCATTGATATTTTAGATGTCAATGCCGGCAGCCACGGCAAATATTTTGCCACCAATTTTGACCCGGAAATAAATTTCCGCGAGTTTAAAAAGGTCTGGACCTGGATTGACCGCAAATGGGTGATGGAAAAAGTGCATGCAATTAAAATGATTTATAATTTTCCAGTGGTCGGGTCGCAGCCGGTGTATTTAAATGGCCATGATGAATTACATTCGCTTTCCAAAAATATTGACGCCAACAGCATCCGCTTCTGGATGGGTTTTAGCGACCACTACATCAATGTCTTTTCGGTGCTAGTCAACTTGGGTTTAACTTCGGAGAAACCAATTAAAACCAATGAGGGGGTGGAAGTAGTCCCGCTAAAGGTACTCAAAGCACTCTTGCCCGATCCGGCATTGCTGGCGCCAAATTATACGGGCAAAACCTGTATCGGTAATTACGTGAAAGGAGAAAAGAACGGCAAAAAGAAAGAAATCTTTATTTATAATATCTGTGACCATGCTGAGTGTTACAAGGAACTAGAAGCGCAGGCCATTTCTTATACTGCCGGTGTCCCGGCGACGGCCACGGCAATCCTGATTGCCAAAGGTATCTGGGATGTGCAAACGATGGTCAACGTTGAAGAGTTGGACCCCGATCCGTTTATTGACTTACTCGATAATATGGGGTTACCGACGGTGATCCAGAAGAATCCGATACTGCTTCAACCAAGCGTGAGAGTGAAATAAATTTTAATCCCCTTCGGGGAGGGGACTCCACACGTAACAAGAAAAGGAGGGGAAGATGCGTAAGGGTATGTTGTTGGTTTTATTTTTTGCGCTAGCCGCTTTTATCTTATTTTCCGTCACTGCCTCTGCCGCACCGCGGCGTGATCGCGACAACAATCCGCCGGGTGCAGCCGGTGGCCAAGGCACAAACTGGGAGAATCCCGCTGGCGCAGCCGGTGGTCCCGGAGCCAGTCCCGACCGTATTCGCTCCAGAGGTGGACGCGGAGATAGAGACAATAATCCCCCCGGCGCAGCCGGTGGCCAAGGCACAAACTGGGAGAATCCCGCTGGCGCAGCCGGTGGTCCCGGAGCCAGCCCCGATAAAGCGCCTAAACAGGCCGTTGACAAGCGTTGGGAAAAGAAAGCTGATGCCAATAAAGACGGCGCCGTAGATAAGACCGAGCTGGGACAGTGGAAAGAAAGGAAGCAAGAGCAAAAAGCCGAAGTGAATAAGCCTTGGGAGAAAAAGGTTGATGCTAACAAGGATGGCACAATTGACCAGACCGAAGCCCAACAAGCCCAACAATTGAAACAACAGAATCAGGAGCAGAACGCCGAAGTGAATAAACCTTGGGAACAAAAAGCCGACACTAACAATGATGGTACGGTTGATCAAACCGAACTGCAACAGTGGAAAGATCGAGAGCTTGATAGAGAAATTAAACGCGATGCCGATACTAACCAAGACGGCATAGTCGATGAAACCGAATTGCAGCAGTGGAAAGATAAGACCGTTGCCGACCAGCCTTGGGAGTTGAAAGCCGATACCAACCAAGACGGCATTGTTGACCAAACCGAGGCCCAACAGTGGCACCAAGCTCAAGATAGAGACAACAATCCCCCCGGCCAAGTTGGCGGTGAGGGGACGAATTGGGAAAATCCGGCCGGCCCAGTTGGCGGCTCAGGCGCCAGTCCCGATTAAGAAATATGAGGGACGTTCCCTGCGTAAGGGGACGTCCCTCATGCAATGCAGGAGTAGGGAATGCTCAAGAAACTATCGGCAATAATAATTATGTTACTAGGCATGAGTTCTTGCTTTGCCGCCTCGGCAAAGAATTCGATCCAAATCAAAGGCTCAGATACCATGGTCAACCTGGGGCAGGCCTGGGCGGAGAAATATATGGAGCTAAACCCGGCTGACTTTGTGGCGGTTACCGGCGGCGGTTCGGGTACCGGGCTTTCCAGCCTGATCAGCGGTAGCTGCGATATCGCGATGAGCTCAAGAAACATCAAAGAAAAAGAAATTGCCCTGGCCCAGAAAAAGGGGATTAATCCCTACGAAATTAAGGTCGCCTTAGACGGCCTGGCCGTGGTCGTGCATCCGGCTAATCCGCTCAGCCAGCTGACCACTGAGCAGTTGGCCGATATTTTTACCGGTAAGATTGCTAATTGGAAAGAAGTAGGCGGAAACGCTGAAAAAATAGTTTTACTTTCCCGGGAAGTCAATTCCGGAACCCATGTTTATTTTAAAGAGCATGTACTGCGGAAAAATAATCCCGCATCTCAAGAAGAATTTGCCCCCGGCGCGTTAATGCTTTCTTCTTCGCAGGCGATTGCCGATGAAGTCGGCAGTAATCCCGCGGCAATCGGCTATTATGGTATGGGCTATATTTCCAATAAGCAAAAACCACTGGCGATTGCCCAAAGCGTCCAGTCGGAATATGTCGCGCCAACCATTGAAAACGTTTTAAGCGGAACCTATCCCATCTCCCGGCCGCTGTTTGTCTATACCAACGGCAAACCTGCGGGTTTGGTGCAGAAATTTATCGATTTTGCGCTTTCCGCGCCCGGGCAGGAGATCGTTTTAGCCACTGATTTCGTACCGATTAAAAAATAATCTTCATGCGCAAGGTTAAAGAGTTTCTTATTGAAAAGCTGATTCTAATCTGCGGCCTGGCGTCGATTTTTTTTGTGGTCCTGATTTTTTTATTCCTGCTTAAAGAAGGATTAGCCGTATTTCAGACCGTTCTGCCCGCTAAATTCCTCTTTGGAAAAAGCTGGTATCCGATCTCCGAACCGGCGCGCTTAGGCATCTTACCCTTAATTCTTGGCTCTCTCTTAGTCACATTAGGCGCGGCTTTAATCTCTGTCCCCATTGGCGTGGCCTGCGCTGTCTACATCGCCGAAATCGCCCCCGGAAAAATTAAAGAAGTGCTCAAAGGCGGCATCGAGCTATTGGCGGCGATCCCCAGCGTAGTCCTAGGCTTTATTGGTATGGTTACGCTGGTGCCGTTCGTTAAATCCGCTTTTCATCTACCCACTGGCCTGACCGCTTTATCCGGTTCAATAATGCTTGCCTTTATGGCCATGCCGACAATTGTTTCCATTGCTGAAGATGCGCTCTATTCTGTCCCCAGAAATTATAAAGAGGGGGCCTTGGCTTTAGGGGCTACGCATTGGCAGACAATTTGGCGAGTGATGCTACCGGCGGCGTCCTCGGGCATTTTGGCCGCGGTAATGCTCGGTATCGGCCGGGTGATCGGTGAGACCATGGCGGTGATGATGATCACCGGTAATGCCGCGGTAATACCGCAGAGTATTTTTGCGCCGGTACGCACCTTAACCGCGACAATTGCCGCGGAAATGGGCGAGGCCGTAGTCGGCAGTGAACATTATTTTGCCCTTTTTGCCATCGGTATTGTCTTATTTGTAATTAGTTTTGCGGTTAACGTCACCGCTGACCTATTTTTACACAAAAAACAATAATGCGTAATTCCCATCGTTCACAGAAAATCGCCTTTTTCTTTTTATTCCTGGCCACCCTCTTAGTGGTTGTACCGGTGGGCTTAATCGTCGTCGTCATTGTGCAAAAAGGTTTACCGGCGATCACCTGGCAATTTTTAAGTGATATTCCCCGCCAGGGGATGCGCGCCGGCGGAATTTTTCCGGCGATTATCGGCACGATCTACTTAGTTGGCGGGGCAATCATTTTTGCCTTGCCCATTGGCCTTTTGGCCGCCATCTATTTAAGCGAATACGCCCGCGATAATATCTTAACGCGCTTGATTAAATTAGCGATTGTCAATCTCGCCGGAGTGCCTTCGGTGGTCTATGGGCTATTTGGCCTGGCGCTATTCGTGGTCTTCTTCAAATTTGGGGCCTCGATACTTTCCGGCTCACTCACCTTAGGGATCATGATTTTACCGCTGATCATTACCGCTTCACGCGAGGCCTTAGAAAGTGTGCCCTATTCCTTTCGTGAGGTCAGCCTTTCCTGCGGGGCCAGCAAATGGCAGACGATCCGCTATGTTGTCTTACCCAATGCCATCCCGGGAATTTTGACCGGCACGATTTTAGGTTTAGGCCGGGCGGCCGGAGAAACCGCGCCGATTCTTTTTACGGTAGCCGCTTTTTATCTGCCGCAACTGCCGAAGTCCCTTTTCGACCAGGCGATGGCGCTGCCCTATCATCTTTATGTGATTTCCACGCAGGTGCCCAACGTTGATGAAAAGGTCCGATACGGCACGGCGTTAGTGTTATTGACGATGGTGCTGGTGATGAATTTAGTGGCGATCCTCATCCGTTATAAATTTAGAAAGCGTAAAAAGTGGTGAACCCCAGCAAGTTCAATATTAAAAACCTGAATATCTGGTTTGGCCCCGTCTACGCCTTAAAGAGCGTCAATATGGAAATCGCGGCTAATGAAATCTTAAGCGTGATCGGGCCGTCCAATAGCGGCAAGACTACCTTTTTGCGCGCGCTTAACCGTTTAAATGATCTTAACATGCATTTAAAGATGGAAGGGGAAATCCTCTTTGACGACCAGGATATCAATAAAATTGACGTTGAGCTGGTGCGGCGCAAGGTAGGGATGGTCTTTGCGCTCCCCTTACCACTACCATTATCGATCTTTGACAATGTGGTCTATGGTGTGCGGATGCAAGGTGTAAAAAGTAAAAAGCAACTGGCGGAAAAAGTAGAGCAAGCCCTTAAACAGGGTTATCTTTGGGAAGAGGTAAAGGATAGGTTGTCCGAGTCGGCCTTTAAGTTGTCGGGTGGCCAGCAGCAGCGCCTCTGCATCGCCCGGACCTTAGCCGTGGAGCCGGAAGTAATATTATTTGACGAGCCATGTTCGGGGCTTGATCCGATTTCCACGGCCAAAGTCGAAGAGGCAATGATCAAGTTAAAAGAGCAATATACGATCGTTTTAGTGACCAATAACGTCAAACAGGCCGCGCGTGTGGGGGATCAGACCGCTTTCTTCTTAAGCGGCGAGTTGATTGAGCTGGATCGGACGGACAAAATCTTTACCGCTCCCCAGGATAAACGCACCGACGGTTATATTCGTGGAAAGTTTGGTTAATGTCCAAGATTATTGCTAATAATTTAAATCTCTGGTACGGTTCTTTTCAGGCCCTGATCAAAGTCCAGGCCTCTTTTGCGCCGAATAAGATCACTGCGATCATCGGGCCATCCGGCTGCGGAAAGTCCACGCTCTTGCGCGTGTTTAACCGGATGAACGACTTGATCGAGGGGGTCAGGACCACGGGCGAGGTCTTAATCGACGGCAACAATGTCCTTGATCCCCGGTTTGATTTAGTGACCTTGCGCAAAGAAGTGGGGATGGTCTTTCAACGGCCGAATCCTTTTCCGCTATCCATTTACGAAAATATTATCTTCGGCGAAAAGATTCATTTTGCCAGCGCTTCTCGCACCGAACGCGACGCGATTGTGGAGCAAAGCTTAAAGAGCGTACTTTTGTGGGATGAGCTTAAGGACCGCTTAAAAGAGCCGGCCTTACGCCTATCGCTTGAGCAAAAACAGCGGCTCTGCATTGCCCGGCTGATCGCCGTCAAACCCGATGTGCTGCTGATGGATGAGCCCTGTTCAGCTTTAGACCCGCAGGCTACCGCGCGGATCGAAGAATTAATGCGTGAGCTCAAAAACAGTTATACGATTATTATCGTTACCCATAATATGCAGCAGGCCGCCCGGGTTTCCGAGGAAACCGGTTTTATGCTCTTGGGTGAATTAGTCGAGTTTGGCCGGACTGAAGGCATCTTTACCGCGCCGCAGGATAAACGCACAGAAGATTACATTACCGGAAGATACGGATAACGCGAAAAATTGGAGGTAAAAAATGCAAAGGCATTTTGACCAGGAATTGACAGAACTCAATAAAGATATTTTGCAGATGGGCACCTACGCCGAAGAGGCGATTTATAAATCCATTGAAGCGCTCAAAAAACGCGATAAGCAATTGGCCGAGAGCGTGATTAGCAACGATGATAATATCGACCAATTGGAACTAGCCGTTGACGATAAATGCATCGACTTAATCGCCCTGCACCAGCCGATGGCCAAAGACCTGCGTTTCATCACCACGGCGATGAAGATTAACGCCGAGCTGGAGCGTATTGCCGACATCGCCTTGGATATTGCCCAGCGCACCCTGCAATTAATCGATCAGCCGCTATTAAAACCCTTAGTCGATATTCCTAAACTCTCCGCTATTGCCCAAAATATGGTAAAAATGTCGATTGATGCCTTTGTTCAGCGTGACAGTGAACTGGCTAAAAAGGTGCTCTTGTGCGACCCCGAGGCCGACAGCCTACGTAATGCCATTCAAAAAGAGCTTGTTGAGGATTATATGGTCAAGGACGGCAAGACCGCGCCTCGGGCCGTGCAGCTGCTCTTAATCTCGCGTTTTCTGGAGCGTATCTGTGACCACGCCACCAATGTTGCCGAAGACGTTATCTATATGATCAACGCCAAGGTGGTCAAGCACCACCCCGAGAAACTGCAGGAATAAACGGAGTTTAGATGAGAAAATTCTGCCTCTTTTTGCTTATTGGACTGTTTTTTGCCTCGGCAGTTTATGCCGGAACTTATCTGGGCCTGGAGCCCGGAGTATCGACTAAGACGGACGCCGAGCGGGTCCTGGGTAAACCGACCAAGGAAGTGAAAAAGGACCAGAGCTATGAATATGCCCCGGAAAAACACGATGCC
>JAZDHS010000039.1:0-3805 GCA_043805735.1 Candidatus Omnitrophota bacterium | reverse complement strand
TTATCCTTAACGTAAGCGTTGCCCTTCATCGTCTTAGCGTATTCTTTGAGCTCCGCGCCGATTTCGGCAAGCTGGGCAACGTGCGTAATATTACGCTGCTGGTTGGTGACTACCCCGATCGATAGCGAAAGCAGGTCGGTCTTGATGGTCTTGCCCTGGCGGTCTTTACCGAA
Organism: Candidatus Omnitrophota bacterium; assembly: GCA_043805735.1. Classification (GTDB taxonomy): domain Bacteria; phylum Omnitrophota; class Gorgyraeia; order JAFGHF01; family JAFGHF01; genus JAZDHS01. The sequence goes on along the minus strand of JAZDHS010000039.1, from coordinate 3,632 downwards.
GATATAGCCTTTCTTTTGGTCCTCAGTGGTGTAAAGCGGTAGAGTGACGTTTTCAAAATCGCGCAGAATTTGCTTACAAATCCGGTCGACATCTTCCGGGGCGCAAATCACCACAAAATCATCCCCACCGATATGGCCAAGAAAGTCATCAGACTTACCTTTTTCTTCCACGGCCTTGATTAAGACACGCGCGGTTTCCTGGATAATCCGGTCACCCCAGGTAAAGCCGTATTTATCGTTAAAGACTTTAAATTTATCCAGATCGATATAAGCTACCGCAAACGGCTTAGCGCTTTTAATCCGTTTTTCAATTTCGTTATAAATGGAAACATTGCCGGGTAAGCGGGTGAGCGGAGCGGCATCGAGGTCGATTTCACTACGCCGCAGGGTCATGCGGATGCGCGCCAGGAGTTCTTCCGGCTCAAACGGCTTAACAATATAATCATCGGCCCCGGCATCGAGGCCGCGCACCTTATCTTTAACATCGCCCTTGCCGGTGAGTAAGATAATCGGCATATGGCGCAGCAGGATATCTTTTTTGAGCGTTTGGCAGACCTTTACCCCGTCAAGCTTGGGCATCACGTAGTCCAAAATAATTAAATCCGGCGGCCGCTCGTATACCTTATCCAAGGCCTCTTGTCCGTCCTGGGCCTGGACTACTTCATATTCCTCTTCGGGGATAGTCAGGCGCAAGACGTCAAGAATATCCAGATCATCATCGACAATTAAAATACGTTTTTTCGCCATTTTTTCATACCTCTTAGGCTTTAGGTAGCGTAAAGCTAAACGTAGTACCTACCCCGACCGTACTTTCTACCCAAATCCGGCCTTTATGGGCCTGGATAATCCGGCGCACCAGTGAGAGCCCTAACCCTGTGCCTTTAATGTTTTGGTTAATTGCGTTATCGACACGGTAAAATTCCTCGAAAATATTCTCTAAATTCTCATCGGCGATACCGATGCCAGTGTCGCTGACATCCACCAGGAACGCGTCCTTCTGTTCTTTTACCTTGATCGCGATTGTGCCTTTCTCCGGAGTAAATTTCAGGGCGTTACCCAGCAGGTTGGTAAATACCCTCACCAACTGTACTTTGTCGGCCAGACAAAGGGAGAGCTCTGCGGGGACTTCGGTATTGAGCTGGATCTTTCTCTCTTTTACCTGTGGCATCACCAGATCGCTTACCTCATCGATAATTTCTTTAAGCTTGAGCTGTTCCAGTTTCATCCCGACCTTACCTGATTCAATCCGGCTGATGTCCAAAAGATCATTAACCAGCTGGGTCAGGCTGTCGGAGTGGCGGTTGATTTTATCCAAACGTTCTTTAACCGCTTCCGGCACTTCGCCAAGTTTACCGGCCATCAGTATGGCCGCGTAGCCTTTAATCGAGGTGAGCGGGGTTCTTAGCTCATGAGATACGGCGGAGACGAATTCCGATTTCAATTTGTCGATTTTCTTGAGCTTCTCGTTCGCCAGCGCCAATTCCCGCGTTCTTTCGGTAACCCGTTTTTCCAAATCCTGATGCGAACGCCAGAGCGCTTCGTAAAGGCGGACATTTTCGATCCCGCCGGCAATTTGGCCGGCGAAAATCGAGAGAATCTCGACATCGCCTTCAGTAACCCCGGCATAGGGCAGGTCATTACCGACGATAATTAAACCCAGGGGCGCCTCCTGGGAGATTAACGGCACTAAGCAAAAGGAAGACATTTCCAGTATCCGCGATAATTCTTTTTTTTCTTCATCGAAGGAGATGCTGCCGTCGGCCAAAACCGGCTGCGGTAATTTATGCAACAAATCTTTTTGGATCAAGTGCTGTTTGATGGCAATTTGCTGATGTTCGCTAAATCCAACCACGACCGGGAAGAAGAATTCTTTTCCTTCCTTGGCGGCAAAGGCAATCAGGCCGCGGTCAAAACCTAACTCCGTGATAAAAGATTTATCGATCTGGGAAAAAATCTTTTCGGCGTCGAACGTCGAACTGATCGCCTTGCTCAATTTATGCAGGTTGTAAAGGCTATTGAGTTTTTTATCCAACTCTTCCTGAGTCTTATTAAGCTCTAAGTCTTTTTTTACGATAATCCTGGCCTGTTCGTCGAGCTCGTCATAGGCCTTTTTTAGTTTCTCCAATGAGCGCTGCATGGTTTGCCGGGCCTTGCTTTGGCGTTCCGTGACCATAATCAGATAGGTAAAGGAAGCCAGGATGACTAAACTGGTGATCACCGGAACCAAACTTATACTAACCATACCATCCTCTTTATTTTTTTGTTTCTGCCAGGCACAAAACCACCACGGTCTCGTTATGGAAATAAGAAGCGCCGATATAGCGCTCGGCCTTCAGTGGAGCCTGTTCACCGTAACTGTAAAATCCGATCATCGGACAGGTCGTGCCCAGTGTTTTGCGGATCAGCGCAATTTCCTCGGGGGCGTTACGGGCCAGCACCCTCTTGCGCGCGATCGAGTCAAAGACCAGCACGGCCTTAATCGCGGCCTGGCCCAGGTGTTCCTTGGCCATCTGAGCGGCTTCTTTCGCTGCCTGCAGGACGCTATCTTTATCGGCAATCATCAGGCGCACTTCTGAGCCGCGGGGGACTTCGGCGGCGCAGATCAGCGCTCCCGCGGGCGTAGCCTTATAAGCATAGCGGATCAGATATTCGTCTTCATCCGGTATCGACATGCCTAAAGGGTAAATCGTGGCGATTTTCGCCCAGGAGGCCGTTTTTAGGTTTTCGGCCTCTGCGCCGAAATAATCTTCGTAAATGCTTAAGGCCTCTTTGCCGTCGAGCCGTTCAATAATGTTACCCTGCGCCTCGGTTACCTCATGGGCCTTGCCAATAGCATGCCAGCCGTGGCGGATGCCAAAACCGACGGCGATATCGCCGCCAAGCAGAATGCCCACTACCGCGTCGCTGAGTACCTTATCCTGATGATACTGGTAGGTTTTTTGAAACAGGTAGTCATCCCCGGCCGAACCGCCCAGAATGGGAAAGCTTGTTCCCAATACTTCCTGTGCCCCGCGGATGACATCCTGGCCGTTACCGGAGAGGCCGTCGGGAAACATGATGAAGGCGTGCCGTTTGTGCGTTTCCCCGGCAATAGCCTGTTTGGCGCATTGTTGCCCGGCCGAGCGCGGGTCTTGGCTGACGCCTAAGCCTAAGCCGGTGGAAAAACGCAAACTGGCCGATTTCAAACCCATGACGGCCACCGAACCTTTGGCAATGCCAGCGGAGCTAATTTCACCGGCTGAGGAACAGCCAACAATGGCGGCATCCGGGCAGATCGAGCGTATCCCCAAAAGGAGCTTTTGCTGGTCAAATTTAGACGAAGCGAAGACGAGGAAAAGGCTCAAGAAATCTTCCTGCGCTTGTTTGCAGGCCAGCCGTGCCGCTTCCTTGCCGGCAAGAAAGGCATTGGGCTGTTCACTTGTGCCTACTCCTACGGAAATCATGCCAACAGTTTATCAGTAATAGCACACCTTAGTCAATATATTTTGTTTGACTTTTCCGTCTATATTTTATAAACTATACAACACTCGTCAATAAACCAGCAAAAACTAAAGCAGGGCCCCATCGTCTAGCCTGGCCTAGGACATCACCCTCTCACGGTGGAGACGCCGGTTCAAATCCGGCTGGGGCTA
>JAZDHS010000038.1:0-5877 GCA_043805735.1 Candidatus Omnitrophota bacterium | reverse complement strand
GCCGACAGTTTTTATTCCTCGGCTTTTCCCCACGAAGAAGAACATCTTACCCAGCGTTTTATTTCGCTTCTGGCCGGGTTGAAGAAAGAGCAGTTCTCTCTGGAGAGCACGCTTTATTTAAGAAGGCATACGGATAAATATATTTTAAACCGCCACGACCCCAGCTTTTATACCAATTACCATACCAGTTACGTGTATGGGTTAAAAAACGAGATTAGCCTCTTTAATGATTTGTTTCTGGAGCTGGAAGCGGAAAGAGAACATATTGACAGCACTAATCTTTCAAAACGTTACCGCTTAAAAAAACGTTTAGGCGCAGGAATACGGGAAAAAAAATGGCACAATTTTTTTATTGAAGGGCAGGCGGGAATAAGCGATTACGAGCAATGGGAGTATCTGGAGGATGGGCATTTTTCCACTGGCTATTTTTTTCAGGATAACCTAAAGGGGAGTTTTTCCTTTGACCGGATCTGGCGCGCGCCTTCCTTTACGGAGCTCTATTATCGTTCCCCGTCCAACCGGGGCAATACCAGCCTGAAGGTTCAAAAGTCGAATAACTATGAGTGGGGCCTAGATTATTTTTACAACCAGGCGTTACGCTGTTCGCTCAGTTATTTTAGGCGTAACCAGGATAATACCATTGATTGGGTGAAAGATATCCCGCCAGAAGCCTGGCAGGCGGAAAATGTCGGTGACATCGAGGTGGCGGGATGCGATGTCTATGTTCAACTGGATGTCCAGGAAAACATTCTCAATACCTTATCTTTAGGCTACACTTATTTAGACTTACAGACCGCAAATCCCTACAATTTTTCTAAATATGTCTTTGACTATAACCGCCATAAGATAGTCGGGATTATCCGGTTGGATATTCTAGGGACAACGCTCAACATTGTCGAAAATTTTTCTTATCCGGTTAACCGGGAAGGTTATACCACTTTTGATCTGAAGATCGAAAAGAAATTTGCCGACTTCACCTTAGCGGTCGAAGGGATCAATCTCGGTGATAAGTATTACCAGGAATTGCAGGACATCTCCGCTCCGGGCCGCTGGATCAAGGCGAGCGTGGCCTATTCGTTTTAAGCTTGAGGCGACATATGTTTAGGAGTATAATAGGAGCGGTTTTAACCATGGAGGGGCGATGAATACCCTGGCCTTAAAGAAAACCGTAGCGTATTGGCAAGTTAAAGAGACGCTTTTGGTGCTTGCTTTTTCCATTATTACGCCGTTCTTTATCCACCTGATTCCCTCGAATGATACTCTTCCTTTGGGCGCGCGGTTGCTGCCGATGTTTTATGCCCCGGTTGTGGCCGTAGTGCTCTTAAAACCCTATACACCCTTTGCCATTAGCCTGCTATCGCCGGTTTTAAATTACGTTATTACCGGACACCCGGTTTTAGAAAAGGTTTTCCCCTTAAGCGCTGAACTGCTTATCTTTAGCCTTTGCCTTTATATCTTGCAGCGAATGAAAAAGGGGATGAGGTACGCGGCGGTTTGGGCATATTGTATAACAGTGTTAATTACGCAACGGCTGTTTATCCAAACGTTGTTCATTTCCTTACCCGGCATCGCCGTTTTATTATTGCTTAATCTAATCCTCGTAAAAAATAAAAGGAGCCTTACTGATGGAAACGGTCAGCCTTAAAACAATCTATGGAGCCTTGGCCAGCACGCAATTTCCGCCTTGTGAGCTGGTAGTCGGTATTGCCGAAGGCGGTGTGGTTCCCGCTACGCTGATTGCTCATAAACTACGCTGTGATTTAAGCATTGTGCGCATTAATTACCGTGATGCCGCCAATGTCCCCCAGTATGCCCGGCCCAAACTTTTAAGTAATGCCCGCGTTCCGCGCAACGTTAAACGTATTTTGCTGGTCGACGACGTAGCCATAACCGGCAAGACCCTGGAGGCGGCCAAAAGGCTCTTCGGGCGGCGTAAGGTAACTACGGTAGTTTTACGCGGGCAGGCCGATTATGTGCTTTTACCGGAGCTCGCCAGTTGTGTTAAATGGCCATGGACGCCGAAAAATGAGCAGTAAAGTCTATTTTATTTCCGTAACCGAAAAAGATAGCGCGGAGGCGATTCAGGAAAAGCTGATCCGCCTTTTAGAGGTGAGTGAGGTGTTGGGCTGCGTGACCATCGGCGATGCCGTGGCGATCAAGATCCACTTCGGGGAAGAGGGCAATACCGGTTTTGTCAAAGCGGAATTCGCGCGTGTAATTTATGACGCCATTTTATCCCGGGGTGGGCGCTCCTTTATATCTGACACCAATACGCTTTATCGCGGCCGGAGAATGCAGTCCCAGGAGCATCAGAAGCTCGCTTATGAGCATGGGTTTACTCCGGATAAAGTAGGCGCGGAGGTGATAATACCTGACGACCGGAAAAAAGAAAATATTTCCTTAGTCAATATTGGCCAGCAGTTTGTTAAAACGGCCAAGATTGCCTCCTGCTATCATCGCGCTGACGTAATTGTGGATGTCAGTCATTTTAAAGGGCATATGATGACCGGTTTCGGTGGGGCGCTGAAAAACGTGGGCATGGGTTGCGCCACCCGCGAAGGAAAGCTGGAACAACATTGTGATGTTTCTCCATATATATTAACCGAGAAGTGCGTAGGTTGTGGGGCGTGTGTAGAGGTTTGCCCGGTTAAAGCGATAGCGCTCTTAAACACTAAGGCTTGTATCGATAATTCACTTTGTATCGGCTGCGCCAGCTGCATTGCCGCCTGTACGTATGGCGTGATTGATGTTAATTGGGAGTCCGGGGGTAATCTGATTCAGGAAAAGATGGTCGAGTATGCTTATGCCGTACTGGCGGCCAAGAAAGGCAAGGTGGCTTTCATCAATTTTGCCACCAAAATTACTAAAGAGTGTGATTGCCTGGCCCAGGATGACCCGCGCATTGTTGGCGATATCGGCATTTTTGCTTCTAGCGATCCGGTAAGCATTGATCAGGCCTGTTTCGACGCGGTAAATAAGGCCGCGGGTAAAGATATCTTTAAAAAGGCCCACCCGCAAAGAGACGGGATGAAACAATTGCGTTACGCCGCAACACTTGGCCTTGGTAATCTGGAGTATGAACTGATCGAGGTAAAGTAGAATGAACCCCGCCCTTCCTAAACAAGCAATGCATAACAAACAAAAGTACAGCAGAAAGGTTTAGCCGATGCAGGTGAAATTAAGCAAAAGCAATGTTTTTATTGGCAACGCCGAGAAAGGAAGGGCGGGGTGAAACGCGTGGATAACCGGCAGTATAAATTAACGCAGATTAAACCGGCAGGCTTTTTTAAAGGCTTACGCCTAAAAGCAAAAATCGGGCGGCGCCAGGATGCCAAACTGGATAGAAGAGGAATGAAGTAAACAATGAAAGTGCTCTGGGTATGGTTGCTGGCTGGGCTAGCGGCTCTAGCGGTTTTTATTGCCTTTTTTGATTATGTTTTTCCTTTCGCCTCTATCGATGTAAAGGTAAGTAAAGAACAGGCCCTGGAGGAATCGGCGAAATTCATCCGCTCTCAAGGCTTTGAGTTAGCGGGCTATGACCGGGCGATTACTTTTGACTCCGACTTTGAGGCCTCGGTGTACCTGCAGAAAACCCAAGGCATAAAAAAATCTAACGAGCTGATTGAACAAGGAATTCCGGTCTGGTTCTGGCGGGTGCGTTGGTTCCGGGAGTTGGAAAAAGAAGGTTTTTTGGTTTTTGTTGATCCGAGTACCGCGCAGGTGCTCTTTTTCCGCCATTTTGTCTTAGAGGACTCACCAGGCGCCAGCCTATCCAAGGATAAAGCCGTTGGTATTGCTCAAGGCCAACTCAGCGCTCAAGGCGCGGCGTTATCCGAATTTGAATTAAAAGACAGTACCACCACTACACAAAAGCACCGTACGGACTATAATTTCAGCTGGGAAAAGAAGGGTTATAGCGTTGATCAGGCGACGCTGCGCGTTGACGCGGATATCTATGGCGCAACACTGGGAAAATACCGAAAATACCTTAAAGTGCCGGAAGAGTTTCGCCGCTATCTACAGAAAGAGCTTTCTTTTGGCCGGATGCTTTCCGTGGCCTCTACCGTCCTTAAATATATTCTTGTCCTGATCGCGATCTTTGTGCTCTATGCGCGCGCGAGTAAAGAGCAGGCGGCCTGGAAATTTTGGCTGGCCGTGGGTTCGGTAGTCGCGCTCTGGGAGTTGGTCGATTTTTTTAATAGTTTACCTTTGTGGTGGAGTTATTATCCCGATACGATGAGTAAAGTTTCCTTTTTTACCGAATCGCTGGGCTCGCAAATGACTCAGGTGTTGTCTTCCGGCCTGATTGTGCTGGCCTGCGGCGCTTTGGGCGAGATGTCTAACCCCGAATTCTTGCGCACCAGGTGCGCGCTTTTTAGCAGTATTAAAAATAAAACCTTTTCCTTAAGGGCCGTTGCCCCGGTATTTGTTGTCGGCTACTCGGCGGGTTTTATATTTCTTGCCTATATTACCTTATTCTATCTCTGCGGGACGCGCTATTTTCATATTTGGCTGCCTCCGGAGAGCGAATATTCGAATATGTTCGGGATGTTTGTGCCGTTTCTTTTTCCGCTGACGATCGCGATTACCGCGGCCTTACAGGAAGAATGTATGTATCGTTTTTTTGGCGTTTCTTTTTTAAAAAAATGGCTCAATAAGACCTGGTGGGCGCTTTTTATTCCGGCGCTGCTGTGGGGATTTTCGCATTCGTTTTATCATGTCTTTCCGACCTATGTGCGCGGGATTGAATTGACTATTTTTGGCATTTTTTTAGGCCTGATATTCCTGCGCTATGGCCTGGAAACAGTAATCATTGCCCATTTTGTGATTAACGCGACATTGGCGAGTGTGCCGCTTTTGCGCTCACACAGTAGCCTCTTTGTGTCGTCGGGAGTGCTTGTAGTGGCGTTGGCGCTAGCGCCTTTGGCGCTATTTCCATTTTTGAAAATGCGTGCCGGGCGCACAATAAATTAAAAGGGGATCAAGTGAAAAGGAAGTTATTTTCTTTCGTCGTCTATGGTCTGATCAGTCTGTTTCTTGGCCTGGTTTGGGCGCAAGGCGCAGATGAAATGACAGGGCAAATGCAGGAGGCGGGTATGATGAAATTGACGAGCAAGGAATTTCAGCACAATGGGTTAATCCCGAAAAAATTTACCTGTCAGGGGTCGGACGTTAATCCCAGCCTCACTATCGAAAACGTGCCGGCGAAAACCAAGACCTTGGTTTTAATTGTCGATGACCCGGATGCCCCGCGGGGTACCTGGGTGCACTGGGTAGCGTTTAATATCCCTGTTATTACGCAGATTCAGGAAAACAGCATCCCCGGCGTGCAGGGCTATAATGATTTTGGGCGGGTGAATTACGGCGGGCCCTGTCCGCCTTCGGGGACACACCGCTATTTTTTTAAGCTTTATGCCTTATCTAGTGAATTGGAGTTAGAAGAGGGCGCTACCAAGGAAGAAGTAGAAAAGGCGATGGCTGGCCGCATACTGGATCAGGCGGAACTGATTGGATTGTATAAAAAATATTGATTGCCGTGATTAAAATTGCAATTGGCTGTTTATTTGTTGCGCTGGCCCTTTCTGCCTGCGCTCAACCCGCGGATGAGGTGGTCCTGGTGACTAAGGTATTTGACGGAGATACGCTGCTTTTGGCCAGCGGTGAAAAAGTGCGCCTGATCGGTATTGATTGCCCGGAGATGTACGAAAGCGATAAACTCTATCGTGATGCCCGGGGCGCAGGCGAAGATATTACCCGGATTATGGAGCAAGGCCGCAAGGCCTGGCAATTTACCCGCGGCCTGGTAGAAGATAAAAAAGTGCGTCTGGAGTTGGACCAGGAGCGCTACGACAAATACGGCCGGCTCTTGGCGTATGT
>JAZDHS010000037.1:0-14883 GCA_043805735.1 Candidatus Omnitrophota bacterium | reverse complement strand
CTACTTCCGCACCACTGATGTCACCGGTGTGGTTACCATGCCGCAAGGCGTAGAAATGGTCATGCCTGGTGATAATGTGTCGGTCGAAATTACCCTGATCACTACCATTGCCATGGAAAAGAACCTGCGCTTCGCTATCCGTGAAGGCGGCCATACCGTAGGGGCAGGGGTAATCAGTGAAATAATCGAGTAAAGGCGATGCAAGAACAGATTATTTTAGCCTGCGCGGATTGCAAACGGCGCAATTATTATACTACCAAGAATAAGAAGAACGTTACCGTAAAATTAGAGTTCAATAAGTTCTGCAAGTTTTGCCGCAAGCATACACTACACAAGGAAATTAAATAGGCCTGTAGCTCTAACTGGTAGAGCGGCGGTCTCCAAATCCGCGTGTTGGGGGTTCGAATCCCTCCAGGCCTGCCAAAAGCTCAAGCCTGGGAAAAAAGGTAAATATATATCTAATGCCGAATAAAGCCAGCCAGTTTTTAGGTGAAGTCAAGATCGAAATGGGCAAGGTTTCCTGGTCTACGCGCAAGGAGCTCTTAAACGCCACCTGGCTGGTGATTATCGCTACCTTCATACTGAGTATATATATAGGAATAGTGGACTTTATTATCGCTCGAATGATTAATCTGGTAATTAGGTAATACGATGCCGACCAAATGGTACGTGATTCACACCCAAACCGGCCACGAAGAAAAAATAAAAGTCACCATTGAGAGAAGGGCAAAGGAAAACGCGCTGGAAGGCAATATCGCGCAGATTCTCATTCCCACCGAAAAGGTCTCCGAGGTCAGAGGCGGAAAAAAAAGTATCTCCTACCGTAAGTTTTTCCCGGGTTACGTGCTGTTGGAAGTCGATCTTTCGGACAAATTGTGGTATCTAATTAAAACGACTCCGGGCGTAACCGGTTTTATTGGACCCAAAGAAAAACCTCAGGCCCTCAAGGACAACGAAGTTAAAACCATCCTGAAGCAGGCTGAGGAGAAAAAAGAAAAGCCTACGCCCAAGGTAATCTTCGAAAAGGGTGAAGGGGTACGCGTAACCGATGGGCCGTTTACCAATTTTAACGGCATCGTTGATGAGGTTAATCCGAATAAGGGAAAACTAAAGGTTACGGTCTCGATTTTCGGTAGAGCGACTCCCGTGGAACTTGAATATTGGCAGGTCGAAAAAATTTAAGGCGCGACAATGGCAAAAAAGACAAAGAAAATTAAGGCAATAATTAAGCTCTACTGCTCGGCAGGACAGGCTAATCCTGCTCCGCCGGTTGGTCCGGCATTGGGACAGCATGGTTTGAATATTATGGAGTTTTGTAAGGCCTTTAACGAAAAAACTAAGGGCCGTGAAGGCCTGGTCTTGCCGGTAGTGATTACCGCATACGAAGACCGTAGCTTCACCTTTATTATTAAGAGCCCAGCCTGCGGGATTCTTTTGAAGCAGGCGGCCAACATCGCCAAGGCCTCCGGTTTGGCTGGTAGGGAGCAGGCAGGGGCGGTTACCAAAGATGAGATTCGGGAAATCGCTAAAACCAAGCTTAAGGATTTAAATACCACCGACCTGGAAAGGGCAATGAAGACTGTTGCCGGTACGGCGCGCAGTATGGGCATCGTAGTGGTGGAAACGCAAAAAGAAAAAATGGATATCCTCGCTCAGGTGCAGGAAAAGGCCAGCAACGCTCCGGCGAAAGCACCAACAGCGGCAAAACCGGCTGCAGCGCCAGCAGCGAAAAAAGACGCTAAGGCATAAAGACAATGGGCAAAATCAGTAAAAGATTAAAAAAGTCATCGGAAGCGATTGATAAGAAAAAAGCCTACGAGCTTCTTGAGGCGATAAAACTATTAAAAAACGCCCAACCAGCCAAGTTCGACGAAACTGTAGAGCTGGTCTGTTCGTTAAACATCGATCCTAAACAATCTGAGCAGACCGTGCGTGGCGCAATAACCTTGCCCCATGGCATCGGAAAAACAGTAAAGGTCTGTGTATTTTGTAAGGGTGAAGATGCACCCAAGGCAAAAGAGGCTGGAGCGGACTTTGTCGGCAGTAACGAACTGATTGACAAAATTAAAGGCGGGTGGCTCGAGTTTGACAAAGCTGCCAGCACCCCCGAAATGATGAGAGACGTCGCCCAACTGGGTAAGGTGCTGGGGCCGCGCGGATTAATGCCTAGCCCCAAGGCCGGTACGGTAGGTGCGGATATTGCCGCTATCGTTAAAGAGTTAAAAACCGGGAAGATCCAGTTTAAAGCCGATAAAACGGCCAATGTCCATGCGGCAATCGGAAAAATATCCTTTCCGGAACAAAATATTTATGAAAATGCCACGGTGCTTTTGAAGGCCATTAGCGGTTCCCGCCCGGCAACGGCAAAAGGCCGTTTCTTTAAAAAGGCCAGTATCTCCTCGACAATGGGACCGGGTATACGCTTAGATATTTCCAACTATTAAACGCACAGTTTAAGGGATTAAGGCAATGAAAAAACAAGGTCTGGGATTTGGATGTAAAGAAACTATGGCTAAGGAAATGAAAGAAAAGCTGGCAAAATGTTCCCAGCTTTTTGTGACCACTTTCCGAACTATGCCTGTAGTCGAACAAGAAGAATTAAGGCGAAGATTAAAAGAAATTAAAGCCTCACTTTTTGTAGTTAAACACCGCATCGTGCGCCATGTCTTTAAGGAACTGGATATGGAGTCCTTGAATAAAATGCGTAGTGGCATGACCGCGATCGCCTTAGGTGAAGAACAATCCAACCGTCTACCCAAGGTCCTGTTGGAATTTGCCGCTAAAAACGAGAATTTTAAGGTTTTTGCCGGATATTGGGAAAATCAATTACTGGACTTGCCCACAGTAAAACGTCTGGCCACTATGCCTTCCCGGGAAGTGCTTTTGGCACAGGTGTTTGGCGGTTTTAAATTACCGATCCAAGGTTTAGTCAACACCCTGGCGGCAACAATGCGGGGTGTCGTTATAGTATTAAATAAAATAAGCGAAAAAAAGCAATAACGTGTTTTTAATAAGGGAGGACGCGATGTCAGAAACAGAAAACAAGGTGGAAGTAAAGCTTTCGCAAAAAGCCGAAGATGTGGTAAAGGCGATTGAAAACATGACGGTTCTTGAACTCTCCAATTTAGTCAAGGTGCTCGAGGATAAGTTTGGCGTTTCGGCAAGTATGCCGATGGTCGCCGGGGTAGCCGCCGGGGCCACTCCCGTTGCTGCCGCTGCCGCCGAAGAAGAAAAAACCTCCTTTACCGTGGTTTTGGCTACTGTGGGTGCGAACAAGATTCAGGTGATTAAAGAAATTCGCGCGATTACCAATCTCGGCCTTAAAGAGGCTAAAGACCTGGTCGATTCGGCTCCTAAACCAATCAAGCAAGATACAACTAAGGAAGAGGCCGAGGAGATCAAGAAAAAACTTGTCGCTGTTGGCGCAACCGTTGAATTAAAGTAACACCCCAAATCATAATTTAGGGAGTTAAAGCTATGGTGAAGAGGCAAAGTTTCGGAAGACTGGCCCATGTACTGGATTTACCGAACTTAGTGGAGATCCAGACTAAGGCCTTCGCCGACTTTTTACAGATTGATGCGCTTAGACAAAAAAGACAAGATACGGGCTTGCAAGAGGTGTTCAAAGAAGTATTTCCTATTGAGAGTTCCGATGGAAATTACAAGCTGATGTTTATGCATTATACGCTTTCCCAACCGAAATACAACATCGATGAGAGCCTGCGCCTGGGGGTAAGTTATGCCGCACCGCTAAAAGTAACCTTACGCCTTAAGTCCAGCAAAGATGTAAAAGAGCAGGAAGTTTATTTGGGTGACCTGCCGTTAATGACTGAAACGGGTTCGTTTGTCATCAACGGGGACGAGCGCGTTTTGGTCAGCCAGCTGCACCGCTCTCCGGGCATCTCCTTCGAAGAGGACTTGCACCCCAGCGGTAAAAGACTAATCTCCAGCCGCCTTATTCCTTATCGCGGCGCCTGGATTGAATTTGAAACTGACATCAACGATGTTCTCTATGCCATAGTTGACCGGCGTAAAAAAGTGCTGGCCTCGGTATTGTTAAGGGCCTTCGGCTGCGAAACAAACGATGATATTATCAATGCCTTCTGCGGGACAGAAAAAGTAAGCCCGGTCAATCTCAGCACATTACGCAAATATATTGACCGGACTATTGCCCGGCCAATCAAAGATGAAAAAACCGCACAGGTTATTGTTGATAAATACGAAAAGCTCAATGAAGAATTAATTAAAAAACTGGCTGACGCCAACGTTGAAAAAATATATGTCGCCAGCACCGAGGTGCGCGAGATTACTAATACCTTAAACAAAGACCGCACCCAAAATAAGACCGAAGCCTTTTTGGAGATTTATCGAAAACTCCGGCCCGCCGACCCGGCAACTCCGGAAGCAGCCACTTCCTTGATGGAAAGAATGTTTTTTGACCCACGTCGCTATAACTTGGGCCGGGTGGGGAGATATATACTAAACCGAAAATTAAAGCAGAAACGTCCGCTGGATGAGCGGCTTTTAGACTTAGATACGCTGGTCTCGGCGATTAAAACCTTAATCGAGATTAAAAACGGCATCGGCAAGGTCGACGATATCGACCATTTAGGCAATCGGCGCATCCGCACTGTGGCTGAACTGTTGCAAAATCAATTCCGTATTGGGCTGGCCAGGCTAGAACGTACCGTGCGCGATCGGATGGCGATTTATGACCTGGAAAATATGATTCCGCATAGCCTGATTAATTCCAAGTTAGTCTCCACAGTAATCAAAGACTTTTTTGGCCGCAGCCAGCTTTCCCAATTCATGGATCAGACTAATCCCCTGGCAGAAATGACCCATAAAAGAAGGCTTAGCGCCCTGGGTCCGGGCGGATTAAACCGGGAACGCGCCGGTTTTGAGGTCCGTGACGTACACTATTCACACTATGGCCGAATTTGCCCGATTGAAACTCCGGAAGGGCCTAACATTGGTTTGATTGCCTCAATGAGCAGTTATGCCTGCGTCAACGAATTTGGATTTCTGGAAACCCCTTACCGTAAAGTTGTTGACGGCAAAGTTACCAATACTATTGAATACCTTTCCGCCGATGTCGAAGATGATAAAATTGTCGCCCAGGCCAACGAACCGCTGGATGAAAAAGGCTACTTTATTAATAAGCTGGTGGCTTGCCGGCAATCTGATGATTTTCCGATGGTGTCCCGCAATAAAGTACAGTATATGGACGTTTCGCCCTGTCAGTTAGTTAGTGTCGCGGCCTCTCTGATTCCTTTCCTGGAACACGATGATGCCAACCGCGCCCTGATGGGTTCCAATATGCAGCGCCAGGCGGTTCCACTAATGAACCCGCAGGCACCTTTAGTCGGCACGGGACTGGAAGAACGCATTGCCAAAGATTCAGGCGCGGTGATAGTAGCTAGAGAGTCGGGAGTGGTTAAGCATGTTCAGGCCGACAAGATCGTTATTGAGGAAACCATTTATAACCTGAAAAAATTTCTGCGCAGTAACGCCAATACCTGCATTAACCAAAGGCCGATTGTTCAGCTAGGGCAAAAGGTTAAAAAGGGCGAGGTTATCGCCGATGGCGCAGCTACAAAAGACGGAGACCTCGCGTTGGGAACCAACGTCCTGGTTGCCTTCATGCCCTGGCGCGGCTATAACTTTGAAGACGCTATACTGATTAGTGATCGTTTGGTCAAGGAAGATGCCTTTACCTCAATTCACGTAGAAGAATTTGAAATTGAGGCCCGCAATACCAAATTGGGCGACGAAGAAATTACCCGCGATATCCCTAATGTCGGTGAAGAGGCCCTGAAAGATTTAAATCCCAATGGAATAGTGCGCGTTGGCGCCGAGGTAGTAGCCGGCAGTATCTTAGTCGGTAAAATTGCCCCTAAAAGCGAAACCGAGTTATCCCCGGAAGAAAAACTACTGCGGGCTATTTTCGGAGAAAAAGCCGGTAATGTTCGCGATGCCTCATTGACTGTCCCTCCGGGTATTGAAGGTATAGTAGTGGATACGCGTATTTTTTCCCGCCGCGAAGCCCGCGGCCGCTCCAAGCAGGAGTCGGAGGGAGAGTTAACCCAACTGCAGGAAATAAAAGAGTATTATCAAAATCAGGCTAAAGATATTAAAAAGGAAAAAGAAGAAAGAATTATTAAACTTTTAATCGGACAAAACGTAGCCAAGGCCGTCACTGACAGCAAAACCGGAAAAACCATAGTCGGCGAAGGAAAACCGATCAGCGCCAAGCAAATTGCTAAAATCCGGCCCGGGGAATTCGCAAAAATTAAATTGGAAAATGCCGAACGCGAAGAACAAATCCGTAAAATTATCGATTATTACACTGACCGCTTAAATAACGTTGATTATGAACAAGACCGGGAAATCGATAAAATTAAAAGAGGCGATGAGCTGCCTCCCGGGGTGTTAAAGAAAGTAGTCGTCTATGTCGCCACCAAACGCAAGGTTTCCGTAGGCGATAAAGTAGCGGGACGCCACGGCAATAAAGGCGTAATTGCTAAGATCTTGTCGGTAGAGGATATGCCCTTTTTACCTGACGGCACACCAGTAGACATGGTCTTAAATCCTCTCGGGGTTCCCTCGCGTATGAACGTCGGGCAGCTTTTGGAAACCCAGCTGGGCTGGGCGGCCAAAGTGCTCGGCCTGCGAATCACCTCTCCTGTATTTGACGGTGCGCGGGAACAAGATATTAGGGATATGATGAAGAAAGCCTCTCTTCCCGAAGACGGAAAAACCTCCTTGTACGACGGTTGGTCCGGCCAGCCCTTCGACCAACGCGTCACTATCGGCTATATTTATATGATGAAACTAATTCATCTGGTTGATGATAAAATTCACGCCCGTTCTATTGGCCCATATTCACTGGTTACCCAACAACCCTTAGGCGGTAAGGCCCAGTTTGGCGGACAGCGTTTTGGCGAAATGGAAGTCTGGGCTCTTGAGGCTTACGGGGCGGCATATACCTTGCAGGAACTACTCACCGTAAAAAGTGATGACGTCGCTGGCCGCACGCGTGTATACGAATCCATTGTCAAAGGTGAAAATAATTTTAAGCCTGGTACTCCGGAATCGCTCAATGTTTTAATTAAAGAATTGCAAGGGCTAGGTCTTAACGTTATTCAGGAAAAAGACGAATCCGAGGTTTCCACTTCGACCGGCGAAGAAACGCATCAAGACGAGCCGAAGAACAAGGATGAAAAGGAGAAAAAGTGAAAGTCACGGAAGAGATCAATAGCTTTGACGCGATTTCGATTAAAATCGCTTCTCCAGACGTCATTCGTTCCTGGTCGCATGGCGAAGTAAAGAAGCCAGAGACGATTAACTACCGGACGTTTCGCCCGGAAAAAGACGGGCTCTTCTGCGAAAAGATATTTGGGCCAACACGAGACTGGGAATGCGCCTGCGGCAAATATAAGCGCATTAAATACAAAGGCATAGTTTGTGACCGCTGCGGCGTAGAAGTGACGCGTTCAAGCGTGCGGCGTGTCCGTATGGGCCACGTGGAATTAGCCACGCCGGTTTCCCATGTCTGGTTCTTCAAATCCGTTCCCAGTCGGATGGCTACAATTCTCAATATTAGTATTCGGGACATGGAACGCGTACTCTACTATGAAGAGTACATTGTAATCAATCCCGGAAGTACGCCGCTAAAGAAAAAACAGTTAATCAGCGATGAAGAATACCAAAGCTGCCTGGAGAAGTACAGCCAGAATTTTACCGCCAAGATGGGGGCCGAAGCGATACGCGATCTTTTAAAAGAAATCGACTTGGATGCCTTGATTGCCAAACAAAACCGCGAGATCAGCAGCGCTAAAACGGATTTCGGCCAGAAGAAGATACTAAAAACACTGCGCGTCCTGGAGGCCCTGAAGAAATCGCACAATAAACCGGAATGGATGATTATGGATGTGCTTCCGGTCATTCCACCGGATTTAAGGCCATTAGTCCCGCTAGACGGAGGCCGTTTTGCCACCAGCGACCTCAATGACCTTTACCGTCGGGTAATTAACCGCAATAACCGCTTAAAGAAACTGATTGAGCTCAATGCCCCGGAAATTATTATCAGAAATGAAAAAAGAATGCTCCAGGAAGCCGTTGATGCCCTCCTGGACAACGGCCGTCACGGACGGGCAGTGCTTGGCCCGGGCAACCGCCCGCTTAAATCCTTAAGCGATATGCTTAAAGGCAAACAGGGCCGTTTCCGCCAGAATCTACTGGGAAAAAGAGTAGATTATTCCGGGCGTTCGGTCATTGTTATCGGTCCGGAGCTTAAATTGCACCAATGCGGCCTACCCAAAAGCATGGCCCTGGAACTGTTCGAACCCTTCATCATTCGTAAACTCAAAGAACGCGGTTTTGTCCATACCATTAAAAGCGCAAAAAGAATTGTCGAAAAGGCGAAAACCGAAGTTTATGATATCCTCGACGAAGTTATCCGCGACCATCCCGTAATGCTTAACCGCGCACCAACACTGCATCGGCTAGGCATCCAGGCCTTCCAGCCGATACTTATTGAAGGCAAGGCGATCAAAATCCACCCCTTAGTCTGTACCCCCTTTAACGCTGATTTTGACGGCGACCAAATGGCCGTGCATGTGCCGCTTTCTTTGGAAGCGCAGATGGAAACCCGCCTGCTCATGCTTTCCACTAATAATATTTTTTCACCGGCAAACGGAAAACCGCTGGCCACCCCCTCGCAAGATATAGTGCTGGGTTGTTATTATTTAACTAAAGAAAAGATTAAGCTACCTTCACCAAAACAGACATTTGCCACGTTTGACGAGGTACTAATTGCCTACGAAGACAAGGAAATCCCGCTGCATGCCTTAATTAAAGTAAAAATCGGGAGCGAGGTAATTACGACTACGGCCGGACGGGTAATTTTCAACCAGCTTTTGCCTAAAGAAATTCCCTTCGTCAACGAAGTGCTGAATAAAACGACTTTAAGCGATTTGGTTACTAATTGTTACCGGCGTTTGGGATTACATCAAACCATCATCCTCTTGGATAAGATAAAAGAAATCGGCTTTGAATGGGCCACTCATGCTGGAATTTCGATTTCGGTTGAGGATATCCGCATTCCTGCTCAAAAGGAAGAAATTCTCGGCAAATCCCGCGAAGAGGTCCAGGAAGTCGAAGACCAATACCGCAGCGGTTTGATTACTGATGGAGAAAGATATAATAAGATTATTGATATTTGGACCAAGGCTACAGATAAAATTTCCAACCTCATCTTTGAGGCCCTGGATCCCTTTAATCCGATTTTCATGATGGCCCACTCCGGAGCAAGGGGCTCCAAACAGCAGATCCGTCAGTTGGCCGGCATCCGCGGATTAATGGCTAAGCCTTCAGGTGAAATTATTGAAAGCCCGATTACCGCCAATTTCCGCGAGGGCCTCACCGTTTTGGAATACTTCATCTCTACACACGGCGCGCGTAAAGGTTTGGCCGATACCGCCTTAAAAACGGCTGACTCCGGCTATCTTACCCGCAGACTGATTGATGTCGCGCAAGACGTTATTGTCAACGAAGAAGATTGCGGCACGCTTAACGGCATCCTGATCAGCGCCATTATTGAAGGTGATGAGGTCGTGGTCCCGCTTAAAGAGCGGATTATCGGAAGAGTTACCCTGGATAACATTGTTGATGTTGTCAGCGATAAGGTCATTGTTGAGGCTGGCCAGCAGATTACTGAGGAAAAGTCCGAAGAAATGGAGCGGGCCGGTATCGAAACTATCCGTATCAGAAGCGTTTTAACCTGCGAATCTAAACGCGGCTGTTGCGCGCTTTGCTACGGCCGCAACCTCGCCACCGGTAGGATGGTCGAATTAGGCGAGGCCGTAGGCGTAATTGCCGCGCAATCGATTGGCGAACCGGGAACGCAGCTAACCATGCGTACCTTCCATATTGGCGGTACCGCCAGCCGTGTCGTCGAACAGTCGTTTATCAAGTCCCGCCACAAGGGTATCGTTGTCTATAGCAATCTCAAAACAATGGAAAGCGCCAAGAGCGGCGAATTTTTAGCCTTAAGCCGAAATGGCCAGGTAGCCATTTGCGATGAAAATGGGCGAGAGTTTGAAAAACATAGCGTACCGCAAGGGTCAATTATCAGCGTTGGCAATGGCAAAGAAATCGATAAAGACAAGGTGTTTGTGCGTTGGAACCCCTACATCTCACCGATTATCTCGGAACAGAGCGGTAAAGTAAAATACGAAGACATTATTGAAGATAAAACCGTAAAGAAAGAGCTGGATATTACCACCGGGCTCTATGACCGCGTAATTATCGACCATAAAGGGGAATACCATCCGCAAATAGTAATTGTTAACGATAAAAATGAAGTGTTGGCCATATATACCATCCCGGTTGGCGCGCATATTGTGATCAAAGACGGCCAGCAGATTACCGGGGGAACGTTGTTGGCAAAAACGCCGCGGAAGATTTCTAAAACCACTGATATTACGGGCGGTCTGCCGCGCGTGGCCGAGCTTTTTGAAGCCCGCCGGCCCAAAGACCCGGCGATCATCAGCGAAATTGACGGCACGGTGGAATTCGGGACAACCAAAAAAGGACAAAGAAGAATCATTGTTACTTCCGATACCGGAATGAAAAAAGAATACATTATCCCGCACGGTAAACACCTCAACGCCTATAAAGGCGACCGGGTCATCGCCGGACAAAAATTGGTCGATGGGCCAGTCGTGCCCCAGGATATCCTGCGCGTGCAGGGAGACAAAAAACTTCAAGAATACCTGGTTAACGAAATTCAAGAGGTTTACCGCCTGCAGGGAGTCAAAATCAACGATAAACACATCGAAGTTATTGTGCGCCAGATGCTGCGCAAGCTCAGAATTGAGGACTCCGGAGACAGCGAGTTTCTCGTTGGGATGCAAATCGATAAGAATATCTTTAAGGAAGAAAATGAAAGAGTTATGAAAAAAGGCAAAAAACCTGCTCAGGGCACACCGATACTATTGGGAATTACCAAGGCTTCCTTAAGCACGGAAAGTTTTATTTCTGCGGCCAGCTTCCAGGAAACCACCCGTGTGCTCACCGATGCCGCAGCCAGCGGAAAGCGCGACGCACTCTTAGGCTTAAAAGAAAATGTAATCATGGGTCACTTAATACCAGCGGGAACCGGTTTTTATGCCCACCGTAATATCGAATATGAAAAGGTCGGAACGCCGATCGAACAACCGTCACAACCAAAGGAAGAAGCTAAAGAAGAAAATGCCAACAATTAGCCAATTAATCCGACTGGGAAGAACGCAGTTTAGAAAAAAGAGTAAGGCGCCGGCACTCAAGCAGTGCCCGCAAAGACGGGGAGTCTGCACTCAGGTGAAAACCCAAACCCCAAAAAAACCAAACTCGGCCCTGCGCAAGGTTGCCCGCGTCAGGTTATCCAGCGGCATTGAAGTAACCGCGTATATCCCCGGAGAAGGGCATAATTTGCAGGAACACTCGATCGTGCTCGTGCGCGGAGGAAGGGTCAAGGATTTACCCGGCGTACGCTACCATATTGTCCGGGGCACGCTCGACACCGGCGGTGTGGCGGACAGAAGAAAATCGCGCTCGAAGTACGGGGCAAAACGGCCAAAGGCTTAAAAACTTAAAAAAGGTCAAGGGCAATGAGAAGAAGAAAAGCAGAAAAACGAGAAACGGTACCCGATTTGCAATATAACAGCAAATTAATCAGCACCCTGATTAACATGGTGATGATCCAAGGCAAAAAGTCGAAGGCCGAAAGAATTGTCTATGACGCCTTAGAGACCTTGAAGAAACGCACCAATACGCAGGATGCGCTGGCCATCCTGACTAAGTCGGTTGATAATGCCCGGCCGCTGTTAGAGTTAAAATCGCGAAGAGTCGGCGGGGCTACTTATCAAGTACCAGTGGAAGTAAAATCCGACAGAGGCGCTACCCTGGCGCTGCGCTGGATGCGTGACTTTGCCCGCAATAAAAAGGGAAAACCAATGCAAGAAAAGTTGGCCCAGGAAATTCTGGACTCCTATAACAATACGGGAAACGCGATAAAGAAA
This sequence comes from Candidatus Omnitrophota bacterium, assembly GCA_043805735.1. Taxonomy (GTDB): domain Bacteria; phylum Omnitrophota; class Gorgyraeia; order JAFGHF01; family JAFGHF01; genus JAZDHS01. Next base: position 2,818 of record JAZDHS010000037.1, on the reverse strand, counting down.
AAGGAAGATACGCATAAGATGGCGGAAGCAAACAAGGCCTTTGCTCATTATCGCTGGTAAAACTAAAAGTAATGAATACACTAACAACGGATAAAAACTCGAATAAAATGTCAGAAGAACAATTTGAACTAAAAAATACACGCAATATCGGCGTAATTGCTCATATTGATGCCGGTAAAACTACTACTACCGAGCGTATCCTTTATTCTACCGGAAGAATATATAAAATCGGCGAGGTTGATGAAGGCACCACGACGATGGACTGGATGGAGCAGGAGCAGGAACGAGGCATTACGATTACCTCGGCCAGCACCACTTGTTTCTGGAAGGGAAACCGGATTAATATTATTGATACGCCCGGCCACGTAGACTTTACGGCTGAAGTGGAACGCTCGCTCAAGATTCTCGACGGTGCCGTGGTAGTGTTCTGCGGAGTCGGCGGCGTGGAACCGCAAAGTGAGACCGTTTGGCGCCAGGCCGACCGCTATCAGGTTCCGCGGATTGCCTTTGTCAATAAGCTCGACCGGGTCGGCAGTGATTTCCTGGGTGTATGCGAACAAATGAAACAAAAACTCGGCGCCAATCCTCTGATCTTGCAGCTGCCGATCGGTGCGGAAGCCAATTTTAACGGTATTATTGACCTGATCGATTCCAAGGCTTACATTTATCCTGACGATACGGGTAAAAATATGGAAGAAGTCCCTATCCCTGAAGAGATGAAACCGCTGGCGAGCAAGTACCGCCTGGAGCTGATCGAGAAATTAGCCGAGACCGATGAGACCACCTTTGAAAAGTTTGCCCACGATGTCGGTATCCGACCGCAGGAACTTAAAGCGATGATCCGTAAAGCGACAATCCACAATAAGGTTGTGCCGGTGTTTTGCGGCTCTTCTTTTAGAAATAAAGGGGTGCAAAAACTTATTGACGGAATTATCGATTACCTGCCCTCACCGGAAGATTTGCCGCCACTTTCCGCGGTTAATCCCGATACCAACGCCACGGAAGAGCGAAAACCCAGCGACGACGAATTCCTCTGCGCGATGGCCTTTAAGATTGTCTCCGATCCCTATGTCGGCAAGCTCACCTTCATGCGCGTCTATTCGGGGGTTATTGAAAGCGGCGCCTACATCTATAACGCCAATAAGCAGGCTAAAGAACGCATCGCTAAGATCGTGCGCATGCACGCCAATAAACAAACGATTATCGATAAAATCCACGCCGGCGATATTGCCGCCTGCGTTGGTTTAAAAAATACAACTACCGGCGACTCCCTCTGCACAGAAGAGCATCCGCTGATTTTAGGAAAAATGCATTTCCCTGAGCCGGTTATTTCCATTTCTATCGAGCCAAAAACAAAAGTCGATCAGGAAAGACTGAGCATGGCCCTGCATCGTTTACAGGAAGAAGACCCGACTTTTAAAGTGAGCTATAATAAAGAAACCGCTCAAACAATTATGGCCGGGATGGGTGAGCTGCACCTGGAAATATTAAAGGACCGGATGCTACGCGAATTCAAAGTAGCCGTACAATCCGGCATCCCGCACGTTGCCTATAAAGAAACCATCAGCCGAGAGGTTGAGTCGGAAGAAAAGTTTGTCCAGCAAACCGGAGGCCGGGGCCAATACGGGCACGTGGTCCTGGAAATGCGTCCCGGTGAGCGTAATAGCGGTATCGTTTTTGTCGACAAGATCAAAGGCGGAGCTATTCCGCGCGAGTTTATCCCGGCTATCCGGGACGGGGTATATGAAAGCGCGCAAACTGGCGTGCTCGCCGGCTACCCGGTAACTGACGTAGAGATAACCTTAGTTGACGGCTCATTTCACGAAGTTGATTCCTCGGAATTGGCCTTTAAAATGGCCGGGGCCTTTGCATTTAGCGCCGGCATGAAAAAGGGCAGAAGTATTTTATTGGAGCCGGTGATGGATGCCGAAGTGATCATTCCCGAAGAATTCATGGGAGAAGTAATCGGGGATATTAATTCCCGCCGGGCCCAGATTAAATCGATTGACCACAGGTCCAACGCCCGAGTACTTAAGGGACATGTACCGCTGGCAGAAATGTTTGGCTATGCCACGGCGCTGCGCTCTTTAACTCAAGGCCGAGGCATATTCACGATGGAGCCTTCCTATTATGCGGAAGTGCCTGCTCATATATTAGATAAACTAACCGGAAAAAAAGAAAAGTAAATATTTCATTTAAGGAGGAAAAAATGGCTAAAGAAGTCTTTAAACGTACCAAACCGCACGTCAATGTTGGTACCATCGGCCATGTCGACCACGGTAAGACTACGCTCACCTCGGCGATTACTACCTACTTATCAACCAAGAACTTTGCCGAAGTGCGCAGCTACGAATCGATTGACAATGCGCCGGAAGAGAAGGAACGCGGCCTAACGATCAACATCAGCCACGTCGAATACCAGACCGATAACCGCCATTATGCCCACATTGACTGCCCCGGACATGCCGACTACATCAAGAATATGATCACTGGAGCCGCGCAGATGGACGGGGCGATCCTGGTCGTCTCGGGCGCGGATGGCCCGATGCCGCAGACCAGAGAGCATATCCTCTTAGCCCGGCAGGTGAACGTTCCTTCAATCGTCGTCTTTTTAAACAAATGCGACATGGTTGACGATAAGGAGCTCCTAGACCTAGTTGAACTCGAAGTGCGCGAACTTTTAACCAAATACAAATTCCCCGGGGACAAGACCCCGATTATCCGCGGTAGCGCCTTAAAGGCCTCGCAATGCGATCCAACTAACGCCAGCTGCCCGGACTTTCAACCCATTGCCGAACTCTTAAAAGCAGTCGATGAG
>JAZDHS010000036.1:0-2715 GCA_043805735.1 Candidatus Omnitrophota bacterium | reverse complement strand
ATCCTCATAAAACTCGCTGGCCGCTGGATCCAGAGCGATCGCGATATCTTTGCCGGGTTTGTACCCTGCCTTTTCGATACCAGCAATTATGAGCTCAATCGCTTCCTCATTGGATGAAAGGTTCGGCGCGAAACCGCCTTCATCGCCGACCGCAGTAGATTGTCCTTTCTCTTTCAAAACAGACTTTAAACAATGATAAGTCTCCACCGCGTATCTAAACGCCTCACGAAATGTAGGCGCGCCGCACGGCGTAATCATAAACTCCTGAATATCAACATTATTATCCGCATGTTTACCGCCATTCATGATGTTCAAGAATGGTAACGGCAACCGGTTCGATCCTTTACCCCCAAGATACTTGAATATCGGAAGACCCTCATCCTGCGCTGAAGCCTTCGCCACTGCCATGGATACTCCCAAGATCGCGTTGGCACCCAGCTTGCCTTTGTTTTCCGTTCCATCCAACCCTATCATCAAACGATCAATCTCCGCTTGTTGCTTGGGATCCTTACCAATAAGTGCCGGGGCAATAATTTTATTAACGTTCTCAACCGCTTTCAAAACGCCTTTTCCCATAAGCCGTTTCTTGTCACCATCCCTTAATTCCACAGCTTCTCTGGTTCCTGTCGATGCGCCTGAAGGAACCGCCGCGGTTGCCATAATGGCATTATCCAAAATGACGTCGACCTCAACGGTCGGATTTCCCCTCGAATCAAAAATCTCTCTCCCAAGAATGCTTTTAATTTTTGCCATATAATTCCTCACTTTTTCTTCGTTAATACACCCAGATTTATTTGCTAATAAATAATGAAACGGCGGCGACCACAAGTAAAGTGTCTACAAAATAACCAAATACCTTGCCGGACATATTCTTGATAAACCGCCTTGACGTCCATGAGCCAGCCACCATCGCTAATCCTAAAATCACTCCCGTAACAATATCTTGCGCCGTCAAAAGAGAATAACGTCCATAAACTATCGTTTTTGTAAGATGCATAACCACGGCCGTAACGGCCTCGCTCGCCACATACGCTGTTGGAGCAAGATTAAGACTTAAGAATGCGACCGCACCTATAGGCCCAGCGCTACCTAAAACAGCTGACAAAAAGCCGACTAACGCCCCCCAAGGAACAAACCACTTTTCCGAAAGTGAGTATTTTATATTAAGATGTCTAAGAGCAACTATTGCCAGCAGAAATATTCCAATAGCTCTCATAATGATTCCCGCTGGCAACTCAACAAATACTCTTGAGCCTAAAATGGCCGCTGGCAACGCCCCGAGACAAAAATAACCTACGGGTTTCCACTTAATCTCTTTGTATCCAAACCCTGCCCGGGAAAAATTTCCCATCATCCATGCTATGGTCAATATTGGGATTGCCTTTTTCGCGCCAATAAAAAATGAGAAAACCGGCAATATGATAAGAGAGCCGCCGAAACCGGCTATTCCGGAAATTGTAGCCGCAAGCCAAGATATAAAAAGCAATATGAACCAAACAGTTATTGTCATTTTCCCTCATTCACTAAAAACATCATACCCATCACATGTTACAAACAACACCGCTACTTATGCCTATATTTAATTACCCTAACCTTTTCGAGCGTAATTAATCCTTCTTCTACAACCTCATCAAGAAAAGGCCGTAACTTATTAAGATTCTCTTCAGTATCAACCAATTCGATTACCACGGGAAGATCTTCGGAAAGACGCAACAACTTCGCCGTGTGCATTCGGCTATCTGCCCCAAACCCCATAATACCTCGCGTCACTGTCGCCCCCGCAAGATTCATCTCTCTCGCCTTAATAACAATTTGCTCGTAAAGAGCTTTGCCCTTATAGTTATCTGATTCACCTATAAATATTCGCAGAAGCATTCCTTCTTCAGGCAATTTCATTACGGCACCTCCTCTATTTATGAAAATTCAATAACATTTTTGAAACAAAGAATCCTAAGAACACTGCGCCGATACTCAAGACAACCGAAAAAAACATATTCATAAGAGCAATCCGGTATTCGCCGTCTCTCATCAGGTTAAAAGTCTCAAGGCTAAACGTAGAAAATGTCGTATATCCGCCAAGAATGCCTACGAAGACAAACATCCGTACGTTCGGCGAAAAATTGAAACGGTCAACGATGCCCCATAAAAAACCTATCGCCAAGGATCCAGTCACATTCACAACCAACGTGCTTATAGGAAAAACTCCGCTTGAAAACCGATAATCAAGCCCGCCCATCAAGTAACGTAGAAGCGTGCCAATCGCACCGCCAATTGCAACAACAAAAAGCCTCAACATAAACTAATACCTCCTTTGATTTTTAAGTAGGAGTTATCAGCCTGTTGAGGCGGTTAATGGCGAACCCCATCGCCTATTCAATCTAAAAACCTACACCCTAATTCTTGCGTCTATACTCTTCCAACAGTTCTTTCGGTATCAACTTTACAGCAATAAAAATTAATGCCGGGACAATAATCAAGTCATCTAAATATCCCAAAACAGGAATGAAATCCGGAATCAAATCTATCGGATTAAGCGCATATCCAACAGCTAATCCGAGAAAAAACTTGCTCAATTTAGGCGTTCTGGGATCCTTAAGCACAGATTGATAAAACCCAATCTCTTTTTTGAACCTATCCAATAAGGATGACTTCTTTTCCCGCATTATCCGGAAACCTCCCAATGCCCACCTTTATCAGAACCAATCCGTTTCAATA
>JAZDHS010000035.1:0-4364 GCA_043805735.1 Candidatus Omnitrophota bacterium | reverse complement strand
TCATGATGACACCGGCTTTGGCTGTTGATGGCACTGTAGTTTCAGCTGGAAAGGTCTTGAGTAAAGATGAGATTAAGAAGATTATCTCAAAATAGGAGGTTTTTTGATGGCCAGCAATTGTATGTGTAATGAGGCAGGCGTGTTGATATTCCCGTGTTCCGGCGGATCGGATGTAGGCGAATTATCGGATAAGGTAGCGCGCAAGATGGCAAAATGCGGTCAAGCGAAAATGTTTTGTCTTTCCGGTATCGGAGCGCATGTTCCGGGCATGATTGAATCTACAAAAGCGGCTAACAAGCTGATTGCCATTGATGGCTGTCTGGTGTCCTGTTCGAAGAAGACGCTTGAACATGCCGGTTTCAAGGTTATAGCGTTCAATCTAAAAGATATGGGTTTTGAGAAAGGTAAAACCAAAGTTAATGATGAAAACATTGAAAAAGCAGCTTCGAAAATCGCAGGAGGTAAAGTTGAAGAAACTATTTCTCGTAATTCTAGCAGCTGTTGCGGTAATTAGCTCAAGCTTTTTGGTTTTTGCCGGACCGGATGGTTCTAAGAGTAAGGTTATAGCATATTATTTTCACGGAACAATGCGTTGTTCTACCTGCCATAAGCTGGAGCAGTATTCAAAGGAAGCAATAGAAACTAACTTTAAAGATGCGCTTACGTCCGGAAAACTGGAATTTAAAGTCATTAACGTGGAGAATAAGGGCAATGAGCATTATACAAGCGACTATCAGCTTTATACTAAATCTCTTGTTTTGTCGTTAGTTAAAGACGGTAAGCAAACAAAGTGGAAGAATCTTGATAAGATCTGGGAGTATGTCGGCAACAAGCAGAGATTTATGGATTATGTGAAGAACGGGGTCGCCAATCTGCTAAAGGAAGCCGAATGACTGAGATTTTAATAAGTTTTGCGTCAGCGTTGTGGCTTGGGATATTAACATCAATCAGTCCGTGTCCGCTTGCGACAAATATCGCGGCAGTATCATTTCTTTCAAAAAAAATAACGCATCCGGTTATGGTATTTATTTCAGGGTTCGCATATACGCTAGGCAGAATGGTTGCTTACGCGGCGCTCGGCTGGGTCATTATCAGCTCTCTTTTAAGCGTTCCTCAAGTCGCGCAGTTCTTACAGAAGTACATGGGCAAGGCACTGGGTCCGCTCTTGATTCTTACTGGTCTTGTTTTGCTTGAAATAATACCGCTTCGTTTCCCTAGGTTATCTCTTTCGCAAAAACATCATAACAAACTTGTGGAGTCCGGCGCTCCGGGTGCTTTTTTACTTGGGTTTATCTTTGCTCTGGCGTTTTGCCCTATTTCTGCGGCGTTATACTTCGGGAGCCTTATTCCTTTAGCGATTAATAGTAAGAGCGGTATCGTCCTGCCATTCATCTACGGAATCGGCACAGGGTTGCCGGTGCTTGTATTTGCTGTTGCCATTGCCTTCGGCGTGAAATCCTTGAGCCATTGGTTTCATAGGATCACGCGGATTGAATACTATACACGAAAGATTACCGGAGCCGTATTTATCTTTGTTGGTCTGCATTATACAGGAATTTATATTCTGCGATTATTCTAGGAGGTAGAAGTGTCAGAGGGCATCATTAAGCGGCTATCATTTTTGGATAGATTTCTAACGCTGTGGATATTCCTGGCTATGGGTATCGGTGTCTTGTCAGGGTATTTCCACCCGCAGATAGTCGGGTTCTGGAATAAGTTTCAGGTGGGAACTACCAATATCCCTATTGCCATCGGTCTTGTTCTTATGATGTATCCGCCGTTAGCAAAGGTTAAATACGAGGAGATCGGGAAGATCTTCCGCAACAAAAAGCTGTTAGGGTTGTCTCTTTTTCAGAATTGGGTTGTTGGGCCGGTTGTGATGTTCGTTCTGGCCGTTATTTTTTTGCGTCATTATCCGGAGTACATGATCGGCGTTATCCTTGTGGGCCTGGCACGGTGTATCGCAATGGTGATTGTTTGGAATGACCTGGCCGATGGGGACAGAGAGTTGGCGGCCGGGCTGGTGGCTTTTAACGCTATCTTTCAAGTGCTCCTTTATGCGGTTTATATTTTTATTTTTATCACGTTCGCGTTGAATAAATTAGGTTTGGCCAAGGGCGTGAATATTCAGGTGTCGATGATGGAGTCTGCCAAGACGGTTTTGATTTATCTGGGTATTCCGTTCTTCGCGGGTGTTGTGAGCCGCTTCGCGCTTATTAAAATGAAAGGGCGGGAATGGTTCGACAAGGTTTATATCCCGAGGGTAAGTCCGATTACACTCGTAGCACTTTTATTTACCATTTTTGTCATGTTCTCTCTTAAAGGGGAGCATATCGTTCGGTTACCGTTAGATGTTGTTCGGGTGGCTATTCCGTTAACGATTTATTTTATTGTGATGTGGTTTGTGACATACTGGTTCTCAAAGAAATTGCGTTCGAATCATGCCCAGGCAACCGCCGTCTCATTTACCGCCGCAAGTAATGACTTTGAGCTAGCTATCGCTGTCGCTGTCGCAATCTTTGGTATAAATTCCGCGCAAGCGTTTGCTACGGTCATTGGTCCTCTTATCGAGGTGCCAGTCATGTTGCTTTTGGTCAATGTGGCCAGATTGTTTCAAAAAAAGTTTCGGCATGAAAGCAATTAAAAAGTATTTGTTAATTGCCATTGGGTTATTATTGCTTTTAATTTTGTCGACTATCAATTAAAAGAATAGTGTGGAATGGGTTCCCGAGCGGTTCAAGGGCTTAATCAGGGTGGGATCAAGGCTTATCGGGCTATCCCGGGAACAGTTGCAGATATCGTCAGTCAGTTTGTTAAAGGCGGGCTTGAGGAAATAACCGTAGATAATGCCTGCGCCCAGCATGGGTGCCATTAGGAATATTTCCAATATGAATAAAATAGTGTTGATTAATGAGAGCTTGTGCATAGGCTGCGCAAAGTGCGTTGAATTGTGTCCCAAGAAAATCCTCTTTATAGATAGGACAAGTGAAAAATGCAAGGTTTCAGATGAAACAAAATGTGATAAGCTTCGTGGTTGCGAGCGTGTTTGTCCGACAGGGGCGATAAAGATCGCCTGATTGCCGCGATTCGATTTACTAAGCATTTACGGAGCGGCCAAATTCGCGCCAGAGCCCGTATTTCAAAAGATATTATGAGGTCTAAATGAGGGGTTTTAAACTGAACATCCGGTTTGATCGAAACGAACTGTCCGGTGCCTTTGGGGATATCGGGACAGATTTTCCTCTGATCGTAGGGATTATTCTGGCTTCAGGCTTGAATCCGGTTGGCGCTTTGATTATGTTTGGCGCGTTGCAGGTATTTACGGGATTGATTTATGGCATCCCGATGCCGGTTCAGCCGTTAAAGGCCATGGCCGTGATTGTTATTACCCAAAAATTAAGCGGAAATGTCCTTTGCGGCGCAGGTCTTGCCATAGGCGTTCTGATGCTTATTTTAAGTTTGTCTGGTCTCATCAACGTCATTGCCAGGGTTGTTCCTTTGTGTGTTGTCCGCGGTATCCAATTTGGTTTAGGCATGCAATTAGCGACTCTAGCGCTTAAGGATTACGTTCCGGCAGACGGCCTTATGGGGTACGGCATCGCTTCTTTAAGTTTTATCTTAGTCATTTTGTTTTTAGGAAATAGAAAGTATCCTGCGGCCCTTTTTGTTATTGGGATAGGTGTCATTTATGCGGTCTTTTTTAAACTTAATTTGGCGCACCTGGCGCAAGGGATCGGGTTTCAGTTGCCTAAATTCCACGTTCCGGCAATACAGGATATTATTACCGGTTTTTTATTGTTATCATTGCCTCAAATTCCATTATCGATCGGCAATTCCATATTAGCGACACAGCAGACAGCGAAGGATTTTTTTCCTGAGCGGTCGCCTTTAACGACTCGTAAGATCAGTTTTACTTATTCCATAATGAATCTCGTTGCTCCTTTCTTTGGAGGCATTCCAGTCTGCCATGGGGCTGGCGGCATGGCTGGGCATTACACGTTTGGCGCCAGGACAGGAGGGGCGGTTGTCATTTACGGCGTGATGTACCTCGTTTTAGGATTATTTTTTGGCGGTGTCTTCGGAGATGTCGTTAAAATCTTCCCGAAACCCATGTTAGGGGTTCTATTATTTTTTGAAGGAATGGCGTTGATGAAGCTCATGTTTGGCACCGCGCTTTCTAAGAAAGATATAATGATCGTGCTTATGGTGGGCTTGATGGCCGTGGGTTTACCATACGGGTATTTGATCGGGCTTATCGTAGGGACGATTTTAGCACACGTATTTGAAAAGAATATGCTTAAAGAGATCGGTTAAGAAAAACAGATTTTTGAAATCATCGAGTTATCCATAAAAATTTTGGCTGG
>JAZDHS010000034.1:0-49126 GCA_043805735.1 Candidatus Omnitrophota bacterium | reverse complement strand
CCTAATACCACCGAACACCATATTCGCTATATTGAGCTTTATTTTCTGCCTCAGGGCGAGAAATTCCCTTGTCAGATTGGGCGCGCCGAGTTCAATGCCCATGGTGAATCCACGCAAGGGCCAAATACCAGCAGCGTCTTTACACAGCCGCAGGCGACTTTTAGCCTCAAGACCGATAAGCCGGGGACGCTTTTAGCCGGTTCTTATTGTAACATTCACGGCCTATGGGAAAACGCCCAGGAGCTTTTCGTTGAATAAGCCGAAAACGCCTGCGGTTAGCCTATTGTTCTTTGACTTAGACGGGACGCTGGTAGATTCGCGGATCGATATCGCCAATGCCGTAAACTTTACCTTGCGCAAGCTCGGGCTCAAAGAAAAACCAATCGCGGAGATCTTTAATTTTATCGGCGCGGGGCTGGAAAACTTAATCAAACAGGCCCTGGGCAGCCGCTCCGGGAGCGTCGATTTTGACCAAGCTTTAGAGGTATATAAACAATTCTATCGCAAACACTTTTTAGATAATACCAAGCTTTACCCCGGCGTTAAAGAGACGCTGGAACACTTTAAAGATAAAACAATAGTCATGGTCTCCAATAAGCAGAAAGAGTTTATTGAGCTTACGCTTGAAGCCTTGGATATTGACCATTACTTTGCTAAAGTAATTGGCGGAGATAACATCGGCTGTTTAAAGCCGAGCTCCTGCCCGCTGAATGAGGCGCTGCTTCAATTTAGTGTTGATAAAAACCGGGCAATAATCGTTGGTGATATGGACTTGGATATTCTCGCCGGTAAAAAAGCCGGTATTGCTACCTGTGGGGCGACCTACGGCATCGGTAAAAAAGAGGATATTCTTAAGGCTCAGCCCGACTATATCATCGAGCGCATAGAACAACTGAAAGAAATTATCCAGTAGCAGGGGCGCGATAATGGGAAATAAAAAGTGCGTCAATTGCCCACAATACAAAAATTGCCGGGATTCCTTTGCCTCGTGGGTATTTTTTATTATTGGGCTGATTGCTACCGTAGCGATTCGCGTGGTCACTGTCTTGATTAACTTAGACCCGCTTTACGGCAAGATTGCCTGGTATGTCGGGGTGGTCGGTTTTTTTATCTTCTTTGTCTATAAGTTTGCCGTGACCGAGGCGCGCGCAAAAAGCATCGCCGAGCGTAATCTGGTTCAGAAGATTAATGCCCGCGAAAGCTTAAGCGCCGAAGATTATTCACTCGTTGGCGCAATCTTATGCGGCCTAAGCTCGAATAAAGAAAAGATTAATTACTTTTTTATCTTCGCGCTCTCGGGAATAGCACTGGCTTTGGCGATCTATATGGATTTTATTAAATAAGTATGGTTATTTGAAAGGAAGGCGGGTAATGAACGTTAAAAAAGTAGGTGAACAATATCATTGTGATATCTGCGGCAACGAAGTAAAAGTGACCAAGGTCGGCGGCGGCGAACTAGTTTGCTGCGGCCAGCCGATGAAAAAGATTGCGCAGGTAGTGCGATGAAGGTAGCGGTATTAGTTGAAGACAAGTACCAGGTGCTAGAGGTGTGGTACCCCTATTTGCGCCTACGCGAAGAGGGTATTGATACTGTATTGGTCGGGCCGGGTAGAAAAAAAGAATATGAGAGCAAGGAAGGATATCCGGCCGAAGAAGAACTCTCCATTAAAAAGGCCAAGCCTGCTGATTTTGACGGGGTAATCATTCCCGGAGGTTTTGCCCCCGATTTTTTAAGGCGCTATCCCGAAATCAATGATTTTGTAAAACAACTCTTTCAGTCCGGAAAACTGGTGGCCGCTATTTGCCATGGCGGATGGGTGCTCGTCTCCGCGGGGGTTTTAAAAGGGAAAAAGGCCACCGCCTTTTTTGCCATTAAAGACGATTTAATTAATGCCGGCGCGAAATTCACCGACCAGGAAGTAGTCGTTGATGGCAATCTGATTACTTCCCGTAAGCCTGATGACCTGCCGGCGTTTTGCCGGGAAATTATCCGCTTTTTAAAACCATGAAACTTTCCGAAGAAGTAGTACATTTTTTTCATACACAGGGGTTTACTATTGTGACCACGGTTGATGAGCAGGATTTGCCGCACAATTCCTGCAAGGGGATCGTGGAAATCGACGCCTCCGGCCGCGTTTATCTTCTTGACCTCTATCATGGCGAAACCGCCAAGAACTTAAGGAGTAAGCCCCAGATATCCGTTACAGCCGTAGATGAACATAGCTTTCGCGGTTTTTCTTTAAAAGGCCGGGCGAAAATCGCCGAACAAAAAGATATGACTCCGGAAGTGGTCGCGGCCTGGGAAAAGCGGGTGGCCAAGAGGATTACCCAGCGCGTGCTTAAAAATATCAGCGGCATTAAAGGCCATCGCAGCCATCCGGAAGCGCTTTTACCTGAGCCTAAATATATGATTGTGATGGAAGTGGAAGAGGTGATAGACCTCACGCCTGGCCATTTGAAATAAAGGGGAAGAAACGCCGTAACAGACGCAATGTAAGTTCAAGCTGTTAAAAAAAGGGGTAGGAAAATGAAAAGCGTAAAAGGAACAAAGACCGAAAAAAACCTGCTGGCTTCTTTTGCCAGGGAATCGCAGGCGCGTAACCGCTACACCTATTTTGCCTCGATGGCGAAAAAGGAGGGCTACGAGCAAATTTCGGGGATCTTTTTGGAAACCGCCGAAAATGAGAAGGAACACGCTAAGAGGTTTTTTAAATTTTTAGAGGGCGGTGAAGTGGAAATAACCGCTACTTATCCTGCCGGCGTAATTGGCACAACCACGCAAAATTTGGCGGCGGCCGCGGCCGGAGAGAACCTGGAATGGACAAAGCTTTACAAAGAAGCCGAGCAGATTGCCCGTCAGGAAGGGTTTGAGGAAGTGGCGGCGCAATTTAAAGAGATTGGCGAAGTGGAAGAAGAGCACGAGAAGCGCTATCGCAAGTTACTCAAAAATGTCAAGGACGGCAAGGTGTTCAAAAAAGACATGCTCGTTAAATGGAAGTGCCGTAATTGCGGATATGTCCACGAAGGTAAAGAGGCTCCGGCGAGCTGTCCGGCCTGCGCGCATCCGCAAGCGTACTATGAAGTTTGGTGTGAAACTTATTAGAGCTGCTCAATTAACGTTTTTCTGTAAGATATTTATTTGCCGAAAAGGCAGCTGTTGCGCCGTCGCCAACAGCGGTTGTAATTTGCCTTAAACTTTTGTAACGGACATCGCCTGAAACAAAGACGCCTTCTACGCATGTTTTCATATCTTCGTCGGATGTGATAAACCCTTCTTTTAGATTTAGCGCATCAAGGAAGGGTTCGCTGTTTGGTATTATGCCGACAAAAATGAATACTCCATCCACACGGATAGTTTTATCCTGCCCCTTTGTCTGGACCAGAATCCTTCTATCATTGTCCTTACTGAAGTCGATTTCTTTTACCGTTGTATTGAGCATGAGCTCAATTTTGGGGATCATTCTTATTTTTTCCTGGAGTATCTTATCAGCCCGAAATTCATCCCGTCTGTGAATAATAAATACCTTTTTCGCATATTTCGTTAAGGTTATTGCCTCCTCAAGGGCTGTATTTCCGCCGCCTATCGCAGCTATTGTTTTATCTATGAAAAGATGTCCATCGCAGGTTGCGCAATATGACACGCCTTTGCCTATATGTTGTTGTTCTCCGGGTATATTAAGCATGCGTGGTTGTGCGCCTGTGCTGATGATAAGAGCCTTTGCCTTTATGACGCCTTTAGGCGTATTCAGTTCTTTTATCTGCCCGGTGAAATTTACGGACTCAATATAGGTTTGAAGGATCAAGACGCCGTTTTTTACAGCCTGTTTTTCCATTTCCTGCGCTAGGTAGCTGCCTGAAACGGTTGTATTAAAACCGGGATAGTTTTCTACATGTGCAATCGTTGCCAATTGTCCGCCAGATACAAGTTTCTTTTCGATCAAGAGGGTTTTTAATCTATATCTCCCGGCATAAATTGCAGCCGTAAGGCCGCTTGGGCCTGCGCCTATAACGACAACATCAAAAATCTGAGAGATGTCCACACCCGAGCGCTTATTACCTAAAGAGAAATTAAACACGATTTTCTTAGCCCAGCGTTTCGTTGATTTTTGCAATGATCATAGAGATCGGTGCTGCACCTTCCTGATGTGATGTTTCATTAATCACTGTGTGAGGTACTCCTCTTACATTGTATTTTTTCGCCAAATGAGGGAATTGCGAAGAGTCGATCATGTCCGCTTTAACTTTGCTGCTTGCTATTGCCATTTGTTGGGCAACTATTGTTGCTGAGGGGCAGTGTGGACAATCGGGCGATACGAAGACTTGCAAGTGAGTATCCTTATCAAGATTAGCCAGATATTTATTTTCTTCGCTAGTTAGCTGTGTTTCTCCCGTTGAAACGATTCGAATGCCCTCTATAAGTGATACAAAGTCATATCCGGTTGGTATGCCATATAAGCGTATGCCGTAATCGACTTTACCTATAATAGCTATGGCAGGTACTTTATCGATACCGTACTTTTTGGCCTGTTCTTTATCTGACTGGAAATCGAAGACTTTTGTAGAGATTTTGTCCGATATTTCTGATACTTCTTTTGCAAGTTCTTGGTTTTCTTCACAATACTGGCATTCACTTTGCTGTGTGAAAACCACAAGCGTTACATCATCTTTTAAATCTTTAAACCTTTCTTTAATTTGGCTCTTTAGTTCTTCATTCAAAAACATGTTTTTCTCCCGGTTTAGTGTCAGTTCTTAATGCTGGAGCATTATACATCTAAAAGGGCAAAAGTGCAAGCTACCCTGAAAATTGCCTTACCTCATTGAATGTAGTTTGATGAGTAAACGTATCGGGGAGAGGTAAATGTTTGATAAAAAGGCTTGACAAATGTACCAAAAATGGTACACTTATAGTAGATGAAGAGAGAATATCCTTTAGAAGTGAGGTTTTTTAGAACAGAAACCGGAAATGAACCCGTAAGGGAATGGTTAAGATCTTTACCTAACGAAGATAAAAAAGCAATAGGTGAGGATATTAATACAGTTCAATACGGTTGGCCAATAGGAATGCCTTTGGCAAGAAAAATATGTAATGGAATATGGGAAGTAAGGACTAGGTTGGAGAATAAAATTTCACGAGTCTTATTTACTTTATCTGAAAATCAGATAATTCTTTTGCACGGATTTATTAAAAAGACAGAGAAGACTCCAAAAGATGATCTCAATTTAGCTATAAAACGAATGAAACAATTAAACAGGGGGTAGATAAATGAAACGAGCAAATAAGCATATAGGTTCCAGTTTTGATGACTTTCTTCAAGAAGAGGGCATCTTGGAAGAGACTCAGGCCGCTGCAGCAAAAAAAGTCATTGCATTCCAGATATGGAAACTTATGAAAAAAAATAATATTTCCAAGTCGAGAATGACAATGAGAATTCATATGAAGAGTCGTAGGCAATTAAACAGACTCCTTGATCCGGCCAACAAGTCTGTCACTCTTTTGACGTTAGAGAAAGCCGCTAATGCGCTTGGTAAGCGCTTGGAAGTTCAACTGGTGTAAAATTAGAGACTGTTGTACTGGCCCACTAATTTTCCCGCCTCCTCCATATTAGATCTTTGTCGTAAAACGTTATAGTTGGGGACGTCCAGTAAGTTAATCGGGCATCCCTAGATATTTAGATCTTCTAACAAATATTGAAGTTATAATCTTCGCCCCATTCCTCTATAGGGTTATGCGTTAAAATCCAGTCGCGAAATTCTTCTATAGCGGGAAGCCACTAAATCTAACCCTCTGCTATATAATATATTGCAGAGGGTTTCTAATTTTCTCTTACCATTTTGAAATGAAAATGGTATAATTAAAAAAAGGTGGCCAAATGCAAATATTACTTATATCATCAAGCCCACGTAAAGAAAAAAGTCAGACCTTTCTTTTAGCTAAAGAAGTGTTAAGCGGGTGTTGTAGTGTCACAGAAACAGAAGTCATACATCTATGCGATTATAAGGAGGAAGCCCTCGTAATTGATCTGAATGGGGAAATCGTGGTTGGATTTATAAAAAAGGGAGAAGATTATGGCACGGATTGCCGATGACATCACCAAGCTGGTGGGCAATACCCCCTTGGTGCGATTGCGTAAAATAACCCAAGGCGCTGTGGCGGAAGTGGCCGCGAAATTGGAATACTTCAATCCGATGTCGAGTGTAAAAGACCGGATTGGCGTGGCGATGATTGAAGATGCCGAGCGCAAAGGGCTGATTAAACAAGACGCGACGATTATTGAACCGACCAGCGGCAATACCGGCATTGGCCTGGCCTTTACCTGCGCGGTGAAGGGCTATAAACTAATTCTGGTAATGCCGGATTCAATGTCTCTTGAACGCCGCAAGCTGCTCTTCCTTTTAGGGGCCCAGGTGGTATTAACCCCCGGGGCGCAGGGGATGAGCGGGGCGGTAAAAAAGGCAGAAGAGCTTGTGGCGCAAACCCGCGGTGCTTTTATGCCCCAGCAGTTCAAAAACCCAGCTAACCCGGAGATTCACCGCCAGACTACGGCCGAGGAAATCTGGCGTGATACTGACGGAAAAGTCGATATTTTAGTCTGCGGCGTGGGCACCGGCGGCACGATTACCGGCATCGCCGAAGCAATCAAAAAGAAAAAACCGCAGTTTAAGGCGATCGCGGTCGAGCCCAAAGATTCACCCGTGCTTTCCGGAGGAAAACCAGGGCCACATCAGATTCAAGGTATCGGCGCCGGTTTTGTGCCCGAGGTGTTAAATGTCAAGATCATTGATGAGGTAATTACGGTTAGTAACGATGATGCCTGGGATATTGCCAAACGCCTGGCCAAAGAAGAGGGTATTGTTGCCGGAATTTCTTCCGGGGCTGCGGTTTGGGCAGCGATAGAAGTAGCCAAACGCAAAGAAAACCAAGGCAAGCTGATTGTCGTGATTGTGCCCGATAGCGGCGAACGCTACTTAAGCAGCGGCGTGTTGGCGTAAATGGGTAAGAAAAGAGTTATCGTAGCGATGAGCGGAGGGGTGGATTCCTCCGTTGCGGCGGCACTGTTAAAAGATCAGGGCTATGATGTTGTCGGCGTGACGATGCAAATCTGGCAACCGGATGCCTCCGGCAGCTGTTGCGGCTTAAGCGGTATTGAGGATGCCCGGCGGGTAGCGCGCCTATTAAAGATACCGCATTATGTGCTTAATTTTAAGCAGGTCTTTCAAGAAAAAATAATCTCGCCTTTCTGCGCCGAATATTCCCGTGGCCGCACGCCCAATCCTTGCGTGCGCTGTAATCAATATATCAAGTTTGATGCCCTGCTTAAGCGCGCGCGGCAGTTAGATGCCGACTATGTCGCTACCGGCCATTAT
This sequence comes from Candidatus Omnitrophota bacterium, assembly GCA_043805735.1. Taxonomy (GTDB): domain Bacteria; phylum Omnitrophota; class Gorgyraeia; order JAFGHF01; family JAFGHF01; genus JAZDHS01. The sequence goes on along the minus strand of JAZDHS010000034.1, from coordinate 41,761 downwards.
GCCCGTGTCCAGTTAAATCAGCGCAGTAAACGCTTTGTGCTCAAAAAAGGCCGGGATAGCCACAAGGATCAGTCTTATTTCTTGTATGCCCTTTCCCAGGCGCAATTACGCCGAATTTTGATGCCGTTAGGAGAGCTGACTAAACAGCAGGTGAGAGGCATTGCTAAAAAGAAAGGCCTGCCGGTTGCCGATAAACCCGGGTCGCAGGAAATTTGCTTTATCCCCGATAATGATTATGGGAGATTTTTACGCCAGCACAGTCCGAAAACAGTACAGCCCGGGCCAATTGTTAATAGGGAAGGCCAGGTAATCGGCCGGCACCAGGGAATAGCCTTTTACACTATCGGGCAGCGCAAGGGTATCGGCATTGCCTATAAAGAGCCGTTATATGTTGCGGCGATAGAAAAGAAAAACAATACAATTATAGTGGGCAGCAAGGACGAGGTCTATGCCGCGGGCTTAGTTGCCAACCAGCTGAACTTTATATATATAAAGGAATGTCCTGCGCGTTTGCGGGTCAAGGTGCGGGTGCGTTATCAACATCAGGTAGCCAGCGCTACCGTCTTTGCTGAAGGCAAAAAGGCGGTCCGGATCTGTTTTGACCAGCCGCAGTGGGCGGTAACGCCGGGCCAGGCGGCAGTAATGTATCAGGGCGATTGCGTGGTGGGTGGAGGAACGATTAACAAAGTTTTTTCTTGACAGTGACTTTTTTATTTGTTATACTTTGTGAAAATTAGCACAAACTCTGTGAATAACATTACGAAGTTGAGCCAATGAGCAATAAAAAAGTTCCCGAAGCGGTTATTTCCCGCCTGGTAGTTTACTTAAGAGAAATTACGGAATTGGTCAAAATCAATATCCACACGATTTCTTCCGCCGAATTAGGGGAGCGGATTAACTTAAGCGACGCCCAGGTGCGCAAAGATTTAGGCTATTTCGGCCAATTCGGGGTGAGCGGGGCCGGTTATAACACCACTGAACTCAAAGTGGCGTTAGAGAAGATACTAGGAAGAGACAAAACCTGGAATGTAGCGGTAGTGGGGGCGGGGCATTTAGGTTCGGCCCTGTTAACCTATCCGGGATTTAAAGAACGCGGCTTGCATATCGTGGCCGCCTTTGATGCCGATAGCCGTAAAATCGGCAAGCAACTGAAGGAAGTTACGGTACAGTCGATCGAAGAGCTGCCGCGCGCTGTTGCCGAAAAAAAGATTACGATTGCGATTATTGCTGTTCCGGCTAAAGAAGCGCAAGGAGTCGCCGACATCTTAATCTCTGCCGGCATTGAATGCCTGTTGAATTTTGCCCCTACCGCGATTAACGCGCCGGAACAGGTCAAGGTAAAAGCCGTGGACTTATCGCGGGAATTGGAAACCCTTCCTTACTTTTTAGTGAACAAAAAGGCGATCTTCGCTTAACATGGCCCATTTTCTTTCCCAGAAAGACTTTAACGCATTTCTTGACGCGCTCTCCCGCGATTACGCGGTATATGTACCGGTCAAAAAAGGCGAACAGCGTTTTTACGCGCCATACAGCGTGGATATCAAGGATATTGTGGTTGGCGAGGTCCGGCCATTTGAGCCGCTGAAGGCTTTTTTTAGCCGGGCGCGGGAAATAGTCGCCGAAGGCTTTAAGGACAGCGTTCCTTACGCCCCGGCCAAACCCTTTGCCATTGTCGGGGTTAAGGCCTGTGATCTTAAGGGTTTCAAGATTCAGGATTTTGTTTTTCAGGACCATGATTACCAGGATCCTTTCTACGCCCAGGCGCGCCAAAACAATTTGATTATCGCCGCGGACTGCACCTGCGCTATTGCCACCTGTTTTTGCCTGGCCTTAGGCGTCAAGCCCCATCCTCAAGAGGCCTTTGACCTCAATCTCTCTTCGGTAAGAGGTGGATTCTTAGTGGAATCCGGCTCGCCAAAGGGCGCGGCCATTCTAAGCAAACACTCGGCGCTGTTTTCGGCGGCCGATCTCACTGCCATTTCCGAGCGCGACGCGCAGAGAAAGCGCGTTATCGAAGAAGTAGAAGAAAATCTGCAAAAATATGAAGTGCCGCATCAGGATTTTTATAAAGGCACGATCGAGAAAAAGTATGAAGCGGGGCTTTGGCAGGAGGAGGCCAAAACCTGTGTTGAATGCGGGGCCTGTAATACGATTTGCCCGACCTGCCACTGTTTTCTGTTATATGACCAGAAAGACCAAAAACGGATCAGCCGCCTGCGGATTTGGGATTCCTGCCTGATTAAGGATTTTGCCCGGGTGGCCGGTGGTGCCAACCCGCGGGAAAAATTGTGGATGCGCCTACGCAACCGTTTTGAGAAGAAATTTGATTTCTTTCCTAAAGTGGCCAATGTCTATGCCTGCACCGGCTGCGGGCGTTGTATTTCGGCTTGTCCGGCCAAGATTGATATCCGCCGGGTGCTAAAGAAGCTGGTGAGTGATGCCTGATTGTAAAAATCCCTATCGGCCAATTGAAGCCGAGGTGCTGGAGGTAATCCCAGAAACCCCATCGATTAAGACTATCCGCTTTCAGCCGAAAGAGCAAATTAGCTTTGCTACCGGACAGTTCGTGGAAATTACCATTCCCGGAGTAGGGGAAGCGCCGTTTACCCCATCTTCCCGGCCGGCGGTAAAAGATATAATGGAAGTTACGGTAATGAAGGTCGGCCGGGTGACTGAATATGTGCACCAGCTCAAAAAAGGCGATACGATCGGCGTGCGTGGCCCATTTGGCCGGGGTTACCCCTTGGACGAGTTTCGCGGGAAAGAAATTTTAGTGGTCGGCGGTGGCTGCGGGTTCGCCCCCTTGCGCAGTTTGATGTATGCCTTATTTGACCGCTCCGGTGAATTTAAAAAGTTATTCTTCCGCGGTGGATGCCGCTCACCTGAGGAGATGGTCTATAAAAACGAAACCGAAACCTGGTTCCAACGCAAAGACCTCAATATCAAGCTGACTGTTGATAAAGGCGATGAAACCTGGAAAGGCCATGTCGGCCTGGTGACGACTATATTAGGCGATGTGGATATGGATTATAAAATCGGCGTGGCGATAGTCTGCGGGCCGCCGATTATGATGAAATTCGCTACCTTAAAGATTTTAGAGATGGGCTTCGCCGAAAATAATATTTATCTTTCGATGGAAAAGAATATGTCCTGCGGCTTGGGTAAATGCGGACATTGCCGCCTGGGGATTTATTATGCCTGTAAAGACGGCCCGGTATTTCTTTATTCGCAAATAAAAACGTTCTCCAACATCTGGTATTGATAAAATGGGCTTAAGCGCCGAACAACTGCATCAGGGAAAACTTAATCTCGCCCCAAAAAAGGGCAAGGATAAACGCCTGTTTATTGACTTGGATATTTGCGCTGCCGGCGAGTGCAAACAGTGCGTGATTAAATGCAGTTATTTCTACCATCAGCAGGATAGTAAAGATAACGATAGCGGCAATAATGGGATTCTTTCCTGCGCCGAATTGGCTAATTATGCGCTGGTCTGCCGCCGCTGTGAGGAGGCGCATTGCGTTAATTCCTGTCCGGTAGATGCGTTGGAGCAACAAAAAGAGAAAAACAAATTGCTCATTAGGCATAATATGCGCTGTATCAGCTGCCGCTCCTGCGCGCACGCTTGTCCTTACGGCACGATTTATCCGGAATTAGTGCCTTTACTAATTCACAATTGCGATTTTTGTCTGGACCGCTGGGAGGAAAAGCACCAGCCTTTATGCGTCAGCAGTTGCCCCTATGGGGCGCTTACTTTGAAACCGGCTGATACGGATTTGGATGATAATACTTTTCTGGTCGGCGACAACATTATCGTGCATTCGACGCATTGGAATAGGGAAGAGGCATGAATTATATCGGATATCTTTTAGTTTACGGGTTTTTGTTGACCGTGGTTATCGGGCTTCTCGGCAGTTGGATTGACCGTAAGGTCACTGCCCGTGTGCAATACCGGGTGGGCCCACCGCTGTTACAGCCTCTGATTGATATTATCAAGCTCTTAGGTAAAGAAACGCTTATTCCCAGGGGTGCTTCCCGAGGCACATTTTTGATGGCGCCGGTGATAGGGTTTGCCAGCGTAGTATTAGTCTCGACCCTGCTCTGGATGAATAATCTCGATACCAGACAGAGCTTTATCGGTGACGTGATTGTCGTGCTTTATCTTTTGACTATTCCTTCAATCAGTATTATTCTGGGCGGGTTTGCTTCGAAAAATCCTCTGGCTAGCCTGGGTGCCTCAAGGGAGATGAAGCTCATTTTAAGTTATGAGCTGCCGTTTGTCTTAGCGATACTGGTTCCGGTAATCAAGTCCGGTTTTTCGATTACGCTCGGAGGCATTTTAGCTTACCAGGCTCAAGCCGGCGTAATGGTCAGTAATATTTCGGGGGCGTTGGCGCTGGTAGTGGCGATTATGTGTATGCAGGCCAAGTTGGCGCTGGTTCCCTTTGATATGCCTGAGGCCGAGACCGAAATAGTCTCGGGGCCGCTGATTGAATATTCCGGTTCCGGACTGGCCGTCTACCGGTTAATGAAAAATATGTTATTATTTGTGCTGCCCTTCTTTTTAATTATCCTGTTTATGGGCGGCATACGCTTAGACGGAATGCACCTGGTGAACGGAATTCTAAAATATGTGGGAGTTGTCGCCATCATTACCGTAATTCGTAATACCAATCCCCGCGTGCGTATTGACCAGGCGGTGCGCTTTTTCTGGGGGCCAATGACTATTCTTGCCATCATCGCGGTGGCATTAGCGCTTAAGGGATATTAACCAAAATGAGCATGAAGCTGCAGGCGTTGTTAAAATCTCCGTGGGTGTTTCACCTCTCCACGGGAAGCTGCAATAATTGCGACATCGAGATCCTCGATTGTCTGACGCCGCGCTTTGATATCGAGCGGTTCGGTATGCTTTTAGTCGGGAGTATTAAGCACGCTGACGTGCTTCTGGTTACCGGTTCCTGCAACCGTAAATCCGCGGCCAAGCTGAAGAAACTTTACGAGCAGACTCCTAAGCCCTGCCTGGTAGTGGCAATCGGGGAATGTTCGCTCTCTAGAGGCATGTTTATTCATAGTTACAACTGCCCGCTGCCGTTAGATAAAATTATTCCGGTGGACGTGTATATTCCGGGATGCCCCCCAAAGCCGGAGGCGATTATTGCTGGAGTAGTGAAACTGATCGAGAAAGTGAAGAGTAAGGCATGAGCCGAGAAGATGTTTTAAAAGATTTAAGAGAAAAATTTAAAGCCGATATTCTTGAGGTCTTGGATAAATCGCCCAAACGGGTGTATATTGATATTAAGCCCGAGGCAATTGTAAAGCTTGGGGTCTATGTGTTCCGCACCTTAGGCGCCCGTTTCAATATCGCCTCGGGAATGGATACGCGGCATCATTTCGAAATCCTCTATCACTTCACCATTGAAGAAATTAACTTAGTTATCTCTTTACGCGTAAAATTATCCAAGACTAAGCCGGAGATTGATTCACTTGCTCCGCATTTTGAAGCGGCTAACTGGATCGAGCGGGAATTATTTGAGATGTTGGGGATAAACTTTAAAGGCCATCCGGAGCTGAAGAAGTTACTGCTTCCTGATGAATGGCCCAAGGGTGTTTATCCGCTGCGCTCGGATTATAAAGAATGGGATAAGGGCGCGATCAGAGACCGGGGAGTGTAAATGGCAAAGACGATAGTACCGATAGGGCCGTATCATCCGCTGCAGGAAGAGCCGGAGTTCTTTACTCTGACCGTTGAGGGTGAAAGGATAGTGGCGATTGACGTGCAGATTGGATATAATCATCGCGGAATTGAGAAACTTTCCGAGAAGAAGACCTTTGACCAGTCGACATTTCTGGTAGAGAGAATCTGCGGAATATGTTCAACCAGCCATCCCTTTGCGTTCGTCAGAGCGGTGGAGGATATTATTCCTGTTGAAGTGCCCGAAAGAGCAAAATATATCAGGACAATCATTGCCGAAGGAGAGAGAATCCATTCGCATTTATTATGGCTGGGCCTGGCCGGGCATTTCTTGGGGTATAATACTGTCTATATGTGGGCTTGGAAATTAAGAGAAGAGATATTGGATGTAATGGAGATTCTATCCGGTAATAGAAATAATTATGCGATGTTCAAACCGGGCGGAGTAAGAAGAGATATTAAAGCCGAAGACATCCCGGGGGTACTAAAAAAGATAGATTCGATTATTCCTACCTGTGTGATGCTGAAAAAAGCCGTGATTGATGATCCGGTCCTGCATGCGCGCACAAAAGGCATCGGGATTCTCACTAAGGAAGAAGCCATAAATTATAGCGCCTTGGGTCCTACTTCCCGGGCCTCGGGAGTGGCGCGGGATTTACGCAAGGATTGTCCTTACGGAGCATATGATAAAGTAGAATGGGAAATGATCGTCACACACAACGGCGATGTCTTTGACAAGGCAGTTGTGAGGATACTGGAGACATTTGAGTCGATAAAGATAATCAAGCATTGTTTGCAAAATTTACCTAAAGGAGAGATAGACTTAAATATTAAGGATATTCCGCCCGGAGAAGGTATCGGCCATATTGAGGCGCCGCGCGGTGAATGCTTCCATTATGTGCGCAGCGACGGCACCAACCGGCCGGTGCGCCATAAAGTGCGGGCGCCGACATTTATGAATTTACCGACTTATAAAGCTACGGTCGTGGGTGAGACTATTTCCGATGCCACGATAATTTTAGCGGCGATCGACCCTTGCTATTGCTGCACGGAAAGAATGGCCGTGCTGGACACTAAGGGCAAAAAAGTGTATAGTGGAGAAGACTTAGTAAAATTGTCGCAGGCCAAGACCGAAAAATTGCGGGAAAAATATAAATGTTAAATTCTCCTTATCTTAGATTTGACGCCTTAGCCAATTTTGTTGGCCTCTTTGTCGTGGTGTTTTTTATCTTGATTACCGTATATTCTTTTGCTTTTATGCGCGGCCGTAAGAATCTGGTTCAGTATTACCTTTATCTTATTCTGACCTTAATCGCTTCTTTAGGAGCGATCTTTGCCAACCATCTAGTGTTATTTATCGCCTTCTGGGGCTTTTTGGGTCTTTTGCTCTATCTCTTGATTGGTTTTGGCGACAAAGAACGCACCGCCGCGACCGCCAAAAAGGCGTTTATCATCATCGGCGGAACAGACGCATTTATGCTGCTGGGCATTGCCTTTATTATGCGGCTTTCCAGCTCACTCTATATGGATAAAATACACTTGCCGCTGACCAGCACACCGGCAGTATGGGCCTATCTCTGCCTGGCCGCGGGCGCTTTTGCCAAGGCCGGGGCAATGCCGCTGCATACTTGGATTCCCGATACCGCCGAAGATGCGCCGATTCCCGTAACCGCCTACCTGCCGGCTTCCTTAGATAAACTTTTAGGAATATATTTTCTGGTTAGGCTTTCTGTGGAGATGTTTGTGCTGGATGCGGCAATGAATACCTTTTTGATGGCTATAGGAAGTTTTACTATTATTGCCGCTGTGATGATGGCGCTCATTCAGCATGATCTGAAGCGGTTGTTAGGTTATCATGCCGTCAGCCAAGTCGGATATATGGTTCTAGGCATTGGCACAGGAAATCCCCTCGGCATTGCCGGAGGATTATTTCATATGTTGAATAATGCGATATATAAGACGAGTTTATTTCTTGCCGGAGGGGCGGTAGAACAAAAGGCCGAGACTACGGATTTAGAAAAGCTGGGTGGCTTTGCCCGGATTATGCCGATTACCTTTATCACCTTTTTGATTGCTTCCTGCGCGATATCGGGAGTTCCGCCCTTTAACGGCTTTGCCTCCAAATGGATGATTTATCAAGGCGTGATTGAGACCGCTAAAAATGGAGGGCACCTTTGGATTATTTGGCTGGTGGCCGCGCTCTTTGGCAGCGCCCTAACACTGGCCAGCTTTATGAAATTAATTCATGCCGTATTTTTGGGCCAACAGTCCAAAGAGTCGCGCTTCACTGTTAATGATAACCAGGAGGCGCCGGCGGCGATGTGGATTCCCCAAGTAATTCTGGCCGCGCTGTGCGTTCTGTTCGGCGTATTTGCTTATAAACTGCCCCTGGCGCTTTTTGTTTTGCCGAGCATCGGAAAAACAGTGGTTTTTTCCGGACTTTGGAGCGCCAACCTGGCGACCGCGCTTTTGTTAGCGGGAATTGTGATCGGCATACTCATCCTTATTTATGGAAAGGCCTCAAGCGCCAGGGAAACGGATATCTTTCTCTGTGGGGAAAACGTGCAGGACCATCCGGAGATGCGAGTTTCGGGAACCGAATTTTATAATACCATCCAAGATATCGGTTTCTTGCGGGCGATGTACAACTTAGCCAAAAATAAATTTTTCGATATCTATGAAGTGGGGACAAAAATAACCTTTGGCTTTAGCAGCGCGCTACGTTATTTGCACAACGGAGTGCTTCCCACTTATCTTGCTTGGTGTCTTTTAGGTATGGGAATCCTTTTTTATATTTTGCTGAGGTAGCCAGATGATTGAATTATATTTGTTATTGCTATTTATGATTGCCGGAGCAATAGTGGCGGTAGAAGTGGAGGATTTGCTTTCTTCCGTAATAGCCGTAGGCGCTGTGGGATTAGGGCTTTCAATCGCATTTTTGCTGCTGAAGGCGCCGGATTTAGCAATTACCCAGCTGGTGGTAGAAATATTGGCTTTGATTATCTTAATCAGAGCGACTATAAAAAAGGACTTACCATTTTCTACTTCAGGAAGATGGTTTTTGAATACCGCTATTACTATAGGTTTTATCGCTGCATTTTTAATTTTTGCCACAGAATGTCTCAAAGATTTACCTAAATTTGGTTATCCCACGATGAGAGTAGCTAGTACCTATCTGGAAGAAGGCCTGGCTAAAACCGGGGCAACTAATCTGGTTAGCGCTATTATTCTTGATTTCCGGGGCTATGACACCTTAGGTGAGGCGACGATATTATTTACCGCGGTAATCGGGGTTTTGACCATTGCGCGCCGGATTGGCAAGAAGAAAGTGGATGAGAAGGTAAAAGAAGAAGATGAACAGGATGAATAGAAGCCAGGAAAAGGGGATGTCTTTGATTGTCAAGACGATCACTCGTCTTACAGTAGGGCTCATTCTTCTTTACGGTATCTATATTGTTCTACATGGACACATTTCGCCCGGAGGAGGATTTGCCGGCGGTGTAATTATTGCCCTTTCTTTTATTCATCTGATGCTTGCCTTTGGTAGAGAAACAGCATTGAAAAAATTATCGCAAAGTATGGCCTCAATTTTGGAGAACCTCGGGGCGCTAATGTTTTTATCTATTGCGTTATTAGGTTTTTCGGGCGGATATTTCTTTCTCAATTTCTTCTCAAGTAAAGGTAAGCCTTTCAACTTATTTAGCGCCGGGATTATTCCCTTGTGCAATATTGCGATCTGCCTTAAGGTAGGAGCGGGTCTATTTGCCATTTTTGCGGTATTAGTGTTATTTCAAGGATCGGGAAAAGAAGAATGAGTGTCTATATTTTGTGTCTGATTTTATTTTGCATCGGCCTTTATGCCGTCTTAAGAAAAAGAAATATTATTAAGATTATTATTGGCTTGGGGATAATTGAGTATGCGGTGAATTTATTTTTTGTCCTGGTCGGTTATCGTATGCATGGCCGAGCACCGATATTAGCCCAGGACCAGACAATCTTAAATATGGTCGATCCCCTGCCTCAAGCCTTAGTGCTCACCTCCATTGTTATTGGTCTGGCAGTTACGGCGTTAGTTGTTGCAATCGCCATAAGGATTTATGAAAAGTATGGTACCTTTGATATTACGGAAATCCGGAGACTAAAAGGATGATTTTGCCTGTTTTTGTGATTATTCCTTTAGGATGTGCCTTTCTGATTTCGCTTTTGGGAAAAAAGATAAAGATTCTTCCCGATCTCTTGGCTAACTTGGGCACATTTAGTTTATTAATATTTTCCTTATTTTCCATTAGGGAAGTTCTGGCTCATAAAATTATTACCTACAATGTGGGTGCTTGGATACCGCCCATAGGGATCTGTATGGTTTTGGATGGTCTGACCTCTTTTATGTTGGTGACGATAAATTTAGTGAGCTTTTTTGTAACATTATATGCGATAAAATATATGGAAAGGTATACCGCTAAACCTAAATTTTATACCTTATTTATGCTGATGGTGGCGGGGATGAACGGTATAATCGTCACCGGGGATTTATTTAATCTTTTTGTCTTTTTAGAGATCGCCTCGATTGCCAGTTATGCACTGGTTGCCTTTGGCACCGGGGCCGAGGAATTAGAGGCCTCTTTTAAATATACAGTAATGGGCTCAGTTGCTTCCAGCTTCATTCTTTTAGGGATTGCTCTTTTATATAGTTATACCTCCTCACTAAACATGGCCGATATTTCTTTAACCTTATCACAAAAACAAAACGGCCTAATAGTTAATCTTGTGGCAGTAATGTTTTTAATGGGTTTCGGTTTAAAGGCCAGCCTCGTTCCTTTCCATGCCTGGCTTCCTGATGCCCATCCTTCTGCGCCCGCGCCGATATCGGCAATGCTTTCCGGAGTGTTTATTAAGACATTGGGTATCTATGCCTTGGTTAGAGTCTTTTTTAATATCCTGGGCGTTTCGAGTCAAATGCTTTTTGTTTTAATAGTGTTAGGTGTAATATCTATGGTTGTGGGTGCCTTCTTAGCCATTGGTCAACAGGATATAAAAAGGATGTTCGCTTATTCCAGTATTAGCCAAATAGGCTTTATTATATTTGCCCTGGGTATCGGTAGCCCTTTAGCTATTTTGGGCGGATTATTTCACCTGTTTAATCATGCGGTTTTTAAATCTCTACTTTTCTTAAACTCCGGCGCTATTGAATACTCTGTCCAAACGCGCGACTTAAGAAAATTAGGTGGGCTAAACTCCAAACTACCCGTTACAGGATATACCAGCCTTCTGGGCTCAATGAGCATATCCGGCATTCCCCCTTTAGGCGGATTCTTTAGTAAATTGATTATTATTATTGCGGCAGTAGAAGCAAGATATTTCGGATTTGCACTGATCGCAATATTAGTCAGTATTCTTACTCTAGCTTATTATTTAAAATTTCAAACTTTTGCCTTTTTGGGAAAACTTGATATCGGTTGGCTAAGAATAAAAGAGGTCCCGGGCATAATGTGCTTATCAATGATCGCCTTAGCGGTTATTTGCGTGGTTAGCGGCTTATTAATTGCACCGACGTTCAAGCCTTTTTTGGAATCAGCGACTAATGTTTTATTATCCGGTAAAGGCTACGCCGAAATAGTTTTTGGGGCAATCAAATGAAAATGAAAAAAAGCCACATTATTTTATTTCTCCTTGCCTTCTTAGTTTGGATGCTTTTGACCTGGCCGCCAGACGCTGCGCATCTAATTATTGGTATTTTCGTCTCTATGTTTGTTTCTTTTATGACCGGAGACATGTTTGTAAAAAGACCGTATGTATTTAAGTCGGTCAATCGCTATCTATGGTTCCTTTATTATGTACCTTTATTTATTTGGGAATGTATAAAGGCAAATATTGATGTGGCTTATCGGGTGACCCATCCGGATTTACCGATTAATCCGGGTATTGTTAAGGTCAAGACTACTTTAAAGTCAGATACCGGTTTAACCTTTCTGGCAAATTCCATTACCCTTACCCCGGGCACAATGACTGTAGATATCGACCCGGAAAAAGGGGTTTTGTACATCCACTGGATTGATGTCCGAGAAAAGGATACCCAGAAAGCCTCGGAGCTGATTGTCGGCGTGTTTGAAGAGGTCTTAAAAAGGATTTTTGAGTAAAATGAGTCGAACTATGAGAAGATTGCGCTGGTTAGCAGGATTGTTGGCAATTATAGTTGTCTTCGTGATGATTATTTTTTTCCCACTGCCGTCTTTATTAGAATGGCAATCCGGCCTTTTAAAACGCGTATTTTTTGTACTTTTCTTCTGCGCGTTATTCTGCCTCTGGCGTATCTTAAAAGGGCCTACTGCTGCGGATAGGGCCGTAGCCATTGATATCTTAGGAATCTTGGTTTTAGGTTTCTGCGCGATATTAGGAATCCCTACGGGCAGAGATTGGTATATTGATATTGGTATTGCCTGGGCATTGCAGAGTTTTATTTCTACCCTGGCATTGGCTAAGTATCTGGAAGGAAGAAACTTCGATGAATGAGACGATCGGCTTATTTTTTATAGTGGTCGGATTGTTGTTTGATTTTTTTGGTTGTTTAGGTTTGATCCGCTTGCCCGATGTCTATAACCGGCTGCAGGCCTCCACAAAAAGCGTTACCCTGGGAACCTGCAGTATCTTGTTGGGATTATTTTTGTTTAAGGGATTTAATGCCTGCGGCATTAAGGCACTTCTCTGTATCCTGTTTATAATATTGACTGCCCCGGTATCCGCACATGCCTTGGCGCGTGGCGCCCACCGCGCGGGAGTGAAGCTTTGGGATAAAAGCGTAATTGATAAGTATGCCGAAGATAAAGAAGGGGAGATTTAGTTTATAGTATGAAGCTGCCAAAGATTAGAGAATTAATTGAAGCCATAAAAGCGTTGATCAAAGGCCCTTATACTTCGAAGTTTCCCAAAGAGCCTCACGTGCCGCATCCTAATTTCCGCGGCCAGCCGAAATTTAATGACCAAAAGTGCGTCGGCTGTTTGGCCTGTGAGCAGGTCTGCCCGGTAGAGGCGATTGCGCATTCGGATACTACCGACACGAAGATAAGCGCAAAACGCACGATGATCCATTATACCGATACCTGTATTTTCTGCGGGCAATGCGAGGCCGCCTGTATCGCCGAGCATTTAGGGATTAAGCTTTCCAATGATTGGGAACTTTCATTCTTTGACCGCAAGCAGTCTTTTGAAACCATCGAGAAAGAATTAGAACTATGCGAAATTTGCGGCGGTGCCATTGCCTGTAAAGACCATCTTAAATGGATTGCCGAAAAAATCGGCGAACTCGCCTATTCCAGCCCCACCCTCTACTTGTCCCGTCTAAAGAGTTTAGGGATTATTGATGAAAACATTATATCCGCGATAAAGGATAAAGGGCGCTCCGACCGCGTGAAAATTCTCTGCGCCCGTTGTAGGAGAGAAACGACTCTTACAACCAAATAATGATTAAACCCTCGGCTTTAAAAAACATCTACCAAGGTAAAGTTGTAATTGTCGGCGTGGGTAATATCTTACGCGGCGATGATGGCTTTGGCCCAGCGCTGATCGAACGCATTAACGGCAAAGTTAAAGCGGTCTGCCTAGATTCCGGCAGCGCCTTAGAGAATTTTGCCGGAAAGATTCTCAAAGAAAATCCCGACACAGTGTTAATTGTTGACGCGCTGCATCTGGAGCGCGATGCCGGTGAATATGCGCTGTTGTCCAAAGATGAACTGCTCAAGTGTGGCCTGGGGACACACGATATCTCTTTCCACATGTTCTTTGAGTATCTGCAAAAGCAAAAGCCGAATATCGCGCTCTATGTTTTAGGCGTGCAGCCGCAAACTCTGGAGCTAGGTGCAGCAATGTCCGGGCAAGTTAAAAAAACGTTAGGAGAAATTGCCGCGCTGATTATCGAGGTCGACCATGCATGAAACACATTTAATTGAGCCGATTATTAAAGGCATCGCTGAGCACGCCCGTAAAGAGGGAGGCCGCGCGGTCTCGAAAGTGCGGCTAAAGGTCGGAACGCTGACCGGTGTAAAAGAAGAGTCTTTCCGTGAAACCTTTAAGCTCTTAGCTAAAGGCACTGCCTTAGAACATGCCCAATTAGAGTTTACCTCCTTTCCCGGCTGCCGCATCGAAGTCCTCTCGTTTGATATCGAAGAAAAATGAAGATTATTGCCTTAGGCGCAGATATTAAAAACCGTATCCTCATTGGCAATGGTAAGAAGATTACCTTTGGCCCGGAGATTGGCGATTTAAGCCAGGCCAAAAATTACGCTTTATTTAGGAAAACTGTGGAAACGGCGATAAAAAAAACTAGGCCCGATATTATCGCCTATGACCTGCACCCGCATTATTTTTCTTCGCTTTTTGCCAAAGGACTCTCACCTAGTGCGAAGCCTCCCCGTAAGGGGACTACCTACAACCTACTACCTATTCAACACCACCACGCCCATATTGCCAGCGTCATTCATGAGCATAAAATAACACAGCCGGTAATCGGTGTAGCCTTTGATGGGACAGGCTATGGCGCCGACGGTAAATCCTGGGGCGGGGAATTTCTTTTGGTCAGCAAGGCCGGTTATGAACGCCGGGGCCATTTTAAGTATTGGAAAATGCCCGGCGGTGATAAGGTTACGACTGAGCCCTGGAGAATGGTGTTAAGTATTTTGGGCGAACGGGCCTTGGCGGCAATGCCGGAAGTAAAGCCGCAAAACTGGTACCTGGTAGCACAGATGCTCGCCAAAAATATCAATTCGCCGGAAAGTTCGAGCGTTGGCCGGCTCTTCGACGCCGTGGCCGCGCTTTTGGGCCTGTGTGTTTATGCGTCTTATGAAGCCGAGGGGCCAAGGAAGCTGGAATTACTTTGCGATGCTGGCATCGGCGAAAGCTATGAGTTTGCGCTGATTAAAGAAAAAGGCAGCCTGATCGTGGATACGGAACCAGTATTTATAGAGATGCTTAAGGATCGGCAAAAAAAGAAGAACCTGCGCCTGATCGCTACTAAATTTCACAATACGCTCACCGAAAGCGTTCTGTCTTTAGCCAGGGTAATGCGTAAAGAAAGTGGCGCCAGCGTTGTGGCGCTTAGCGGTGGGGTATTTCAGAACAGTTTTTTGAAAAATAGGCTGCTTGGCATTTTGGCAAAAGCGGGATTTCGCGTTTTCAGCAATGAAAAAGAAGCGGCGAACGATTTAAATATCGCCTTGGGGCAATACTATGTGTCTGGCTGTTCCGGCAAAAATTAAAGAGATCAGAAAAGAGAGCGCCATTGTCGATTTCGGCGGTGTGACCAAAGAGATATCGCTGGGGATTATCGAGGGGGTAAAACCAGGCGACTATGTCCTGGTGCATGCCGGCTTTGCCATCGGTAAGCTGGGAAAAGAAGAGGCCGAAGATACTTTAAAACTGCTGGCCGAGCTTAAAGAGGTTTGCCGTGATGAAAATTAAATTGATGGAGGTTTGCGGCACGCACACGATGGCCATCGCCAAGGCGGGAATAAAGAAACTTTTGCCTGAAAATATTGAACTGATTTCCGGGCCGGGGTGCCCCGTCTGTGTTACCGCGCAAGAAGATATTGACCGGGCGATAGCGATCGCGCGCCAAAAAGACGTGATTATGACTACCTTCGGTGATATGCTGCGCGTTCCGGGCAGCCAGGGGAGCTTAGAAGCGGCAAAAAGGGCCGGCGCGGACGTACGCGTACTCTATTCTTGCCTCGATGCCTTGGAAATCGCCCGCCAAAATCCGGCTAAGCAGGTTGTCTTTTTAGGCGTAGGCTTTGAAACTACTGCACCAACCGTAGCCCTGACTATCTTGCAGGCCAAAAAAGAAGGCCTGAGTAATTTTTCCGTGCTCTCTTACTTCAAAGTTATTTTTCCCGCCCTTAGCGCCTTGGCGCAATCAAAAAAAGTGCGGGTTAACGGTTTTATTTGTCCGGGGCATGTGAGCGTAATTACCGGCAGCGCGCCTTATGAGTCAATTGCCCGACGCTATAAAATACCCTGCGTGATTACCGGTTTCGACGAAGGTGACCTGCTTAAAGGAATTAAGAGATTGATCGATAATATCAAGCGGCGAAGCTTTAAGGTCGATATAGAATACTCCCGGGCAGTGACCAAAAAGGGAAACGCCAAAGCCCGGCGTATTATTGATGCCGTGTTTACGATAAATGACGCCCGCTGGCGCGGCTTGGGAATAATTAGAAAAAGCGGCCTGAGAATGAAAAAGGACTTAGAGCAATTTAATGCGGAAAAAAAATTTCCCGTTCAGGTGACCAGAGTTAAAGACCCGCAAGGATGTGTCTGTGCCGAAGTGCTGCAGGGAATAAAATCTCCTAATGCCTGCAGGCTATTTGCCAAAAAGTGCACTCCACAGACGCCGATCGGTCCCTGTATGGTTTCCTCAGAAGGAAGCTGCGCCGCTTTTTATAAATATGGTGAGGGACGCTAAATGGATAAAGTAATTACGCTGGCGCATGGAAATGGCGGCCGTTTAATGCACGAACTGATTGAAAGTTTACGCCGGCATTTTTCCAACAAAATTCTTGATGAAATGTGCGATGCCGCGGAACTGCAAATCGCAAAGACGCGCCTGGCCTTTACTACCGATTCCTACGTCGTTAAGCCCCTGTTTTTTCCCGGCGGTGACATCGGAAAACTCGCCGTCTGCGGCACGGTTAATGACCTCTCGATGAAAGGGGCGGTGCCGCTTTTCCTCTCGCTGGCATTGGTGATTGAGGAAGGTTTTTCTTTTGCCGAGTTAGAAAAAATTGCGCTTTCGATTAAAAAAGAGGCGGCTGGGGCAAAAGTGACGATAGTGACCGGAGATGTGAAAGTGGTGGAGCGCGGCGCCGTAGATAAGTTATTTATCAATACCGCCGGAATAGGGCTGATAAAATATCCCGGGCGGATCGGAGCAAAGGTGAGGCCGGGGGAGGTAATTATCATCAATGGCGGAATTGCCGAGCACGGGATGGCGATTTTAAATGCCCGGGAAAACTTAAAGTTCAGCGCAAATATCAAAAGCGACTGCCGTAGCCTTAATTCTGAGGCGCAGAAGTGCCTTGCGGCTTCGCCGCGGATCAGCGTGATGCGTGATTTAACGCGAGGCGGGTTAGCGACCATAGTTAATGAGATTGCCCAAGCCTCCAGGGTGAGTATTATACTCGATGAGCAGGCGATACCGATTAAACCGGCGGTAGCCAAGCTGTGCGATATTCTCGGCTTTGATCCGCTTTATGTCGCTAACGAAGGAAAATTTATTGCCTTTGTCCCGGAAAAGGATGCCGGCAAAGTGCGCCGGGCGTTGGGAAAAGCAGCGCGCATCATCGGTGAGGTTGTTCCCAGGCGAGGGGCGCCGGTATCTCTAAAAACTAAAATCGGCACCGAGCGGATTTTGCCGCTATTAGAAGACGACCAGCTTCCGCGGATTTGTTGATCGGAACAGGCTATGAAAAATATTATTCAAGACTTTTTGCAACAAAAACGCTTTGCCGTGGCCGGCTCTTTTGCCAATGAGACAAAATACGCCTATCAAATTTTGCAGCTGCTGGTCCAAAGAGGGAGCCTTGTCTATCCGGTGCACCCGCGGCTGAAAGAAGTAGCGGGCTTGCGGTGTTATCCGAGTATTAAAGATATCCCCGAGACTTGTGATGCCGCGAGCCTGGTCACTCCTGCGGAAGTGAGTGAAAAACTGGTGCGCGAATGTAAAGAAAAGGGGATAAACAGAGTCTGGTTTCAGCCGGGGGCGGAAAGCGAACCGGTGTTGGAATATTGTAAAAAAAATGCTATCACAGCCATCCATAATTTTTGTATAATAGTAGCACTGCAGAAAGAAGAGGTGCGAAATGCAGAATGATCTTTTTGCTTTATACATTACTGCCGCCTCAATTGGCTTCTTTCATACTATATTTGGTCCGGACCACTATCTTCCGTTTATCGTGATGAGCCGGGTGAGGAGTTGGTCGAAGGCCAAAACGGCTTTAGTCACCTTTCTTTGCGGGTTGGGGCACATTTTCAGTTCGGTAGTTTTAGGGACAGTAGGCGTGATCATGGGAATTGCGGTAATGAAGCTGGAGGCCTTTGAGTCCTTCCGCGGCAATTTGGCCGGATGGGCCTTTCTCGGTTTCGGTTTAGCCTACTTCATTTGGGGATTAAGACAAGCAATCAAGAATAAGCCGCATACTCACCTACATGCCCATATGGACTGGTCTAAGCATGCCCATAAGCATACCCATAGCGAAGAACATGCCCATATCCACGGCGAAAAAGCCAATATTACACCCTGGATACTGTTTACGATTTTCGTGTTGGGTCCCTGCGAGCCCTTAATCCCGATATTAATGTATCCCGCAGCTAAACAAAGCCTTGAGGGCTTAGTCGGAGTAACCGTCATTTTCGGTGCTACGACCATTCTCACCATGATGGGAATCGTGATGGTCACATCTTTAGGTGTCAATATGCTGCCCTTAGGGCGCTTGGAGCGTTATGCGCATGCCTTGGCCGGAGCGACCATCTTCCTTTGTGGTGTCGCGATCCAGTTTTTGGGCCTATAGAGCTAAATTCCTTTCCTAGAAAATCTCACGGTCTTTCTTGACTTGCCCCCCTGGTTATATTATAATAAATTCCCTTACTTTTAACTCTCAGATCTGCTTGCAGATAGGTATTTTGGTTAACATTGTGTTAACCGTGGTTATACTCAAAAGAGGAGCAAGAAGGATGCGCGAAGCAGTAGAAAAAATCTTAAATGAGCAGGTTCGGCCGATGCTTTCCATGCACGGTGGGGGCGTTGAACTGATCGACGTTAGTGCGGACGGTACGGTGAAGGTAAGATTAATCGGTGGTTGCGCCGGTTGCCCTTCGGCGCAAATGACACTGACCCAGGTAGTCGAAGGCGTGATTAAAGCCAATGTGCCGCAGGTAAAAAAAGTTATCGCCGTCTAATTTGAAAATATATATCGACCTTTTTCTCACTGGAGTCGCTTTAAGCTGGGGGCCATGTCTTGCATTTTGCGCGCCGATTGTGCTGCCCTTTATTGCCGGCACGCAAAAGGGGTGGAGGGGCGGCCTGAAATTAAGCCTGGCTTTTTCGCTGGGGCGGATTGTGCCCTATATTATCTTGAGCATAGTCAGCGCCGGTATTGGCCAGTATATCGTGGCGCGCTTCTATCAGACTAATGCCGCGCTGATCATCCAATACGTTAGCGGCGCGTTTATTGTTCTTTTGGGCATTTTGGTTGTCAGTGGTAAGTCGCTGCCCTTACATTTTTGTAAACCATTCCAGAAACCAGGCGTAAAAAGCACCCTGCAGGAGGCGTTGGTGCTGGGCTTGGTGTTGGGAGCGGCGCCCTGCCTGCCTTTATTGGGAGTGCTGGCCTACATTGGTTTTCATGCCCAGAATTTGTTGCATGGGGCATTATTAGGTTTAGCGTTTGCTTTAGGAACGCTTCTGTCGCCGATACTTTTAGCCGGTTCTTTAGCCGGTGGCTTGCCTAAGCTTTTAGAAAGAAAGCCGATGCTTTCTATAATTTTTCAGCGTTTTTGCGGGATAATGTTGCTTTACTTAGGGATTAGTATGTTGGTTATGGCCGTTACTGTCAATTTGTTACCTTGATGATTGCCGAAAACGTCCGCCAGTTGTTGCAGGAGTTGCCTAGAGAGGTGCAATTAGTGGCTGCGGCTAAGTCCCGCAGCGTAGCCGAGATTGAACAGGCGATTTCCGCCGGGATACTCATTGTCGGTGAGAACTACGTGCAGGAAGCCGAGCTGGCACATGGCCTAATCGGCGCGAAAGTAAAGTGGCACTTTATCGGGCGGCTGCAGAAAAATAAGGCCAAGAAGGCCGTCAAAATTTTTGATTTGATTGAAACTCTTGATTCACTGGCGCTGGCCGAGGAATTGGAAAAAGCGGCGGGCGCTCAAAATAAGGTTATGCCCGCACTTATTGAGATTAATTGCGCCGGTGAAGTACAAAAAGGCGGAGTTACGCCACAGGAGGCCGAAGGCTTAATTAAGGCCATTGCCTTGCTTAAGCATATTAAAGTGATGGGGTTGATGACCATGGGCCCACTCAGCGCCACCCCCGAGCAATACCGACCCTATTTCCGTGAGACGAAAAAATTGTTTGATGCTCTAAAAAGACAGGGCCTAACCAACGTCGAGATGCGTTTTCTTTCAATGGGGATGAGCGATTCCTACCGCGTGGCGATCGAAGAAGGCGCCAACATTGTGCGCATCGGCAGTAAGATTTTCGGCCCGCGAGAAAGCAATAATTAAAGATGAGCCCCGCCCTTCCTAAAAAGCCGCATCGCATTGGCTAACTAAAAGGAAGAGCAGGATGTTATCTGCGCGACATAATAAGCAAGGCTTAATATTGATGTCCACGCCAGGAAAGGAAGGGCGGGGTGAGTAAAGAAATCGACAAAAGACAGGCGCTAGCGGTCAAAGCGGCTTTAGAAGTCGGAAAAATGCTGTTGGCGGCTTTCGGCAAAAAACTGAGTATCCGCGCCAAGGGTGATCGCGATTTAGTGACTAATATTGATAAAAAGGCCGAATCGCTTATACTTAAAGCAATTAAAAAGCATTTCCCCAATGACGGCATTTTATCCGAAGAGAGCCCGCATTTGCCTTCACATTCGGGATTTCGTTGGATTATTGATCCGATTGACGGGACGCATAACTTCATCCACCAAATTGATGTCTTTGGTATTTCTCTAGCCCTGGCCTTTGAGGAAAAAGTAGTGGCCGGGGTAATCTATATGCCTTTTACGCGCGAGCTTTACCAGGCCCAAAAGGGAAAAGGGGCTTTCTCTAACGGCAAGAGGATTCGTGTTTCCCGCCGGCCTTTGCGCGAAGCGACGATGATCTATGACAGCAGCATCCGTTTAGATAAAGAGCGGATGCTCAAAAGCCTGGGCGAACTTTCCGAGCAAGTGTTTAATGTGCGCATGTTTGGCTCTACCGCCCGCAGTTTAACTTATGTGGCCGCAGGGAGAGCCGAAATGGAAATTGAATTTAGCGACAAGGTCTGGGATTTTGCCGCCGGGTTACTTTTGGTTGAAGAGGCTGGTGGTGAATCTACAGATTTTGCGGGTGAACCCTGGACTTTAGCTACCCGCGAATATATTGCTTCCAACGGCATTGTGCATAAGCAAGTGGTCAACATAATAAAGAGGGCCGAACAATGAAAGAAAAAAAAGAGGAAATGCAGTGCTGCGAACGCTGCCAGATTTATTGGACCTGCGATACCAAATGGTACCGCGGCGAGCGTAACGAGGAATATGTCTGCTGCACCCGCTGTAACTTTCATACGCAGTGCCAGGAAAAAGCCCGCAAAAAAGACTAACGGCACACTGCTTGTCTGAGGTAGCGATGGCAATTTTACCGATTAAACAATATCCCGATTTTGTTTTGCGCCAGGAGTGTGCGGCGGTAGAAGAGATTCTTGGGGCCGAACTGGCCCTGTTTGAAGATATGCTCGCGACGATGCACGGCGCCCAGGGGATTGGGCTGGCCGCGCCGCAGGTGGGAGTTAACCGCAAGATTATTGTAGTCGATATCGGGGAAGGGCCGCTGAAACTCGCTAACCCCAAGATTATTAAGTCCAATAAAACGAAAGAGGTAATGGGCGAAGGTTGCTTAAGCGTTCCCAACACGGTTGTGGACGTCGCCCGCCCCAGTGAAATCATTATCGTGGGTTTAGATGAAAAAGGCAAAACAGTAGAACTTAAAGCCAAAGGGCTTTTGGCCCGGGTGATCATGCATGAAATCGACCATATTAACGGCCGGCTCATTGTTGATTATATGAATTTCTTCAAGAAAATTGATTATAAACTCAAAAGTAGAAAAAAAACTTGAACTTATTTTTTTTCTTGTTTTCTGCTGCATTCCGTTCTATAATAAAGGCCTTAAAAAGAGCAATATTTACCTCTGGCAGCATGGAAGCGACCATGGTGAGGTATGAAGAAAAAATCGTCGGCCTGGGTTTTTAAACAGGTCTTTTATTTTTTAAGGGGGCATAATGGTCAAAATTAAGCGAGCCTTAATCAGTGTTTCGGACAAAAGCGGAATCGAAGATTTGGTAAAAACCTTGAATCAATTTGGCGTGGAGATACTATCTACCGGGGGCACGGCCAAGTCCATTAAGAGCCTGGGTATAACCGTTAAAGACGTTTCTGAATACACGGGGTTTCCGGAGATGATGCACGGGCGCGTAAAAACCCTGCATCCCAAAATACACGGTGGGCTCCTGGCACTGCGCGATAATAAAGAGCATATGGAACAGGCCCAGGCCCATGATATTGAAATGATCGATATGGTTGTAGTCAACCTCTATCCCTTTGAAAAAACGGTGGCCAAGGCGGACGTAACGCTGGAGGAGGCAATCGAAAATATTGATATCGGTGGACCGTCGATGCTCAGAAGCGCGGCGAAAAACCATCACTCGGTAGCGGTAATTACCGATCCGCGCACCTATCCCGATGTGATTAGCGAGCTCAAAAGGAATAACGGCGCGCTTTCAGAGGAAACGCTCAAGAAATTGGCCGTAGAGGTGTTTAAGCGAACCGCGGAATACGACGGAGCAATCTATAATTATTTGAGTAATTATGCCGGTAAGTCTCAGGAGAAGCTTGAGCTTTCTTTTATCAAAGCGCAGGATTTACGCTACGGTGAAAACCCGCACCAGAAGGCGGCCTTTTATCGCGATCCGGCAGCGCAAGAATCCGGTATTAGTAACGCCAGGCAGCTGCAAGGCAAGGAGCTCTCGTTTAATAACATCCTCGATTTAAATGCCGCCATTGAAATCGTCAAGGAGTTTGACGCGCCGGCGGCCAGTATCATTAAACATACTAACCCTTGCGGCGCGGCCGTGTCCGATTCATTATCTGGGGCCTATCTCGATGCCTTAGACTGCGACCGCTTAAGCGCCTTCGGCAGCATCGTCGGTTTTAACGGTAGGGTAGACAAAAAACTGGCCGAGGTAATTTTAAAGGAAGCCGATTTTGTGGAGTGTATTATCGCGCCCGGCTATGACGAAGAGGCAAAAGAGCTCTTCGCGAAAAAGAAAAACCTGCGGCTGTTAGAAGTTCCTAATTTTAAAAAGACCAGCTGCGCTGAGAAAGACTATAAGAAGGTGGTCGGCGGTCTCTTGGTGCAGGATATGGATGTGGCGATGGTCCAGATGAGCGACTTAAAAGTAGTGACGAAAAGGGCTCCGAGCAAAAATGAACTGGAGTCGCTGTTGTTTGCCTGGAAGATTGTCAAACACGTCCGCAGTAACGCGATCGTCCTGGCGCAAGGGACCAAGACCGTTGGCGTGGGCGCCGGGCAGATGTCCCGGGTCGATTCCACGATTATTGCCTGCCGTAAGGCCGACTTTAAAACCAAAGACGCCAGCCTGGCCAGCGATGCCTTTTTCCCTAAGCCTGATGCCATTGAACAGGCGCACCAGGCCGGTATCGGTGCGATTATTCAGCCGGGCGGCTCTATCGGCGACGCCGAAATTATTGCCGCCTGTGATAAATTCAACATCAGCATGATTTTTACCGGCATGCGCCACTTCAAGCATTGAAAAATATGGATAAACCGAAAATTATCAAGGCAGTGAAGATGATTTTGGAGGCGATTGGGGAAAATGCCGAGCGCACCGACCTTTTGGATACCCCCCAGCGCGTTGCCGATATGTATGAGGAAATTTTTAGCGGCATAAAACAAGACCCATCGCGAGAGCTGGAGGTGTTGCTTGGCGAAGGGCATGATGAGATTGTCTTAATAAAAAATATCCCTCTCTATAGTGTCTGCGAACACCATCTCCTGCCTTTTGTCGGCAAGGCCCATGTGGCCTATGTGCCTCAGGAAAACCGAGTGACCGGATTGAGCAAACTCGCTAGAGTCGTCGATATATTTTCTAAACGCCTGCAGGTTCAAGAAAGGCTGACTACCCAGATTGCCGATGTGATTATGAAAAAACTCAAGCCTAAGGGAGTGATGGTAGTTATTGAAGCCGATCATCTTTGTATGTCGATGCGCGGCGTGAAAAAACCCGGCGCTTGCACCGTGACCAGCGCGGTCAGAGGAATTTTCCGTACCAATTCCAAAACCCGGTCAGAAACTTTGGCTCTGATAAAATCTTAAACATGCTTAAAGGTAAAATCATTACTCAAGTCGGCTCGTTACCCCTGGAGGACGTGGATGCGGCGCTGGCCTATAGCCTTAAGCACGACATCCCTTTTTTACCCGAGCTGCCCAAAAAGGGTGACGCGATGCTGGAGTACATTAAGCACCCCGGGCGATTGAGTTGCTTAGAGGCGTTTAAAAAAAATAACTTTGACATTGTCAAAATCCAATGCGTCGGGCCGGCTACGCTGATGCTCGGCGGATATAAACAGGATGAAGCCGTGCAACGGCCTTTAGAGCACATTAGCGCGATTATGGACGGCTTGAAGGCCAAAGAGGTGATCCTTTTTCTGGATGAGCCGGCCTTGGGCCAATCCGGGGTTGATTTTGGGCAATTATGGGCGGCGTTATTTTCCAGCTTCGCGGTAACTTCCGGCGTACATACCTGCGGCAATATGGATTGGGACCGCTTATTTTCCGCGCCCATCGACATTATCAGTTTCGATGCCTCTAAGTACGACCTGACCAAATACAGCCGTTACCGTAGCGGAAAAAAAATTTCCTGGGGCGTAGAGAAACAAGAAGACGTTAAGGATTTTCAAGAGGGCGATTTGCTGACCTTGCCTTGTGGTTTAGGCACGCCACTTTATACGGTGAGTGATTGTGAAAAATATTTAAAGAAATTAGAGAAAATAAAAACAGAACTAGGGAGTAACTAAAAAAATGAAGAAAGTGCCGTCAGATTTAGAAATAGTGCGTAAAGCGCGGTTAAAACCGATTACGCAGATCGCGCGGATATTGGGCATTAAAGAGAAAGAGCTGGAGCTTTACGGCAATTATAAAGCCAAGGTATCCTTGTCCGTTCTGGAGCGGGTTAAAAATAAAAAAGACGGTAAATACATTGATGTCACGGCGATTACCCCTACGCCCCTGGGTGAGGGCAAGACCGTAACCACCATTGGCCTGGCGATGTCTTTGAACCGCATCGGTAAACAGGCCTCAGTCTGTATCCGCCAACCGTCGTTGGGTCCGGTCTTTGGTATTAAGGGCGGGGCCGCCGGCGGAGGTTATGCTCAGGTCGTGCCGATGGAGGATTTTAATCTGCATTTAACCGGCGATGTCCACGCGGTCGGGCTTGCCCACAATCTCTGCGCCGCGTTTTTGGATAACTCGATGTATAAAAGAAACCCTTTAAATATCGACCCCAATACGGTAATGTGGCGGCGCGTGGTTGATGTTTCCGATAGATTCCTGCGCAATATTAAAATCGGTTTGGGCGGCCCGGAAGACGGATTTGAGCGCGATTCCGGTTTTGACATTACTGTGGCCTCGGAAGTAATGGCAATCCTTGCCCTGGCCAGTGGCTTAAAAGACTTGCGCCAGCGTTTGGGCCGGATTATCTTGGCGATGACCAAAGACGGTAAAGCAGTCACTACGGAAGATATTAAAGTTGCCGGAGCCATGGCGGTGCTTTTAAAAGATGCGATAAAACCGAATTTATTACAGACGCTGGATAATACGCCCTGTTTTGTCCATGCCGGGCCTTTTGCCAATATTGCCCACGGAAACAACTCGATTATCGCCGATAAAATGGCGCTGAAACTTTCCGATTATGTGGTCACCGAGTCCGGGTTTGGGGCGGATTGCGGAGCGGAGAAGTTTTTTGATATTAAATGCCGAGAAAGCGGCCTTAGGCCCAATTGTGTGGTGATGGTTTGCACGGTGCGGGCGCTGAAAATGCACTCCGGAAAGTTTACGGTGGTGGCCGGCAAGCCTTTAGATCCAGGCTTAGCGCAGGAAAACTTAGCGGCCTTAGAAGTCGGTTGCGCCAATCTGGAAAAACAGATTGAAAATATGCGACTGTTTGGTGTGCCGGTAGTGGTGGCGATTAACCACTTTACCAGCGATACGAAAAATGAAATTGAATTAATCCGCAAAAAGGCGCTGGCCGCCGGGGCCGAGGAGGCCGTGTTAAGCGAGGTCTGGGCCAAGGGTTCCCTGGGCGGTAAGGAATTGGCGCAGGCGGTAGTGCGGGCCTGCGAAAAAAAGTCCAATTTTAAATTTCTTTATCCGTTAGATTGGCCGATTAAAAAGAAGATTGAAACCATCGCTACTAAGATTTACGGGGCAAAAGAGGTGCATTATGAAGCCCAGGCCGAAAGAGATATCGAACTATTTACCCGCCTCGGATATGATCGGCTTCCGATTTGTATGGCCAAGACGCATCTTTCTCTCTCTCATGACCCGGCGCTTAAAGGCCGGCCGAAAGACTTTACGCTGCCCATTCGCGTCGTGCGCGCATCGGTAGGCGCGGGGTTCCTTTATCCGCTCTGCGGCACGATGCGCACGATGCCGGGGTTACCCACGCATCCGGCGGGAGAAAAAATGGACTTAAACCAACGCGGTGAAGTTGAAGGATTATTCTAATGGACTTAGGGCTGCTCTTGGTTGGAATGTGGCTGGTAGTATGCAATAGCTTCTTTCTGTTACAGGCTTTTTTTCCGCTGCGCGTCTTTACCTACGATTTATTTGTCCGCTATTACCCACCGCAGCAGCTGGTCTGGATGATTTCCTCAGCCATTCTGGTGGGGTTTATTATCGGCGGCTATCGGCTGTTGCGTCGGGAAGAGTATGGCCGCGGCCTGATTACCTTTTTAGCGATAGTGGATATTCCGCACCTGGTGGTCGGCAAAGCCATCTTTAATAGTTATCGCTTAGAGCCGATGTATTTTCGCAATATGTACCTGATTTCGTTTAGTGTTGCCGCAGACATCGCGATTATTTATTTTCTTAACCGTCCCCGCGTCAGGGAACAATTTCAGTAAAAACTATGTATGCCGATGATTTGAAAAAGTACCTCGATGACCTGGCCGCAAAAAAGCCCGCTCCCGGTGGCGGCTCAGCCGCGGCGCTGGTCGCTTCGGCCGGTGTGGCCCTATTGAGCATGGTCGCCAATTTTACCGTGGGCAAAGAAAAATATAAAGCCGTTGAAGAAGAGATTAAAAAAACTCTGGCTTCTACGGAGGAATTACGCGAACATTTGTTGCGCCAGGTTGATGAAGACGTCGCCGGATACAAGAAAGTGGCCAGTGCCTATGCCCTTGCCAAAGAAAGCGCAGCCGATAACAAAAAACGCGATGAAGTTTTACAGGAGGCTTTTCGAGAAGCGCTGATTGCACCTCTGGAAGTATGTAAATCCTGCTTCCGGGCCATAAAATTATGCTCGCTTTTGGCCGAAAAGGGAAATATAAAACTAGTAAGTGATGTGAGGGTGGCGCTAGAGTGTCTTGCCGCTGCTTTTCAGTCCGCCCTGATTAACGTAGAAATAAATTTGAATTACATTGCTGACAAAACCTTTATCATAGAAATAAGAGAAATCCTCGACCCCCTGGAAGTGGAGATAGGTGTGATTAAAGACGAGGTGTTGATGATCACGAAACAGAAGATGATGTCGGAACTTGAAAAAAAAGGAGAGGGAAAATGATTAGAAGAATCGCGGACATTTTAAAAGAAAAAAAGCGTACCTATTCTTATGAGTTTTTCCCGCCAAAAACCGAAAAAGGTAGAGAAAAACTGCCGGAAACCGCGGAAGTTTATGCCGGCCTGGGGGCGGATTGGTTTTCCGTAACCTATGGCGCCGGTGGAAGCACTAGAGAGCTTACAATACAGATTGTCGACGATTTACAAAAGCGCACCGGCGTACCAGTGATGCATCATTTTACTTGTGTGGGCCACAGCAAAGAACAGTTGAAAACTATAATCGGAGAAATGAAAAAAAGAAACATTTGTAATATCCTGGCCCTGCGGGGAGATGCGCCGGAAGGCGAAAAGTTTTGGACTCCTGCTCCGGATGGCCTGGAGTACTGTTATCAACTGATTAAACTGATCCGCTCTTGTGGAGACTTCTTCAGCATTGGGGTGGCTGGTTTTCCCGAAGGGCATATTAATTGTCCCGACAAGGAAACTGATGCAAAATATTTAAAAATTAAGATCGATGCCGGAGCCGAGTTTGTGATCACCCAGCTTTTCTTTGACAATAAGGATTATTTCGCCTACTTGGAAAGGGCAAAGAAAGTCGGGGTCAATGTGCGGATTCTTCCCGGAATCATACCGATCACCGACTATCAAACCCTGCTTAGGTTCTGCAAGGCTTGCGGAGCCACAATCCCTGAGCGTGTCCACGACATCTTTAAACCGCTGGATGGTGATGCCCAAGGCACTTATCGGGCCGGCGTTGAATTTGCCGTTGGACAATGCAACGAATTACTCTCCGGCGGGGCCCCGGGCCTACATTTCTATTCTCTAAATAAGGTCGAGCCCACACGGGAGATCTTAAGCAAAATAAAGCGCTAAGAAGTTTTTACCAATTAGTAAAGGAGCCGGATGATGGGCGCACAATTGTTAGAAGGAAAAGTCATTGCCGAGCAGATTAAGGAAAGACTAAAAAGTGAACTCGACGCTCTCAGGCAAAAGTCGGGCCGGAGTCCGCGCTTGGTCAGTATACAAGTGGGAGATAATCCCGCTTCGGCGGTTTATATCAAATCGCAGAAGAAAAATGCCGAGGCCCTGGGGATAGAATATATGCTTGAGACTTTAGGCATGAATACTCAAGAAAAAGAGCTCATCGATATCATCGGCGTCCTGAATGAAAAAGAGGACGTTTCCGGTATAATCGTGCAGCTGCCTTTACCGAAGGGGATCGACCACCGCCGGGTGATGAGCAGTATTACCCCGGAGAAAGATGCCGAGGGTATACATCCGGAAAATCTCGGGCATGTGCTTTTAGGCGATTCGCAGCTGGCGCCTTGTACGGCCCAGGCAGCCATGGAATTGATTAAATCCTGTCCGGTGAAACTTTACGGCAAAGAAGCCGTAGTGGTAGGACATTCGGAAATTGTCGGTAAGCCTTTGAGTTTATTATTACTGAATGAATTTGTCACGACCACAGTCTGCCATATCGCTACCGGAGAAAGAGGTGTTTTACCGGAGCACGTAAAACGGGCGGAGATCCTGGTCGTAGCCGTGGGAAGGGCGGAGTTGGTTAAAGGCGCTTGGATAAAAGAGGGCGCGATTGTCATCGATGTCGGCATTAATCGCGTGGGTGATAAGATTGTCGGAGATATCGAATTTGAACCGGCCAAAGAACGCGCCAGTTTCATTACACCGGTTCCCGGCGGCGTCGGGCCGCTTACCGTAACTATACTGATGCGTAACGTAGTCAATGCTTTTAAGATGCAGATCAAATGAAAGTAGCCTTTAGCGGAAAAGGCGGCGTGGGCAAGACCACGCTGGCCAGCCTTTTTATCCGCGCCCTGGCGCAGGAAGCGAAAGAAGTCTTGGCGGTGGATTGCGATCCCGATTCCAATTTAGCGCACGCGCTGGGGTTTGAAAATTTTGACAAGATTCAGCCGATTGCCGAGATGGAGGAATTGATCCACCGCCGCATGGGCGTAGAAAAAGGCAACAAGTCCTTTTTTCAGCTCAATCCCAAAATTGATGATATCCCGGATGCCTTTTCCAAACAAAAAGACAATATCAAGTTGATTGTGATGGGCGCAGTGGAAGAAGGCGGCACTGGCTGCATGTGTCCGGAGAATACGTTTATTAAAAACCTGCTGCAGCATTTGATCGTCAAAAAAAATGAGCATGTTGTCCTGGATATGGAAGCGGGCGTGGAACATTTTGGCCGGGGAACGGCGGAGTCCTGCAATGCCGTATTAATCGTAGTGGAGCCTTCTTTGAATTCGCTGGGCACAGCTGAGAAGATTGCCACTTTTGCCCGTGATATCGGAATCAAGCGCGTGTATGCGCTGGGCAACAAAATAAGAACTGCGCGGGATAACGAGTTTATCCGTAAGCAATTAGGAAAGATTCAACTGGCCGCGGCTATAGATTTTGACCAAGATTTTTTAAAGTCAGATCAAGGCGCTACAGGAATAAAAGCGCCGCTTGCCTGCGAGAAAAAAATTGCCGAGCTGAAAAGGTTTTTGGAGGAGGAACTTAATCAATGAACCCCGCCCTTCCTAAACAAGCAATGCATAACAAGCAAAAGTACAGTAAAAAGGTTTAAGCAATGCAGATAACATTAAGCAGAAGCAATAGTTATATTGGCAACGCCGGGAAAGGAAGGGCGGGGTGAACAAGGAAAGACCGAGTATCGAAAAACTAAAAGAGATCTGCCAAAGTTGCGGTATTGATATGGTTTGGGAGCGATACGATGCTCAAGACCCGCACTGTGGCTTTGGCGTTTTGGGATTATGCTGCAAGAATTGCAACTTAGGGCCCTGTAGAATTGACCCTTTCGGCGAAGGGCCATCAGTCGGCACTTGCGGGGCAACCGCTGATATTATCAGCGCCCGTAATATCGCCCGCCACACGGCAGCGGGAAGCGCCTGTCACTCCGACCATGGACGAGAAATCGCGCATACGCTCTATCTCTGTGGCGCGGGTAAGGCCCTCAGTTACGAGGTTAAGGACGAGGAGAAATTACGTAAGGTCGCCCAGGAATACGGCATTAAAGTCGAAGGACGACAAGCAAAAGAGATTGCCGCGGAAGTGGGTAAGGCGATGGGTGCGGACTTTGGCAGCCAGCATGAACCGCCGGTCTTCTTTAAGCGCGCACCGCTAAAGCAACAAAATATCTGGAAAAAACTAAATATCCTTCCGCTGGGCATAGACCGGCCGATAGTAGAAATGATGTCCCGCACGCACATTGGCGTGGACAATGACTACCGCAATATCATACTTGGTTCGATGAAAGCGGCGCTTGCTGACGGTTGGGGCGGCTCGATGATTGCCACCGAGGCCAGCGACATCCTTTTTGGCGCGCCGCAGGCCTTGCGCGCGCAGGTAAATTTAGGCGTGCTTAAAGAAGATGAGGTTAATATTATTGTCCATGGACACGTTCCTCTATTAAGCGACGTCATTGTCACCGCTGCCCAAAGCGAAGAGATGCTAAAGCTGGCCAAGAGTAAAGGCGCAAAAGGCATTACCGTTGCCGGCATCTGCTGTACGGCAAATGAGATTTTAATGAGAAGGGGCGTGCCGGTCGCCGGTAGCTTTTTACAGCAGGAACTGGCGATTGCTACCGGAGCGGTGGAGGCAATGGTGGTGGACCTGCAGTGTATTATGCCGGGGTTGACTACGGTGGCATCATGTTTTCATACGAAGTTGTTTTCCACGCATCCTAAGGCCAAGTTTCCCGGCATGGAACACGTTGAGTTTAGCGAAGAGCGGGCTTTAGAAGTGGCCAAAGAGCTGGTCAGAAGGGCGATCGAGAATTATCCCCGTCGCGATGCCGCGAAAGTAAATATTCCTAAAGAGAAGATGGATTTGATCGCCGGATTCACCGCCGAAAATATTTACTATTATCTCGGCGGGAAATTCCGGGCGACCTATCGTCCGCTTAATGATGCCATTATCAACGGCAGGATCCGCGGAGTCGCCGGTGTAGTGGGATGTGATAATCCCAAACTGCAGAGCGGGCAAAGCCATATTACGATGGTCAAAGAGTTAATCAAACATGATGTACTGGTGGTTCAGACCGGCTGTTCAGCGTTGGCCTGCGCCAAGGAAGGGCTTTTAGTGCCGGAGGCCGCCAAGAAATTTGCCGGAAAAGGTCTGCAGGAAGTCTGCGCGGCCGTGGGTATACCGCCGGTGTTACATACCGGCTCCTGCGTGGATAATTCCCGGATTTTAATTGCCTGCGCCAATATGGTGCGCGAAGGCGGTATCGGCGAAGGTATTGACGAGCTTCCTGTTGCCGGGGCCGCTCCAGAATGGATGAGCGAAAAGGCTATTGCTATCGGTTGGTATTTCGTGGCCTCCGGGGCATTGGTAGTATTCGGTACGCCGATGCCGGCCGCGGGCAGTAAAGAGGTAATGAAATTTCTTACTCAAGATGTTGAGCAGCTAGTCGGCGGAAAATGGGCCTTCGAGAGCGACCCGGTTAAAGCGGCGCATATTATGATAGCGCATATGGACAAAAAGCGAAAGGCCCTTAAATTAAAGGAAATGATCTACGATAAGACAACGGTGGGAGTTTAAAATGGCGGTTAAGAAATTATCTCAAAAAAAAGACCCGCAGATAAAAATATTTTGCGATCTAAGTAAATGCGTGGCCTGTAAAACCTGCGAACTGGCCTGCGCTGTTGAGCATTCTCAAAGTAAAGACCTGGAGCGTGCGCTATCAGAGACTACCCGCCCGAAAAAACGGGTGGCGGTTTCCGCGGTTGGCGAGCGGGCGCTCTCGATACATTGCCAACATTGCCAAGAAGCGCCTTGCGTAAGCGCTTGCATGAGCGGGGCGATGCAGAAAGATCCGGCCTCAGGAGCAACTATTCAGGATAAAGATAAGTGCGTTGGTTGTTGGATGTGCGTGATGGTCTGTCCTTTCGGGGCGATCGTCCGGGATATTGAAAACCACATCGCGGTTAAATGCGACCTTTGTCCGGATCGCGATGACTATGCCTGCGTGGCCGCCTGCCCGACGGGGGCGCTTTTTTCCGGAACCAAGGAAGAATTCGAGAAAAAGCTGAAAGAAAAAAAGGTTAAAAAATGAATTACCTGATTATCGGCGGAAGCGCCGCGGGCGTTTCGGCGGCCGAAACATTAAGAAAACACGATAAAAAGGCTTCAATTACGCTGGTAAGCGATGAATCTTTGCCGCTCTATTCGCGCTGCCTTTTAACCTACCTGATTGCCGGGGTGATCAGCGAAGAGAAGCTTCATTTTAAAAACAAAGATTTTTACCAGGCCAATGCGATTAAAACCTATTTAGGCAAAAAAGCCCTGACTATTGATAGAAAGAAGAAAACTGTAAATTTAGAAGGCAAAACTACGCTCTCATACGACAGACTGCTTTTGGCTACCGGCGCCTTGGCTAAAACTATGGACCTGCCTGGCAGCGACAAAAAAAGTGTTTTTACGGTCCGCAATATCGGTGATGCCCGCGGTATCATCGCGATGCTGGACAAAATAAAAACGGCCGTGGTTTTAGGAGGCGGACTTATCGGGCTGCGCGATGCCTATGCCCTGGCCCTTAAGCAAAAAAAAGTGGCGGTGGTGGTAAAGAGTCCGCATGTGCTTTCGCAGATGATTGATGCCGATTCCGCCGGCATAATTGCCCAGCAGCTAATGGCTCATGGCATAGAAATATTAACTGGCGTGGAAGCCAGCGCAATAACAGGCGCTGATTCCGTTGAGGCGGTGGCTCTTGATAACGGCCAAACCTTTGATTGTCAGATGGTGATTGTGGGAAAAGGCGTAAACCCGAATATGTCGCTGGCGGAGTCTTCGCAAATCAAGACCGAAGAAGGCATAGTCGTAAATGAATTTTTGCAGACTTCCGATGAACATATCTTTGCCGCCGGCGATGTTGCCCAGACCTACGATATTACCCGCGGCTCTTACCGGATCAATGCGCTCTGGCCCTGCGCGGTAGAACAGGGAGAAGTGGCGGCGCTCAATATGCTTGGTAAAAACAGGGCCTATGACGGCTCTTTGGCGATGAACTCGGTTGATTTCTTTGGCCTGAGCTGTATTTCTATGGGTATTACCAAGGCCCAAAAAGAAGAGGGCTACGAAATACTTTCTAAGACCAGAGGCACGCTTTATAAAAAGATCTTGCTTAAAGAAAACAGGATTGTCGGGATGGTCTTTCTTGATGATGTTAAAGCCGCCGGAGTAGTCAGCGCTTTAATCAGGTATAAAGTCGATATCTCTTCGATTAAAACGCTGCTTTTAGAGGACAACTTTGATTATGCCAAGATCATGCCTTTGATCGCCCGGTTTCGCGAAAAGTTTAGCCAGGAAGAATTTCAGGATACAATGATAAGTTATATCCCTCGCATAACCGCTTCCCCCTTGTGTTAAGAGAGAGGGGATGCGCATGCTTCGGGATTAATTCACACAAGCTGAAGAAGAATAACTAAAGAAGATGGACTTATGTACGCTCTGCTTTAGTTTGCTACATAAGTCCAGTGCTCATTAAGGAGTAAACTATGTCCAAATTAGTTGCCCAGGCCGCAATGCGCGGCGCGCGCAAAATCGCGCAAGAAGCCGAAAACTTCCTTACTAAAGCTATTCAGGAAAAAGGTAAAAATACCGCTGTTGCTTTTCCGGAAACCGCTTTTTACCTTCCGATGGCCTATGCCCTTTTAGGCGCTGAGGTAAAAACATTAGCTGAAATGCTTCCGATATTAGAGCAGGTAAAATCGCTCTTGCACGATGAACCGTCGGAGAAGTTGTGGCTTCCTTACTTAGGAAATACCCTGGATGCGGGAATCGCCACTTTGTTGGCCGAAGAGTTAATTGTGGTGCTGCGTTATTTATACGCTCAAGAGCCGCAGCCGGATTGTAACGGGTTCTTTTCCGATACAATTCTGCGCACCTTAGGCATCCAGCTCGTTGACGGCAGAATGCCTGGTTTTGCCGCCATTTTAGGGGCAGCTCCGGATAACAAGACCGCCGTAGAGATCGTGCGCGAGTTCCAAAAACGCAGTATTTTAACCTTTGTCGGCTCATCTACCAACGGCAGAAGTATTATTGACCAGCTCAAAGAAGAAAAAGTGGAAATGGGCTGGGACTCTTACATTGTTCCTTACGGAAGAGACACTATTTCGGCGATCTACCCTTTACATTGGGCGATCCGCGGGGCGTTAACCTTTGGCGGCCATAAAAAAGGCGAGGCGCTTAAATGTTTAAAGTATTGCAAAGACCGCGTCTTTGCCTTTGGTTTGACCTTAGGCGAGGTTGACGATATGAAATACGCCACCGGCGCCGGAGCGATTAATATGGGTTTTCCGATCATTGCCGATACCGATATCCCCGAAATCCGCCCCAGCGGGATCTGTACCTACGAGCATCTAGTAAGCGAACGCGATTACAAAAAGATCGTGCCGGTGTGCATTGAGGTAAGAGGAGTGAAGGTGAAGGTATCGCAAATCCCTATCCCCGTGGCCTATTCCGCGGCCTTTGAGGGAGAGCGGGTACGCAAAGAGCAGATGTATATCCAATTCGGGGGAAAATATTCTACCGCTTTTGAATATGTGCAGATGAAAAAGTTAGATCAGGTTGAAGACGGAAAAATTCAGGTGATTGGTCCGGAAATCGATGACGCCCAGGAAGGTGGCGCGCTTCCTTTAGGCATCTATGTTGAGGCCGCCGGAAGGAAAATGCAGAAGGATTTTGAGCCGATTATTGAGCGCCAGGTCCACTCTTTCTTAAACGAGGCCATGGGTGTTTTTCATATGGGCCAGCGCGATATGTGCTGGGTGCGGATCAGTAAAGATGCGCAGAAGAAAGGATTTAAGCTCAAGCACTTTGGTACAATTATTCATGCCCGGCTACATGACACCTTCGGCGCCATTGTTGATAAAGTACAGGTGAGCATTTTTACCAAACAGGATGAGGTAGAGAAGCATATTGTCCAGGCCAAGAAAGCGTATGAAGAACGCGATGAACGAATGGCCGGGATGACTGATGAGAGCGTTGACGAATTTTATTCCTGCACCCTTTGCCAGTCATTTGCGCCCAATCATTTGTGTATTGTCAAACCGGAGCGCCTCGGTTTATGCGGCGCCTATAGCTTCTTAGATGCCAAGGCCTCATTTGAGTTAAATCCGGTTGGGCCAAACCAGCCGATTAAAAAGGGCGAATGCCTGGACACCGTGCGCGGCGAATGGCGGGGAATAAATGAATTCGTCAATACCAAGTCCAATAAAACGCTGGAGCGGTTTCACGGATATTCGATTATGACCTTTCCGGAAACATCCTGTGGCTGTTTTGAATGTATTATCGCGATTTTACCGGAGGCCAACGGTTTTATGGTGGTCAACCGTGAGTATAGCGGTATGACTCCCTGCGGTATGTCGTTTTCTACTCTGGCCGGTAGTGTCGGCGGAGGCGCGCAGACGCCCGGCTTCATGGGTGTAGGCAGGCTCTATCTGGTGAGTAAAAAATTTCTCTCCGCCGACGGCGGGTTAAAACGCGTGGTTTGGATGCCCAAGGAACTTAAAGAGGTCCTGGGCGATAAATTAAAAGAGCGTTGTAAAGAAGAAGGAATCCCGGATCTTCTAGATAAGATTGGCGATGAAACGGTAGCTACGGCTTCGGAAGAACTTTTAGTCCATCTGGAGAAAGTGAGCCATCCTGTTTTATTAATGGAGCCGTTGATGTAACTATAGCTTACACCAAAAAAGGACATACGCAATGGGATTATCCGGATTAGACATCTACAAGTTGTTACCAAAAACTAACTGCAAGGAATGTGGTTTTCCTACTTGCCTGGCCTTTGCGATGCAGATTGCCGCAAAAAAGGTTGAATTAAGCAAATGCCCGTATGTATCCGAGCAGGCCAAACAATCTCTAGAAAGCGCCTCGCGTCCGCCGATACGTTTAGTCACGATCGGCAGCGGAGAAAACAAGCTGGCTGTTGGTAACGAGACCGTGATGTTTCGCCACGAGGAAACATTTTATCACCCGACCGGGATCGGTATTTTGTTTGAAGACACACTTGCTCCGGCGGAGTTGGATAAAAAAATCGCTGCCGTCAATAAGCTCAAATTTGAACGCGTGGGCCAAAGGATTGAAGTAAACATCATTGCGCTTAAATGCGCAAGCGGGAAGGCCGATGTCTATACGCAGGCGGTAAAAAAAGCAGTTGCCTTGAGCCAGATGAATCTTGCGCTGATCTGCGAAGATGTCCAGATCTTGAA
Organism: Candidatus Omnitrophota bacterium; assembly: GCA_043805735.1. Classification (GTDB taxonomy): domain Bacteria; phylum Omnitrophota; class Gorgyraeia; order JAFGHF01; family JAFGHF01; genus JAZDHS01. Next base: position 5,242 of record JAZDHS010000034.1, on the reverse strand, counting down.
AGAAGCGGTGGCCGTAGCTAAAGAGAGGCGTCCCTTGCTTTACGCGGCGACAAAAGATAATTATCAAGCTATGGCGCAGCTGGCTAAGGAATATTCATTGCCCCTGGCGGTTAAGGCTCAAGCCCTTGATGAGCTGGCCGAGTTAACGCAAAAAATTCAGGCCTTGGGGGTAGAAGACCTGGTGCTTGATTCGGGAGAAAAAACGATAACCCAAAAACTAAACGATCTTACCCAGATCCGGCGACTGGCGCTCAAAAAAAGTTTCCGGCCCTTAGGTTATTCTACGCTGGCAATGACTACAGCTACGAATGCCTACGATGAGGTAGCCCAGGCCGCTGTTTATATTGCCAAATACGCTGGTATTGTGCTGATGAAAGGCCTGGAGCCCTGGCAGCTTTTACCGCTTTTGACCGTGCGGCAGAATATTTACACTGACCCGCAAAAACCGCTGCAGGTAGAAGCTAAGGTCTATGAAATCGGCGCGGTAAGTAAGGACTCGCCAGTATTAGTTACCACTAATTTCTCTCTAACCTATTATACAGTTGAATCGGAAGTAGAGGCAAGCCGGGTGCCCGCTTATATAATTGCGGTCTTGGCCGATGGCATGAGTGTACTGACTGCCTGGGCCGCGGAGAAGTTTACCGCCGAAACTATCGCCAAAACCTTGCAGGAATGCGGCATTAAAGATAAAGTTTCGCACCAGGCAGTGGTTATACCGGGCTACGTAGCAGTTTTGAGCGGAAAATTGGAAGAAGATTCGGGTTGGAAGGTGCTTGTTGGGCCCAAAGAGGCCTCAGGGATACCATCATTTCTGAAAACTCTGAAACACTAACCAGCTAACTAGCTAACCAGTAAACCAGCTAACTAATTCAGCGAGGAGGCTTAAGGTGACTGAAGGCATTGTGGCTACCGGGATATCTTCCGTCCTGATAATAGGACTCGCTATTATTTTGTTTTTGTTTTGGATCAGCAAGCTAGCTGACTGGGCGCGTCGTGACTTTAAAAGTACCACTGACAAAGTATTATGGGGTATCATCATTGTTTTATTGCAGGCACCGGGGGCATTTTTGTATTGGCTACGGGTGCAGAAAAAAGAAAAGGCCTAACCCTGAAGGGTAGACTTTCATAATTCCATATTAATGAAAGGTCTGATGGAGAAACAAACCTGTACTGTTACTTTTTATCATCCTCAAACTACTATCATCGAGGTCAATAAAGGCCGAGACCTTTTGTCGGCAGCGGTAGAGTCGGGGATACACATCTACTCCAGTTGTGGTGGCGATGGCGTGTGCGGACGCTGCAAGGTGATTATTAAAAGGGGCGATCTGAAGACTGAGCCTTCAGGCAGGATCTCCCTCGCTGAGCGACAAAAAGGATATGTCCTGGCTTGCCAAACTACCGTACATAGCGATGCGGAGGTAGAGGTTCCGCCGGAGTCACGCCTGGATTTAGAAACCGTGTCCGATGAAGACCTGCAGCTTTTGCGCTTGAAGGGTATGTACAGCCAGGCCGTGGACGTTGCCACGGGCCAGGCGGTGATTAAAGAAGATTTGTTTGCGCATAGCCCGCTGGCGACAAAACTCTATCTGGAGCTGCCCCCGCCGAACTTAAGCGATACCATCAGCGACCTGGAAAGGCTCTACCGGGAAATCAAAAAAAATCGGGATATCCCGATCATGCAAACCGGTTTGACCAACATCAAGCGCCTGGGGAGGCTCCTGCGCGAGAGCGATTGGCGGGTAACTGTACTTTTAGGCAAAAGAAACGGCACTGTAGAAATTGTGTCGGTTGAACCGGGAGATACGTCAGAGAGAAATTACGGTATCGCCTTGGATATCGGTACCACTACCGTATCCGGACAGCTGGTTAACCTTAATACCAAAGAAGTGCTGGGGGCTAAGGTTACTCATAATAAGCAGGCCACTTTCGGCAGTGACGTGATTACTCGCATAATTTATGCCAGCGAAGAAGACGGATTAGAAAAGTTGCATCACGCCGTAATCGATAATATCAATTCAATTATTAAAGAATTAACCAAGGAACACGAAATTAATTTGAACGATGTTAATGGCATTATCTGCGCCGGCAATACCACGATGGTGCATTTACTGCTTCGGGTCGACCCGAAATTTATTCGCAGCGAACCGTATGTGTCCACGGCCAATTTTGTCCCGGTCATCCGGGCCGCCGAGACCGGGATAAAAGTAAATCTGCGGGGACTGCTTTCCTGCGTGCCGGGGGTAAGCACTTATGTCGGCGGGGATATTACCGCCGGAGTGCTCGCCAGCGGGCTTAACCGGGCGAAGAAGCTGACGATGCTTATCGATGTGGGCACAAACGGTGAAATTGTATTAGGTAATAAAGAGTGGATGGTATCCTGCGCGGCTTCGGCGGGTCCGGCCTTTGAAGGAAGCGGCGTTACCTGCGGCATGCGCGCAACCTCTGGAGCGATTCAACGTGTAGCGATAGCTGATTCGGGAACGGTAAATGTAATTACGATAGGCGAAACCAAGCCGCGGGGTATTTGCGGTTCAGGCTATATCGATTGCCTGGCCGAGCTACTAAAAACCGGCATCATTGAACGTAATGGAAAGTTCTCTACGCCGATTCGTTCTACGCGGATTATCGATACGGAACAAGGCAAGGCCTTTGTGCTGGTGCGTAAAGAAGACGCCGACGTTGATTACGATATCGTGATTACTGAGGCCGATATCGATAACCTCAAGCGTTCTAAAGGGGCGATTTATGCTGCCTGCGCTATACTTTTAAAGAAACTTAATTTAAGTTTTGAGGATATCGGCCAATTTTACATCGCCGGAGGATTCGGCACCTATTTGGATATCGACAAGGCGATTGCTATCGGGTTACTTCCCGATTTAAAACGCAACAAGATTGTCTTTATCGGCAACAGTTCATTGGTCGGGGCGCGGGAAATCCTGCTTTCTTATGAGGCAAAAAAAGAAGCCGAAGAAATCGCCAAAAAGATGACGTATATTGAGCTTAGCGTAGAATCCGCGTATATGGATGAATATGTTGCGGCGCTCTTTTTCCCGCATACCGACTTAAGCCGTTTTCCTTCAGTGGGAGTGGCCAAACAATGAGCTACACCGTTGCAGTCTGCGGTAAAGGCGGAACCGGTAAAACCACTTTTACCGCGCTTTTTATCCAACAGCTTTTAAAGGCTCACCAAGATAAATCGGTATTAGCGGTTGATGCTGACCCCAATGCAAACCTGGATCAGGCGCTGGGGGTTAGGTCAGAAGAAAGCATTGTCGGTATAGTTGATGAGATATCTAAAAACCCTTCCACGATTCCTTCAGGGACAACCAAAGACCGCTATTTGCAATACCGCCTGCAAGAGGCGGTGGTGGAAGGTAAGGGGTTTGACCTGTTGGTAATGGGGCGCCCGGAAGGTCCGGGATGCTATTGTTTTGTCAATAACCTCTTGCGTACACTGATCGATAAATTGAGTAAAGGCTACGACTATCTGGTGATTGATAATGAGGCCGGGATGGAACACCTTTCGCGGCGTACGACCAGAAAAATTGATACCCTATTCGTGGTCAGCGACTATAGCATAGTAGGGCTTCGTTCGGCGCAGCGTATTTTAGAGCTCGTGAAGGAGTTAGACATTCAGGTAAAGCAAAAACGCTTAGTCATTAACCGCGCTCCGGAGAATGCCGGGGCACTGAAGAAAGAAATTGAAAAAATAGCTATTCCCTTAGCTGGAGTCATCCCTCACGATGAACAGGTAATGGCGATAAGCGTAAAGAACGCCGATCTCAGCGCTCTTTCGGAGAAGTCAAAGGCAGCGCAGGCAGTCAGAAAAATCTATGAGGGGGAAGCATATGCCGCTTGAACAAGTGAAAGAAAAGTGGTCGCACAAAATTAATACGCTTGCGATCGGCGCCACTAAAGAAGAAGGCGGCACGCGCGCGTCAAAGATAGTAGTAGGCGGTGAAAGCACCTTGCCGTATCTTTTTGGTGAAGGTGAAATGCCTTATCGGCCCGTTATCGCCATGGAAATTATCGACTCTGAGCCCACTGATTGGCCCGTGGCCTTGAAGGAACCGTTTCAAGACGTGCTCAATAACCCAGTAGAATGGGCCAGAAAATGCGTTAATGAATACCAGGCTGAACTTTTATGTTTACGTTTGCGCAGTATCCATCCCGATTTTGGCGATACTTCCGCGGATCAGGCCGCCGGGCTGGTTAAAGCGATACTAAAGGCCGTAGGGGTTCCGTTAATTATTCTGGGCTCGGATCATACCGAAAAAGATAATCTGGTTTTGCCTGAATGCGCGCAGGCGGCCAAAGGCGAAAACTGTTTGTTCGGCGATGCCAGCGAAGATAATTACAAAACGCTGACCGCCTCCTGCCTTGCCGACGGCCACAGCATCATTGCCGAATCGCCGATTGATATCAATATTGCCAAACAGGTAAATATCTTAATTACGGATATGGGTTTTGACAGTAATAAAATCGCGATCAACCCGACTATCGGCGCGCTCGGCTATGGCATGGAGTATGCCTATTCGATTATGGAGCGGGCCCGTTTAGCGGCGCTGATGGGTGACAAAATGCTGGCGATGCCGTTTATTTGTTTTGTCGGCCAGGAAGCCTGGCGGGCCAAAGAGGCCAAGGGTACGCAGGTCGAGCATCCCGAATGGGGTTCGGAGAAAGAACGCGGGCCGCTTTGGGAAGCAACCACCGCGATTTCCATGCTTCTTTGTGGCGCAGATATTTTAACGATGCGTCACCCCAAAGCGATCGAGATTGTGAAAAAAACAATAGATAATTTAATGAAGAAAGGTTAAGCCATGTTAGTTATCGGTGAACGTATCAACGGTATGTTTAAAGATGTCGGCCGGGCGATTGCCGCTAAAGATAAAACAGTAATTCAGGATTTGGCCAAGAGGCAAGTGGCGGCCGGAGCTGATGCCTTAGATGTTAATGTTGGTCCGGCGGTCGCCGATGCCGTCGAAGCAATGAAATGGCTGGTAGAAACGATTCAGGAAGTCACCAGCGTAACCTTAGCCTTGGATAGTACTAAGCCCGCGGTCATTGAAGCTGGTTTGCGCCTGGCTCGTAAAAAGGCAATTATTAATTCAACGACCGCTAAGCTCGATAAACTCAATACCTACGTCCCACTAGCCAAACAATATCACGCCAGCATCATCGGCTTGACCATGGGTGAGTCGGGAATCCCCAGAGACCGCAATGAACGCAGCGAATATGCGGC
>JAZDHS010000033.1:0-15781 GCA_043805735.1 Candidatus Omnitrophota bacterium | reverse complement strand
ACATTCTGTTCTTTATCTTTTAACATTGTTAATAGGCTTGTTGGTTCTGCGATTATAGGATTTACTTCGATACCAAAACCTTTTGATATCGCTACACATTCCATCTCAATAGCTTCATCATATTTCTTTTTTGAAGGGACGAGGATAAAAAGATCTATATCGCTTTTTTTAAAATCGCTTCCTTTAGCCAAAGACCCGAATAGAACGACAGAAAGTAAGTTAAAATCTGTTTTTTTAGGTAATACCGAGAGAAGTTTTTCAACTACGAAGAAAATTTTGTCTCTCTTCTTTAAAAAATCTTCGGCTATCTGATTCGATATTTTAACAAAACTTGTTTTGACTTCCGGATTTTTGTAGTTAGGCTTGCAATATTTGCGATTTGAACGCTGGTCGACAATTATAATATCTTTATCTTTTAATTCTTCGACCTGCCTATATACATAACTGTAAGAAATGTTTGTTTTCGTAGCTAACTCATTTATTGTAAACTGGGCATATACGTCATCATAGAATAGCTTTATTATTTTATCTTGCATTTCAACCTCCATTATCACTTGTGGTGATGATATTATCACTAAAACTGATATATGTCAAGCATTTTGAAGAGAGAAACATGCGCATGCCTGTTTCGGGTGGGTGGGGGATTTTCCGTTTCGGCTGCTTTTTAGCGGCTTGCGCCAAGACGCCTGCCCCGCACCATTCACTTCGTTCAGGTGCGGGGCAAAAACATCAAAATCGCCTCATGCCTTGGTGGTCGTTTGCCCCAAAAAAGAATTTCTTTTTCTCTTTTCCCTCTGGAATTCGAAGAATTCCGAGGACTAAGTCCCGGAAATTTCTCTTTGAGAAATTTCACGGGGTGCCCCCTTTAATTTGCTTGTCCCCAGCGCTTTGATTTGCGAACATAGTAAGCAAATCAGCAGGGGATTGTTTTCAGAAACGGAAAGAAAATCACAATGTCAAAAGAATCAAAAGCTTACAAAAATTTGCCCAAAAAAGTCTACATCCGCACTTTCGGCTGACACCCCGAATTTCTGCGAAGAAAATGTCGAGCGGCTTTTGCCGCGAGAGATTTTCGAGCACAAATTGAAATTTGGGGAAACGTTTTCCAATGTAGTGTCCATATTATAAGGAAATATGACTTTTCTTATCCGCAACGATCCGAGACATCCGCCTTTAAACTTTTTAATTAGCGACTTTTATTTTGGCGAAAGTAAAAGAAGAACCGAAATTCTCATCATCGGAACCTAATATCATCTTATCGTGATTCTCCCCCCAGATTTCCAATCCTTCAATTTTATGTCCGTTAATGCGGTAGGTTTTTTCAAATTATTTTTTTTCTGGAAAGTAATTTCGTTGCCTGATTTTTTAAAAGAACCGATCATATAAACTGCGGATTGAAAAGGGCCCATATCGCCGCGATCGGATGCTGATGAAATAAAAAGATTCCCGCATGAATCAACTTTAAGGTCGGAGATATGACGGACATCGGGGTGTCTCGGCCAAGGAGACTTGAAAAAGGGAGAACCCTTCGTAATTATCTCTCTCGCCAAGATTCGGTAAGGCCAGTACGTGCAATACAGAAATACGCTCTCCCGATACATCAACTTTAATATAATAAAGTTTTCCAGTGCTAGCCAGGGCAAAAAACAATTTATCCGATCCAGGGATAACCGTTAAAGCTTCCAGGTCAATCGGTAAATCCACTCCCTCAGGCCATTTTAAAGCAGTGTATTTTATTCTATTTCCCTTTTTCAATAAAAGCAATGCCGCTGATGCCGAACAGCTTGCCGACAAGCACAGGCTGCCATTGATGAATAAAAATGCTGTGGACAGAGATTAAAGATATCAATATAATCCCTGCCAAAAACAGAGTTGTTTTTTTAAACACAGTCATTTATTAACGCTCTCGCAGTTTATAAGCAGTATTCTGACCTAGGGAAAAAAGATACATTTTTGCGCGGAAATTCGGCGCCTCTTTTATCAATCTTTCCTTCTGTTCCCGCGTCAAGCGCTTAATCCTTTTTTCTTCTCGGAAGGCCAGCTTAAAATATTTGAACTTCTTGCACCAGACCGGTTTTACCGGCTGGCGGTCTCTGGTATATTTGGCGCCTCGGCCGCTATTGTGCAGCTTGAGGCGTCTTTTTAAATCCAGCGTATAGCCGGTGTAGAATGTCCGGTCTTTACATTCCAAGATATAAACAAAAAAAGCGCCCTTACGTTTAAACTTAGCCCGGCGCTTACGCTTCTTTTTCATATGATATGTGAACTAAATTAAAGGACCAAGGCACGGGTTACCGTCAAATTAGCCCTGAATATATTGGGCAGGTCGGCCTTTAAAGCTTCTTGGCTAGAAATCCGGCCATATCCTCAGGCAAGGGTGCCTTTAGGCTGACCATTTGCCCGGTTACAGGGTGGGTAAATTCCACGCCTTGGGCATGTAAGGCCAGGCGCTTAAAACGCAATTGAAAATCTTTGCGAAAGGCATAGACGTCTTCGCCCAGTAAGGGATGGCCCAGCTCCTTACACTGGATACGAATCTGGTTTTTTCGGCCGGTCAAAGGCTGCAACTCCAAAACGCTGAAATCCTTCCTCCTTTGCAAAACCTGGAAGTTGGTAATCATTAATTCGTTCTTGTGTTTATTTCTATTGAAGAGATAGCCCTTTAAGGCGCCCTGGTCTTTACGCACGATACCTTGAACAAAAGCGATATAGCTTTTTCTGACCAAACGCTGTTTAAACTCTTCCATCATTTTACGTTGGGCGGACTTACCTTTGGCGTAGATCACAATCCCCGACGTTTCCCGGTCGATGCGATGGCAGGGGTAGGCATTCACTTCTACGCCGCGGCGATCGAGCTCCTGATTCAACAGGTGCGTCAGGGTCGTGGTTTCTTTCTTCGGGGTCGGTATCACCAGGACCCCTGAGGGTTTATCCACGATCATCAGCCACTGGTCTTCAAAAAGTATAGAATATTTTTTCAAGGGAAGGGGCTTATCCAGAAGGATAGGCCTTCATCATTCCATATTAATGAAGGGCCTTATTTTTTTGTCTCCGCGCCATAGGCATTAATAAGCTGCCAGCGGGTGGCCTCCAAGCGCTGTGTAAATACCTGGGCCAGCCGTTTTAAAAGTTCATAGCCCAAATCATGGTTGGTCTCGCATTTTCCTCTTAAGCATCGGCCGTCTAAGGCAATTACCTGGGTATCTTTAATCGCCCGGCAATTGAAGCGGGCCTTATACGGGGGAATAAGCCAGGACCAGCCTAGAATATCTCCTCCCTGTATAGTTTGGATTGTCAGCGCACGCTGGCTGCTGGTCATGATCTCAATAGCGACCAGGCCTTCTTTAATCAGGTAAAAATTATCCGCCGGTCCTCCCTCTTTAATGACCACATCCCCGGCGGTAAAATTGACCTCCGCGGCGCAGCCGATCAAAAGCTCCAGGTATTCCTGTTTTAAGTCTTTAAAAAAGCGGTGTTCCTTTAAGATTGCACTTACTTTATCCATTTTTTTCTCCTTCCGTGGCACATTTAAGAACAATTATCCCTAATGGCGGCAGAGTCAAAGACAGCGAAAAAGGCTGGCCATGAGAAGAGTTAGCCACTGCCTCCACGCCACCTAAGTTGCCTTGCCCCGAACCGCCATACTCTTTGGCATCGCTATTGAGCATCTCTTTCCAAAATCCGGCGCGCTCAACGCCGATCCGATAATTATACCGCGGCACAGGCGTAAAGTTGCACAAAACCACGACGATATCATCGGCGGTCTTGCCTTTGCGGACATAACTGATTACGCTTTTTTCCCAATCATGACAATCAATCCAGCGAAAACCCTCCCAGGAAAAATCCAGCTCATAGAGCGCCGGTTCATTACGGTAAAAAGCATTTAACTGTGCCAGCCAATTTTTCAGCTGCTGGTGCGGCGGAAATTCTAAGAGGTGCCAGTCCAAGCTTTGTTCGTGGCTCCATTCGCTTCTCTGGCCAAACTCATCGCCCATAAACAGCAGCTTCTTGCCCGGATAGGTAAACATATAGCCGTATAACAGGCGCAGGTTGGCAAATTTGCGCCAATCATCGCCGGGCATCTTATTTAAAAGTGAGCCTTTGCCGTGGACCACTTCATCGTGCGAAAGAGAAAGCACGAAATTCTCATGAAAGGCATAGAGCATACTAAAGGTCAATTGGCCGTGGTGGTATTTGCGGTGGACCGGGTCTTCGGACATATAGGCCAGGGTATCGTGCATCCAGCCCATATTCCATTTCATCCCAAACCCCAGGCCGCCCAAATAAACCGGCCGGGAAACCGAAGGCCAGGCCGTCGACTCCTCGGCAACCATCTGGACATCGGAAAATTTTTGGTAGACGGTTTCATTAAGCCGTTTTAAAAAACTAATCGCTTCCAAATTTTCCCGGCCGCCGTATTGGTTGGGAATCCACTCCCCTTCTTTGCGCGAATAGTCTAAATAAAGCATCGAGGCCACGCCGTCCACGCGCAGGCCGTCAAGGTGGTATTTGTCCAGCCAAAACAGGGCGCTGCTAATTAAGAATTCGCGCACTTCATTGCGGCCATAGTTAAAGATATAACTCTGCCAGTCGGGATGAAAACCTTTGCGCATATCGGCGTGTTCGTAGAGGTGCGTACCGTCGGCAAAACTTAAGCCGTGTTGATCGGAAGGAAAGTGCGAAGGCACCCAGTCTAAGAGCACACCAATGCCCTGTTGGTGCAGATAATCAACCAGATACATAAAATCCTGCGGCGTGCCGTAGCGCGAGGTCGGGGCGAAATAGCCAACGACCTGATAACCCCAGGAGCCATAAAAAGGGTGTTCCAAGACCGGCAACAGTTCGACATGCGTAAAGCCCAGTTCTTTAACATACGCGGCCAGGGCCGGAGCCATTTCCCGATAGGTCAGCGGGCGCTTGTCGTCATCAGGCTTACGGCGCCAGGAACCCAGGTGCACTTCATAAATCGCTATCGGGGCATTGAGGCCATTGTGTCGAGCGCGTTCTTTCATCCACGTAGCGTCAGCCCAGGCATACTCTAAATCCCAAACTATCGTCGCGGTTTTTGGGGAAACTTCCCAGAAAGAACCAAACGGATCGCTTTTATCGACGGTATAATTATTATTCCGAGAGACTAGGTGATACTTATAAGGTTCGCCTTTGCCCACTCCGGGAATAAACCCTTCCCAGATCCCGGAGGCATCCCAACGCGCCTTTAAAAAATGCGCGCTGCCGTTCCAGCCGTTAAAGTTGCCGATTACGGAAACCGCTTGGGCATTCGGGGCCCAGAGGGAAAAATAGGTCCCGGCAACGCCATCAACCGTAACCGCGTGGGCGCCCAACTTATCATAAAGCTGAAAATGGTTGCCGGCCTTAAAAAGATGAATATCTTCTTCGTTAAACAGGGATGGCCCGGAGATAACTTTTTCACTCATTGCTTGCCCCGAAAAAAAATCCCGCCGATCACAATCAGCGGGAGAAACCAAACCATGACTACTTGGGTTTTTTTATACGCCATCTTCGCCTAATCCTTTTATTTACTCCAGACTATCCAGACGAATAAACAGGCCGCGCTCACCGCCACCAGCGTAAAGGGCAGGCCAATTTTGACAAAATCCTTAAATTTAACCGGGTAACCCTCTTTTTTGAGCAGGCCGCAGGCGACAATATTGGCCGAGGCGCCGATCGGCGTAACATTTCCGCCGACACTCGCTCCAATCAACAGGCCAAATAAAAGCAATGACGGTTGGATCCCCATTTTCACCGACAAGGCCACGGCTACGGGAAGCATCGCCGCCAAAAACGGGACGTTATCAATGAAGGCCGAGAGCGCTACCGCAAGAAAGACAATCACGCTATAGCCTAAGAAAACATTTTCCCCAATCGCCTGGGCCAAAACATCAGAGAGGCGCACGATCCAGCCGCTGGCCGTAATACTGCCGACCAGGATAAATACACCAATTAAGAAAAAGGTGGTATCCCAGTCCAAGGCCTTTAATCCTTTAACGATTGAGCCTTTATTTACCCACTTTTCCCAAATCATCGATATAATGCCAAATAATACACAAAGTAAACCGGCGAGGTAAGAAAAACCAGTATCAAAAAAGGAAGAAAGCGCTAAGGCCAAAATTAAAGTTACTAGGATAACCGTGGGCACCCACGATTTTACGGGTTCAATTTCCATCCGGACAGGTTCTTCACGATGATGCCGAAAGATAAAATACAACACCCAAAAAGAAGCAAAAGCGCTCAACTCCACGGCAAAAAAGATGCTTGGCCGGCCTTGATAGAAAAAGAAATCCATAAAGTTCATTTTGGCGAACCCGCCCAAGAGCATACTGGGCGGATCGCCGATTAAAGTAGCCGTTCCTTGCAGGTTACTAGAAACAGCCAGGGCGATAATCAGATTAGTGGGATTGATCTTCAGTTTTTTCGCTAAGGAAAAGGCCACTGGGGCGACCAGAAGTACAGCAGCGACATTCTCCACAAACGCGGAAATAAACCCGACCAAAAGACAAATCGAAAGAATAGCCCAGGCGGTATTTTTGGAACGGCGAATGATGTTTTCGGCAATGAAGGCGGGAACACGGCTTTCCATAAAGATATCGGCCACTATTAGCGTCCCCACAAAGATGCCAATCACATTCCAATTAATCGCCCAAAAGGCCGCTTTAAGTGTAATTGCTCCGGTAAGAATTAACGCCAGGCTTGCGCCGACTGCGGTAAACGTCCTTTTGTTCGGCAAGAACACAAAAAGGACATAAGCGGCGACAAAAATGACTAATACAAAAACAGGCATAATGGCTATTTAGTCCTAATTTAGCATTGAATTGAACGGTGTTTAAACATTATATCAGAAAAATATAAAAAAGGTAAGGCTTTTTGGCAAGGCTTTTACAGATAGACGATGTCTTCCGGATGGTACAGCGAAAGAAATAAAAGCATGTATTCTCTTAAGTGCCGCGTGAGCAAAAAATTAGTGCGGATATGTTCCCGGCCGTGTTCGCCTAATCTTTTGGCATATTCGGGGCTATTGAGCAGTTGTTTAATCGCGAAGGCCGCGCCTTCCACAGAATGGCATAATAAGCCGGAATACTTATGCTTAATTTGCAAAGGGATGCCGCCGACATTGGAGGCAACCACCGGCTTGGCTTTCCATAACGCCTCGGCTACCGTCAGACCAAAACCCTCCTTTAGGGACTTTTGCATAATCACTGTCGAGGCCCGCTGCAAGGCATTGACTTCAATATCATTCTGCGGTAATAATAGTATATGAATATCTTTATCGTGTTTCGCCTTTTCCTGGACTTCCTCCAGCACTTTTAACCCTTCCGGGTCATCGGCGGCCGTTCCGCCGGCCAAAATCAGCTGGCAACGGTTGTACCGCTTGATCAGCTTAAACGCCTCGATTACCCCTAAGGGGTCTTTCAGACGGTCAAAACGGGAAATCTGGGTAATAATCGGCTTATCCCGGGTAATTCCGTATTTCTTTAATACCGACTTAATTGTTTCTTCGGGTAAATCCTTATTTTTGTCACTTAGAGGATCGATTGAGGGGGTAATTAAAAACTGCCGGATCGGCAGTTGCTGTGAAAAAGACGGCGCCGAAAATACCGCTGAATCGTAACGCGTAATAAAATCCATCAAGAATTGCCAGACATTTTGCTCTGGACTGGATACATCAACGTGGCAACGCCAGAGCCATTTGTTGGCGGCCTTCTTATCAATTAAAGCGATCGGCTGGGGGTCATGGACAAAAACAATATCTCCGGAAATCTCGGTTTCGGCAATGTTTTTCCGGCTGGTTTCCATAAAAACGGCAAAGTCCTGCGGGCTTATTTCTTGCGCTTTGCCGTGCAGGGCGTTATGGAACTTCTTGGTGACCTCAAAAAACTGTTCTCCCCCCTTAATTACATCCCAACGTGTTTTTACTCCCAGCTCATTTAAGAGCGGCACCATTCTGTTCAATATTTCAGCCACGCCGCCGCCAACGGAAGTAGAATTGATGTGCTGTACCTGTTTGCCTTTTAGCCGCTCGGCAAGCAGTCTTAAGTCATCGATAGTGGATTGGCCAACAATGGAGGCGTACTCTTCAATGGGAATCATGTGAGCAAATTAATTATCCTTTGTTCGACTATTTTAATCACGGCTTGGCGCAAATCCTCCAGCGTATATGTATAAGGGTCGAGTTGGGCCAGCTCATCGGCCAGGCCCGCGTCGTCCAGTGAGGTCTTGATCCAGTTCGAGAAATCGTTATCTTGTTTTTCCAAGCGAAGACGGGCTTCAAAAATATGAAAATAAATGGAATCAAAGGTAATTTTTTTCAGCACTTCCAAAAATTCCCGTAAATCCGTGACGACATACTTCGTGGGCAGCACAAAACTGACTGATTTGATAAAGTAGAATTCCTCTCCGCTGCGGGTGAAGCGTAAGGCGACGCGAGGATTACCATCAAGATAATCCTGAATAACCTGGGCAATCCTTTCCCGCAACGCCCGAATGGAAGAAAATTGCACCGTATCAATACTGGCCAGTCTCTCGCCCAATTCGTCTTCGCCCAGTGCCTCGCTGACCCAGTAGGCGAAGTCATTGGGCGGCTCGGGGTTAAGATACTGATGTTGCTGTAAAAACCGGTGGGTATGGTGATAAATACTGGAACCGGGAACCTCTTTAATCAGCCTTAACAATTCCGCTAAGGTAGACGCCCGATAACCGGTTAGCTCCGAAAGGTGCAAGCGCGTATGGAAACGAAAGGGTCTTTTAGCCTTGGCCAATTTGTTCATGACGGTTCTTGTGCCTGCTTGATTTTTAGAATTTCTCTAAGCAACCCAAAGACCTCTTGGGGATTGCGCAGATAATACGCGGCAGCTGATTTCTTGGGTCGACCCACGAAAATAGTTAATCCCTTGCTCTTTAAGGCCTTGAAGGCGTCTTCGTCAGCCAGATCGTCGCCCGCGTAGATGGGAAAAACTCTTTTTCCACCTAGCGCGAACTCCCGTCGGGCTAAAAGCCACAACGCCGCCTTACCTTTATCCCAGTTAACCGGCGGCCGGATTTCCAGGACCATCTTTCCTAAGTTAATTTTAATTTGATTTTTTACCAATGGCCGTATCGTTATCTCGTGAAAAATAGTTTTGACCCGAGGAATATTTTTTTTGGCCGCCCCCCTAAAATGCAGGGACAACGAGAGCCCTTTACCTTCTATCAAGATGCCAGGTATCGTTGAAAGCCTCTGCCGTAAGTCCAATTGTAAATTTTTGAGCAGTTTGCTATAGCCTGGAGGCAGCGGCGCCTGAAAGTTAATCTTGGGGCCGGCGATTTCCAGGCCGTGATTACCGCAGTAGACCGCGTTAGGTATACCTACAATACGTTTTATATCAGTCAGCGCCCGCCCACTGATGATCGCTAAACTCAAATCAGAACTTTTTGTTAACGCTAAGAGGAGTTGCTTTTTTTCTGCCGTAAGCCGCGCATCCTGGGGCCGCTTGGCTATCGGGGTGAGCGTGCCGTCGTAATCCAAGAACAGCAAAATATATTTAGTCCGAAGTAACTCTTTTATCTTCTGAAATCGCGCAAATAAATATTCCATTAAACTTTCTTCAACGCCGTTAGCTCGCTGATGATATTGCCAGCCCAGCGGTAGACATTATTTTCTGTGACTATCTTGCGCATTGCCTCCATGCGTTTTCTTCTTTCTTCAACCGGCATCTCTAAGGCGAATTTTATCGCGTCGGCAAATTCTTCTATTGCATAGGGATTGATCTGGACCGCGTCCGTTAATTCCCGGGCCGCTCCGGTAAAACGGCTTAAGATTAAAGCGCCGCTAAGGTCGGCCTTTGTGGCGACGTATTCTTTAGCTACCAGGTTCATCCCGTCATGCAAGGAACTAACAATACATAAATCAGCCAGTAAATAATACGGCCTAATTTCCTCCGGGGCAAAATGCCTTTTGAGATAAATTATCGGCTTCCATTCTCCAAAGGAATATTTCCAATTTTTCTGTTCCGCCAGTTCGTCTATTTCACCCATTAAGTCGTGGTAGCGTTTGATGTGTGTCCGGCTGGGAGCGGCCAATTGGATAAAGACAAATTTATCTTTGTATTGCGGGTATTTTTCCAAGAACCGGTCAATGGCGAGGATGCGCTCGATTATGCCTTTGGTATAATCAATCCTATCGACGCCGAGGGCGACGATCTTGTCCCGCAGCTGGAACTCCTGGCGGATTTTATCGATCTGCCTTAATTCGGCGGGAATTGTTTTTCCGCTGCTATAGCCGTCTACGCTAATCGGAAAGGCCCGGATAAACGTCTCCTTATTGGTCCTAACCACGCTAAATTTTTCCGTATCCACGCGGCATTCGGTTAACCGGTTGGCGGTATCGAGGAAGTTGTTACAATGGACCTGCACATGAAAACCGATTAAATCGCAAGCCAGCATGCCGTCCAGAATTTCCTGCTGGTATGGGCAAATCGCGAAGATTTCCGGATTGGGCCAGGGAATATGCCAAAATAAGGCAATGGTCGCGTCCGGCCTTTTTTCTTTAATCATCTTGGCAAGCAGGGTGAAGTGGTAATCCTGGACAAAAATAAAAGGGTGCTTTGCCGGAAGCTCTTCTAAAATACTATCAGCGAACTTCTGATTGACTTTTTTATACATTTCCCAGTCGCTTTGGCGGAAAATCGGGCGGGTATGCGTAACATGGCAAAGCGGCCATAGGCCCTCATTGGAAAAACCATAGTAGTAACCATCCTCTTCTTCTTTGGACAGCCATACTCTTTTGAGGATATAGCGGTTATCTTCCGGAGGGACTCCGAGCTTATTTTTGGAGTTGACAAATCTCTTATCTGCCTCGGCACTGCCATGAGCAACCCAAGTACCACCGCAGGCGCGTAAAATTGGATCGATCGCCGTAACAACGCCGCTGGCCGGGCGAATACATTTAGGCGCGCCGGTTACTTCATCGATAACATGCATATAAGGCTCTCGGTTTGCCACTACAAAAAGGGCGTTTTCCCCCAGCTTGGCGTGAATCAGGTCGCGCAGTTTATTTTCAGTCCATAACTCTTCTTTCTGAACGCGCACCGACGCTTCCTCGGTCACAACCTTGCGCGCTACCCTTAAACCCAAAGCGACCTGCTCAACCTCGCTGACGAGCTTCCCAAACTCGCCTTTTTCTTCGAACGGCCGCAGCTTTTCCGTTTCTCCTTTTTGGAAATGGCTGAACCATAAGGTGAGCCGGCGCACCGGCAAGATAAAGATTTGCCTTTGGATTAACAAGGTAATACTGGCGATCAATATGATTAAAGTAATCAGAGCGATGCTTATTCTCTTCCACAAATCGGCCAAGGTAGTAAATAGATAAGAGGTATCATAAATAACTTCTACTGCCCCCAAGAGGTTACTTTCTTCCTCATCCAATATCGCCAAGGCATAACTATATACCGAAAGCTCGCCGAATTTCTCGATTGCCCCGTGGGCGCCCTTAGTATCCAATACTTCTTTAAGATAAGGCTTGTCTTTTTGGCCCCATTCAGCAATGCGTTCGGTGATGGCTAAAATTTCTCCGTCGATATTATAAACTACGCATCCCTGCAGCCTTTCTCTTTTCTGAAAGCTTTCCACTAGCCGCTTAGCGGCCCTCAGGTCGTTATGAATGAGCGCGTATCTTGCCGAGAGCTCTGCGCTTTCGGCAACGGCCCGGGCCTTCCTTTCCAGGTCATCCTTAAGCCTTCCTTCTTCATAGCGGACCTGCAGGACCCCGAATATCGTAAAGACGCCGGCAATAATAATCAAAATCGGCAGAATAAATAGCAGGATCCTCTTCATCGTAATACCTCTAGCGGTAAAGCGGCAAATAAAGCAAACACACCCAGCAAATAAAAGTAGTGATTACTCCGACCACAAAACCGATTTTTAACCAATGCCAAAAGCTGATTTTAATCGCTCGCTCTTTTTCTAAAATACCTAAGGCGACGATATTCGCCGTGGAACCAACCAGGCTGATATTACCACCTAAACAGCCGCCGAACAACAGCGCCCACCACAGGTTCTCTGCGGCCAGGCCCATTTCCTTAACGCTTTGCAAAATCGGCACAAAGGCGGCCACTACAATAACATTATCGAGAACGCTAGATAAGATTGCGCTTACCCAAAGAATAACTCCAACCAGCGCTTCGGTGTTATAGTTTACCGCGGCAAATAATTTTTTCACTAAGACGTCGCTGGCGCCGGTATATTTTAAGGCCCCGGTCTGGGCAAATAAAAGCAAAAAGAATAGTAGGGTCCACCACTCTACATCGGTTTCGATATAATGCCGGGCCCGCTCGCGTTTCCAGACCATCACAATCCCGGCGAAGATTAAGGGCGTGACCAAAAGAATGGTATTAATCGGTAAATCTAAAGCTAATTCCAAACGGTGGTGCAAGGAAATTAACACTAATGAGGCTCCGAAAATCCCCAAACAAGTCTTAAGCTGCTTATCCGGAGGAATGGAAATCAGGCGTACCAGAAATTCATTGGCGCCCAATTCCTTAATATTATCGTCGAGGTGTTTTAAGGCCCGCCGATAAAATGTTTTTAAAATCAAGATAGTCACGAACAGACAGAGCAGCATTATCGGAAAGGCCTTGATTAGGAAATCCTCAAAATGCAGGCCGGCCTTGGTGGCAATTAAGATGCCGATCGGGTTACCCAGGACCGTACCGGCGGAGCCGATATTGGTGGCCAGCACCGAGCTGATAATGTACGGCACCGGGTCAACTTCAAAATAGTCGCAGATTTCCAAAATTGCCGCGACCATAAAGACAATTGAGGTCACTTCATCGATCGCGCAGGCGAGTAATGCCGAGATGATCGTGATCGCAAAGAAGAACTTCTGGGCGGTGAGATTACGAATGCGTAAGATCAGGGTGACCAGCCAAGCAAAGAATCCGGCCTCTTTTAGCAGGCCCATCATCACCATCATCCCGACCAAAAATAAGATTATTTCCAAAGAGGAAAACCAAACCAGGTGCTCGACATCGATTACTTTGGTGATTAAAAGCAGCGCCGTGCCGATAAAGACAAAGCTTAAGCGAAATTCCCAGAAAAAGAGCGTGCCCAAGACCGAAACCAAAAGCATCGCTACGGATAAAGACTGCTGGGCGTCCAGACCGACGGTGTTTAGATAGAATCCTAAACACAGCGGTATCAGCAACAGCAGACTAAATTTAAGCGCTTGTTTTTTGACCATCTTTTATTTTAATAGCCCCTTCAATACATCTTCACGGGAAACCATACCCACCACCTGACCGGCTTTATTCAGTACCGGCAGGCGCCGTACCTTCTGGGTAAGCACCAAATGCGCTACTTCGCATAAGGTCGTTCCTTCGGCCACGGTAGCTACGGTTTTACGCATTACTTCTTTTACCCGCATGGTCATCAGCTTCGCCACTTTCTGCTTGATGATTTTGGGGTTTTCTTCATAGACGAACTTACCTACTCTTTCCAGATAACCCGGCAAGATCGACGACATTACTTCTTTTTCGGTAAACATGCCGATCAGCTTACCCTCGGTATCGATGACGGGCAAGCCGCTGATTTTTTTGTCAAAAAGAACCCCTATGGCGTCTCTGACGTTATCGTCGGGTTTAAGACTGACAACATCCCTGGTCATCACATCGTCTACTTTCATTGTCCCTCCTTTAGTTTACCTTCGGGACTAATTTCCTTATATTGTATCACACTTTACCATTTGTGGAACACGAAAAATACGGAGACTTGGAAATAACTAACAGAATAACCGTGGTCATTTACTCTCTCTTTCTATGAGTGGTTTCACACCGATAACGCTGAAAAAAAGCTCGCTCGCTTTGACTTTTTCCACCGGGCGTACTTCCTTTAACCTCCTCGGTATAGCTAAACCCACGCTAAGCCGAAGAATTGAGGAAAACAATAAGAGCGCCAATATTTTATTACCCAAAAGTGGCGGTAATACCTGGATCAGATATCCGCCTAAAAGCGCTCCGGCGCAGAGCGCCGAGCCGTTGAGCACATTAAAATAGGCCAGGCAACGGGTACGTTTTTCCGGAATCACCGCATCATAAATAAAATTGGTCGCGCAAAGGTTAAAACCAGCCCAGAGGAACCCGGAAAAAATCTGCGCTCCGATTAAATAAAGCGGGTGGCGGTTGATCACCCATAAAAGCGGGATTACGCCGATTAGGGGTGCGGTGAATTTGATTACTTTGAGATTGCCGACTTTATCAGCGTGCCGGCCCCAGCGGCCCATCATCGCAAAGATAGTCAGGGTGGCCGAGAGCGTAATCAGCGAATATAACAGGTAGCTGAAATGTAAGTCCTTGAGCATCAGTACGGCAAAAAATGGCGAGGCCAGGTTAACGGAAAAACTCATCAACGCCACAAAAACGACAAACTGGGCAAAGTTACTCTCGCGGATTCTGGCCAAAAATTGATAAAAACTAAAACAGTGTTCCTCTTTATAATGTAACGGCGGCTCATACATCCAGCGTAAAAATAACCAGGAGATCAGGCGCACGATACAGGCCAAAGAAAAAATGATCACAAACCCGGATACGATATCGACCTTTTTCATCAGGTGCAAAATAAAGCCGGCGCAAAACGCGCCGGCAATGCTGACCAAACCGAGAGTCCGGTTGCGCCAGCCAAAATAGGCGCCGCGCTTATTTTCGGCAACGATATCGGACATTAGACTGCCCCAGGCCGGGGCGGCAAAGGCCCCACAGACGGTAAAGACGAGCACCAAGGCGATATAAAGTTGGGGTGTGGCTTTTCCGGTAGAGGCCAACAAGGCGATCGGAATAAGGATTAGCGCTTGTAAGAAAACAAAAAAAGTGATGATTTTTTTGCGCGAACGGGCCTTTTCGACGACATCAGCACTGACTAGCTGCATTAAGGCCGCGGCCAGGTTGGGAAAGGCATTGAGCATGCCGATCTGTTTGACGGTGGCTCCCAGAAACAGCAAAAACGGCGCGAAGTAGTCCTGGGTAAAACCAGTCATCGCGCTGGCAAAGACACCGTCCCAAAAAGAAAGGCGTAAGTTTTTTTCCGTACTAAGAGGTTTTTCAGTCATCGACGTTTTTGGCACGACTAACACTGGCGGCGCACATCTGTGGTATTTGGGACAGTCCCCGTGATTGGGTATATAATCTGGAGGGGACAGTCCCGATAAGGCTTAGGTTTAGCAACCATTTTACGCCGAGAGGGCTTCCATCCCCCGACGGATAATCTCCTGGGCGTAACCGGTCCAAAGGCCTGTCCCCCAATAACGGAAACAGCTGGTTTGGGAAAGTAAAAGATGCAACAGGGCTTTGCGGTAACGCATATTCTGCACATTGACTTTTCTCCCGTCAAAGGCCGCATGAAATGCAACGCTTAATTTATGCATCGGGTCTAAAACGTGCTCGTATCCTTTAACCCAACTGCGGTCGTTGGTCCAGGAACCTTTATCCAGATTATAGCGGGAATCTTGTTCGTGGATTTTTTTGATCGCCTCATCGCAGGAGCCGGGATGGTAGTCTTTAACCAATTCCCAAATGCGGTGCTGCGATACCGGCTCTACAGGAATAAAGTCTTTTAGTTTTAGGCCTTGGGCTTGGATAAACTCTAAATATTCCGAGCCGTTTAAGCCGACGGTTTTCTCATTCATCTCATAATATGACTTTGTATACATCGGTGGAAACTCATTCATCATTACCCCGCCGTTTTCTCCGTCGCCAATCTGCAACACAAAGGGGGCGAGTTTTTTCGCGGCATACTCTTC
>JAZDHS010000032.1:0-57733 GCA_043805735.1 Candidatus Omnitrophota bacterium | reverse complement strand
CCAGTTGATATTTTTACGGTGGCCAGTTCCGGTACCTTTAATTTGGGCTATGTGACGATGCCGCTGGTGTTGCAGCGCTTGCCGCTGGCGGAACTGTTTAGTTTTGTCTGGTTTCTGTTGTTGTTTTTAGCCGGCATCACTTCCTCGGTGTCTTTGGCCCAGCCCGTTGTTGCCTTTATGGAGGACGAATTCGATATTAGTAAGCGCCGGGCGGTTTCGATTTTTTGTGCCGCTACATTTATACTCTGCCAGGCGCCAATTTTCTTTTTAGGCAGGGGCGTCCTGGATGAATTGGATTTCTGGGGCGGCACCTTCTTTTTGGTCTTGTTTGCCACTATTGAAACGGTGTTGTTCAGCTGGGTATTCGGAATGGACAAGGCCTGGGAAGAAGTGCATCGCGGCGCGGATATGGTAATTCCCAGTATCTATAAATTCATCATTAAATACATTACACCACTATTCCTATTTATTATTCTGGGAATGTGGTTCTTTCAGGAATGGCTGCCGGTAATCTTGATGAGGAACGTGGCGGCCGAAAATAGAATTTATATTCTGGCGACCAGAATTGGTTTATCGCTGCTATTCTTGACCATTGCCATACTGGTCAAGATTGCCTGGCGGCGCAAACGTCTAAAGGCGGCGATATGAAACCGGGCGGTTGGGTATTACTGTTATTATCCTGGGGGGCGATTCTCGCCCTGACCATTTATTGTTTTTACCGCGTCTTCCACAAGGATTCCGGCCTCGACTCCAGCACCAAGAAATAGTCCCTTCCTAGCCGTACCTTAACCTAATCCCAAAAAAGCTCTTGACAAGTTGGTTAGCATAGTGTATATTTAATATAGCTAACTAATATAGTTCCTAACTAATAGTGTAGCTAACAATAACCAATTTGACAGTATTTAAGGAGGAGAATGATGATAGCGATTCCGATAGGTGAGTTCGCCGATCAGCTGGTTAGCATCTTGCCGGTGATCATGAAAGAGCTGGTGAAGCAGCAAATCCAGGGGCTGTGCAAAGGAATGATTACGTTGCATCAGTTTTTGGTGTTAGAATTTTTGTATAATACGGATGCGTGTAAAATGCGCGACCTGGCCGATGTGATGAATGTGGCGATGCCCTCAATGACCGGAGTCATTGACCGCCTGGTCCGGGATCAATATGTGCAAAGGGAGCTTGACCCCTCGGACCGGCGGATTATTAAGGTAGCGTTAACGCCAAAAGGCAGAAAGCTAATTGGCACAATGTTAGAGCAGCGCCGCAAGACGATCATTAATATTTTTGGCCGGATTTCCCAAAGTGACCGTGAAGACTATTTACGCATCTTGACTAAGATTAAAGATATACTGACTCGTGAACCGGAGTTAGCGCAAGTAAAATGAAAAAGCGCGGCCTTATTTTTATAATTTTAGTTTTAATCTTTCCGATCACGGCGCGGGCGGAAGAGGTATCCCTGACTCTCCCTGAGGTCCTGACGATTGCCTTACGGGATAGCAAATCGGTGTTATTAAAAGCGGAAGAGATTAGTAAGGCCAAAGCGAAGATTAAAGAGAGCCAATCGGGCTTTTGGCCCTCGATAACGCTTGGTGGCAGCCAAACCGAGCGCCAGGGCCTTTACGCCAACGATTTTGACCAAACCAACGTCCAAATTGGCTTAAAGCAGTATCTTTATCGCGGCGGCCTGACCATTAATAGCGTGGAGCTTAATCAGTATCAACTGCAGGTTGCCGAAGCCAGCCTTGATGCCACCAAATTAACTCTGGCGTTAACCGTAAGCAAGACCTTTTATACGCTGCTATTGTCGGGGAAGTTCGCCGACCTCAACGCCGCTATTTTGGCTAATTCCGAGCTGCGTCTTTCCAGCGTGGAAACGCGCTATAACGGCGGCCACGTTTCCGACTTGGAGCTTTTGAAAGCTAAAGAAGCAATCGCCAATGTGGAGTCGGCCCTCAAAGATTCTCAAGGGCAAGTGGAGGCGCTGAGTGCGCTTTTGAATAACCTTTTAGCGTTGGAGCGTACGGTGGAGGTGGACGTTGAAGGAGAGTTTGCTTATGAACCGAAAGATATGGCGATCGAAGAAAGTTTTCTTTTAGCGCTCGAGGAACGGCCAGAAATTAAACAATATGAAGCTCAAACCAATGCCGCTAAAGAAGGTGTCGAATTAGCCAAGGCCAATGGCCGGCCCACGGTGTACGCCTCTTGGGATTATTACAGCAGTTCGCATTTAGCTACCGGAGCCGAAAATTGGAATGACTATAATATTTATGGTGTAACGGTATCCTGGCCGATCTTTGACGGTTGGGCGACCAAGGCGAAGCTCGACCAGGCGATTACAGACGTAAAAACGGCGCAACTGCTTCAGGAAAAGCTAGTCCAGGATATTGCCCTGGAACTGAAAAATGCCTATGTGGAGATGAAAAATGCCATTGCCCAGGTCAGAAAGAGCGAAACCGCTCTTTCTACCTTTACCAAGGACCTGGAAGAGATTAAGGATAAAACGGCTAAAGGTATTGCCAGTCACCTGGACTTAGAAGACGCCAAGCTTAGTTACAAAATCGCTCTTTTTAATAAAGACCAGGCGGTGTATAATTATTTAATCGCGCAGAACGCCTTCGACAAGGCCAGCGGCGCCTTTGAAAATCAGCAGTAGGAGGATTTAGATGAACCCCGCCCTTCCTAAAACAAGCAATGTATAACAAGCAAAAGCA
The DNA here is from genome assembly GCA_043805735.1 of Candidatus Omnitrophota bacterium. GTDB lineage: Bacteria > Omnitrophota > Gorgyraeia > JAFGHF01 > JAFGHF01 > JAZDHS01. The sequence goes on along the minus strand of JAZDHS010000032.1, from coordinate 55,025 downwards.
CGGCAGAAAGGTTTAAGCAATGCAGATAAAATTAAGTAGAGGCAATATTTTTGTTGGCAATACCGGGAAAGGAAGGGCGGGGTTAACGATTATTATCATTGTCTTGGCCGCGGTGATTCTTTTACTGCTGCGTCGCCAGGGTTCAAAGCAGGAACCGCCAAGTAATAACGGCAATAACGTAATTCCGGTAAAGGTGATGACGCTAACCGCTCAAGACATCCAGCAGACCATCGATTATGCCGGCGATATCAAGGCCCAGGAAGAGGTACTGGTTTACCCGCGGGTCAGCGGAAAGATCAGCGAAAAGGTGAAAGATGAAGGCGCGGCGGTAGATAAAGGCGAGGTAATCGCCTATATTGACCGCGATGAAGTCGGCCTGACCTTTGAAAAGGCACCGGTAGAGAGTCCGCTTGCCGGCATCATCGGTCGCGTTTACGTGGATATCGGCACCAGCGTAACGACCCAAACAGCCGTGGCCCTGGTAGTGGATATGGACAAGGTGAAAGTGAATTTGGACATTCCGGAGAAATATTTACCCAAAATTGCGCTTGGGCAAACCGCGAAACTCAACCTGCAGGCCTACCCCGATGAAACCTTTATTGGCACAGTGACCAAAATTAGCCCGGTCCTGGATTTAGGGACCCGCGCCGCGCCCGTTGAAATCAGTATTCCTAACGACGACCACCGCTTAAAATCGGGGATGTTTGCCCAGGTGCGTTTAATTATCGATGAACATCAGCAGGTTCCGCTGATCATCAAAGAGGCGATTATGGGTAAAGAGCCGCAGACCTACGTATACGTAATTAAAGACAATGTCGCTCAGCGCCAAGATATCACCTTAGGGATACGTCAGGGGTCTTCCTATGAAGTGACTAAAGGGTTGAAACCGGGTGACTTGGTAGTAGTTGTCGGCCAGCAGCGGCTTTATGATAACGCCGCGGTAAATGTCGAAATGGGTAATGGCGAAGGAGCGCAACAATGAAATTACCGGAATTTGGCGTCAAGCGGCCGGTTACCAATTTAATGATTTTTTCCTGCATCATTATCCTTGCCGCCTATAGCCTTACCCGTATCGGCATCGACAGTATGCCTAAAATTGAACCCCCGATCATCAGCGTCATTTCCGCTTATCCGGGCGCCAGCCCCGAAGACGTGGAAATTAAAGTCACTGAGCCGTTAGAAAACCAATTGGCTACCACTCCGGGCCTGGAAAAAATAAGCTCGCAGTCCGCGGAAGGCACTTCGATAATTTCACTGAAATTCGTTTGGGGGACTAACCTCGACTCTGCCTCCAATGATGTGCGTGACCGCATCGATCTGGCCAAACGCTTCCTGCCGGATATCCCCGATGAAATGGATAATCCGTTTATTTATAAATTCAACACCGCTAATATCCCGATTCTCTTTCTCGGTATCACCGCCGAGGAGTCCTATCCCGAACTTTATGACCTAGTAGACAAAAAGATCGGCGATCCCTTACGTCAATTACCCGGCGTGGGCACAGTAATGCTTTTCGGCGGATTAGAGCGCCAGATCAATATCCGGCTGGACCGGCAGCGTATGGAAGGATACGGATTCTCTACCAGCGATATCAAACAGGCGCTCAGTAATAATAATATTGCCCAGCCGTTAGGTAAACTCAAGACCGGCTTAAGCGATTACCTGATCCGCTTGCCCGGAGAATTTTCTTCGCCTGAGGAGATCAATACGGTCATTTTGGGTAAGCGCGACGGGCAAATAGTCTATCTTAAGGATGTAGCCAAGATCGAAGATAGTTTTAAAGAAGTGACCTTAAACGCCCGGATCAGTGGCAAACGCGGGCTGATGATGATGACCCTAAAACAGGCGAATACCAATACCGTAGCAGTAGCCGAAAGCCTGAAGAAAAAACTAAAGGAACTACAGAAGATCTTACCCGCTGATGTGAAAATCAATGTGATCTTTGATACCTCGAAGGATATTATTACTGCTCTGGACTCTCTTAAATCAACGTTATATCTGGGCATTGTCTTTGTAATACTCGTAGTCTGGTTTTTTTTAAGGCAGTTTTTGCCCAGCCTGATCATCGCCTTGACCCTGCCGTTCTCACTCTTAATTGCTTTTATTTATCTTTTCTTAAGCGGCCGCACCATCAACACGATCAGTCTTTCCGCGTTGGCCATTGCCTGCGGAATGGTCGTCGATAACGCGATTGTAATTGTCGATAATGTCTCTCGTAAGATAGAAAGAGGCAATCGTCCGCAGGAGGCGGCGATTTTCGGCACGCAGGAAATGTTTTTATCCGTTTCCGCCTCCACTTTTACTACGGTGGTCGTGTTTGTGCCGATGTTTTTTATCCCCGGGGTCATCGGTGTTTTTTTTGCCGAACTTGCCGTCATCATCAGCGTTACTCTTTTAGGCTCATTGTTTACCGCTGTAACCTTTACCCCGATGTTGTGCTCCAAATGGATGAAGACTACCTATGACCCGAAAAAGAAAAAACAATGGATCGCTCGCTTCTATGAGTTCTCGGAAAAGATGTTTCAATCCTGGGAGGCCTGGTATGCGCGCGCTTTGGGCTTTTGTCTGCGCCACAAAAAACTGGTGCTGGGGGGATTTACGGCCGCCTTTTTTGCCACGATGCTTTTGCTGCCGTTTGTCGGCAATGAATTCGCGCCCGAAGAAGATACCGGAGACGTGCGCATGACCATTCATCTGCCTTTAGGTACCCGCCTGGAAGAAAGCGAAAAAGTAGCCCGGAGGATCGAAGTGCTCCTAAAGGATATCCCGGATAAGGAGTATTATTTTGCTCGCACCGGTGAAGTCCCCGGCCAGGGTCGGGCGATGGGCCAGGAATCCGGCACCAATATTATTACCGCCGGAGTGAAGCTTGTTCCTAAAGATAAAAGAAAGCAGTCGGTTGGGGATGTAGCGCAAATGTTACGCCAGAAGATAAACGCTATCCCCGGTATTTACAAGATCAATGTTTCGACCGGCGACCCCCTGGGGACAATGATCACCGGCATGGGCGGCAAAGCGGTGCAGGTGGAAGTCATTGGCCACTCTTTTGAGGACACGGATATAGTAGCCAGTAAACTTAAGGCGATCATGGAAAAGATTCCCGGCGCGGTCGATGTTGCTGTTTCGCGGGAATTGCTCCGCCCGGAACTGGAGATCAAGATCGATCGCGAAAAAGCAGCCAGCCTGGGTCTGAATATGAGTATCATTGCCTCAAGCCTGAATACCTATATTCAAGGCTCGACTGCTACCAAATACCGTGAAAAAGGCGAGACTTATGATATCTACGTGCGCCTCGAAGAGTCCTCGCGGCAGACATTGGAAGACATTGAGAATCTAACCGTGGTTTCGCCGCTAACGCAAAGCCACGTCCGGGTTTCCAGCATCGCCGATATCGGCGATGCCTTTGGGCCTTTAACCATTGAGCACCAGAACCGCGAGCGGATACTCAAGATCGAGTGCAATGCTTATCGCCGCTCGACGGGAAAAATAGTCGAGGACATCAAGAAAGAGCTATCCAAGATCGTACTTCCGTCGGATATCACAGTGAATATCGGCGGCCAGGCCGAGGAGCAGAGAAAAGCCTTCCGTGACTTGGTCCTTTTGATGATGTTAGGTATTATCATGGTCTATATGGTTATGGCCGCCCAGTTTGAATCCCTGGCCGACCCTTTCATTATCATGTTCGCTTTACCTTTTACGTTTATCGGTGTGGTCTTAGGTTTTATTTTGACCAACACCACCTTAAATATCTTAAGCTTACTGGGCGCGGTTATGCTGGTCGGAATAGTCGTCAATAACGCCATCGTTCTAATCAGCTATATAATTATTTTAAGGGCGCGCGGGCAATCGATGAACGAAGCCGTAACTAATGCCGGTAAGGACCGGCTAAGGCCGGTATTGATGACCACAATTACCACCTTGGCCGGATTGCTGCCTTTAGCCTTGTCTACCGGCGTGGGCTCGGAGAGCTGGCGGCCTTTGGGTATTACCATGGTTGGCGGCTTGAGCGTTTCTACTTTCATTACGATGCTTTTTGTGCCCACGCTCTACGCCGTATTTCATCGCAAGTCCGAAACAGTAAAGGTCAGAAGAATAAACGGAGGTTTGCGCAATGTTGGCAATGGTGATGATCGCCTATAATGAGGCCGTGGATGCGGAAGTAATAGAGGTATTAAACTTCGCCGGCACACCCAATTATACGAAAATGCATTCGGTATTCGGTAAGGGGGCAACTTCGGGGACACATTTGGGTGATGATATCTGGCCGGGTTTGAATAATGTCTTATTTATAGCTTGTAACGATAAACAAGCCCGCGTTCTTCTTGAGGGAATCCGGCAACTGCGTAAAGAACTGGGCAAGGAAGGGGTCAAGGCCTTTCTTTTACCGTTACAGGAAATAACGTAAGGGTCTTTATTTTAGGTTATGACTGCGCAAGCGCTGCAAAAAGATCTTAAAAATTATAGTAGTAAAGAAAAGGCAAAAATACTCCAACGCTTTTTTAAGACCGGGCCCGGCGAATATGCTCAGGGGGATCGGTTTATCGGAGTAAAAGTTCCGCAAATCCGGGCGGTAGTAAAAAAGCACCGCGATATCGACATTAAGCATGTCGTTACCTTACTGAAATCACCTATTCACGAAGAGCGCTTAGCCGCGCTTTTACTTCTGGTATTACGCTACAAACAATCAAAGCAACCCGGCCAAGAAAAGATATATCAAATCTATCTCAAGCATACCCGTCAGATCAACAACTGGGACCTCGTCGACTTAAGCGCCGAACATATCGTGGGCGCCTTTTTAAGGGATAAAACCAAAACTCCGCTCTATGCCTTAGCGCAGTCCGCGTCGTTATGGGAGAGAAGAATAGCGATGCTCTCTACCTTTCATTACATTAAACAGGGGTTTTTTGAGGAGGCGCTTAAAATCGCCTCTTTACTCTTGCGCGATGAAGAGGACCTGATTCATAAGGCCGTAGGTTGGATGCTGCGTGAGGTCGGCAAAAGGGACAACGCGGTTGAAGAACAATTCTTAAGAAGGCATTATCGGCAGATGCCCCGGACAATGTTGCGTTATGCAATTGAGAAATTCCCGGAAGCGAAAAGGCAGGCCTATCTACAGGGAACAGTCTAAAAAAAAGGAAGCCATGGATAAAGAAAAATTTTTGAGCGTAGCCCTGGCCGCGGCAAGGGCGGCTGGTGGTGTGCATAAAAAATATTACCCGCGCAAACTAAAAATTACTACCAAATCCTCACCGTTTGACTTGGTTACCGTTGCCGACATTGAGGCGGAAAAAAAAGTAGTCGCGCTAATTAGAAAACACTTTCCCGACCACAATATCCTTGCCGAAGAGGGGCGCTACGGCACGAAAACCAGTTCGGAGTATACCTGGATTGTTGACCCCTTGGATGGAACCAATAACTTTGCCTACAAGCTGCCGCTGTTTTGTGTCTCCATCGCCCTGGCTCGAAAAGAACAACTGCTTTTGGGCGTAGTGTATGATGTGCTGCGCGATGAAATGTTTGTCGCCCGGAAGGGCCGCGGCGCTTTTTTAAACGGGAAAAAAATTGCAGTAGCTAAAGCCGGAAAGCTGGAAGGCGCGATGTTGATTACCGGCTTTTACTACGACCGGGGAGCGAAAATGCTCGATAACATCGAAATGATCAAGCGGTTTTTGCTCAAAGATATCGCCGGGATCAGGCGTTTTGGTTCGGCGGCCCTGGATCTATGCTATGTCGCCTGCGGCCGAGCCTCGGGTTTCTGGGAGTATGAACTGAGCCCCTGGGACTTTGCGGCGGGTGAGCTCCTGGTCGAAGAAGCCGGGGGTAGGGTGAGCGGCCGATTTGGCGAGCCGGTAATTTTAAAAAACTCTTATATTGTGGCCTCCAACGGCAAAATCCATAATCAGATGTTAACTGTGCTAAAAAAGACTCAGCGATGAAAAAACTTTCCTGGCGGGTTCTTTTTCTGCTTTTCCTGCTCTTGATCTCGGGGGGCGTCTGTTATCAATCCGCGGCCACGATTATCGACCAGCAGCGTTATCCTCATCCGGGTAAACTCTTCGACGTTGGCGGTTATAAATTGCACCTGCATACGGCAGGCTCAGGAAGCCCTACGGTAGTAATGGATTCGGGGCTCAGGGGTTATTCGCTGAGTTGGTATGGGGTGGAAGCGGAATTGGCCAAAATTACCCGTGTTTGTACCTATGACCGTGCTGGCCTAGGCTGGAGTGAACCGGGGCCCCTGCCGCGTACCAGCCAGCAAATCGTCAACGAATTACATACCCTACTGGCAAAAGCCGATATTCCTGGCCCTTACATTTTAGTCGGCCATTCTTTTGGCGGATTAAATATGCGTTTATACGCCAGCCAGTTTCCACAGGAAGTCCTGGGCTTGGTGCTTATTGATTCCCCGCCGGACCAGATAGCCGACTATTTTCCCGAGTTGATGAATAAAATTCAGATTGCGCAGAGGCTTTTGCTCAATTTTGGCCGCTTGACGGCACCGATAGGGATAACCCGTTTGCTGAACTGGCCGATGAGCCCGCTTAACCTTCCCGGGGAAATTCAGCCTATAGCGTCGGCGCGGGGATTTCGTTTACCAGCATACGACACCACCTACGAAGAAACGGTTTCTTTGCCGATCAGCATACAACAGCTTCGCCACGCTCAATTGCCCAGCGCAATGCCAATCAAGGTGCTGATACATACCCGCCCCTATTCTGTTTTTGGGGTTTCTGCGGAAGAAGCGCGGCGGGTAGAAGAGGTATGGCGGGATTTAGCGCTGCGCGAATTAAGTCCGCACAATATTATTATGGTCAAAGGAGACCATAATCTGCATATCAAACAGCCCCAAATCGTTATCAATGCCGTTAATGAGCTAATAGAGGAAATTAAAGCGCAGCAGTGAAGACGGGCATCTTTTGTATTGGGCGGTATGATTCCTTGACCGTTTTGAGGTTTTTTAAGCCCGAATCGCTTAAGGCGTTGATGTAGCGATAGGCCGGCAATTGGTTTAGCGATTCTTTAAACAAAAACTGAGGCAAACCCTTAAATAGCGTATCCGCTGTTTCAAACAAGATAACAAAAGTATCTTGATTAAGCGGATATCCCAGCGTATAGCCTTTGATCGCCCCTTCAATCTCGACTACCCATCCCTCCAATTCCAGGAGACGATAATTGAACAGCGCTGTTTTCTGGGCAAAATAAGAGTCTTCGATTAAAAACCGGAAATATTCGTCGGGCGTAGCGGACAATTTTTGTCCGGCCCATTGCCGGTAGAGGTCAAGACAAGCGAAAATATCGGCCTCTTGGAATGGCCTAAAAATATAGCGGTAATTTTTGCTAAAGTAGTTTGCCAGCGCCCGTTTAGATTTAAAGGCCTCTCCTTTTAACTGGGTGAGGCTTTGTCGGTCATAGATAAATTCGCAAGACGAGCTCTGGGTCTTTAAGCCCAAAGAGCGCATCTGGCCTGAAAGTTCCTCTGGCGCGTTTTCGATCCGCGGAACAGCCGCACTGTTTTGATTAAGAGCCTTAAGGATATCCAGAGATTCTTGATAGGCCTGTTCGTTGAATACGGTATCTAGCGGAGGCAGAAAAAGAAAATAATCCTGATCATTGCCGGCGAAAACAGATAAAGCCCCGTTGATTTCCTTCCACAGGATATTCAAGGCCTGTGACCAGATATAGATTGCGGCAAAATGAAAGGCCGAAATCGGCCGCTTAGTTTTACGTAGGTATTCGTCAAACAAACTTTTATCTTTTAAGGAGATTCTAGTTAGTCCGTAATCGCTAAGTTTAAGCCTTTTACTTAAGCCCCCCAGTTTCCTTAAAAAAATTGAGCCTTCCTGATAATCGCCGATAAAATTTTTATTCTCGCCGATGGAGTTAATCATTTCTTCCGACTCAAGTAAAGCGGCAAGATAATCAGCATGAGTTTTGACCTCGGGTGAGGATTCCTTGCCTCGGAAATACGGACAGTGGCTGTCGAGGGCCAGGATTACCGAGGCGCAGTCGGCAGCATAAGTGACCATGAAGGGATAGATTTGACAGTCCAGAGGGCGTTGGGAATAGATGCGGCAGCTATTTTTTTCCGGTAAGAAGAAGGAGCAGCGATAACCCAGGCCTTGCGGCAAGGGCGGCGTTTTATTATCCTTTTTCTTGCCGATAGAATCAAAGACAGATTGTTGCGGCACGATTTCGGCGATTTCCGAAGAAAGAAAGCAAGGCGCAAAGGCGGTTGTCCTCTCGGGATAGCGGCAGCAGACATCGCAGGCCAGGCAGACTGATGACGGAATAATCTGCTTTATATTTTTAGGCATAGTAAAGTTAGTTTAGCCCAGGAGTAGTTCTTTTGCAATAGATAAGTTTTTAGTGTACAATATGTGCTATGGTCGAGAATGATTTTTTACCAATAGACAAAGAGGGCCTGCGCAAGCGCGGCTGGGATGCGCTCGATATTATCCTGATTTCCGGAGATGCCTACGTTGACCACCCCTCTTACGGGGCGGCGGTAATCAGCCGGGTCTTAGAGCACAATGGCTTTCGTGTTGGGATTATTGCCCAGCCGGACTGGAAGAGTACGCAAGACGTGATGCGCCTAGGCGAGCCGCGGCTTTTTTTCGCCATCACCTCCGGTAATACCGACTCGTTGGTAGCCAATTATACCGCCAATAAAAAGCCGCGCAAGAGCGATGAATATTCCCCTGGCAATAAAGTCGGCCTGCGGCCGGACCGGGCGGTAATTGTCTACGCCAACCTGGTGCGCCAGGCCTATAAGGATGTGCCGATAGTCTTAGGCGGTATTGAGGCGAGTCTGCGGCGTTTGGCCCATTATGATTACTGGGATAATAGTGTGCGCCGGTCAATATTAATCGACAGCCGTGCCGATATCCTGGTCTATGGCATGGGGGAGAAGCAGATTATCGAGATTGCCCGCCGGCTTAAGGCCGGCGAGTCGCCCGCTATGTTAAATAATATTCGCGGTACGGCGGTAGTACGCCGGGATTTGGATTTTATTAAGGAGCATGTTAAGCTTCCGGCTTATGAAGAGGTGATGCAAAATAAAGAATCCTTTGGCCGGGCCTTTAAGATCGCCTATGGACAAATGGATCCCTTTAGCGCCAAGACGCTAGCACAAAAACAGGATACGCGTTGGGCAGTGCAATTTCCGCCGGCCTTACCCCTATTGCCGCAGGAGCTGGATGCAATCTACGAATTACCCTATATGCGCCGCTGGCATCCTATATATAAGGAAGCCGGTGGGGTCAAAGGATTGGAAACGGTGAGCTTTTCGCTGACTGCGCACCGCGGCTGCTGTGGCGAATGCTCCTTTTGCGCCCTTTATTTCCACCAGGGAAGGATTGTCCAAAGCCGAACCCGGGCCTCGGTTGTCCGTGAGGCGTGGCTACTGGCCAGCCAAAAGGATTTTAAAGGAACAATTACGGACGTCGGAGGACCGACGGCCAACCTGTATGCCGCCCATTGCGAGTTATGGAAAAAGAAAGGTTACTGCGCCGATAAGAAGTGTTTGTTTCCCCGCCGCTGTGCCGGCCTGAAGCTCGGCTACGATGCGTTGCTACAGCTGTATCAAGAAATCCAAAATATCCCGGGCGTAAAACACGTATTCATCGGCAGCGGCCTGCGTTATGACTTACTGGTCGAAGACCAACAGCAACAATACCTGCGTGCGGTGTGCAAGTCCCATATTAGCGGCCTGATGAAGGTGGCGCCGGAACATTGTTCGGATAATGTGCTCACCTTGATGAATAAGCCGTCGTTTGCGGTCTATGAACAATTCGTGACCACTTTTCGTAAGGCCAAGGCGGAGTTAGGAAAAGAGCTGTTTTTGGTCAACTATTTTCTCTCCGGCCATCCCGGCGCGTCTTTAAAAGAGGCGCTTAAGCTTGCGCTTTATCTGGCTAAACGGGGCATTCACCCGGAACAGATTCAGGATTTCATCCCCTCGCCGATGACCTTAGCCGGCTGCATCTACTATACCGAAAAAGACCCCTTTACTGGTAAAAAAGTCTATGTGGCCAGGACCTTCCGCGAGCGTAAGATGCAACGGGCGCTAATCCAGTATTATAAACCGGCGAACCGGAAATTGATTGTCGAGGCGCTTAAAGAACTGGGGGCCTTACATGTGCTCAAAAAACTTAACCCTAGGTCTAAGCCCCGCTAAAAGGCTTGACAGCAGGATAGCTTAGGTGTATATTATTAAAACATAATATAAAAAAGAGCAGTGGTTATAGAGGATGAGTAATCATTCTCTTTTTTTATAGACACAAAATTTTCTTAAGTAAGGAGGTGAAAAACATGAAAAAAGGTACATTTTTATGCGTTCTTTTAGTATTAGGCTTAGTAGCGTTGGCCGTACCGGTTGTATCGGCCCAGGAAGAAACAATGGGGGAGACTGCTGAAGTCTCTTTACAGGAAGTAGCGGGTATGGTTGTGGCGGTAAATCTGGATGAGCGGTCGATTACTGTTCAAACTCCGGCCGCTGACGAGACCCAGCCGCCCCAGGAAACGGTGCTTTTGGTTGGCGACTCTACGCTAATTGGAAATAATCAGATCGAGATGCCCTTAGCCGATCTTCCGGTGGGAGCGAAGGTTTATGTAAATTACAGTACCGACGAAAATGGCAAGGCCGTCGCCTCTACCATTACCGTTGAGAACCAAAATTAAGTAATCTCTTTTGTCGTTTCTGAAGCAGCACAGGTAGTAAACGCCGAATTTCTTTACTTCGAGAGAACGGGAAAACTCCTTCGGGTGTATCCGGCTAACAGTAATTTGGCCGGGGGGGTATCTGCCGCCCTAACCCATAAACTAATCCCGTAGGCGAGGCAGATTTTTCTTTTTTTATAGGGCAAATATTATTGGTCCGATGATGCTAAAAAACAAAAAATATCTTATCTATTTATTACTGGGCCTGTCCCTGTTGATTGGCTCGGCGGCCTATGCCGCTGAAGGATCAGGGGAGGCCGGCCTGGTTGACCGCATGGCGGTATTAGTTTTTCAGATCGGTATTATTATCTTTGCCGCCTGGCTGGGTGGTTCGTTATTTGAGCGATTAAAATTTCCGGCCGTATTAGGTGAGATTATTGCTGGTGTGCTGATCGGGCCTTATCTTTTTGGGCGAATCCCCATACCGGGATTCTCTCAAGGGGTATTTCCGTTACTGTCCGATTTTCCGGTTTCCGTTGAACTCTACAGTATTGCCGCGATTGCCTCGATTATCCTTCTTTTTACCGCCGGACTGCAAACAGACATCGATACTTTTTTCCGCTATTCCGTTGCCGGTTCGGTTGTTGGTCTATTTGGTGTTATTGTCAGTTTTACCTTAGGTGATCTCTCAGCAGTATTATTTTCGCATTCGCTTGGCGGTAATTATGGCTTTTTGCACCCAGTTTCGCTTTTCTTAGGCGCGATTTCTACCGCTACCTCGGTGGGTATCAGCGCCCGGATTTTATCTGAAAAGAAGAAGATGGATTCGCCGGATGGCATTACGATTATTTCCGCCGCGGTTATTGATGATGTTTTAGGGATTATTATACTGGCTTTAGTAGTCAGCATTGCTAAGAGCGGGCATATTGACTGGCAGAAAATTTTCCTGATCAGCTTAAAAGCGATCGTGATCTGGCTGGGTTTTACGGCCCTGGGGCTAATTTTTTCCCGCCAATTAGCGAAATTTTTAAAATCGTTTAAAGACCGAATTACTATTTCTCTGATGGCGTTTGCGATCGCCCTTTTATTAGCCGGAATTTTTGAGAAATCCGGCCTGGCGATGATTATCGGCGCCTATATTATCGGACTTTCACTTTCCAAAACCGACCTTTCTTACCTGATCCAGGAAAATCTTTCCGGCCTGCAAAAGTTCTTAGTGCCGTTATTCTTTTGCGTCATGGGTATGCTGGTTAATATTCAAGGTATGTTTTCCTGGCACATTGCCTTGTTTTCCCTAGTCTTTGTTACCTTTGCGATAATCAGCAAATTATTAGGCTGCGGGATTCCGGCCTTATTTTTGAATTTTAACGCACTGGGCGCACTACGCATTGGCGTGGGGATGATTCCCCGCGGCGAGGTGGCGCTGATTATTGCCGGTATCGGCTTGGCTGCCGGCATTATCCCGCACGATATCTTTGGCGTGGCAATATTGATGACCTTCGTGACTACCCTGGTTACCCCGCCTTTGGTGTCGGCGTTAATGAGCTCGGATAAGCCCGTGCTCAGAAAAGAACCGCCACAGAAAAAAGAACGCAAAGAAATCAACTTTGCCATGCCTAATCCCGATACCGCGGAGTTAATGCTGAATAAGGTCATCCTGGCCTTTGAAAACAGCGGGTTTTACGTGCATTGCATCGAGCTGCCCAATCGGATTTTTCAAATCCGTAAAGACGAAACGGCAATTACTTTGGAATATTCACCCAAGCAGCTGGTCTTCCATTGCCTGGCCCAGGACGTCTCTTTTATTTACACCCTGTTCTATGAAGTCATCGCTGATCTGGAATATCTCATTCGCAACCTCCAAAATATTGCCGACAAAGAGAAAGTTGGCCGGCAGATGTTTGATAAAGCCAACGGCACACATAAGGAACAAAGTAAACTTGCCGGTGTTATTTCTCCTTTTGCGGTGGAGGTGGCGCTTAAAGGAACGACGAAAGAAGAGTTGATTCGTGAGCTTACCCAGCTTTTAATCCGCTCCGGCAAGTTAAATCACACCAAATACGAAGAAGTAGTTCAGGACATCTTGAGGCGCGAGTCGACCATGTCCACCGGTATGCAAGACGGCATTACCCTGCCGCATGCCAAAACCGCTGCGGTTGAACGCGTAATTGCCGCGATTGGTTTAAAGAAATCCGGAGTTGATTTTAATTCGCTGGATAAAAAACCGGCCAATATCTTCGTGCTGACATTGTCTCCCAAGGAATACCCCGCCCCGTACCTCGAATTTATGGCCGAGATGACCAAACTGCTGATTTCTCCGTCCACTAGGCAAAAAATCCTCGCCTGCGCCAAAAATCCCGATCTATATAGAGTTTTCGTCCCCAGCGAATAAAAGCTCGGTGTTTTCGCTGCGCTCGCTTTTCTATTTACAAATTGAGTATTTGCGGTATAATTTGTGTAACCCTAAAGGGTAGCACCCTGGCTTAAAGGATAGCCAGGTGCATCCTTTTTGGATAGACCCAGCATTCCTTTATCCAGAAGGATAGGCCGACCCATTCCATTAAAGGTCGGGCCTTAAGCTGGGGTCTAATAAGCGGAGTGGCAAATGAACCCCGCCCTTCCTGAACAAGCAATACATATCGAGCGAAGGCAGGCTTAAAGGTTTAGGCAATGCGTATAATATTCACTACAAGCAATATTTTCGTTGGCAATACAAGGAAAGGAAGGGCGGGGTGAAGAAAGTGCAGTATCGGCTGGAGAAATCGGGCGATTTTGTAATTGAAAATTACAATTTTGCCAAAGCCTTTTCCAGCTTCTTTCCCGGCATCGCCGGTTTATACGGCACACCGCTGTGGCTGTTTTATGTCAACCGTGGGCAGTGCGTCAGCTCCTTCGGTGTGCGCGATAAAGACGGCGCGATGCTCGAATTCTATCCTGCCAATCAGGCCTATCATCTGACACCCTTCAAGGGTTTTCGCACCTTTATTAAAATCGTTGCGCCTAAACCACTTCTCTATGAACCATTTCGTGACGCCGGGTGCCCTTACAGTAAAGAGGCCCGCGCGCAGATGAAGATTAGCCCCTCAGGCCTTGAGCTGGAGGAAGTTAATCCGGCCCTGGGCGTTAAGACTAATGTCGCATATTTAGCCGTTGCCGAAGAGCCATTTGCCGGCCTGGCGCGGCAACTGACCATTACCAATACTTCCGCTCAGACAATCGGCGGCGAACTGATTGACGGCCTGCCGCAACTGGTGCCCTATGGCACCAATGCCTGGTGTCAAAAGCATATGAGCCGGACCATTGAGGCCTGGATGCAGGTCACCAACCGCGAACAGAACATCCCCTTTTATGCCCTCAAGGTCAAGCCCGAGGACAAGCCGGAGCTGGAATATGTCGAGCGCGGCAATTTCTTCCTGGCTTATGAAGTAGCCGGCGCCTCTGCGCGCCAGTTAGAGGCAATTATTGACCCCGACGTCATCTTTGGCAAAGATGGGGACTTAAGTTTTCCCGTCGCTTTCGCCGAGGCCCAAGAGTTTTCTTTTACCGGCAAAGAGCGCAGCGAAGGCAAAACCCCGTCAGCGTTTACGCATTTGCGCTTTAGTTTGGCGCCCAATCAGTCGCTGCGCGTGGTTTCTGTTTTTGGCAATGTCGAAACGGCCGAACAGATTAACGCGCTTAAAAATCACATTATCAGCAGCGACTTTTTCTCCAAACAGCTAGCGCGTAATCAGGAAATAATTACACGCTTAACCAACAGCGTCTTTACCCAGAGCGCGCATCCGGCCCTTGACGCCTATACGCGGCAAACCTTTCTCGATAATCTTCTGCGCGGGGGATTTCCTTATTCGCTGGCAACAGCTAAAGATAATTTCGTCTATTATCTTTACGCGCGTAGGCACGGCGACCCGGAGCGCGACTATAATAATTTTATGCTTTTGCCTTCTTTTTTTTCTCAAGGTAACGGCGCCTACCGCGATATTAACCAAAATCGCCGAAATGACGTTTTCTTTAATCCCGATGTGCAAGAAGATAATATCCATACCTTTATTGATGCGCTGCAGCCGGATGGGTTTAATCCGCTTTTGGTTAACGGCTTGAGCCTGCGCATTCAAAATAAACCGGCCTTATCCAAAATCCTCAAGAAATATATTCCTAAAGACGAGCAACGTAAAACACTCGCCAAATTGTTAGCCCAAGATTTTACGCTCGGTGAGGTCGCTTTTTGCCTCTGGAAAGAACGTATTAGCGTGGCTAAAGGCTTTCTGCCGGAGATACTGGCGATTATTGCCAAGGAAGATGTCCTCACCCAGGGTGAGGGCTATTGGGTCGACCATTGGACCTATAACCTTGACCTGATTGAAAGCTACTTGGCGGTGTATCCGGAGAAGCTAAAGAGTTTATTAATTGAAAAAAAGGACTTTACTTTTTTTGACAGTAGCTTACGTGTGCTGCCGCGTCGTGAAAAGTACGTACTGGTGAAAGGGAAAGTGCGCCAATACGGCGCAGTAGCCGAGGATGCCGCTAAGAAAAAACTGATTGCCGCGCGGTTATCGCGGGCGCATCAGGTAAGGGTGCGCTCTGGTAAAGGCGATGTCTACTATACTACGCTGTTGGTAAAACTCTTAACCTTGGTTGCCAATAAGACCGCCTCACTGGACCCGGCGGGTATCGGGATAGAAATGGAAGCGAATAAGCCCGGCTGGTGCGATGCCTTGAATAATCTTCCCGGGATCTTTGGCTCATCAGTCAGCGAGACCGCGGAATTAAAGCGGCTGATTCTTTTCCTGCAAGCGGCCCTGGATACACTTGCTCTTGGCGATGCTTTTAAGGTAAAGCTGCCGCGGGAAGCGGCGGATTTTCTCAAGGGCCTGAGCGTAGTTCTGAAGCAATCAGCGGCGAAAAACGCCGATTTTCTTTACTGGGATAAGAGCACGGCCTTAAAAGAGAAATTCCGCGAACAAACCCGCATGGGCTTTAGCGGCAGCGAAAAGGCGCTGGAGTTAAAAGCAATCAAAACGTTTTTTACGCTGGCCTTAGAGAAGTTGAGCCGGGCCTTGGTAAAAAGTATTGATCAAAAAACAGGGCTGCCATACACCTACTTTTATCACACGGCCACAAAATATACACGCTCACCGATAGTCCGGGCGCTGGCCTTTTCGACGACGCCGGTGGCGCATTTTCTCGAAGGCCCCGTTCATTTGATGAAGGTCCTGGAAAACGTAAAACAGAAGAAAGAGCTGGCCGAGTGCGTGCGCAAAAGCGACTTATATGACCAAAAACTAAAAATGTATAAACTCAACGTATCGCTGGCCGGGATGCCTGATGAAATCGGGCGTTCCAAAGTATTTTCCCCCGGCTGGTTGGAAAATGAATCGGTCTGGCTACATATGGAATACAAATACCTGCTGGAGCTCTTGCGCGGCGGGTTATACGAAGAGTTTTTTACCGATCTTAAAACGACGCTGGTAGCCTTTATGGACCCGCAGGTTTACGGCCGCAGTATTTTAGAAAATTCCTCATTTATCTGTTCGAGCGCCCACCCCGATTCCGCTATCCACGGAAACGGTTTTGTCGCCCGGCTTTCCGGGTGCACCAGTGAATTTTTGTCGATCTGGATAGAACTGTGTTGTGGCCAAAAACCTTTCTTTCTTGATGGCGAGGGTAAACCAGCGCTTAAATTTGCGCCGGTATTACCGGCCTGGCTCTTTACCGAGAAGGAGGAAGAGGCAAGCTTTTATGATGCGCATGGCCAGCTGCAGCAGGTCGTTATTCCTAAAGATAGTTTTGCCTTTGTCTTTTTAGGAAAGGTGTTGGTGATTTATCGTAATCCCAGACGCAAAGATACCTTTGGCCCGCAGGGTGTAAGGCCGGAAAAAATAATACTCAAACAAAAGGGAAAACCGGATCTTCAATTAAAGGGCGGCGTTATTGCCGATAATTATGCTCTGTCTGTGCGCCAGGGAAACATTGAATATATTGAAGTCAATTTGGAATAACTGATGAGCGAAAGAAAAAGCGGGATACTTTTACATATTACGTCATTGCCTGCGGCCTACGGGATCGGCGATTTTGGCCCAGAGGCTTATCAGTTTGTGGATCGCCTCTGGGCCGCCAAACAAAGCCTTTGGCAAATCCTGCCGTTGAATTTACCCAACGCCGCTACAGGCAGTTCTCCTTACAGCTGCATTTCCGCTTTTGCCGGCAATATTTTTCTGATTAGCCCGGAAAAGTTAATGGAGGAAGGCCTCTTGGCCGGCGCGGACCTAAAACAAAAATTAACTTTTTCATCCGCACGCTGCGAATATGATCAGGTAATTGCCTATAAAGAAAAGCTTTTTGATAAAGCCTTTGAGAAATTCTTAAAAAAAAGCAAAGACACTCAAGGCTATGAGGCCTTTTGCGTTAACAATGCCGCCTGGCTGGAAGATTTCGTGCTTTTTGCTTTAATCAGGAAACAGCATAAGGGCCGTTCTTGGAATCAGTGGCCGCAGGGCCTCAAAGATAGAAAACCGCAAGAATTACAATCCTTGGCCAAGCGCCATAGCGCTGAGCTGGAGAAGGAGCGCTTTCTCCAATTTGTTTTTTTCAAACAATGGTCGGCGCTGAAATCATACGCCAACTCTAAAGGGATCCGGATCATCGGCGACCTGCCGATTTATGTGAGCTATGACAGCGCTGATGTCTGGGCCAACCCCGAGATCTTTAAGCTGGACGAAGAGGGTAATCCCACCTTTGTCGCCGGTGTGCCGCCGGATTATTTCAGTAAGACCGGACAGCGCTGGGGTAACCCCGTCTATCGCTGGGATATTTTAGAGTCCCGGGGCTTTGACTGGTGGGTCGAGCGGATGCGGTTGAATTTAGCACTGTTTGACCTGGTCCGGATTGATCATTTCCGCGGCTTAGTGGCCTATTGGGAGATTGCGGCGGGGGAGAGAACGGCGGTAAACGGGAAGTGGGCCGGTGTTCCCACAAATGAGTTTTTTAATACCTTGCTGCGTAATTTTCCTCACCTACCGGTCTTGGCCGAAGACTTAGGGATTATTACCGATGATGTCCGCGCGGCCATTGCCCGTTTTCATTTTCCGGGGATGAAGGTATTGTTGTTTGCTTTTAACGAAGACCAGCCGATGCATCCCTACCTGCCGCATACCTATAATCCGCACTGCGTCGTCTACACCGGCACGCACGACAATAATACGATTAAAGGCTGGCTCGACGATGAGGCCTCGGAAAAGGATAAACAGCGTTTAAGCGAATATACCGGTAGGAAAATCGCCGCGGACACTGTCCATTGGGAGCTCATCCGCCTGGCAATGATGTCGGTAGCCAATTTAGTCATTATTCCCGCGCAGGATGCGCTGGGATTAGGTAAAGAAGCGCGGATGAACACTCCCTCCACCACCAAAGGCAATTGGCTCTGGCGGATGTCCAAAAATGCCTTTGACCAAACCACCATTACGAAACTGCGCCGGATGAGTGAGGTTTACGGCCGGGCGTAAGTTGCCGTTCATTTCTGCTCTAAGATTGCCAAAACTTCAATATGCGGTGTCTGGGCGAAGAAATCATAGCCAAAAAGATGGCTCACCCGGTAATGCCCGCCTAAAAGTTCCAAATCCCGGGCCAGGGTCGCCGGGTTGCAGGAAATATAGGCGATAGATTTGCAAGGCGTCTGTAACAGCGCGGCGATGATGCGGGTGTTGAGTCCTTTTCGCGGCGGGTCAAGGATTACTAAATCGAGCGCTAAGCTGTGCAAGCGGGGTATCCATCGCTCGCAAGCCTCCTCGTATACCGTGGCTTGGGTGAGGCCGTTACGCTGGATATTCTGTTTAAGGAAGGGCAGATTCTCCTTTGACTCTTCCACAAAGTGGCAATGGCAGCCTGAGTCTGACAAAAGTATACCCAGGGTGCCTACTCCGCAATAGAGGTCGGCAATATTCTTTTTGCCTTCGAGCTTAAGCGTTGCGCGCAGGTCATTAATCAGAAGCTTAAGCATCGCTATATTAATCTGAAAGAAAGATTCGCACCCCACCAGAAAAGAACGGCCTAAAATTTCCTCAATCAGCACGCCTTCGCCGATCAGGTTTTTACGCGCGCCCGTTTGGATATCTTTATAAACTATCCCCGCCAGCGGATAGCGCTCTTTTAACGTTTCTAAACCGCCAAGGCGCTTAAGCGCATCCCGGTAGTTTACTCCATCTAAAAGTAAAAGCATCCCTGAGCCATTATCGTTTTGCCGCAGAGAAACTTCGCGGATAAAGTCTAGCTTGAGGGCAGTAATTTCCCTTGGGAGCTCACGCAAAAAAGACAGCATTGGTTCGGCGATCAGGAAACAGTCGCTGATTTTTTGTAATTTTTCCCACGATCCCGGAAGATGATAAGCGAGATAAGCTTGAGAGTCTTCCCAGAGAATAGGAAAGCGCACTTTATTGCGGTAGTGCCATAAATTTTGCGCCGGCCGAAAGAGAATCGGCGGCAGATTATTTTTAAGCCGATGGGAGAGCATTTCCTGGAGCTGCTGCTTTTTTGTTTCTACTTGAACGGGATAATCGATATATTGATAAGCGGAGCAAAGCTGATAGTGGTCGCAGCGGGCTTTAACGCGTTGGCTGGAGGCCTCGACAATATTGAGCGTATGCGCCTCGACATAATTCTTTTTTTCTTTGACTACCTCGACGTCGATAGTTTCTTGCGGCAGGCCCTCGTCGGTAAGGATAACTTTTCCTTCCGACCGGCAGAGGCTTTGGCCCCCAAAAACTATCTTCTCCACTTTAACGCGCATGTTAGCATTATAACACATTTTTAATGCTTGACAAGGACGTAAGAAAGTATATAATAAGAACGAATTTCAGGATTAATTGGTAATAAACTTGAAGTGCAACAGGAAAAAAATAGGGTATAAGCAGAGGATGGCTTAGACATCCTCTTTTTTATATATAGTTTTACCGCGGTCTTCTTTAGTGAATTTATTCTTCGTTTTTCCCGCCACGGCACTGGGCGCCACCAGCCCAGATCCTATCTTTTTATCCCTTGTTGCCTTCTTAACCGAAAGGCCGGTCCAACGATGTGTGCCAATCTCGCCATTTTCTTCGTCTTATGCCTGTTTTTTCTCTCCCAATTGCGCAATGCCCACGATAAAGACAACGACACCCGTAACAGAAACGGAAACTAAAAAAGTTAAGGTTCCTCGAGGAATTACCTGGCAAAATTTTAGCGAACAGGGTATAATCTTGATAGCGTGAAAATAAATACCCCTCGACTACAAATAAGCCGGGCCTTTTTGTTTTTTCTGGGCTGGCTGCTTTCTCCCTTCACTTGGTGGAATGATGCCCTGGTTAATCTTCCTTTAAGCTATCTTATGGCCAGTGTTATTTTTCACTATACGCATCTTCCCTTTAGGTGGTTGGTCTTAGGCAGCTATTGGCTGACCAATATCGTCGGGCTTTTGCTTATGTACTTTGGCGGCAAACATCTAATCTTAGAGTCAAAAAAGCGTATCCATTCGATATTGTGGATGATTTTATTTTTGGCGGTGTATTCAGCGCTGATGATTTACCTGGATTGCCGGGGTAAGCTCATTCCGCTGGGGGAGCTGCTTACCCACTAATCCTAAAGGATAGACCCAGCATTCCTTAAAGCTGGGGTCTAATAAAATTCTTGCGGGAGGTTTCACTTGGGGTGTATAATGAGTGAGAATTTAGTCTAACGCTTAAGGAGGGGGCGATGCTTCCTAAAAACAGGGTAGTCAATAAACGGATCGGTAAGCTATTAGTCGAGCGGGGGATTATTACCAGTAAACAGCTGGAAGAAGCGCTGACTGTACAGGTTGAACAGGAGATTCATACCAAGCGGCGCAAGCTCTTAGGAGAGATTCTCATCGAATTGGGCTATGCCAGCGAAGAAGATGTAATTAACTCGGTGACTACGCAATACGGGGTTCCGTATCTGCCCATAGATAGTTATGAAATAGACGAGGACTTAATTAAAACCGTGCCTCCGGATTTAGTGGAAAAATACGAATTTTTGCCGATTGACAAGATCGGCGACTTATTTACTATCGCTATCGCTGACATTCCGGACACGGAGACAGTTGCGGAGCTGGAAAAAAGCCTCAAATGTAAGGTCGAGGCGTTTGTCTGCGGCCCGGCCGCGTTGAGAAAAGCGATCGAAAAGTATTACGGATAGGCAAGGGGGGGGGGGTAGATGGACGGAAAAATATTTTTTACGGCTTTTTCGGCAATTTTTCTGGCAGAGTTAGCGGATAAGACTCAGCTGGTGGGTATTGGGCTGGCCGCGAAATCGGGAAAACCACTCACGGTCTTATTGGGATCTGTTTCTGCCTACATCGTCATCACGGCAATCTCGGTACTGATCGGCGCGGTACTGGCCAGATTTATCAAGCCGGACATTATGCGTTATCTGGGCGCGACGCTTTTTACAGTGATGGGGATTCTAATGTTTTTTGGAAAGATCTAGCGCACAAAGAGAATTGAATTCTTCCCGCCAAAGGCATCGCTTTCCTCAAAAGAATTAGTCGGATCGTTAATCCACTGGTCATCAACAATAAACTTATAGCGGTAGGTTCCCTTGCTCAAAGGTAAGGCAATCGACCAGGTAGCGGTATCAACCTTTTTTAATTGGTAGTCCTTGTGTTTTTGCCAGTCGTTAAATTCTCCCACCACATAGACCTCATTTTGCCCCGCGCCTTTCAAAAGTAATTGCACAACGGAAGGTTTTTTAACAATCGCCTCCAATTCTTCAGCCATCTGGGCATAGTCATAAGCGCCGCGGGCATCGCTGCGGTACTCATAAATACTTTTTCCCATTGCCGTTGCCTCACGCAGGTGGATATTGGTGCGAATCATCGTGTCGAGCAACTGTTGCCCCAGCTTTTCCTTGGCGCGCAGGACAAAATTTTCCGTATACTTGAAGCGTCGATCAAGCTGAGTGAGCAGATAAAATAGTTGGGGAATTCTTTTGCGGTGTTCAAAGAGCATATTTAAAATATTATTGAGATTGTCTACCCCTTTAAGTGATAGTTCGCAGATACCGATGGGGACAATGGCGTAAGTGGAAGCCACCAGGGCATTGAGGGTAAGCATGCCTAAGTTGGGCGGGCAATCGATAATGCAATAGTCAAACACCGCGTCCACGCTCATCAGTAGGCGCGTGAGCAGGTCTAATTTATCTTTAGAGGTGGAAAGGGCATGTTCGATGGCGCTTAAACCGATGCTCGATGGCCACAAGGCCAAATTATCCTTGCGCCAGACTGAAAGCTCGGTTAAGTTGAACGGGCGGTTATTGATCGCCTGATCGAATATATCGGCGATACTTAAAGCAGGCGTTATGCCTAAGGAAAAAGTCGCATGCGCTTGAGGATCCAGATCGACCAAGAGAACCTTATTCTTGCGTTTGGCGAAGGCATAGGCCAGGTTTACCGCGGTAGTAGTTTTTCCGCAGCCACCTTTTTGATTGACAAGCGATATGACCTTCATCATGTCCTTCTACCTCCTTTTTTCAAAAAAGACATTTTTAACAAAAATATGAACCGCTTCTTGTGTGTTCTGGGAAAAGCTAAAGCGCAGTTGCTTAATCCGCGCCAGGTTTAGGTGGTAGGAGATATTTTCTCCGGCTAATATCGGTACTTCAATATAGCTTTTCATCCGGGTGGCCGGGGCAATCGTGACCCTAATCGGATCAAGGGCGTTGGAGAAAAAGCGATTATCGCGCAAAACAACCTCCAGCTCTACTTTTTGGGTTGGCGGCTTAATTATCAGAACCAGTTTTGTGGTCGCCATATTTATTGTATCATAAATATTTACGCCAAATCCAGTTTTCTTTTCAAAGGGGACGTCCAGATGCACCACTTGTTTGACGATTTTTGCGCTGCCCGAAGGGTCGATTAATTCTAACGCCGCGATATCTTTTTTCGTTAACATATCGCTAACGGCATCGGTAAAGGTATGCTCGTAAGGGGGCAGGACGATGACATCAAATTGCGAGAGGACTAAAAATAATATCCCTCCAATAAGCAGGGCTAGTATCGTAAAAAAGACCGCCTTTTCTTTAAAAGTATTTTTTTCGGATTGGGTTTCCTGGACGGGCTCGGATGAGAAAAAAGATTCCTTCAGGCGTTTAAAATCGCCAGCGGATACTGGATTGTTAGGTACGAGAGATTTCATGTTGAGTTATAGTATATCACTCAATTACATAATAAGCAACGGAAAAAATTATCTTCTCTGCGCATTATTTTCTATGCTATAATGGCACAATGGAAAATCGCGCGCGACTGCTCAGCGTAGATATACTCAAAGGCTTAGGGATCATCGCCGTAGTTATTATCCACCCGATCGTCTGGATGTATGTGTACAATGACCAAGGTGGCCTGCGTTACGCTCAGGGCGATGTGCTGTTGCGCTTCTTATGCTATTCGGGCGCGCCTTTCTTCGCGTTGATGCTTCCCGTGCTTGCGGCGATCAGCTTTTTTTGGGCTTTTGCGCATGATCGCCTGGGCCTGGCGAAGGTGCTTGGCCGGGCTTTGGCGATTTCGGCGCTGGGTTTTTTAATGAATTTTCTCGCCTGGGGCAGCCGCGATGCCTTTGATTGGGATGTGCTGCAATTTATCGCGCTCTCCATGCTGGTAACCTATCCGCTGCTGAAAAAGTTACCGCGCCCTGCCGCCGTATGGACAATTGGCTTGTTGGGAGTAGTTGCGCTTTTTTTTGCCCGCAGCTTTCCTCAAATAGGCAGCAGGCATTCCTACGCCTATGCGGTATTATTCGGCGACCTATCCGGTGAAAATTATTGGCCACTCTTGCCCTGGTTTTCGCTTTTTGCCTTAGGGATTTGCCTGGGATTTAGCCTTCTTCGCTGGGAGAGAGTAATGCCAAAGTTGCCGGTACTGGGCGCGTTGTTATTTTTCCTTGCGTTTTTTTCCGGTAACTTTTTTCCGCAATACAATCCCACTGATATCTGGGGTCCGGCAATATTTAAGCCGCCTGTATTGTTCATGGCCGGCCAGGTCGGTTTTTACCTGATGGTTATTCCACTGACGCAGCTATTATTGAAAAAATCGATACGCCTCAAACGTTGGCTGGAACACTCCGCGCTGGTCGTTTATGCCCAGGGAATTTTATGGATTTATCTTACTACAGTAATCGTTGGTTTCCATCTCGCAGAGTTCATCTTTTCTTTAAGGGTAATTAATTTTAAACAATCTTTACTGGTGGTTTTATTGATGGTGAGCCTTAACTTATTCTTGGGTTACCTGGTGGGCAGGGTGGTATCCTTACGTAAAAGAATCTCCTATGTTTAACATTTTGCTGATTAAACTAATCCTGGCTTTCTGCAGCATGGTCTATGAGCTGCTGCTAGCCCAGTCACTCAGCGCTTTTTTGGAGAATACGGTGCTGCGCTACAGCGTGACTATCGGCCTCTATCTTATTTCCATGGGCGGTGGGGCCTTTCTCGCCCAGGGCCGGCTGGCGGTGCGCTCGGCAATTACACTGTTGCAGATAGAGACTGTTCTTACTCTGGTTGGCGGCGGCTCGGTTGTGCTTTTACACCTCCTTAATCTGTTGGGCCTATCGCGGCTGTTTTTTTCCTTAAGCGCGCATCTTTTGATTGTTCTCATCGGCGTACTCACCGGTTTTGAGTTGCCGCTGATGATGGCGTTACGTAAAAAAGAAGAAGGCAAAATCGATAACCTGCTTTTGGGGGTGGATTATTTCGGCGCCTTTTTAGGCACGTTTTTGTTTGCCTTTATGTTTTACCCGGGCCTGGGGCTTGTGCCCACGGCCTTTTTAGTCGGCGCTTTAAATGCCGGCGCGTCGCTGTTATTATGGGCCGAGCGTGATACGGTAGCGCGCTCGGAGTTAAACTGTTTTTACCGCTGGTGGTCGCTGCAGTTAGTATTTTTGGCCGTGATGGCGGTTTGTTTGTTCTCTGCCGGAAGAATTAATGAGTTTTTTATTAGCTGTTACGTAGGAGGATAAACGTGGGTAAACTCAAGAATGAATTCGGCAAACACTACCTCATCGAGTTAATCGGTTGTGATCGGGAAAAGATTAAATTTGTGCGCGCTGTCAAAACACCATTTTTGGCAGCGGCGAAAAAAAGCGGGACCAAAGTTATCAAGAGTGCCTTTCATCAATTCCGGCCTTATGGCGTTACCGGAGTAATCATTATTTCCTGGTCACATCTGGCCTTGCATACCTGGCCCGAGGCCGGCTACATCGCTTGCGATGTGCTGACCTGCGGCAAGATGCACCCGGAAGCGACCGTTGCCGATTTAAAGCGCGCGTTTGGCGCCCGCCAGGTGAAGGTAAAAATTATCCCCCGCGGGTTCTAAGAGCTGATTATGGAAAAAAAAGTTACGCTGAGTTTTGTCTATGCGATTACCTTTATACTAGCTGCCTGCAGTATTCTCTATGAACTGCTGATTGCGCAAGCCTTGTCTTTGCTTTCGCTTAATACGGTAGTGCGCTACAGCGTGACCATCGGGCTTTATCTTGCGGCGATGGGCCTGGGAGCGCTGGTGAGCAAGAGGCTTACCGCCGGAAAATCAAGCTGGCGGTTTTTGTTTTCGGTGGAACTCTGGCTTGCGCTGATCGGCGCGCTGGCAATACCCTGTATTTATCTGGCGCATATGGCCTATGGCTTTCTTTTTCTCTATGATAATCTGCTGGCGGGAATAATAATATTTTTCCTGGTTGCTTTGGTGATCGTGGTCAAGGTCGGTTTTTTGACCGGCCTGGAGCTTCCGCTGTTAATCCGTATCGCCGCCGAATTCGCCCCCGAAAGAAAAATCAGCAATCGGGTCCTGGCCGTCGACTACCTTGGCTCGTTAGCCGGCGCGGTGGTTTTTCCTTTGCTGTTAGCCTCGCGCTTTGAATTAATCAGCATTGGTTTTGCGGTTGGCCTGTTAAACGCGCTCTCGGCCTTAGGGATCCTGTTTATTTCTCTAAAAAAAGAAAGCGGCTTTTTACGCCGGGCTTTTCTCGGCGGTAGCTTAGGCGCCGCTTTATTGGGCTTGTGCCTGGCAGTTGTTCCGCTCCAGCAGTATTTTTTGCAAAAATACTATTACTATTACGAATCGTTTCAGAATTGGCCGGCGCTGTTGGCGCCGGTTAAAGGGCTCTCGCCGATCGAGCGGTTTGGCTCGCCGTATCAAAAGATTGATCTGGTGCGCTATAAGCTGGGCCAGGACCCCTTCACCCCGTTTTTAGTTAATGCCTACTCGAAAAAATTCAGCGCCGATCCGCAATACCCGCGCGATTACTACCTTTTTTTAAACGGTTGCTATCAGCTTTGCAGCGACGAAGAAGAGATTTACCACGAATACTTCGCGCACGTACCGATAATTCTTAACCACGGCGTCCCTAAAAAAATTTTGGTACTGGGCGGCGGAGACGGGATGCTCGACCGGGAGCTATTAAAATACGCCGGCGTGGAAAAAATAGTGCAGGTTGATATCGACCGCAAGATGGTTGAAGTTGCCAAAACCCACCCCGTGCTTAAAAAAATGAATCAGGCGGCCTTGGAAGACCCGCGCCTGGAAATGATTATTGGCGATGCCTATTACTACATTAAGAATAGCGAAGAGACCTTCGACGCGATTTATCTGGATTTTCCCGACCCGCACGATTACGACCTGGCCAAACTTTACAGTTACGAATTCTATCAGTTGGTGAAAAAACGCCTCGCCCGCGGCGGGTTTGCCGTCATTGATGCCCCGGGGATTAACTTTTTTAGTTATCCCGACGAAACCGGCAAGCAACGCCTGGAACTGCGCAACAAATGGCCGATTTATTACCATACCCTAAAAGCCGCCGGCTTCGCCACGATTATCCCCTACATCAGCAATTTAGAGTTGGATAACCCGGAGGCCCGGCAGGCCTTGCGTAAAGAGAAGATTGGCTTTTCAGGGGGGCTCCCGGGTACCCGGATCATGTCTGGAGCTACTAAAGAAAGCTTTATCCGCCAGGTAATTCAGCAATATGTTCACGATGCGCAAATCGGGTTTATCTTTTTCAAAAATGAGGCCCTGTCCGCCGGCTATACGTATAACGCGCCGCCGGTGCCGCTTTATGTGTTAAACGAAAAAAGGTTTGCTTTGGCTTTTACGCTGCCGTTTGAATTTGCACCGAGTGTTGACCCCGGGAAAGTCAACTCGATTATGCGGCCGAAGTTTCCTGATTTTCCGTTTTGGTTTGTGCTTTTGCCTTACTAAAAATAAACATAATATGAATAAATGTGATATAATATAGCTATGAATAAAACGATTATTAAAGTTACTTCTATCCGCGACAGAAACGGTCATAATTATTGGGCAAATAAATCCTACGTTGAAAGAATCGCGGCATTGGAGCAATTAAGAAGAGCCATTTTCGGTTATGATCCGTCTACCGCAAGACTTCAAAGAACTCTTAGAGTTACTAAAATCAAAATGACTTGAGTATTGAGTACTCGGCGGGTATGCCGTTGCCCGCTACGGATAGCCCCGGGCTACCGGGGATATGGATATCTGGATCGCTATCTCCAAAGATAACGCCAAAAAAACCGTTGAAGCCTTGAAGGAATTCGGCTTTGATACCCCTGCCCTAAAAGAAGAATTATTCCTGGAAAAAAAGAAAAACATCCGTATGGGTAATTCTCCTTTACGTATAGAATTCCTGACGTCCATAGACGGCGTCGAATTTGCTAGTTGCTATAAGAATAAGAAAACCGTAACCATAGATGGAATAAAAGTTAATTTCATATCACTTAAAGATTTGAAGAAAAACAAAAAAGCCAGCGGCCGACTTCAGGATTTAGCTGACCTCGAGAATTTGAATAGATGAACTTCTAACATCTTACACCAGCGGGGGGTCCGCTGCTTAGGTTAATAATCCAGAAAGGATAGGCCGACCTCATTCCATTAAAGG
The DNA here is from genome assembly GCA_043805735.1 of Candidatus Omnitrophota bacterium. Taxonomy (GTDB): domain Bacteria; phylum Omnitrophota; class Gorgyraeia; order JAFGHF01; family JAFGHF01; genus JAZDHS01. The sequence continues at coordinate 27,444 of JAZDHS010000032.1, read as the reverse complement.
TCGGGCCTAAAAGGGGCAGTGTATGACATTTAACGAAATTCTGGCGATTATGATTGAGAAAGAAGTATCGGACTTATTTATCCGCGTTGGAAGTTATCTTAAGGGCCGCGTCTACACCGAGGTGGTTACACTTAAGGACCACTTGTTTAATCAGGATGATATCGATAAAATCGTCTTTGAGATGGCCGGCAAAGCCGGAAAAGATATCTTACAACAACGTAAGAGCTATGAATTTGCCACCACTTATGAGGGGATGTGGCGGTTCCGCGTCGGCATTTTTTACCAGCGCAATACCCTGGCTATCGTTATCCGCAAAATTAATTTGAATATCAATACCTTTGAAGAACTAAGCCTGCCGGCGAAGGTGCTCAAGCAGTTTTGCCATGAACGCCGGGGGTTAATCCTTTTAACCGGAACTACCGGCAGTGGAAAATCGACGGCCATTGCCTCGATGATTGAATATATCAACCAGAATTTCCGCCGGCACATCCTGACCATCGAGGAGCCGATCGAGTTTACCTTTGTCGATAAAAAATCGATTATCAACCAGCGCGAGATCGGTAAAGATGTATTTTCCTATGCCGATGCCTTGCAGCAATTTACCATCCATTCGCCGGATGTAATCTTTGTCGGTAATATCCGGGATCCAAAAACCTGTCACGCGGCGCTGACCGCCGCGGAAACAGGAGTATTGGTGTTATCGACGGTGCATACCGTCGATGCCGCCTCAACTGTCGAGCGGATTGTCAACTTTTACCCGCCGGAACAGCACCACTTTGTGTTTAACCAGCTCTCCACGCTTTTAAAAGGCGTAATTTCTTTACGCTTGATTCCCCGCGCGGATGGCGAGGGGCTGATTCCGGCCTATGAATCGATGGCCTTAAGCCCGACCGTATCCCGTTTGATCAGAGAAAACAAATTATGGGAAGTGCCCAAATATATCGCTACCGGCGATATCTATGGCATGAAGGCATTTAATCAGTGCCTGATCGAGCTGGTCGAAGCCAAAAAAATTAGCGTCGAAATGGCGATGGAACATTCCGATAAAAAAGACGAATTGTCGCTGCACTTAAGAAATAAGGAAATGATGTAGCTATCCACTACGCAAAAAATGCCCCAGCTCATTGATACCCATGCCCATTTGGAAGAGATCCCAGATTTATCCCAAGCGTTAGAGCAGGCTAAAGCTGGCGATGTAGAAACAATCGTCGGCGTTAGCCAGGATCTGCCGTCTTGCCAAGCGCTTCTTAAGTTGTGCCAGGATTATAAAGATATAATCAGGATAGTCCCGGCTTGTGGCGTTCATCCCGGGCGGGTAGAAAAAACCGACCTCAAACAGAGTTTGGAATTTATTGAAAACAATATTCAAGCTATTGCCGCAGTTGGTGAGATTGGTTTGGATTATTGGTATCCGCAGGCGCGAAAACCCGGCCTGGGCAGAGACCAGCAGCTGGCTGTATTTGCGGCCCAGCTGGATTTGGCCAGCCGTTATCATAAGCCGGTAGTGGTGCACAGCCGTGGTGCCTGGCTGGCCTGTCTTGAACTCCTTAAGCAAAAACAGATTATCAAGGCCAATTTTCACTGGTTCAGTGGACCGGAAGAAATACTCGATGAAATTTTAAAAAGCGGTTATCTGATTTCGGCTACTCCGGCGGCCGAATATAGCAAAGAACATCGCCGGGCGATTGAAAAAGCGCCATTGGAGAGCATCCTTTTGGAAACCGACGCGCCGGTGCGGTATAAGCCCGCATCGGGTGAGTATAATGCCGAGCCTAAAGATGTGCAAAGGACATTAGCCGCGGTGGCTAAAATAAAGAATGTTTCCCCGGACTTTGCCGCGCAAGTGACAAAAGAAAATGCCCGAAAGTTTTTCGGGTTATAAAACCAGGTGGTTGGTGAGCGATGAAAATAGCGCGTGTGCTTTTTAAGAAAAAGATTTATTGGGCTAAGGTTGAAGGCGATAGCGTCGCTTTTTTAAAGAAAGAACCGTTTGGCAGTATAGTTTTATCCGGGCAAAGTGCCGCTTTACAAAAAGTAACTTTGCTCGCCCCTTGCGTTCCTTCAAAGGTGATTTTAGTCGGGCTTAATTATAAAGACCATGCCCGGGAACTCAAGATGCCCCTGCCGAAAGAGCCGCTGATTTTTCTTAAGCCACCCACGGCAGTGATTGGCCACCAGGCGAACATTGATTATCCGCCCTTGGTGAGCCGGCTCGATTATGAGGCTGAACTGGCGATTGTTATTGGTAAAAAAGCCAAAGCGGTTCCGCCCGACGCTGCCCGGCGTTATATCTTTGGCTATACCTGTCTCAACGATGTAACCGCGCGCGATATCCAAAAAAAAGAAATTCAGTGGACCCGGGCCAAGTCATATGATACCTTTGCGCCGCTGGGCCCCTGGATAGAGACGAAGTTCGACCCGCGGCGAGTGGGCATTGCCTTATACCTCAACGGTGAGCGTAAACAAAATTCCACGACCGCGCATTTTATTTTTTCGCCGTTTTATTTGGTATCTTTTATTTCGCGGGTAATGACGCTCTTACCAGGAGATATCATTTCTACAGGTACGCCACCCGGAGTGGGGCCGATGCGAGCGGGGGATAAGGTAGAGGTAGAGATTACCGGCATTGGCCGGCTCGCCAACCGCGTAAGAAAAACGAAAAAAACCTAAAAAAATTCTTGCATTAAGAAGAGAAATGTTCTAATATAATAAGCAGAAGCAGTAATAATAAAGTGAGACCCCTAAACCAATGGGGGGGGTGAGACGCAAAAGGAGTGTCAAGAGATGAAGAAGCATATTTATGGATATGAATTAGTTTTAGATCTTCACGATTGCGATAATAGCGTGCTTTCGTCAAAGAAAAAACTGCAGCAATACGTGGACCGGTTGTGCAAGCTCATTAAAATGAAGAAATTCGGCAAGACCTTATTGCCTTATTTCGGCATTAATGAGGCATTTACCAAAGGTTACTCGATGGTGCAATTAATCGAAACCAGCTCGATTACCGGCCACTTTTCCGAACTCTGGAACACGGCGTACATCAATATTTTCTCCTGCAAAACATTTGATCATCGCCTGGCCCGCGAGTTTACCCGCAAATTCTTCAAGGCCAAAAAGATCGAGAACCGCTTTCTCGTACGTTAATCCCACAGGGATAGACCTTCGCAATTCCATTTTAGCGAAGGGTCTAACGGTCGAACACCCTATCAGATTTGACTTTTACAACTCAAGGACAACGAGCAGATTTATCGAAGCTCGTTGTCCTTTTTTTCAAACGGAGGTAACGCATGAAATCCTATACCGAGTATCTCTGGTTTAATACCAAGAAGGAAAGGGAGTTTATTAATATTACGCCCTTAGTCGAGGAGTGCGTCAAGAAAAGCGGGGTCAAAGAGGGTTTGTGCCTGGTTAACGCGATGCATATTACCGCCAGCGTCTTTATTAACGATGATGAATCCGGCCTGCATCATGACTTTGAGCGCTGGCTGGAGCAATTCGCGCCCCACGAACCAATAGCCCAATATGACCATAACCGTACCGGCGAAGACAACGCCGATGCCCATTTAAAACGGACGCTGATGGGCCGGGAGGTAGTCGTGGCGCTCACTAAAGGCAAGCTCGATTTCGGCCCCTGGGAGCAGATCTTTTATGGCGAGTTTGACGGCCGCCGCCGCAAACGTGTCCTGGTAAAGATAATCGGCGAATAATAGGCGAGGGCTGCAAGGGCGGGTGCCTGGGGATTTTCGTAGCGGGGCGTTGCGAAGGCCGAGCGGGCATGGTTCGCCAGCTATTGCGTTTAGCGAGAGCGAGGCCGTAGCCGAGTGAGTTTGCCACGCTGGGGCAAACGAACGTCCCCGCGAGAAAATCCCCAGGCAGGACCCGCCCTATGTAAAACCCCGAGCCTATCTAATTTCGTTGATTTATCCTACCTAACATATTATAATAACGCTATATATGTCAGATGAACCGGCTTAACCGGAAGAGCGCTGCGGATGAACCCCGCCCTTCCAAACACAAGCAATGCATGTAAAATTAACTGAAAGCAATATTTTCGTTGGCAATGATAGAAAAGGAAGGGCGGGGTGAAGAAAAAGGTATTGCTCGTTGACGACGAGTTGGATTTTTTGTACACCGTCAAGCTGCGCCTGGAGGCCAATGACTATGAGGTGATTACCGCCACAGACGGCAAAGAGGCGTTGCGGAAAATTAAGAGTGACAAACCGGATGCGGTGCTTTTGGATGTAATGTTGCCCAAGCTTGATGGTCTAGAAACCCTCAAAAGAATCAGAAAAATGGATAAGACCCTGCCCGTATTTATGATGACCGCCTTTTCTGACGAAAGCCGTTTTCGCCAAGCCAAAGAGTTAGGGGCGTCGGGGTTTATCCTCAAAACCAGTAGCCTCGCAAAAGAAATTGAAAATCTGACCAGCGCCTTAAAATTGGCGGAAAAATTCCGTTCACTCTAAAGTAAAGGCGTTTTTTTTCTGGGAAAGGGATGATATGCCCGAAGTAAGCTTTTTGAAAGACCTGCGTATCACCACCAAATTTATCCTCTGGTTTCTCTTTATTGCCTTGGTGCCCTTAACCATTGCCACCTACGTCAGTTACAATAGCTCCCGTAAAGTTCTGGAAGAAGAAGTGGCCAATAGCCTCTTGGCCGTTGCCGACAATAAGGCCTATCAGCTTAAAGTATACCTGCGCGAAAAAGAAAACGATGTGACTACACTTTCCCATACCGCAGAAATCATCGAGGCGGTGGAGAAATTTGACGCCGCTTTCATGGAGCAGAACGCTACGGTCGATGGCTATCGCGCCGTAGAGGCCGAATACCGCCCGTTTCTGGAATACTACCAGGGCTTATTCGGCTATGATGACCTGCTTTTGGTGCGGCCCGGCGGAGAAGTGCTTTTTTCGGTGAATAAGAAACATCCCCGCGGTTCCCTCTACGAAATCGCCCTCTATCGCAATTCCGAACTGGCCCGTGTCTTCATTAAGGCCAAAGATTCCTTAAAGACAGAAATTTCTGATTTTGAGTTTGATGCCGAAAATAAGCAGGCGGCTTTATTTATTGCTTCGCCTGTATTTAAAGGAGCAAGCTTGATCGGCGTAGTCGTCGTGCAGATGAGCAACCAGGGGGTGGCGGAATTAGTTAAAGATTACGCTGGTCTTGGCGCCAGCGGAGAGACTGCGGTAATCGCTCGGATGGAAAAAGAGATGGTATTTATTACTCCGCTACGTTTCGCTGACGACGCTGCCTTTACCCGGAAAATCGAGATCGGTTCGGCTCAAGGGCAGGAAATTAAAATGGCCCTCTCAGGCCAGGAAGGATTAGGCGCGTTTATTGATTATCGCGGCAAGGAGGTTTTGAGTGTGCGGCGTTTTCTGCCGTCGTTTCGCTGGGGGATGATTGTCAAGATGGATACGGTGGAAGTTTTTTCTTCGGCCCGCCGCTTAAGAAATACCCTCTCCGCGATCAGCCTGGTGCTGTTAGTGATTGTCGTGGTGATGGCGATTGCCATTGCCCGCTCGGTATCCAGCCCGATTAAAGCCTTGACGCAGACCTCCCGGGTAATTGCCGCAGGCGACCTTACGGCACGGGCCCACGTTTTAGCCAAGGACGAAATTGGGGAGTTGGCGCAGTCGTTTAATAAAATGACCGATAGCCTGGTTGAGGCTAAGGCTAATGTGGAAGAGCAGAGAGGCCTGCTGGAAAAAGCAAATAAAGAGCTGGACAGCTTTGTCTATACCGCCAGCCACGATTTACGCGCGCCCTTGCGGGCGATCGCTTCCTTTACCGGATTTTTGGAAGAAGACTATAAAGAGAAACTTGACGCCGAGGGCCAGGATTACTTGAAGGAAATCCGCGAAGGGGCCAACCGGATGAGCAATTTAATTGAAGACCTGCTTAAGCTTTCACGCATTTCCCGGATCAAAAATCCCTATGAAGACGTAGCGATGAATGAATTGATTGCTACGGTAGTTAAGCGCATTGAATTTGACATCAAAGAAAAAAAAGTAGATTTGCGCGTCCCGCCGGAAATGCCGAGCGTCCACTGCGACCGGATTAAAATGACGGAGCTATTCTTAAACCTGATTAACAACGCGATTAAGTTTTCCTCTAAAAATAATAAAGAAAACCCCCGCGTGGAAATTGGGTATGGCGAAGAAGGAAATTATCACCGCTTTTTTGTCAAAGATAACGGCATCGGTATCGAGCCTAAATACCACGACCAGATTTTCGGGTTGTTTAAACGGCTGCATACGTCCAGTGAATATGAAGGAACGGGGGCCGGCTTAAGCATTGTCAAGCGAGTCGTTGACGACCACGGCGGCAAAATCTGGGTGGAATCGGAACTGGGTAAGGGCGCCGCCTTTTATTTTACTATTCCCAAAGAACTTGGCCAAAAACAAAAAACTCCTCCGAGCGGAGCAGGTAGTCCGCCTCCTTATAGCGGGGCGCTCTAGTAGCGCAAAGAAAGGGATAAACTATGCCTGCGGCAGTAAACGAAAACGGCGCAAAGGCGATTAATATTCTTTTAGTCGAGGATAACGAAAGCGATGTGAAGATTACCCTGCGGGCATTTACGAAAGTAAAAGTTAAAAATAATATGTTTGTGGTCAATGACGGCCAGGATGCCCTCGATTTTATCCGCCACGAAGGCAAATACCAGGACAAGGCTAAATTTCCCCGTCCGGATTTAATACTTTTGGATATCAATCTGCCTAAGGTCGACGGGTTTCAGGTTCTGGAGGCGCTCAAAAAAGATATCCGTTACAATTATATTCCGATAGTGATGCTGACCTCCTCCCGTAGCGAGGAGGATATTGCCCGCAGCTATCGTGACGGGGCGGCTAGCTTTATTCCTAAACCGCTTAATTACGAGGATTTTGTCAAGGTGGTGGAGGGGTTTAACTTTTACTGGAATGTAATGAATAAATTACCGAATCACGAAGATTTTAAGGAGTAACGGCGATGGAAAAAAAATTATTGATTATCGATGATAGCGAGCAGGACCGCAAGATTATGAAACGCTTTCTCTCCAAGGCCGGCTTTGAGGATATCACACTCGCCGAGACCGGCGAGAGCGGTTTACAGAAAGTGGCCGAGGTGAAGCCGGATATCGTTATTCTGGATACGCTGCTGCCGGGGATCAGCGGTTTTGAGGTCTGTAAGCGAATCCGCGAGGTTCACGGCCCGGAAACCCCTAAGGTAATTATTATGACCGGCAACGTCGACGCGATTGATGCCGTGGAGGCGCGCCGCTCAGGGGCCGATGATTACTGTGTCAAGACCTCCGACTATGGCCCGATGATTGAAGCGGTCAAAAAATTAGTATAGGCAACTAGCAATGGCAAAACAAAAAACCAATATCGCGATTATCGGCGGCGGCAAGGGCGGGCTCTCGCTGATTGAGCTTTTAAACGGCCTGCCTCAAGTATACATCAAGGCGGTAGTGGACAAAAATCTTAAAGCGCCGGGAATTGTTTTAGCGAAAAAGTTAGGCCTTCCTACGGCGACAAACTGGAAGAAAATCAGCAAAGATAGAACGCTCAACCAAATTATCGATGTCACCGGAAACCGTAAAAATTACCAGAAGCTGCTTAAAGAAAAGCCGGCCCAGGCTAACCTGGTGAGCGGCCCTTCGGCAAAATTGATGTGGCTGATTTTTGAGCAGCTCAAAGGGGCTTACCGGATCACGCGCGATATTACCGAAAAAGCGCCCTTTGGGATTTATATCGTCAACAACAAAGGTAATATCGAGTATGCCAACCCGGCAATGGCCGCAATCTCCGGGGATTCGCCGCGCTGGTTTAAGAATTTAAATGTCTTTGCGATGGCTTCCTATCAAACAATTGGGCTGGCCAAAAAAATTAAAGAGGCCCTCAGGGGTAAACACTTTCGGATGCAGGAAGTCGAATTCGTTCACCAGCTCAGCAACAAACGCAGCATCCGAAATTTTGTCGGCATACCGTTACTAGAATACAAAACGCCTAAAGTGCTGATGATTGTTGAGGATATTACCGAGCGTAAAAAGGCCGAAAACGCGATCAAGCGGGCAGTGGAAGAATGGGACCGGACCTTTAACGCGATTTCGGATTTGGTGTTTATCCAAGATCAGAATTATACCATTACCCGGGTTAATAAGAGCTTTGCCGATATCTTGAAAATGCCGCCGGCGCAGATTGTCGGGAAAAAATGCTACGAACTGCTGCATCGGACCAACCACCCCTGGCCGGGTTGCCCCTTAACCCAAGCCAAGGCCGATAACCAGCCCCACACCGCGGAAGTCGACGATCCGAAAATCGGTATGCCGCTTTTAGTGAGCGTTTCGCCGATTTTTGACTCAGCCGGTGAGCTCATCGGCAGCGTGCATATCGCTAAGGACATCAGCGAACAGAAGAAGGCCGAAGTAATCTTGAAAGCAACAAAGGCAGATTTAGAAATCCAAACCTGGGGCCTGGATAAGACTAACCAGGCGATCAAATTGCTCTATAAGGAATTGGCCGAAAAAAACAGAAGGTTAGAAGAGCTTGATCGGCTTAAATCCGAATTTGTCTCCACAGTTTCCCATGAGTTGCGCACACCGCTTTCGATTACCAAGGAAGGCATCAGCCTGATTCTTGACGGCATACCCGGAGAAATTAACGAAAAACAAATCAAAATCCTGACCACCGCCCGCAATAATATTGATCGGCTGGCACGGATTATCAATGACCTGCTGGATATTTCTAGAATCGAATCGGGCAAAATGAAGCTCAAAAAAGAGCTGGTGAATATTAAGGGCCTGGTCCAACAGGTAGCCACGGCTTTCCAGCCGAAAATCCAGGAGAAAGGGCTTGAACTAAAGGTCGCTCTGCCCAAAGAAAAAATCGATATTTACGCTGACTCCGACCGGATAATTCAAGTGCTTACTAACCTCGCCTATAACTCGATTAAATTTACCGAAAAAGGCTATATTAAAATTGCGGTCAGCGAAAAAGAGAATGAATTAGAATGTTCGGTCAGCGATACCGGAATCGGTATTTCTCCGGATAATCTTTCGCGCCTGTTTAATAAATTTCTGCAGTTTGGCCGCATTGCCGGGGCCGGAGAAAAAGGAACCGGCCTGGGGCTTTCAATCGCCAAACAGATTGTGAAAATGCACAACGGCGATATGTGGGCGGAAAGCCCATTTGAGCGCAAAAAGGATGATTTTGGCCCGGGGGCGAAACTGACGTTTAATCTGCCTAAGTATACACCCAAGGCCTTTTTAAAGGAGGCGATTCACCTGGTGGTGCAGGCGGCGATCGAGAAAGACTCCAAGGTTTCTTTAATTACGGTCTCTTTAGCGAATAAACCGGCATTAAGGCAACACTTTTCCGATGCCGAGATAGAATCGATCTTAAAAATCATGGAAGAGGTATTAAAAAGTACGTTGCGTAAAGAAGAGGATATGGCCTTGAAGGTGAACGAGCGGGTGGTAGTCTTGCTTTCCGAATGCGACCAGGAGAACGCCGAGCGCGTGGGGGCGAGGCTGAAAAAAACGCTCGATGACTACCTGGCTCTTCAGGGTTTAAGAGAAAAGGTCGCCCTTAACTTTGAGCATCTGACCTATCCCGACGATACCAAACACGAAGACGAACTGTTAAATCAGGCAATTAAGGAGAAACAATGAGCAAGAAGATTTTAATTGTTGACGATGAGCCGCAATTAGTGGAGATGCTCTCCATTCGCCTGGAGGCCTCAGGATATAAGGTGATTGCAGCCGGCGACGGCCAGGAAGGATTTGATAAGGCCCGCAGCGAAAACCCGGATTTGATTATTTTGGACCTGATGCTGCCGAAAATGGATGGCTATAAGGTTTGCGCCCTGCTAAAAAAAGATGCACGTTATAAAAAGATCCCGATCATTCTTTTTACGGCTAAGGCCCAGGATGAAGACCGTAAACTAGGCCAGGAAGTCGGCGCCGATGCCTATCTGGCCAAGCCCTTTGAGCCCAGTTTACTTTTAGAAACATTAAAACGGTTTTTAGGAGAATAAATAAGCGTGGAAACAAATAATCCTCAACAGGGGCTTCGGCCGCTTTATATTTGCGGGATCGCCATCGCCTTTTTCTCAGGCCTTGCGCTTTTGAATAAATTATTGGACCTGCCGCATCTATTGCTGAAAATTCCTGCCGGCTCGCTTAGTTGGAGTGCGCTTACCCTGCAGTTAGCCGGAGTGGCTTTAGGAGGATTATTTTTATTTTATTTACTCTCTCTGGCCGATAACGAATATCTCCGCTTGCGGCAGAAATTGGAAAAAATGGAAAACTCGCGCGCACTTTTATCGGTCATTTTAAATGATTCTCCCGCCGCGATCTTTTTTACCCAAAACGATAAGGTGATTTGGGTCAACCGCGCCGCGGAAGACATCTTAGGCTGGCCGATGGAAAAGTGGCTGAGTGAACCGACCTTATCTTTTATCTATCCCAGCGAAGAAGAGTATCGCCGGGTGACCCAAGAGCTTATTTATAGCGCAATTGGGCATAAAGAGCGCTTAAGCTTTGAGTACGAATATTGCCATCAGGACGGCCATCGCCTGCCGGTGCTGGTAATTTTGCGGGCGGTCGATAAGGAGAACCTGGAAAAAGGGCTAATTTTTTCAATGATTGACAATAGTGATACCCGTCTGGCCGGCGAAACCGTTAAAAAGCTGAATGAGGAATTAGAAAAAAAAGTACGAGAACGCACCGCCCAACTGCAGGAAAAACTAAGTGAGCTGGAGCGTTTTCGCCAAGCGACCATCGATCGGGAGTTTCGGATGAAGGAATTGCAGGATGAAATTGCAAGTCTACAACAGCGTTTAGGAGCAAAATGAGAATCGGCGATATCAGTATAAAAAGGCAGTTAATGGCCATCAGCGTGGTCCTGGTGACCGTGCCGGTAATCGCGCTGGGCGCGTTAAGTTACAAAAGCGCGCGTGAGACGATTATTAAAAATACCGAGCAAACTTTGAAAACCCAATGCCGGGATTGGTTAATTACCACCCAGGCCTATTATGATTTAGTCGCCGAAAATAAAAATAGCGCCATCGATAAGACCAAAAATATCGCCACCGCGTCGGCTTTAAACATAGCAGAGCTAATCCGTAAAAACTTAAAACCGGCAGTTACTCTCGACGCTTTAAAAGAGCCGCTCCTGCGCGCGCGCCGGTATGAAAAAAATATGCTGCTCTATAGCTTCGCCTTGGATGAGTTTAACGCCTATGTCAAAGAGTTTGATTTAGCGATCAGCGAAGTGGAAAAGCTGATCAGCCAGGCCAAGGCGCAAGGGGCGGATACCCAAGGCGTGGAAGCGGCGCTCACCGACTATAATCAAAAGATGTATTTGGTCAAGATGCGCGAGCGCGTGACCGGGGAAATACCGGACACTGCGGTGCGCCTGGCCGGCGATGCCCTGGAGAAAGAATTTGACGGCTTTGCCTTGCGGGTCTCCAGCCAGCAAATGGATACGCAATTAATCGAGCTTTTGTCGGCCACCGTGGTTGGGCAAAACGGTTATATTTTTATTCTCGATTATAACGGCGGATATGTTCTTTCTAAGCAGCGCCAGCGTGACGGAGACAATGTCTGGTACAGCGAAGACGGCGTAGGCGGGTTTGTTTTTCGCGATATTATCACTAAGGCTAAGGCCCTGGCCGAGACCGAGGTGGGTTATCTTACGGGCAGCTGGCAGGATGTCGGCGAAAATAAAGCCAGCGAAAAAATGGTGGCCTTTTTTAATGTGGGTGAGAAACAATGGATAGTGGCGGTCGCGTTTTACCCTGAGGATTTACTGGAAGCCAACTTCGAGGAGATTAAGAAAGAAGAACTGAAAAAATTAATCTCCGCGCAGAAAATCGGCCAATCGGGATACCTCTCGCTGATCGGCGCGCAAGGCGAGAACAAGGGCCGGGCGATACTTTCTCAAGACCGGAAAAACGATAACCTTGATCTGCTTCTGGCTCAGGATGCCGACGGCAAACTCTTTATTAAAGAGATTGTTGACCAGGCGCCGCTATTACGCGACGGTGAAAGCGGTATTATTACGTTACGTTTAAAGGAAGGGCAAAAGCTGCCTCAAGCCGGCATTCTTGCCTTTGCCTATTTCGCGCCTTGGGATTGGATTATTGCCGCCACGGCCAACCTGGATGAGTTCTTAAAAGATATTAACGGCATCCGCAACCAAATTCTTTTGGTCTGTATTGTCTCGATTTTCTTAGGGTCAATGGCGGCCTTTGCGTTTACCGCTCGTCTTACGGATACCTTCAGGCAATTAGTCGATAAGATGAATAGCGTTGCCCGTGGGCGGCTGGATGTGAAAATGGACGACGTTAAGGTGCTGGAACAGAAGAATGAAATTGGGCAGTTGGCCTTGGCCTTTAAGCAGATGACCAACACGCTGCGCCAGACTACCTTCTCCAAAGAGTATGTGGATAGTATTATTGAGCATATGAACGATGCCCTCTTGGTTATTGACCGCAATGCCCGGATTAGGACGGTTAATAACGCTACGGTAAGGCTTTTAGGCTATGATAAGAGCGAGATCGTCAAGCGCCCTTTAAGCGATTTCTTTATGTTAGGAGAGGAACAGCTAAAGCTGGTCACCAAAATTATTGTCCAGGGCGAGACCGTCTCCAACGTCGAGATTGCATTTAAGGATAAAAACGGCAATTCTATTCCGGTGAGCTTTAACGGCGCGCCCTTTAAAGACGCCGAGGGTAAGGTTGCCAGCGCTATTTTAGCGGCCCGGGATATCCGTGATTATAAGCGCCTGGTCAATGAGCTCTCCTGGACGGCCAAAGAATTGGAAGAGCGGGTCGAAAAGCTCAAAAAAAGCGATCAGGCGATGTTGCTAATGGTCGAGGATTTAAATAAGACCAGCAATGATTTGCGTAAGGCCCGCGATGAGTTGCAGGAAAAGATTATTGCGGTGGAGCGGTCTAACAAGGAGCTGGATGATTTTACTTATGTAGTTTCGCATGATTTAAAAGAACCGTTGCGCGGAATTAGCTCATTTAGCCAGTTTCTCTTTGACAAATATAAGGATTCTCTTGATGAGCAAGCGCGGCACTATCTGGAGGTCATCCAGGGCTCGGTACATAAGATGCAGAACTTGATTAAGGACCTTTTAGAGCTCTCGCGCATCGCCCGCTGGAAAAAACCGGCCGAAGAAATTGATTTAAATACGCTTTTGGAGGAAATTAAGCAAGATTTAGCCCTGCGTATTCAGGAGAGCAGCGCCGAAATAAAAATCGCGAAGCTTCCCGTAATTTACTACGAAAAGATCAGGCTCTCACAGCTCTTTACCAATTTAATCACTAACGCGATTAAGTATAATGATCAGCCTAAGCCCTTGATTGAAATCGGCGCTGAGCTTTCCGGCGATAGTGAATACCGCTTCTCTGTTAAAGATAACGGCCGGGGAATCCCTGAGGAACATTACGAGACGGTGTTCGCGCTTTTTCAGCGCCTGGACACCGACGAGAGTAAGGGCACAGGCGCGGGCCTGACCATCTGCAAAAAAATTGTCGAGCAGTACGGCGGGCGGATTTGGGTAGAGTCCGAAGTGGGTAAAGGCAGTACGTTTTATTTTACGATTTTAAAGAATGCTCAAAAAGGTGCAGCATAAATGCCCAAAAAGAAATTGAAAGTTTGTCTTATAGACGATAGCCCGATTGACCGGGAGATTGAGAAAGAAGCCCTCCGCGGCATAGAGGATTTTGACATCGAGGTGGTCACGGCTCAGTCTGGCCCGGAGGGCCTGGATAAAGTGGCCAAAGACACCTTTGATGTCATTATCGTTGACTACAAAATGCCGGGGATGACCGGCCTGGAATTTATGAAACGGCTAAAGGCCCAGAACGCCGAAATCCCGGTGATTATGGCTACCGGAGAAGGCGACGAACACATTGCCGTGGAGGTAATGAAAATCGGCGCCTATGACTATGTGGTAAAAGACGAAGTGCCTAAGGGAAGCCTGGCGCTTGCGCTTAGACGCACTGTGGAACACTTCGAAAACAAAAAGGAACGCCAGCGCCTGGAGGCAGAGAAAAAAATATTTGTCGAACAGCTGCAACAGGCCAATGATGAGCTGAAAAAACTGAATCAGGTGAAGAGCGATTTTATCTCTACCGTCTCTCATGAATTGCGCACCCCTTTGACCACCATCCGCGAGGTAGTCTCGCAGATGCTCGATGGCATCATCGGCGCGACCACGAAAGAACAACAGGAATTTTTGACCATGTGCCTGGAAGATATCGACCGCTTAAAGAGGATTATCGATAATCTCCTCGATATTTCCAAAATCGAGGCCGGTAAAGTGGAAATCAGAAAGACGCGCTGGGATATTACCGCTTTAGCCAAAACCGTCGCTGCCGCTTTTATCCCGCAGTCCCAGAAAAAAGGCTTAGAAATTAAAACTGTTTTTGCGGCCGAGGGAATAGAAGTATCCGCCGATAAAGACAAGATTACTCAGGTCCTGACCAATTTGATTAATAATGCCCTGAAGTTTACCGCCAAGGGCCACATTGAAATTTTAATAGTTGAAAAAGACCAGGCGGTAGAGTGCAAGGTCAGCGATACGGGAATCGGCATCGCCGCCAAAGATTTGACGAAACTGTTCAATAAATTTGAACAGTTTGGCCGGACCAGTGGGCCTGGAGAAAAAGGCACTGGCCTTGGCCTTTCCATTGCCAAGGGCATTGTCGAATTGCACCAGGGTAAGATCTGGGCCGAAAGCGAACTGAATAAAGGGACTACTTTTACTTTTGTTTTGCCTAAAAATAACCAATAACAATCACTGATGGGAAAAAATTGCAAAATATCCAAAATCAGTATATAGTATAGAAAGAGTATGCTTAAGATATTGGTTATTGATGATGAGCTGAATATTGTCAAGGTTATCGCTTCGCGCTTACGCGCCAATGCTTACGAAGTAGTGACCGCGGCAAACGGGCAGGAAGGGTTAGAAAAGGCGCAGGGTGAAAAACCGGATTTAATTATCCTGGATGTGCTGATGCCGGGGATGAACGGTTTTGAAGTCTTGCAGAAGCTAAAAATAGGGCAAGAGACCAGCGCCATCCCGGTTATTATGCTTACCTGCGAAGGCCAGACCGGTAACATTTTTCAGGCTAAAGACTCAAGGGCGATCGATTACATCATTAAACCCTTTGATCCGGAAGAATTACTGCGTTTAATTAGAAGGTATATTGGCTGATGCCCAAGAAAATATTAGTAGTAGATGATGAACCGCATATAGTAAAATTAGTAGAATCGCGCTTAAGGGCCTCAGGCTATGAAGTCATTTGCGCCTTTGACGGGAAAATGGCCCTGGAGACCGCGCGCAAAGAAAAACCGGATTTGATTATTTTAGACCTGATGCTGCCGCAGATGGACGGCTATAAAGTTTGCGGCCTGTTGAAAAAGGACGCCAAATATAGCGCGGTGCCGGTGATAATTTTTTCGGCGCGGGCGCAGGAAGAAGACCAGACGCTTGCCGAAGAGGTCGGGGCCAACGCCTATATTACTAAACCCTTTAAGCCGGAAGAGCTTTTAGACAAAATCAAAGAATTACTGAAGGAGTGAGTGAGCCGTGGATAAAAAGAAAAAAATCCTGATTATTGATGATGAACAAAACCTCTTAGATTTGTTAAAACAGCGCCTGGAGCACCACGGATATGAGGTGATGTATCTCAACTACGGTATGGATGCCGTGGATATCGCCATCACCGCCAAGCCGGATTTGATCATGCTCGATATTTCCATTCCCGATAAAGACGGCTACGATATTTGTTATGAACTCAAACACTCGCCCGACACGGTCAAGATCCCGGTGATTATTTTTACCGCTAAAGATGAATGGAAAAAACACCTCGACGAAATGAGCGAATACGTCAAGGCCGATGATTTTGTGGCTAAGCCATTTGATGCCAAGGTCTTATTAGCCAAGATTCAACAACTTTTAAAGGAGTAATTGAGAATGGCGAAGAGGGAGAAAAGATCGCTGGGTGAGAGCCTCCTGGAAAAAGGCATCATCACCGAGGAGCAACTGCTCCAGGCGGAGTTAGAGGCAAAATCAAACGCCGTACCTTTACGGCAGGTATTGGTCAGAAAAGGCGTGATTAGCGAGGCGGATTTGGCGATCTTCTTAAGCCAGCAGTTGAATATCCCGCATATCGAACTGACCAATTACCTGATTGACCCCAAAATCATCGATTTGATTTCGGAGGAGTTGGCGCGAAAGCACTTATTAATCCCGGTGCTCAAGATTGGCCGTTCGCTTACCGTAGCTATGGTTGACCCGTTAAACATTTTTGCCTTGGATGAGCTGCGGATGAAAACCGGCCTGGAAATTGAACCGGCCATATCCACGGAAACAGAAATCCAAAAGGCGCTCAACGCGTACTATCGCGCCAAAGGCACGATGGAGGAAGTAATCGCCAATTTAGACCGCGAAGAGCTGGGGATTAAGACGGGGGTGGAGCCGGAGCTAAAAAAACTGCAAGGAATAAGCGAGGAACCACCGGTAATTAAGATGGTTAACCTGATGATTATTGAGGCGGTGCGCCAGGGGGCCAGCGATATTCATATTGAACCGGAAGAAGAAACCCTGCGCACCCGATTCCGTATTGACGGCATGTTGCACGAGCGCACCTCGCCGCCGCAATTTTTACAGTCGGCGATTGTCTCGCGGATTAAAATCCTGGCCAACTTAGATATTGCCGAGCGCCGGATTCCTCAAGACGGACGGTTCCAGATGAAAATGGAGGGCCGGGAGATTGATATTCGTGTCTCCTGCGTGCCGACTATTTACGGCGAAAATGTGGTCATGCGCCTCTTGGATCGAACGAACATAGTTCTAAAGCTCGAGCAGCTGGGTTTTGCCCAGGAGATGCTGGCGAAGTATGAGCAGCTGATCCGCCGGCCACACGGTATTATCTTAGTGTCCGGACCGACCGGTTCGGGCAAGACCACGACGCTTTACGCCTCTTTAAATATTCTTAATTCCGAAGAGAAAAACATCATTACTATCGAAGACCCGATTGAATACCATCTTCCCGGCATCCGCCAGATGCAGGTAAACCCTAAAGTGGGCCTGGAGTTTTCCACGGGGCTGCGCTCGATCCTGCGTCAGGATCCCGACATTATTATGGTCGGGGAAATCCGCGATTTAGAAACCGCGGAGATTGCTGTGCAGGCCGCGCTGACCGGGCATCTCGTATTGTCTACGCTGCACACCAACGACGCACCGGGAGCGGTTACCCGCCTGGTGGATATGGGCGTGGAGCCATTTTTAGTCGCTTCTTCAGTGATTGGCGTATTGGCCCAGCGCCTGGTGCGCACGCTCTGCTCAGAATGCAAGGGCCAGGGTTGTAAAACCTGCATGAATTCCGGTTTTAAAGGCCGCAAAGGAATTTTTGAATTGATGCTGATGAACGAAGAAATCAGAAAACTAACCACCGAAAAGTCCTCTGCCGATGCGCTGCGCAAGGCCGCGGTGAAGTCGGGAATGCAGGTATTGCGCGAAGACGGTATGGAGAAGGTAAAACTTGGCATTACTAATAAAGAAGAGGTAATGCGCGTGACGGAAGAGGCCTAGGATGACTACTTTTCTTTACCGGGCAAGAGATAACGCGGGAAAGTTAGTCCGCGGCGTAATTGAGGCCTTGGCCAAGCCGGAGGTCGCCGACAAGCTGCGCCGAATGGGTTATTCACCCGTCGATATCAGCGAATCAAGCGGTTCTTTCCGCCTGGAGGATTTAAGCAAAATATTCCAGCGTATCTCCACGGAAGAAATGATTATGTTTAATCTGCAGCTTTCCAATATGCTCGACTCCGGATTAAGCATTATGTCGAGCCTCGACACGTTAAAAAAGCAGATAGAAAACCGCAGGCTTAAAGAAATTATCGCCTCCGTGGGCCGTAACGTTGAAGGGGGGATGAATTTCTCCCAGAGCCTCGCTCTGCATCCCCGGGTCTTTCCCCGCCTTTTAGTGAATATGGTGGCCGCCGGAGAGGCCAGCGGTAACCTGGATAAGGTGCTGGCCCGCTATGCCGCCTTTGCCGAGGCCCAGGCCGATTTAGAGCAGAAAATCCGCGGGGCCTTATTTTATCCAATGATATTAATGATCGCGGCGACACTGGTCATTGTGTTTATTGTCACTTTCGTGATCCCGCAATTTGTGGAAATTTTTGGCCGCTCGGGTATCGCACTGCCGTTACCCACGATTATTCTTTATAAGGCCGGTAATTTTATTAAGCAGTTCTGGTATGGGTTGGGCATCGGACTGTTTGCCCTGGGGTTATTAGTAAAAAAATATGCCTCTACCAAGGACGGTAAATTATTTTTTGACCGCTTAAGCCTGAAATTACCGGTGATTGGCCTATTAGTACGCCGGACCTGTATCTCGCGCTTTGCGCGCACACTCGCTACGCTGGTCGGCAGCGGAGTGCCAATCTTGCAATCCCTGGATATTGTCCGTGAGGTAGTTAATAACGAGATACTCGGGCAGGCGGTATACCAGATGCGCCTGGCCGCGGAAAAAGGCGAACGCCTGGCGGCAGCGCTCAAGGTGAGCGCGGAATTTCCTCTGGATATTGTGCAGATGATTGCGGTGGGGGAAGAAACCGGGGCCTTAGAAGATATGCTCAATAAGGTGAGTGATTTTTACGACCGCGCTATTGGTTACAGTATTAAAAAGCTGACTACGCTTTTAGAGCCGGCTTTTCTACTGGTGATGGGATCAATTGTCGCTTTTATTATGGCCTCAATGCTTCTGCCGATGTTTGACATGATTACTCTGTTGCGGCATTAAAGTTATTGCGTAATGGGGTGAATGTTTGTAAAATAGAACAATAACCAAAAGGAGGGTACAGATGAAACGCGGTTTTACCATCGTTGAGCTTTTGATTGTAATTACGGTAATCGCCATTTTAATTGGTATCGCCCTTCCTCGTTTTAGAGGTATGCAGGAGGAAGGTAATGTCGCCAAGGCCGCTGGTGAGTTGCGCGGTTTAGCCGCAGCCGTGGAATCCTACTATATTCACAACAGCCGTCAATATCCCAGCCAATCCGCGGCAGTACTGACTACTTGGCAGTCGGATATTACCAGCGCCAGCCCACAAATTATCGGGGTAGCCTTGGACGACCCGTTCGATGCGGCCAACGAATATCGCTACGCGACCGATGCCGGGACTAACTCGGACTACTACGTAATTTTCTCGGTCGGTCCTGATGGCGCAGCGGACGTTACCGGAATTAGTGGCGCTGGAGGAATTCAGGGCACTCCCGACGACGATATCTATATCTCCAACGGCACCAGTGGTACCGGTGGTTTCTAATCTAAGAAGAAATATAAAAATGGCACAAGCCCTTCCTAAAATAGCCGGATTATTTTCCGGCCAGGATGACATTGTTGGCCTGGATATTGGCACCTCAGCCATTAAACTGGTGCAATTCACCCGTAAGCAAGGGGCGAGGCAACTCACCCGGCTGATTTTAAAAGATTTGGATTTGCAGAAAGATACCCTTGTTGCCCAGCTGGACGCGCTCAAGGAATTAAACAAGGAGATTAACTTTCAAGGCAAGCAGGTGCGCGCGGTGATTAATTGCCCGCGCAGTTGCTCCCGCATTGTTACGCTCCCCTTTATGCCCAAGACCGAAATCGCCCAGGCCCTGCGCTGGGAAATGAAGGATTCTATCTCTTTCCCTCCTGAAGAGGCCGCGCTGGATTACGCAGTATTACAGCAGGTCAGTGACGGTGGGGCCAAAAAACTTAAAGTAGCCGTGGCTTGCTCTCCGCAGTCAACAGTAAATGAGTATCTCAACTTATTTACGCAGGCGGGGATTGCCCCGGCGATGTTTGCCCAGGCCGGCTTTACCCTGCAAACCCTCATTTCGGCTTTTGGCGGCGAAAAATATAAACCGGTCGCTATTTTGGATATCGGATATTCCTTTAGCGAGTTACTCATCTTTCAAGGCGAGCAACTGGTTTTTAGCCGTAAGTTACCGCTGGCGGGTGAAAATTTTACCAAGGATATTACACAGGTGTTAGTTTCGGAGCACGGCCGGCTGCAATTAAGCTTTGCAGAGGCCGAGGCGATTAAGAAAAAATACGGTATTCCCGAGAGCGCTTCTCCGGAATTGCTGGAGGGAAAGATTACCGGCGGGCAACTGCTTTCGCTGCTCCGGCCGAATGTGGAAAAATTTGCCGAGGAGCTGGAGCGTTCCTTTGATTTTTACCGGGAAAAAGAACACGGCAGTAAGCCCGAGCGCCTGGTTCTTCTGGGGGGAGGAAGCGCCTTAAAAGGCTTAACTAAATATTTGAGCCAGCACTTAGAAATCCCGGTGGAGCTGGGCAACCCGTTTGTGACTCTGACGGCCAGCACGCCGTATCTATTGGAAAATAACGCGCCTCAAGCGCACCGCTTCGCTCAAGGGATTGGCGTAGCCTTATGCGACAAAGACGCGGTGAATATTCTCCCTAAAGAAATTAAAGAGCAGACTAAACTGTTCATTACGCGTTCCTCAATCAAGGCCCTGGTAGCGGCCGGTATCGCGATCCTGGTTCTCACCTATATTGGGATGCAGATTAAACTCACCACCGATAATCAGCGCCTGGCCGCCGCCGAATTGGAATTAAAGGCGCTTTCACCGCGCCTGGGCCAGATGGAACGGCAGTCCTATCTGATGGGCGTGCTCAACCAGCGCGTCTATTGGAGCGACGTCTTCAAGGAACTGGGTAATTGCACCCCGCCGCAGATCCGCCTGACCTCACTGATTGCTCAGAAAAAAACTATTTCCCTACACGGCGAAATTAAGGCCGAAGGTGCTTCTGAAGAAAAGGCGCTCACAGAGTGCATGAACGCGTTGAGTAAAGGTATTTTTAAGGACGTAAAATTAGTGACCACCAAAAAAGGGGCCACACCCCAAGAACCGTATATTTTTGAATTACGATTAGAGGTAAAATGAAAGCTGGGGAAGAGGCAAAGATTAGAGATATCCAGCGTAGCTTGAATCTCAGTGACCGCCAGGTGCGTTTGGTGGTCTATGTGGTAGCGGCCGTAATTATCGCGCTGGTGGTCTCACTCACCCACCGGCCATTGGCTAAGCGCTTGGCTGATGCCCAGCATAAACTGCAGTTGTTGCAGAGTCAACTGGAGGTAATCCATCGGCGCACCGGGTCATTAAAGGAAACCAGCCTCTCGGAAAAATTGCTCAAACGCCAGGATTTGTCTTTAGCTATTGATGACATCACTGCTCAAGGCAGGAGCCTGGGCCTTAAATTTATTTCGATTACCCCCGGAGAAGCCACTCACTATGACGAGGGCAATTTTGATTTGCTTCCCATTTCCTTTAAGATTGAGAGTTCTTATGAAGCGATGGGAAGCTTTTTGCTTTTCCTGGAAGATTTTTCGCGCAGTATTACCTTTGTAGAAAACCTCTCGATTCGTCCTAAGGGCGTTGCCGACCTGCTCGATCTGGACGTAATTGTCAGCCTTTATCTGGAAGCGGAAAATGGGCAAAAATAAAAAAATTTTACTTTTGGCATTTTTGGGCCTAGCGGCCTTAATCATTTGGCTGCCTAAGGGTAAAAAAAGCCAGCCGGCGGGCCAGGAGGCAAATGCCTTTTCTTCAGTAGCGTTAACGGAAGTCAAGCTGCTTGCCCGCGAGGGGACAAAATTTACGCAATGGGGCCGCAGCCCCTTTATTTGGCCGGAGCAAGAGCGGGGGGCGAAAGTCCACTTTAGCCTGGCTGGGATTGTCTGGGACGCGCAGCAACCCTATGCCTTGGTTAACGGCGAGGTAGTCCATGTCGGCGATCAGATTGAAGGGATGCGCGTTACCGTCATTGAACCGGCGAGCGTGACTTTAAACAATGGCGCACAGGACATTATCTTAAACCTGGAATAACAGCGCAGGGAAAAACGATCGGGACGGTATTTAACTATCTTGCCGTCCTTTTTTATTCGATACTTCAGGAATTCAAAAAATGGCAAATAATTTTGTTGACGTTATTGTAGTTGGCGGCGGGCATGCCGGCGCGGAGGCAGCCCTGGCGGCGGCGCGGATGGGTTGTAAAACACTGCTGCTGACGTTACATACGCGGGCGATCGGGATGATGTCCTGCAATCCGGCAGTAGGCGGTATTGGCAAGGGACAATTGGTCAAGGAGCTCGACGCCCTGGGCGGTGAAATGGCCAAGGCTACCGATGCCTCCTGTATTCAGTTTAGGACGCTCAATTCTTCCAAGGGCGCGGCGGTCTGGTCCTCCCGGGCCCAGGTAGACCGCAAAATTTATGCCGCCTATATGCGGAAAACGCTCTCTCGCCAGAAAAACTTAGAGCTGCGCGAAGGAGAGGCCGCTGGGCTGATGGTGGAAGATGGCTCTATCCGGGGGGTAAAGTTAGCGGGCGAAGAGAATATCTTAGCCGGTGCGGTAGTAATTACCCCGGGCACTTTCTTGAATGGCTTGATGCATATCGGCATGCGCAGTTTTCCCGGCGGGCGCATCGAAGAACAGCAGGCGAGCGTGATGCTTGCCCAGGCCTTTCGGGATTTAGGTTTTGCGATGTTGCGTTTTAAGACCGGTACCTGCGCGCGCTTAGACGCTAAGACCATCGATTTTACGCGCCTGGAGGCGCACTACGGTGATCAGTCGCCAAGGCCATTCTCGTTTTCTACGGACCGCTTAGGCATTACCCAAAAGCCCTGTTATCTGACCTATAGCGATGAAAAGACTCACGAAATTATCCGCAAAAATTTAGGCCAGTCTCCTTTATATAGCGGCAAGATTACCGGCACCGGCGTGCGCTATTGCCCGTCATTTGAAGATAAGGTGGTCAAGTTCGCCCACCATCCGCGGCATCAGATATTTTTAGAGCCCGAAGGGCGAGAAGGCGACGAATATTATCCCAATGGCCTCTCCACGAGCCTGCCCCAAGAGGTGCAGGATGAATTTATCCATTCTATCGCTGGTTTAGAAAAAGTAAAAATCAACCGTTACGGTTACGGTATTGAGCATGACGTGGTCGATTCGACCCAGCTTTACCCGAGCTTAGAGACAAAGCTGGTGAAGAACTTGTTTCTCGCCGGCCAAATCAACGGGACCACCGGCTATGAGGAGGCCGCGGCGCAGGGGCTCCTTGCCGGTATCAACGCGGCCTTACGCGTCCAGAAGCGCGAGCCCTTTACCTTAGAGCGTTCGACCAGTTATCTCGGCGTGCTTATTGACGACTTAGTTACCAAGGGTACGCCTGAACCCTATCGGATGTTTACCTCGCGGGTGGAATACCGCCTGCTGCTTCGCGAAGACAACGCCGATCGGCGGTTGCGTAAATTTGGCTACGAACTGGGATTAGTCAGCAAGAAAGAGTATGAAAAAACGCAAAATAAACAGAAGCTCATCGACGAAGGCTTGCAGTACCTAAAGGCCCATAACTTCACCGACGCAAATAAAAAAAGAGTCAGCCTCTTTGTCGCCCTGAAACGCCCGGGCGTACGCGTCGGCGACTTAAGGCCGGAATTTTCTTTTGCCGCCGGTGATGATGTGCTCCAGGGCCTGGAGATAGAAGCGAAGTATTCCGGCTTTATCCAGCGCCAGCTTGCCGAGGTGCGCAGCTTCCGGCATTTAGAAAAAATTAAGATTCCGCAAAGCTTGGATTATTCCGGCCTGACCGCGCTTTCCCGGGAAATCCGCGAGAAGCTCAATAAGTGCCGGCCGCTCACTCTTGGCCAAGCCAACCGTATTTCCGGAGTGACTCCGGCGGCCTTGGCTCTACTAATGGTATATGTACGCAAAGAACATTCTAATAATAATTCAGGATAAATTAAAGGGAGTTAGTATGGAAGAGCTACATAGACCATATTACAAGTTCTCCGATTACCTGCAGGAACGCTTTGGCTGTCGGGTGCATAAGGTCAGTATTGACGCCGGGTTTTCCTGCCCTAATCGTGATGGCACTACCGGTAGCGATGGCTGCATTTTCTGCAATAACCAGGGTTTTAGCCTGCACGCCCGCCTACCGGAAAAATCGATCCGCGACCAGATTAAAAAAGGGGTGGAGGCCGGGATACAGCGCTTTAAGGCCGAGAAATTTATTATCTATTTCCAGGCCTACACCAATACCTACGCTCCGCTTGCGGAATTACGCGAAAAGTATGATGTCGTGCGCTCATTTTATAATATTGCCGCCATTGCCATCGGCACGCGGCCGGATTGCCTTAACGCCGAAGTCCTGGATTTAATTGAGAGTTATGCCGGCGACTATGAAGTTTGGCTGGAACTGGGCCTGCAGAGCATCCACGATAAAACATTGGGGCTGATTAACCGCGGCCACAGCTACCAGCAGTTCCTCGATGCCTATGCCCAAATCCAGCAGAGAAAAGCGATCAAAGTATGCGTGCATGTAATCCTGGGCCTGCCCGGAGAATCTCAGGCGGATATGCTCGACACTGCCAAGGAACTGGCGCGCCTGCGGGTTGACGCGGTCAAAATTCATCCCTTGCATGTGTTAAAAGGAACAAAACTAGAGCGGATGTTTAAGGCTGGTGAGTATTCCCCGATGGCCTTGGACGAGTATGCCGCCCTGGCCGTAGACTTTTTGGAATACTTATGGCCGCAGACAGTGGTACAGAGAATCAGCGCCGATGCCCCGGCTGATTTTCTGGTTGCCCCGCAGTGGCTCGCGGATAAAAATAGTGTGCTGCAAAAAATCGATACATTATTGAACGCGTCCGGAAAATTTCAAGGCCGCTTGTATCAAGGTTGACCAGGGGATTGACTTTTCGGGGTATTCTCTGGTATAACCACTTAAGGAAGAAATAGGGTAGATATAACTATGGCCAAAAAAGATAAACCGCCCAGCGCGGAAAACGTAAACGGTAAAAACGTCATCGAGGCCTTGACTAAGATTAGCGAGGCGGTGACCTCTGACCTTTATTTGGAAGATATTCTCAAACTAATTGTCAGCGTGACCGCGGAGGTAATGGGCTCAAAAATCTGTTCGCTTTTGCTGATCAATAAAAACGGCGAGCTCGAAGTTAAAGCTACCCAGTCGATTAGTGAGGCCTATAACAAAAAGGCGAATATTAAATTGGGCGATGGTCTGGCCGGAAAAGTGGCTCAGGGTGGAAAACCGATTACCGTCCTGGATGTACGCGAGGATGGGCGCTTCCTCAACAGAGAAATTGCCAAAAAAGAAAAACTCTGCTCGCTCTTATGCGTGCCGCTAACGGTCAAGGGCCGGATTATCGGCGTGCTCAATAGCTATACCTCTACACCCCATCCTTTTAGCAAAAGCGAGATTAATATCCTGCGCTCGATCGCCAATCAGGCGGCGATTGTCATTGAAAATTTCCGCCTGGTGATTGAGTCTAAAGTCATCCGCGAAGAGCTGGAGTCGCGCAAGATGATTGAGAGGGCTAAGGGTATTTTAATGAAGCAGGAGGGCTTAAGCGAGCAGGATGCCTATGAGCGCATTCGTAAGTACAGCATGGACAGCCGCAAAAGCATGCGCGAGATTTCCGAGGCGATCATTGTCAGCGCGGAAATGAGAAACCAATGTGTGGGATAGCGGGAAGCTGTAACTTTCGCGGCGAAAAAGCTGATGCCGCGTTAATTAAGCGGATGATCGACTCACTCGCCCATCGCGGGCCGGATGATGAAGGGATATATCTATCCGCTACGGCCCGGCCGCAGAGCCCGGCGCAGACGGCCTTAGGGCACCGGCGCTTAAGTATTATCGATTTAAATACCGGCCATCAGCCGATGACCAACGAAGACTCCTCGCTCTGGATTGTCTTTAACGGAGAGATTTATAATTTCCTGTTACTCAAAGAGGAGCTGCTCACCCGCGGCCATCGCTTCCAGACCAGAAGCGATACCGAGGTTATTCTCCACCTTTATGAGGAGTATGGCCCGGAATGCGTAGAGAAGCTGCGCGGGATGTTTGCCTTCGCGCTCTGGGATAATAATAAGGAAAGGCTCTTCCTGGCCCGCGACCGGGTAGGGAAGAAGCCCCTGGCCTACTACTATGACGGAAAGAACTTTTTCTTTGCCTCGGAGATCAAGGCGCTCTTACAGCATGACCTCCCGCGCCAAATCGATAATAACGCGATTAATTATTATTTGACCTACGGTTATATCCCTAGCCCGCAATCAATTCTCAAAGGCATCAAAAAGCTGCCCCCCGCGCATATTTTACTTTTGGATAAAAATGGCCTGACTACCAAAAGGTATTGGCAAATTACTTACCGCAAGCGCGCGCTGTCTTTTGGCGAAGCCAAAGACCGCTTTAAAAGCCTCCTGGCTGAGTCGGTGAAGCTGCGTTTAATCAGCGACGTGCCCTTAGGGGCCTTTTTAAGCGGCGGCATGGATTCCAGTTCGGTCGTGGCCGTGATGAGCTCGTTTTTTAAAACCCCGGTCAAGACATTTACAATTGGCTTCGAGGAAGCCGATTATAGCGAAGTGGAGTTCGCCCGCCAGGTAGCCAAGCGTTACGGCACGGAGCACCACGAATTTGTGGTCCGGCCCAACGCCTTTGAGGTGCTCAATAAATTAGTCTGGCATTACAACGAGCCCTTTGGCGATTCCTCCTCTATTCCCACCTATTATCTGGCCAAATTGACCCGCGAATTTGTCCCCGTGGCGCTTAACGGCGACGGCGGAGATGAGTCGCTGGCCGGATATGAACGTTACCGGGGCCTGCGGATCGGAAAACCGCTGGAATACCTGCCCCGCCCGCTGATTAACCTCTTAATCAGCCTGTTCAAAACCGACCGCAATCTATTTAACCGGATGGCCCAGGTGGTGATGAATGTTGCCGGCGTGCGGGCCACCCCGCGTTATATTGAAGGGTTGTTGATGGGCCTGCGCAATTATTCCGATCAGTGGCGCCGCTATATCAGCTGGGTCAGTTATTTTCAGGATATCCATAAACAGGAGCTTTACCGCGATGATTTTAAGGCCCGCTTAAACGAAGATGTCTATACCTATATTTTAGATTTAGCGCGGCATTCGCGATTGTCCGACCCGGCGGAAAAAGCGATGGAAGTGGATATTAATAGTTATCTCCCCGAGGATCTTTTAGTAAAGATGGATATTGCCACGATGGCCCACGCCCTGGAGGCGCGCTCGCCGTTTTTAGACCATGAACTGATGGAATTCACCGCCTCGCTGCCGATGCACTATAAATTGCACTTTTTGAAACCGAAACATATTTTAAAAGAGGTAGTTAAGGATATTATTCCGCCGGATATCTTAAAGCGGAAGAAGATGGGCTTTGGCGTGCCTTTAGACAAATGGTTTCGCCAGGACTTAAAAGACTTTTCTTACCAGGTGCTTTTGGAGCCCAGAAGCATTGGCCGCGGTTATTTTAAAAAAGAGTATATCCAAAATCTTCTGGATGAACATTGCGCCGGGACATTCAACCACGGTGCGCG
>JAZDHS010000031.1:0-7582 GCA_043805735.1 Candidatus Omnitrophota bacterium | reverse complement strand
GTCTTAATGTATTTGATGCTATTGTACGTTAACACCACTACTGAAAACATCTCTTAGCCTCTCTAAATCAAGCTTACTCAATGTTTCGGTCTTCACCACGCAGGTATGATTGGCGTCATAATCGGCCCAGTCATCCGAAACAAGCAGGCCATGCTGCTTCGCATATGCAAAATATGCGGTTCCCGGAAAAGGGGTAGCCAAAGATACCTGGAACGAGTCCGGCTTTACTTCTGCAATGAATTGCAATGTACGATTAACCGATTCTTCAGTTTCTCCGGGAAGGCCAAGGCAAAATGTCAAATGTACCTTTACCCCCATTGCCTTAGTCAATTGAATTACCTTTTTTACCTTGGGCAAGTCCATATCTTTCTTGCATAATTTCAGAATACCATCATCTGCCGATTCTACGCCATATTTAATCGCATAAAAACCGGCATTAACCATAATTTGTAAAAGCGCCTCATCCATTAAATCGGCTCTGGCCATCGCCGCCAAGGGGATATTAATTTTCCGTTTTATGATTTCCTCGCACAAAGCGAAAACATGCTCCCGATTAATATTTATTACGTCATCATCGAAATATACAGCTTTAAATTGGTATCTCTGGATTAAATACTGCATCTCATCAACCACATCTCGGGGCGTTCTCATTCTGTAACGGTGTTCGCGATAGATAGTCTGTGGCCAGAGACAATAGCTGCATTGGAAAGAACACCCGCGGCTGGTCCACATTTGCACATTCGGGACTGGCATGCCGGCAAAACCATCATTATATTTGTAAAGCGGCAGATCTTCTCTTTCCGGCCAAGGTAAACTGTCCAAATCGCTAATAGTTTCCCTGAAGTAATTAATCTGAATTTCGTTATCTTGTCGATACGCCAGCCCCTGGATAGAAGATAAGGCCGCATGGTCTTGGAGCTTCTGGACTAATTCTAATACAATATTTTCGTACTCACCAATGAGAACATAATCAATAAAACGGTATTTCTCAAGTATCTCTTTCGCGAAAACGCTTGCATGCGAACCAGATAAAGCCAGCTGGCAATCAGGAAAAACATGATCCAGCCTTTCCATCAGCATTACATCATTGCCAAATGATGGGGTTGAGGTTTCAGCAAAGATAATTGTCGGCTTATAGGGAATAATTTTGCCCAGAAGCTCGTCCTCATTAATTTCTTCGGCAATGGCATCAATTAGCTTCGCTTGCTGACCCTGTTTTTTCAGCAAGGCGGTGGCATAAGAGAGAAAAAAGGGAAAAGGAATATAGCGAATATGCCCGTCTTTCTCCGGTATTTGGGTAAAGGGCCAACGTGAACCAGCCCTTACCCCCTTAAGGTGTTGTTTGTTCCAAGGTAAATTGATAAGCAGCGTGCGCATGTTATTTGTTAAGCTTGAGATGCTTTTCTATTTCTTCAAAAAATGACCTTAGCTGCTGGATATTCTGGTTTATATCTTTGCTGTCACAGTTTATCTGCTGAGCGCTGGCGTTGAGGGTTTTTACATCTTCATTTAAATGGCCTACGCTTTCGCGCATCGTTTTTCTTGTTTCTTTAAATTCAAGGGCAAGAATTTTATTAGAATCATCTATTAATTGATTAAAATTAGTTAACGATTGATTGAAATCATTTTTTAAAAAGAATTCAATATCAAAAAGTAACTGGCCGATATTGGCCAGCATTCTCACGACAGCGGCTAAAAGCAAACCGCTGACCAAAACTAAGGCCGCCCTTCCTATCGTTTGCAGTTGTCCGTGCGCAATTAAAATTAAATAGCCCGAACAGGTAAATGAGAACAGCACGATTAGCCAAAAAAAACATAAAAGGGCTTTTGTGATCGGCATTTTATTCTTCTGGGCCATTTGTTTTCTCCTTTTTCGAACCTGCATATTGCGCAGACTTTTCAATTATCTTAATTATATCGGGACGCATAGTTTTAAGACTATTCATCCATTTCTCTAATTCGCTTGTCAAACCGCTCAAGAAACCTCTATCGAGATAAGGATGCGCTTTAAGACACAGCTGGTTCCATTGGGGCTGGCGCTCAACCAAATTCGATAACCTCAACAATAACGCAGAGTAGTCCGGCTCGGGACAAAAAGAACGGTAGAAATCCAGGTATATTTGCTCTCTCAGCTTTCTTGATGTAAATACACCGCGCAGTATAGCGCCCACTACGAGCATCAGTCCCAGCGTATTCTGAAAAAACATACCTTCTTCAGCCATAAAACTAAACAGGGTATCCTGATCGGCATAGTAATGGTAAGAAAACGTCAAATCAAAAAGTGATAACCACAGTACTAGCGCGGTGTTAACCGGTTGTTCGGCTTTAGAATCTTTAAAGACAAAGTATTCAAAGTCCTTGATCGAGTGATGCAGGGTGAGCAAAAAATC
The DNA here is from genome assembly GCA_043805735.1 of Candidatus Omnitrophota bacterium. Taxonomy (GTDB): domain Bacteria; phylum Omnitrophota; class Gorgyraeia; order JAFGHF01; family JAFGHF01; genus JAZDHS01. Next base: position 5,192 of record JAZDHS010000031.1, on the reverse strand, counting down.
CAGGTAAAGCAATTGTTCCCGCCCCGCCTGCATGTCTTCAGTAAGATAACGGTTGGCCAAGCCAATATTATCCTTTAACTTGGCTAAAAAATTATCGGAGCTGGAATAAAAGTTTTCTTTTTTGTAATAAAAGAGATGCCATTGCCAATAACTGTTAAAAAGCGTAGAAAGCGTATCTTGTTTGAAATGATAGACCACCGCCTGAGGCTCATAGTTAAAATTATATCCATTTTTTTTGAGGCGCTGGCAGATATCAACATCTTCATAGTTATTTTTAAAATTTTCATTATAGAGCCCGACTTCCTCAAGGGGACGCTTACGAAAAACAGTATTTGAACCAAATAAGAATGGCGGAGTTCCCTGGTCTTTTTCCCAATATTGCCGCATGTGCGCAGCCCGCCACTGGTCATATATTGAAGAGGTATGTTTCTCTAAAAGCTTCCCCCCCACTCCGGTAATCTCTTCTTGAGCGCAGGCCTGGGTCAGCTTTTCCAGCCAGTCCGGTTCCGGAACACAGTCGGCATCTAAAGAAGCAATATAGTCGGCCTGTAGATTGTTTATCGCCGTATTACGCGCCGCGGCTAATCCTTTGTTGTTCGTATGGCGAATAAGCCGTGCGGGAAAATTACGTACGATTTCCGCGGTCTTGTCGGTTGAGCCGTCATCAACAACCACCACTTCATTGGCCTTAAGGGTCTGCGCAAATACTGCCTTCAACACATCAGCGATATGCTCTTCGGCGTTATAGCAAGGGATATATAAACCGATGTTCATCGTAGAGTATTCATCTCTTTTTTTAATGTTGCCTTAGCGGCATTAATCTCCTGGTGCAATTCCTCGGTGTCTCTGGCAGTACCGTCATTACGCGCGGCGCGCCGTCTCTTCAATTTCTTCTTCAGCCTTTGGAAAAGATTATTTGGTGAACCGCGGAATGATTTGTAAAAGCGATAGCTCGATTGTAAACCGGCAATTTCTCCCTTAAAATTCTGGATGAATCTATTGATGATTTTCTGATAGGTTTTGGCCTCCTTTATTTTTTGCGTTTTACGCAAAATAAAAAAAGGCGGCCGCTGTTCACCGTATCCTTCATCATAACAGCTCATCAGGCAGCCCGGGCAACCATTTTCTTGAATTATCTGTCTAATCTGGCGATGCCGGCGGCAATCCCACAGAGCGCCAAGTGAAGTTTCTTTCAGACTGCCGATACGCATCTGAGCGTTATTAAAGACCCAGCAGGGAAAGATATCGCCCTTTGAATTTATGCAACAGGTTGTCCACAAAGCGCTGCACCCTTTCTGGGATGGCAGTTTTTTCCCGTTTAAATAAAAAGGAATCCTCCTCAAGTAGGATTCAGGGTTAGTCGCTATGGCATATTGTTTGCATAGCGCTATCACTTGTTCTACAATTGCCGTCGCTTCAGGTAATTCTTGCGGTGAAAGCATAAAACTGCTTTCTCTTTGCTGCCCTTGAATAAAAATAGCGCTAAATGGTTGAAATTTAATCGTGGTCACCTTGCAGCTACGGGCTAAGTTAACGATGTGCGCTAAATCACGGTAGTTTTCCCTGCAGACCATCGTGGCTACGGTAGTTTCAACGCCGTGTTTTCGCAGATGTCCCAACGCCCTTACCGCCTGTTCAAATACACCTTCACCGCGTAACGCATCGTGCACATGTTCTGGCCCGTCTATCGAAACGTTGACGACCCCGATTCGCGCGCAGGCAAGCTGTTGAGCCGTTTTTTCATCGATCAAGGAACCATTGGAAGTGAGACAAACATTGAGGCGCTGGCCTTGGGCAAAAGCGATTAATTCAAAAATATCGTTTCTTAAAAGGGGTTCTCCTCCGGAAAAAACAAAAGTCGAAAAGCCCAATCTTGCCGCATCGCTGATCACCCGCTTTGCCTCTGCGGTTGATAGTTCTTCTAAGGCAATACGGGGAATATCGCACATTTTGCACTTTAAGTTACATCTATTGGTGATCGAAAAAATGAATTCTTTCACTTTAGGCATTTTTCTTCAGCCTGCTTTTCGTATAGGCAAAGCATCGCTAACGCTTGGCCGACTACATCCCTTTGCTTTTTATGCTCCAGGTCGCTAGCGCGTAATGTCGTTAGAAAGCGCTCGATTATTAACGCCAGTGTATCCGATTCCGGATGAGCCCAACAGGTTTGTAGACATGGCTTTTGGCACTGCGCCATTATTTTTCTGGCCTTAGAGGCCGCTACGCTGTTTAAACAGTATTCCAGGTTCTGGTCTTTAATACTCCCAAAAGAAGAACCACAGCTACGTACTTCTCCATCCGGACCGATATTAATAAATACAAAAGGGTTGCAGCTCCAGTTTTTCTTAGTAAGCGTGCCCTCGAAATACTCAAGCCATAAATAAGGGTCATGCAAAAAAGCGACCAGGCCATGTTTCTTTTGATAGGCCACAATTTTATCTATCTGTTCTTTAAGTTTTTTGGCATCGTCACCCCTAATCCAAAAAGGGGCGCGTTCGGAGGTATTTTGCATGTCGTCCTGGGCCACGATCACCGGGTGGTAGACTAAACATTCCACTCCTAAATCGCGCACCAAGGGTATAATCTCAAATAATTCTTCGACATTCTCTTTCATAATTGTCGTCCAAACTGAAAGCTGCGGTCCCGTGCCTCTTTCCTTCTTTGCCCGCACAAGATTCTTGATCGCCTGCACCGCCCTATTGTAACTTGACTTATCGCGCACAGAATCATGAGTAGCCTCTCGCGCTCCGTCTAAGGAAATTGCGATATTGCTAAGTCCCGAAGAAACAATATTTACCGCCATTTTCTCGTTAATAAGCGCTCCGTTAGATACGGATTCGGACTTTAATCCCCGCTTGGCGGCATAACTAAAAATCTCAAAGATGTCTTTTCTTAAAAAAGGTTCACCACCGGTAAACACCACTACACAGTTACTATCCCAGAGGGAAATCTCATCAAGAGTGCGCAAAATTGATTCTTTAGGCAGTTCATGCCCTTTTAAAATTTTTACTACCTGACACATCTTACAATGATACGTGCACTGGTGGCTTAGGCTGATATACACCCAATAAGGCCGGGCATAGGGATAGCCCAGGCATTTAGAAAAATAGAAATCGATATTTTGCTTAAATTCTTTTAAATAGTCCATGCAAGTTAACGAGTCTGCGCATACCGCGCTATTTCAGCCAACATTTCTATATTATTTACGCTATTTTTAACTGGCGTTTTTCTTTCTTGGGCAACAGCCTGGTATTCATTAAGCGTGCGCACCAATCTTTTTCTGTAGTCGTCTTTTTTTTCCTCCGTTAATGGGGCAAAAAAGTCTCTAATGAGGTCCTTGATCTGTAAAGGTAAATATACGCATTCTTGAACACAATTGGCCTTACACCTTGCGACTGAATGGCGTACTCTTAAGGCATTCTCTGAAAGCCAAATGGTCTGGAGCGAATCGTTGAGTAAGTCTCCGTATTCACCAATGCAACTCCATACCTTTCCGCTAGTGGTAATAACAATTCTTTTGATCGCCTCATAACAGCGAAAAGGGACCATCGACACGGTCCCGCTAAAGTAGCCGGGGAAGGCCTGTAGTAATTCATTGTCGCAGCAGATCACGAAATCATCTAACCCGGCCTTAATTTTTACGATTTCATGGACAACGGTTTTTAACTTATCGATCTCTTGGCCAGAAAGCCACAAGTCGTTCTTATCCTTTTCGTTCATTTTCACATTATTAAAAAGAACGGGCTGGAAAAGAATGGCATTTAGGCCCGAGGTTCTGGCAAATTCAATCATCGGCAGCATTTCGTCTACATTAAGGCTAGTGATCGTAAAGTTTATCCCCAGCGTGGGAAATCGCGCCTGATGTTTCGATTTATAATACTTAAATCTATCGATATTTTCTTTAACGCTTGCAAAAACGCCGCGGCCTCTGATTTTATCGTTAGTGCGCTCCAGGCCGTCTAAAGAAAAAGTGATGTGATTCAACTGTAATTCTACGAGCCTCTGAATAAGTAAATCGCTAAAAAGCAGGCCATTGGTAATAACGTCGACACGCTCTATTGCCGCAGACGCATACTCGATAATTTCCAGAAAATCTTGCCGTAAAAGCGGCTCTCCCCCGGAAAAAATAAGATGCGCTATCTTCATCTGCTTAATTTGCAGGATTATCTCTTTTATTTTTTCTGTGGCCAATTCATTTTCCACCACGCTGGGATTTTTCGATACCTCGCACATCAGGCAACGTAGATTACACCGCGTGGTCAGGGAAAAATAGACATGCTCCGGTGGCCTAAAGGGATGATAAAACAGACTCCCGCAGTAAAACCCTACAGATTCTTCCAAGTGGCGATATGATTTTTCTATGTTATTGGCAATCATCGGTTCAATTCATTATGCTTGTTCTAATTACATTGTACAGGTTTTGGGCAGACGCTTGCGAATAACAGCTTTGCATGCAGAAGGTCTTGCAGTTACGAGAATGCGCACGCAAGCGGCGCGCCTCTTTAGAAGTCCAGGCTTGTCGCAGTGAAACCTCGTTTAAGTTCCCGCATACACCGTGGCAAGAATAAAGCAAGGGCTGCCTTTTCGAAAAACAGACAAACATCGTTTTAAACCCGCCAAAACATCTCCAATCTCTCGAGCTAAGCTTCCCCTGGTAATACTTAACTAATAGTTCCAGTTGAGGCTCTTCGCTGATGGTAATATGTTTCGGCCGATATTGCCTTATTTTTTTAATTTCACTTTCTAAGATAGGGATGCGCGCCGGGCTGATCCAGAAAGGCGACTGTTCCCGGGAAGTAAAATCCGTATTATCATTGACTACAGGCTGAAAATTAATGATATCTGCGCCTAGCCCATCAGCCATCAACAGTGTGTCGAACATTTCCTGCACATTTTCATCCATCACCGTAAAGGCCACCCCGATAGACATACCGTTTTTCTTCGGCGTTTTCTGCAAATCGCTTATTGCCTTTAGCGCCTTTTTAAACACACCCTTGCCCCTAATCCTGTCGTGTGTTTCTTCGGACCCATCGAGGGAAAAATGAAGATGATTTATCTTGGCAGTACATAAGCTCGTAAGGCCTGCTTCATCCAACAGCGTGCCATTAGTAGTGACTACCGTTATCAGGCCTTTCATTGCCGAATAACGGCTTATTTCAAATAAGTCTGGCCACAAAAAAGGTTCGCCGCCG
>JAZDHS010000030.1:0-23639 GCA_043805735.1 Candidatus Omnitrophota bacterium | reverse complement strand
ATAAACTACCCGATCGCCTTATCGAACTCATCTACGGTCAGCGCCGGCATCGTCATAAAGCCAATCCCGGTTATTTTGGCGATGTCCACGGAAGCCTTGAGCGCTTCTTTCGTTCCCGGAAAATCCACGATAAACGCCAGGTCATAGCGGCCTAAAAGCGCCATCATCGATTTTATTTTACCGCTGGATTTCTCAACGATGTTCATTACTTTGCCCGTGCGATCCTTGGAGATTCCCTTGATTGCCTCGCTTGAGTACCTACCTAACATTAAAAAAGTAGCCATACCTCTTCACCTCCCCTTTTTTCATATTATAGTGATGTCCTGAACTTAAGGCAAGGGATTTCTGACTAAGGAGTGGCTGATAAATTCGCGGAACAAGGGGTGGGCCCGGTCAGGTTTGGACTTAAATTCGGGATGGAATTGACAGGCGACATACCAGGGATGGTTTTTCAGCTCAACTATTTCCGCTAAATCCTTTTCCGGGTAAATACCCGAAAACAGCATTCCGCTTTCAACCATCGCCGTCTTATATTTATTATTAAATTCGTAACGGTGGCGGTGGCGTTCGAAAACGGTTTCTTTTTTATAGGCCTTATAACTATTGCTCTCTTTAGCCACCGCGCAGGCATAACGGCCCAGGCGCATCGTTGCCCCGGCGTCCTTGATATGTTTTTGCTCTTCCAATAAAGAAATCACCGGATGCGGCGTCTTTTTATTGAATTCCGTTGAATTGGCATTATTCAGGCCGCAGACGTTGCGGGCAAATTCGATTGCCGCCACCTGCATCCCCAGACAAATACCCAGAAAAGGAATATTGTTTTCGCGCGCGTAGCGCGCCGCCTGGATTTTGCCCTCAATACCGCGGGTGCCGAAGCCTCCGGGAATCAGGATGCCGGCTGCGCCTTGGAGGAATTTTTCCGCGCCGTCTTTTTCAATATCCTCGGAATCAACTTTATGAATCATCACCTGGGCATCATTGGCAATACCGCCATGAATCAAGGCCTCGTAAATAGATTTATAGGCATCCTGAAGCGCGATATATTTTCCTACTACCGCGATTTTCACCTGTCGGGCCGGGTGCTTGAGCCTTTTAATGACGTAGTCTTCCCATTCCTTTAACCCTTTATCTTCACTTTTTAAATTTAGCTTGCGCAGGATCAAGTCGTCGAGAAACTCTTTTTTAAACTCTACGGGCACTTCGTAGATACTGGCCACATCATGCGCCGGAATCACCGCTTCTTTATCCACGTTACAAAAAAGGGCAATTTTTTCGCGCGCCTCTTTGGAAATCGCTTTTTCGGTCCGGCAAAGCAAGATATCGGGAATAATCCCGATTTCCCTTAAAGTACCTACGCTGTGCTGGGTGGGCTTAGTTTTAATTTCATCGGCGGCTTTAATATACGGCACCAGCGTCACGTGAATATTAATCGCGTAGCCCTGACCAACTTCCTGGCGCAACTGCCTGATCGCTTCCAAAAAGGGCAAACTTTCGATATCCCCTACGGTACCACCGATTTCCACAATGACTACGTCAAGATGCCGCTCGTGAGTGACTTTTTTAATCAACTTTTTAATCTCATCAGTAATGTGCGGAATAATCTGCACGGTTTTTCCCAGGTAATCCCCGCGTCTTTCCCGGGTAATTACCGAATAATAAACCTTGCCCGTGGTAATATTGTTATCTTTACCAATTCTAGCATTGGTAAAACGTTCGTAATGGCCCAAATCCAGATCGGTCTCTGCCCCGTCATCAGTGACATAGACCTCGCCGTGCTGGTAGGGGTTCATTGTCCCCGGGTCGACGTTGATATAGGGGTCGCACTTGATTAAAGTAATTTTTAAGCCCCGGGCCTCCAGCAACTTGCCAATTGCCGCTGAGGCGATACCCTTGCCCAGGCTGGAGACCACGCCCCCGGTAACAAAAATATATTTTGACATCGCTAACCTCCTACTTTATTTTCTTTAATATAGTGCTGCAGCGGCGTCACTGAAAAGTCTTTTTTCAAAATCGCCTCGATACCGTTAACCGCGGCCTGCGCGCCCTGCAGCGTGGTGATGCAGGATACGCCGTGCGTCACCGCGGCGCTGCGGATGGGCTTACTGTCCGAAAGGCCCGCTGCGCCCGAAGGCGTATTAATAATCAGCGCAATTTCTTTTTTACGGATATATTCCAGGATTTCATTGCTTCCTTCCCCGATTTTGGCTACGGCGTGCGCGGCAATACCGTTGGAATGCAGAACTTTTGCTGTTCCCTTCGTGGCGATGATTTCAAAACCCAAATCGAAAAGTTTTTTGGCAATAAAAATAATGCCCCTTTTATCGTCGTTTTTTACGCTGATAAAAACCTTACCGCTTTTAGGTAGCGCTGTGCCCGCGGCCTCCTGCGCCTTATAGAAAGCGATGCCGAACGAAGAGCTGATGCCCATTACCTCACCGGTAGATTTCATTTCCGGGCCCAAAATTATATCTACTCCGGAAAAGCGTGAAAAAGGCAGCACCGATTCTTTTACCGAAAAATGTTTTGTATTGAAAGCTTCTTTCATCCCCAGCTCGGCTAATTTTTTACCGGTCATTACCTTGGCCGCGACCTTGGCTAAAGCAATGCCGGTGGCCTTACTAACGAAGGGAACGGTTCGGGAGGCGCGGGGATTAACTTCGAGCACAAAAACGGTATCGTTTTTCACGGCAAACTGAATGTTGATTAAGCCTTTTACTCTTAGTTCCGCGGCGATCGCGTAAGTCTCGTGCCTAATCGTATCGATAATTTTATCACTGAGCGTATGCGGGGGCAGTACACAGGCGGAGTCGCCGGAATGGATCCCCGCTTCTTCAATATGCTCCATAATTCCGCCAATAATTGTTGTTTCGCCATCGCTGACAGCATCAACATCGACCTCCACCGCACCTTCCAGAAATTTATCAATTAAAATTGGCCGACCCTCGGCCACCGTCTTGGCTTCAAGCATAAACTTATCCAGTGAGGCATCATCGTAAACGATGCGCATCGCCCTGCCGCCCAGCACATACGAAGGTCGTACTAACACCGGATAGCCGATGCTGTTGGCAATCTTACGGGCGGCTTTCGCCGAAACGGCCGAGCCGTTGGCGGCCTGGTTAAGCTTAAGTTTTTCGACCAGCTTGGCAAATTTATCGCGGTCTTCGGCGCGGTCAATCGATTCTACCGAAGTGCCCAAAATCGGCGCTCCCGCGGCCTTTAATCTCTGGGCTAAATTTAAAGGAGTCTGTCCGCCAAACTGCACAATGACACCATCGGGCTTTTCTTTTTCCACGATATTCATCACATCTTCAAAAGTTAGCGGCTCGAAGTAAAGCTTATCCGAGGTGTCATAATCGGTAGAAACGGTCTCGGGATTAGAGTTAACCATGATCGTTTCAAAGCCCAACTCCTTTAAAGCAAAAGAGGCATGACAGCAACAATAATCAAACTCAATTCCCTGGCCGATTCTGTTGGGTCCACCACCCAAAATCATAATCTTCGCTTTCTTGCTGATGCGCGATTCGTCCTCGCTTTCGTAGGTCGAATAGTAATAAGGCGTATAGGCGGTGAATTCGGCCGCGCAGGTATCGACCATCTTAAAGGTGGGCGTGATTCCTTTTTTCTTGCGCAGTTTCCTCACCGCAGTTTCGTCGCTGGCGAGCGCCTGGGCGATCTGCATATCGGAAAAGCCATATTGCTTGGCCGCAAACAATAGTTCGTTACTGAGCCTTGAGAGATTGCGCGGGAATTTGCTTTCAAATTTTACTATTTCCTCTATATTAGCGATGAACCAGGGATCGATTCCGGTGAGCCGGTAAATCTCCTTGATGCTCATCCCCTTTTGCAGCGCATATTTAATATAAAAGATCCGGGAGGCATTTGGTTCTTTGAGCCTCTGGATAAGCTTTTTGCGTGTAACATCTTTATAATTCTGTTTGTTATCCAAGCCGCAGTGGCCAATTTCGAGCCCGCGCAAACCTTTCTGCAGAGCCTCTTTAAAAGTTCTGCCGATGGCCATTGTCTCGCCCACCGACTTCATTGATATGCCCAACACGTCCTTGGCCTCGGGGAATTTCTCGAAAGTAAAGCGCGGAATCTTCACCACGCAATAGTCAATGCTCGGTTCAAAGCAAGCCGGAGTTTCTTTGGTGATGTCATTACGGATTTCATCCAGCGTATACCCCACGGCCAGTTTGGCGGCAATCTTGGCGATGGGAAAACCGGTAGCCTTACTGGCCAAGGCTGAGCTGCGCGATACCCTGGGATTCATCTCAATAACAACCATTCGACCAGTTCGCGGATTAACCGCAAACTGGATATTGGAACCACCGGTTTCTACGCCAATTTTACGGATAATGGCGATGGCCGCGTCCCTCATGCGCTGATATTCTTTATCGGTCAGCGTCTGGGCAGGAGCCACCGTGATTGAGTCGCCGGTATGAACACCCATCGGGTCAAAGTTTTCGATCGAACAGACAATAACGACGTTATCTTTTCTATCGCGCATTACCTCCAGCTCAAACTCTTTCCATCCGGCCACTGACTCTTCGATTAGGATTTCTTTAATCATACTGCTTTGCAACCCTAAGTCGGCAATTTTTTCAAATTCTTGTTCGCTATAGGCAATGCCGCCGCCGGTGCCGCCGAGCGTAAAACTGGGGCGGATAATTAACGGCAGGCTCAAAATTTTCAGCGCCTCTTTGGCCTGCGGCATATTATAAGCAATCTCGCTTTGCGGAATATCCAGGCCAATCTCCTGCATTGCTTTTTTAAAATACTGGCGGTCTTCGGCTTTCTTGATCGCCTCGTAATCAGCGCCAATCATTTTGACCTGATATTGCGCCAAAATGCCTTCTTCCGCTGCCTTGATCGCGGTATTGAGACCGGTTTGGCCGCCGAGTGTAGGCAAAAGCGCATCGGGGCGTTCCTTTTGAATAATCTTTTTGAGCACTTCCGGAGTGACCGGTTCAATGTAGGTAGCATCGGCTAATTCCGGATCGGTCATGATCGTGGCCGGATTGGAATTGAGCAGCACTACTTCAAAACCTTCTTCTTTGAGCGCCTTACAGGCTTGCGTACCGGAATAGTCAAACTCACAGGCCTGGCCGATCACAATCGGCCCAGAGCCGATAATGAGTATCTTATGAATATCTGTTCTTTTAGGCACGGAAGGCCTCCATCATCCGGATGAAAGCGGAAAATAAATTTTCTGTAGCGTCACTGGGCCCGGGAGATGCTTCCGGATGAAATTGTACCGCGGCAGCCGACATTTTTTTGTGCCTGATGCCTTCCAAGGTATTATCATTTAAATTCATGTGTGTAATCTCAATATCGCCCTTTGGCAATGAATCGATATCCACGTTAAACCCGTGGTTCTGCACGGTAATATAGATTCGCCCGGTTTTCAAATCCTTAACCGGGTGGTTACCGCCGTGATGACCGAACTTTAGCTTGTAGGTTTTACCGCCTAAAGCCAAGCCTAATATTTGCTGGCCAAGACAGATACCAAATATCGGTACCCGGCCCAATAGCTTTCTCACCGTATCAATCACATAAGGCACGCCCTGGGGGTCACCGGGGCCATTAGAAAGCATAATGCCGTTGGGTTTTTCGGCTAAAATCGCTTCAGCGGAAGTTGTTGCTGGGACAACCTTGACGCTGCAATTATGCGCGGCCAAAAGGCGCAAGGTATTATATTTTACGCCGCAATCCAAAACCACTACTTTAAACGCACCGGTTTTATGCCAAAAAAATGGTTCAGTAACCGTCACTTCCTTGACCAGGTCTCTGCCGACTAAACCAGGCCCGGCCTTGGCCTTTTGGACCAATCTCTTCTGGTCAAGGTCCTTAGTCGATATCACCGCTTTCATCGCGCCTTTTTCCCTAATATGGCGAGTGATTGCTCTGGTGTCCACACCTTCAACAGCGATGATCTTGTTTTCTTTTAGATATTGAGCGAGAGACTTTTCGGAGCGCCAATTGCTGGCAATGACGCTCGCTTCCCGGACCACAAAACCCTCCAGAAATATCCGGCGTGATTCTCCATCTTCCCGATTAATCCCGTAGTTGCCGATTAAAGGGTAGGTCATCGTCACAATCTGGCCCTTATATGAAGGATCGGTGAGCACTTCCTGATAGCCGCTAAGGCTCGTATTAAAGACGATTTCGCCCACTTTTTCTCCGCTTGAGCCGAAGGAGCGGCCAGTAAAAACTCGGCCGTCTTCAAACGCGATGATTGCCTTCATCAGCTTTTTCTTTCTTGAGCAAAACAAACAATTTTTTGCGCCACTACATCCGACATTATTTTTACATTCTTGGCGCTGACATCATAGACGCTGACAACGCCCTGATAAGCCGCAGATTCCGGCAGCAGCTCAATAAGAGTATCTTTGAGCGATTGCAACCACTCGTAATGCCACTGAACCTTTTCCTTTTCCGGGAAGATGGCCACATAGAAGATATTGGTTTCCACTAAATCCTGGAAGAAGTGTGTGCCAAACGAAAGTTCGGGCATCAGATTACCCTGGGAAAATGCCAGTTCCGCCAATACGGTAACGTTATTGATCTCGGCAAATTTGACTGGCACACCCAAAGACGGGGTAGTTGTACCCCAACGGCCCGGACCAATTAAAAGCGCAGGCGTGGTTTCCCGCACCAGCAATTCCTGATTCAACCTGCCGATGATACGCGCAATTTCATATTTTTCCTGCTGCGCCAGCGCCGTATACTTCTGGGGGTCCACATAAATGATGCGTTTAATATCCTGGGAAATATTCCCTCCGAGAAAATATCCCGGCGAGGCAAAAAGAATATTGTTCGGACTGATCTTTTTGGGCAACTCTACCTTCTGGCCCAAACCGCGTGTCTGCAGCGGACGGCATTGCAACAGGTTGATCTTATAGCTACTTTTGCTGGTGAAATTTACAGTGAACTCAATTTCCACGGGGTAATCATAGCTTTTTTCCAGCGTTTTCAATATTTGCGTAAACACTTGGCTTAGCGTCTTATTAGTAAAAAGGTTATCCAGGGTTAAGATCCAGTATTCCTTCTCCTGGCCTTTTCCGCTCATCATCTGGCTGGCCTCTTCATCGCGGATCGCTACGCGCTCGGTCTGGTCATAGACCTTTTCGTTTACCAGTTCGGCAAACCCTTGAGTCTGAAAAGTGTTCTCCTTAGTGTTAATCAGGTCAACCTCATGTTGCGAAAATTGGCGGATGTCATTCATGTCCCCATAAGGCTTGCGTAACGGGTCATCCAACGCCACCATCCGCGGATAATCCCCTTCCACACGGTTTACCGCCCGGGTACCCAGTCCAAAGACCAGCCTTAAGATTCCGGCGCGCGGGTCCATTTTATCGTTCCAGACATAGGTATTATAAGAAACACCCACCCCGGCCAGATCAGGAAAGAAGTAATGCTGGTGATAAGAACCGGAAACGCGCTGTATAAGAAGGGCCATTTGCTCATCGAGTTCATCCAAGCCTCTTTGCTTGCGATAGGCCAGGGCATCTTCACTCATCGTGCTGGAGTAAATCCTTTTTACCGCTTCGGCAAATTTAATATACCGCTCTTCCGGTGTACCCTGATTGGCCAAAAAGATACTTTCGTATTTGCCGGCAAAGGCATTGCCGAAGCTATCCTCTAAAAGCGAGCTCGAACGGATAATGATCGGTGAAACGCCAAAATACTCAATAATCTGCTGGAATTGCTCCTTAATTTCATCGGAGAAAGTGCCGTAGAGCATTTTCTCCTTCAAGATCTTGGCGATCTTGAAATAGCCGTCGCTGGTGCGCTGCTGCATCCGTAATTTCCATAAGCGGTTTTGGACGATATAGGAATAAAATATATCCGAACCAACATAGAAGGAATCATGGCCTTCGAGTAATTTCTCGGCTTTAAAATCTTTATCGGCGGATAGAATTTTACGGGCTAAAAGCATACCGACCGTTTTACCGCCAACAAAGCCCGTGCCGATTAAGCGCGACTTGATATCAATGAGCTCCTCCAGGGTAAAGTGGCGGATCACCAGCTCAAGCATTTTCTTATTCTTAGTAATCATCAGGCTGGATAACTTTTTAACCATTGACGCGAGCGTTGATTTTGCCGCCTTTTCTTCCTTTAGTTCCTGGGCCTCCAGAAATAAGCGGTCCCAGTAATCGAGGTTTCTCTTGGCGCCTTCCGCTCCCTTTTCATGAATATAGGACAGTAGTGTCGCGGCATTGACGCTGTCGGCTACAGGAATAAAACGCTGATTTTCTTTTTGGTGCGGCAAGAACATTGTCGGCGTGTAGCGGTTCCAAACTTTGAGTGGATGAATGTAGAGGTTGCCTTCGCAGCGATAAACATCGATTAAGAGCTGAGTAGTTTCGCGAATTTGGGCAATCGATTTAAAGGAATGATTATTGCGCAGGATTGAAAAGTAGGTAATCGTGCGCAACTCATAAAGAAACGGACAGGTGACCATAAAGAAATTGCTAATCATCAAATCGGAGGCCCAGGCTGAAATCAATTCGGAAAGGCAGTCAAATACGTAATAAGCGCCTTCTCCTTCCTGGTCGATGATTGAATTAATCTTAGTGGTAAAGGCCTCAAAACCGATATTGGCATTGAGCTCATAGCGCTTGATCAGGTCGGAACTTTTCAGTAATTCCTGGTGCGAAGCAAAGCGCATATAGATGACTTTCTTTTTATCTTTGAGCGCCTGCTCGACAAACGGTTCGACTAAATCCGCATAGACCTCGATATCGTCGATTTGCCAGACTACATTGTCCCCGGCCCTTAAGCCGGTAAGTATCTCATCTAAACCCTTCATTCCCGTGCTGATCATCTTAAGCCCTTTTTATAAATTCGGCAAATAGCTTTTGCCCATTAGATGCTGATCAATGTAATAAGCCGCGCGCCGGCCTTCGGCAATCGCCCAGACGACTAAGGATTGTCCGCGGCGCATATCGCCGGCACAAAATATGTTTTCCACTGAGGTTAGATAGTTTTCGCCGGTCTTGACGTTGCCGCGCGCATCCAGCTCCACTTTAAGATTGGCTAAAAGGCCGCTGTGTTCCGGATGCAAGAAACCAATCGCTAATATCACCAGATCGGCCTGGATCTCAAATTCGCTTCCCGGAGCTTCTTTCAGGCAAGAAAGTTTTTTCACCATGCCCTTCTCGCCGATAAAACGTTTGGTGAAGACCGCCCAATGGCGCTCGCCGCCTTCTTCATGGCTGGATGATTTCTTTAAAATGAGGGGATGTTTTGGCCAGCAATCTTCGTCGCTACGGCACTGCGGCGGCTCAGGAAGTACTTCGATCTGCACCACGCAGGCCGCGCCTTGACGGTGCGCTGTGCCTACACAGTCTGCTCCGGTATCGCCACCACCAATGACGACTACTTTCTTTCCTTGGGCATCGATTATATCATGCGCGTCAAGTTTTTCAGCGCTTATTTTTTTGTTGGCCTGAATCAGATAGTCCATGGCAAAATATATTCCTTTCAACTCTCGTCCTTCAATCTTTAAGTCCCGCGGCTGGCGTGAACCGCCGCTCAGGCAAATAGCATCAAATTCGTCAAGCAGTGAATTCACCGGATAATCTTTACCGACATCAATACCGGTTTTAAAAATGATGCCTTGCTGTTTCCAGAGCGCGACCCGGCGCTCAATTAGATATTTCTCCAACTTAAAATCGGGAATGCCATAGCGTAAGATCCCTCCGGGATGGCGGTCACGCTCAAAAACCACGACGTGATGGCCGGCTTTATTTAATTGCGCCGCACAGGAGAGCCCCGCCGGCCCTGAACCAACCACCGCCACTCGTTTACCCGTCCTTTTCCTGGGCGCCTCGGCCTTTAGCCATCCTTTTTTAAACCCGTACTCAATCACCGCCAACTCGTTTTCGCGTATCGTCACCGGATCATCATTAAGACCGAGCACGCAGGCAGACTCACATGGTGCCGGGCATACTCTTCCTGTAATTTCCGGTAAGTTATTGGTAGCATCCAGCAAGGTCAGCGCCTCTTCCCATTTTTCCCGCGCGGTGTAATCGCTCCATTCGGGAATAAAGTTTCCAATGGGGCAGCCCCAGTGACAAAATGGGGTAGCGCAATCCATACAACGCGAGACCTGCTCCCGGGATTGCCCCTCGGAGCGCGGCGTTGTCACCTCTTTAAAATCACGGATACGTTCACATACCGGCCGGGTGAGGCCATTTTGGCGGGCAATCTTTAGGAAACCTCTAATATCAACCATCGGACGCCTCCGCCAACCCCAGTTTTTTCTCAATACGTTCGCCTTCTAAAATACGCTTATACTCGATTGGGATCACCCGGACAAATTTTTTCAACTCCTGCTGCATATTAGCCAGAATCCGCTCGGCTTTTTTACTGCCGGTATATTTAAAATGGTTGTGAATGAGATGGTAAAGCGTATCACGGTCATTCTCTTTGACTGCTTCCAGTATAATCATATCCATGTTACACTTATCTTTAAAGGTCCCCTCTTCGTCATACACATAAGCGATTCCTCCGGACATTCCGGCGCCAAAGTTTTTCCCGGTCTTACCCAGAACCACTATCCGGCCGCCGGTCATATATTCGCAACCATGGTCGCCTACTCCTTCGACCACGGCGTAGAGCCCGGAATTACGGATAGCGAATCGCTCTCCAGCCACTCCGCATATATAGGCCTCGCCCGATATCGCCCCGTAGAAGGTGGTATTACCGATAACGATATTTTGATCGGGCGCAAAGCGACTTTTTCGATCGGGATAAATAATAATTTTTCCTCCGGAAATACCCTTACCCACGTAATCATTGGCCAGGCCTTCCAGTTCAAAAGTGATACCCTTGGCAAGAAAGGCCCCAAAGCTTTGGCCAGCAATCCCTCTAAAATGACAGCTAATTGTATCTTCTAAGAGCACGCCGTCCCCGCATTTTCGGCAAACCTCTCCGCTTAAAAGCGCTCCCGTAGCCCGGTCAGTGTTTTTAATTTCCAGTGCCAGTTTAACCGGTTCATTTTTCTTAAATGCCTTATCACATAGCTCAATTAGTTTTTTATCGAGCACTCCATCCGGATGCGCTAGGTGTTCACCGCTATAGTATCGTCCAAACTCTGCCGGCACCTCGGGCCGATAAAGAATACGCGAGTAATCAATCTTTTTTGCCTTAGCCACAATACTATCTGCATTAACCGTCAAAAGATCGGTTCGGCCAATCAGTTCGTTAATTGTACGCAGACCTAAGCTTGCCATAATTTCGCGCAGTTCTTCAGCCACAAACTGAAAGTAGTTAACAATATACTCCGGCCGGCCGCTGAAGCGCTTCTGTAAAATATCGTCCTGTGTGGCCACTCCCACTGAGCAGTTATTCAAGTGACAGTGCCTGAGCATAACGCAGCCAATAGTTACCAACACCGCGGTGCAAAAACCATATTCCTCCGCCCCTAATAAAGCGGCAATGGCTACATCTTTTCCCGTGCGTAACTGGCCATCAGTTTGCAGGCGCACCCGGGAACGCAGATTATTTAAAAGTAAGGTCTGATGCGTTTCGGATAAGCCCAATTCCCAGGGTAAACCGGCGTGCATAATCGAACTGCGCGGGGAGGCGCCCGTTCCTCCGTCACCCCCGGAAATCAGAATCATATCAGCATGCCCTTTAGCCACGCCCGCCGCCACCGTACCTACACCCACTTCGGAAACCAGCTTAACGCTAATGCGCGCTTTGGGGTTAGCATTTTTTAAGTCGAAGATCAGCTGCGCCAAATCTTCAATCGAATAGATATCATGATGCGGCGGAGGAGAGATCAGGGTAACTCCCGGAGTAGTATACCTGGTGCGGGCGATAATTTCACTCACCTTATGCCCAGGAAGCTGCCCGCCTTCACCCGGCTTGGCCCCTTGGGCAATCTTGATCTGAATTTCATCGGCGTTGACCAAATAATTAATCGTTACGCCAAATCTTCCCGAAGCTACTTGTTTTATAGCGCTACGCTTGGAATCACCGTTGGGAAGAGCGATAAACCTATTCGGGTCCTCGCCGCCCTCTCCGGTATTCGATTTAGCGCCGATGCGATTCATCGCGATCGCAATCGTCTCGTGTGCCCCCCGGCTAATTGAACCAAAGCTCATCGCGCCGGTGGCAAAACGTTTCATAATCTGTTCTGCCGGCTCGACTTCGCCAATTGGAATTGCCTTAGTTTTTTCAAATTCCAACAGGCCGCGTAAGGTAGTCGGATTAGCCGACTGCTCATTAATCAGCCGCGCAAACTCTTTATATTTCGCGAAGTCGTTTGAGCGTGTGGCATCTTGCAACGCGGCGATACTTAAGGGATTCCACAAGTGGAACTCACCGTCTTTTTTCCACTGATAGACCCCACCGCTGGCCAGATAAGGTTTTTCGATCTCGTTCGGTGGATAGGCCTGAAGATGCCGTTCAATGGTCTCAGCGGCTATTTCCTCTAATCCTACCCCCTCAATGCGCGAGACTGTTCCCGTAAAATATTTGTCAATAAAAGCATTTTCTAACCCTAGGGCTTCAAAGATCTGCCCGCCGCGATAGCTGCGCAGTGTCGAGATTCCCATTTTGGAAAGAATTTTCAAAATCCCATCGGTCAGCGCCTTACGATAATTATTGAGCGCCTTTGGAGCATCAAGAGCGAGTTCCCTGGTTTTAATTAAATACTCGATGGCCTCGTAAGCAAGATAGGGATTAACACAATCGGCCCCATAACCAAAAAGCAGCGCCAAATCGTGCACTTCGCGCGGTTCAGCGCTCTCGATGATGATCCCCACTTCCGAACGGATGGTCTTACGCACCAGGTGTTGATGCACTGCGCTGACGGCCAGAAGCGCCGGCAAAGCGATATTATCTTTATCCGCGCCGCGGTCGCTTAAAACGATAAATGAATACCCGCTTTCAATGGCATATTCGGCCTCATAGCAGATTCGTGCCAGCGCCTGGGCAAATGCCTCTTGAGCGCCGGAGGCGTTAAAAAAAGTAAAGATCGTCTTGGTCTTAAAGGAATTAATATTGATATCCTTGAATTTCTGCGTTTCCTCATCGGTCAGTATAGGATTACGCACCCGCAGCTTATGGCAATGCTGCGGTGTTTCCTCAAGGATATTTTTCTCCGGGCCAATAAAACTCTCCATACTCATCACTAATTTTTCTCTGATTGGGTCGATTGCCGGATTGGTGACCTGGGCGAAAAGTTGTTTGAAATAGTTATACAAAAGCTGCGGTTTCTGCGAAAAGACCGCATGCGGCGTATCGTTGCCCATTGACCCCACCGGCTCTTTACCCTGTTCGGCCATCGGTTTAAGGATAAAGCTTAAGTCTTCCCGCGTATAACCAAAGGCCTTTAAAACCGGCAAGATGTCTTCAGTTTTACGCTCTAGCCCCCCTGCTCCGATGAGATTATCCAGCTCAACCAGATGACTCTGGTTCCATTGAGCGTAAGGAGATTTTCCGGAAATCGAGCGCTTAATTTCGGCATCATCAATAATCTGCCCGCGCTGAGTATCAATTAAAAAAATCTTTCCCGGCTCAAGCCTGCCTGAGCTTTTGATATCGGCGGGGTTAATATCGACCACACCGACCTCCGAGGCCATAATCACCAGGCCCTGTTCAGTAACCAGGTAGCGCGCCGGGCGTAGTCCGTTGCGATCCAATACCGCGCCGATTTTTTCCCCATCAGTAAAAGCGATCGCTGCCGGTCCATCCCAAGGTTCCATAAAGCAGGCATGAAAACGGTAGAAGTCTTTTAAATTTTGATCCATAAAATTATCATGCTCCCAGGCACTGGGAATCAGCATCATCATTACGTGTTCCAGCGGCCGGCCGGAAAGCGTCAGCAGCTCAAACACATTGTCAATAGTCGCCGAGTCGCTTCCTCCCTCCACGATTACCGGCTTGGCCTTATCAATATCATTACCGAACAAGCTGCTCGCCATCAGCCTTTCCCGGGCCCGTGTCCAGTTAATATTCCCGCGCAGCGTATTAATCTCTCCGTTGTGCGCTAAAAAACGAAACGGCTGGGCCAGATCCCAGGCCGGGAAGGTATTGGTGCTATAGCGTGAATGCACCAGGCTAATTGCACTGGTTAAGCTTTCGTCCTGCAGGTCTAAAAAGAAGCTGCGTAACTGCGAAGGCATTAATAAGCCTTTATAACTGAGCGTACGGTACGAGAGATTAGTAATGTAAAACAGTTTTTCTTTGAGCTCGGCAGCGCGCACGGCATTCTCCACCTGCCGGCGGATGACATAGAGTTTCCGTTCAAAAGCAAGCGGCTCGGGTGTATTTTCACCACGCTGAATAAATACCTGGGCCATAAACGGCATGGTTTCCCGGGCGTTTTTACCGATTACCGAACTATCCACCGGGACATCGCGCCAGCCTAAAAGCTGCTGCCCTTCTTCGGCAACGATCCTGGCAAAAATGTCCATACAAATTTTTCTCTCCTCGGTCTTATTCGGCAAAAATACTAAGCCGCTGGCATAGTGGCCCGGCCCGGGTAAAGTAATTTTTATTTTAGCGCAGGCTTGCTGCAAAAATTCGTGCGGGGTTTGAATGAGAATTCCGGCGCCATCCCCGGTTTTAGGGTCAGCCCCTACCGCTCCGCGATGGCTCAAGTGCTCTAAGACCTCGATACCCTTTTGCACCACCGCGCGCGATTTATGGCCTTTAATATTGCAGACAAACCCCACTCCGCAGCTATCGTGCTCAAACTGCGGGTCGTATAGACCCTGTTTTGGGGTAAAACTATGGTTCGTCATCGCGATTTCACTCTGTGTTTACTAGCGGATTCAACGATACGTTTAAAATTTTTATACATTTTTTGGGTCTGCTTAAAATATTCGTCCCACTTTTGGAAAGATTCCGCAATAATTGCGGTTTTATCCAAGTCTTCTTTGTTCGTATTCAGCCATTGGGAAACCATATTCAGTGTCATTTCCGGATGAAACTGCAATCCCCAGGCATAGCGTCCCATCCGCACCGCCTGATTTTGGCATAAGAGCGAGCTGGCTAAAAGGCTGCTGTCTTGGGGTAAGTCAAAGGAGTCTTGGTGCCACTGAAAAACGCTTAATGTATTGTTTAACCCGGAAAAAAGCGGATCGCGCCGGGCCTCTTTGGTCAAGGTGAGGTCATACCAGCCAATTTCCTGGCCTTGAGCCCTGTTCACCTCAGCGCCGCAGACCTTAGCCAATAACTGCGCCCCCAGGCAGACACCTAACACCGGGATATTCTGCGCGATTGCCTTTTTCAAAAAATTCTCCTCGGCTTTTAAAAACGGATACTTATCGCTCTGGTACACATTCATCGGCCCGCCCAAGGAAATTATCGCCGCGCACTGCTTAAGGTCGGGTAAAGACTGATGGCGATTTAAGTTTACGATCTGTGTTTTATGGGAAGTATCCTTAAACGCCTCCTCCAGCGTCCCTGGCCCTTCCGTATCTGCGTGCTTAATGAAGAGAATCATTTTTTAAAATTTATAATATTAATATTTAGTTTTTTCAGCTTCGTATGCAGTGTATTGCGGTTTAGGCTTAAGATTTTTGCCGCGGCAATCTGATTACCGCCACAGCGTTCCAGGGCCTTCTCAATCAGCGCCTTTTCCACATGGCTAATTATATAGTCATATATTTCACCATTGGAAGCAGCCAGAAAATATTCCTCAATACTTTCCAAAATATCCTTCATCGTTCCTTGCCTGTTTTTTAAGCATTCGGGCACAAAAAATTTTTCCTGTTTGCCTGCCAGGAATATCCGGGCAGGCAAACGAGGTTAAAGCGTTTCTTTAGACCACCGATAAGTATTTATCCAATTCAAACTGAGTGACCTGGATACGATACTCATCCCATTCTTTTTTCTTCAGCTCAACGAAGCGTGGGAAAATATGCTCGCCTAATATTTTCTTCACCAAGTCGCTCTTTTCGGTAATTGATATCGCGTAACCCAAACTATCCGGCAGGGTCTCAATACCTTTTTTCTTGCGTTCGGCCTCGGTGAGATCATAAAGGTTTTGGTCCATCGGCTCAGGGGCCTTGTATCCCTTCTCAATACCTTCTAAGCCGGCATGAAGCATCGCCGCGAAGGTCAGATAAGGATTACAGGCCGGGTCACAGGCGCGAAATTCGCAGCGCGTGGCCTGTTCTTTTCCCGGATAATAATAAGGTACCCTGATCAGCGCGCTGCGGTTACGCCGGCTCCAGGCAATATATACCGGGGCCTCATAACCAGGCACCAGGCGCTTATAGGAGTTGGTGGTTTGAGCAAAGATCGAACAGATTTCTTTGGAATGTTTTAACAGCCCGGCGATATATTTATGCGCGGTATCGGAAAGAAAATCTTTGGCTTTCGGGTCAAAGAAGGCATTCTTCTCTCCCTTAAATAGCGATTGATGCGTATGCATTCCTGAACCATTTACGCCGAATATCGGTTTGGGCATAAAAGTGGCGTAAACGCCAAATTTATTGGCAATCTCTTTGACGACTACGCGATAGGTAATTACGTTATCGGCCATCAGCAACGCGTCTTTATAACGCATATCCACCTCGTGCTGCGAGGGCGCGACTTCGTGATGCGAATATTCGACCTGAATACCCATTTTTTCCAAAGCTAATACGGTTTCTCTGCGTAAATCGCTGGCGACATCCAAGGTAGTTAAATCAAAATAGCCACCTTTATCCAAAATTTCGGTCTTATCATCGGACTTAAAGTAGAAATATTCCAACTCCGGGCCCAAATAAAAATGATCAAAGCCCATTTTCTTGGCCCGCTCCAGCGCTTTCTTCAGGATATAGCGTGGGTCGCCTTCATAAGGGGTCTTATCCGGATTGAGCACATTGCAGATCATTCTCGCCACCGCTTTTTCGGTCGGGCGCCAAGGCAGTATCTGGAAGGTATCCGGATCAGGCATAGCAATCATATCCGATTCCTCGATATCCTGATATCCGGTAATCGAGGAGCCGTCAAAACCCATCCCGTTTTCCAAGGCCCCTTCCAATTCGCCTACGGTAATTGCGAAACTCTTGACCTGGCCAAGAATATCCGTGAACCACAGACGAATAAACTTCACGTCATTTTCTTTGACCAACTTCATTATATCCGTTTTTGTTTTCTTAGCCATTTTGGCCTCCTTTATTTTTTGTATAAAAAAAGACGCTCTCTAAGCTTATATCTTAGGCTTATGAGAACGTCTTTGTTCCCAGCTATTTCATGCACAATCTTTGTGCTTTCTTGGTCTTCATAGTGTAAAGTAAAAAAGCACCTCTTTTGGTAACCTCTTTTTTTTCAGCCAATCGCTGTTCCGCCACGCTCTTCGGTCCGGATGCGAATGCACTCCTTTAGATCCAAAACAAAGATCTTCCCATCTCCGGTCTCTCCGGTCTTGGCGCCTTTGACAATGGCCTTGATGGTCGGTTCAAGAAAGTTATCGTTGACGGCAATCTCCAGGCGAATTTTCTTTAAGAGGTTACCGGTCTCTTTGACGCCGCGGTAAACCTCGGCCACCCCCATCTGCCGGCCATGGCCAAGAACCTCACTTACAGTAATCAGATTGACCTCTTCCTTATATAATTCATCTTTAACCTTTTCCAACATATACGGTTGAATAATCGCGATTACCAGCTTCATCGTTACCTCCTTATTCCAAAATCGTGTAGGCGCGCTCATGGTGTTGGGTCAGGTCTAAACCCATCAGCTCATCTTTAATGCCCACACGCACACCAACCAACACATCGACTACCTTGTAAATTATAAAAGTAACCACAGCGGTATAGACAATAGTAACAAGCACGGCAATAAGCTGGACCAGAAATTGTTTGGGGTTACCTAAGAATAAGCCATCGGCTCCAGCAGAGTTGATGAGTTTGGAGGCAAATAAACCCGTAGCCAAGGCCCCCCAGATTCCACCGACACAGTGCACGCCGAAGGCATCCAGCGAATCATCGTAGCCAAACTTGGGCTTAATGATGCTCACGGCAGCAAAACAGAATACGCTCACCAACATTCCAATGATCATCGCCGGTATCACGCCGACAAATCCGGCGGCGGGAGTAATCGCCACCAATCCGGCTACCGCGCCGCTGGCTGTGCCAAACATGGTTGGTTTTCCGTTACGTAACCATTCGATCAGCGCCCAACTTAAACCGGCGGCGGCGGCGGAGGTATTGGTGACCACAAAGGCATTGACTGCCAGGCCGTTGGCGGCCAAGGCGCTTCCGGCATTAAATCCAAACCAACCGAACCAAAGCAGCCCGGTTCCTAAAACAACGAAGGGAAGATTATGCGGCGGCGGGGTGTATTTATCAAAATCCTTTCTTTTGCCAATGACTAAGGCCGTGACTAAAGCAGCGATCCCGGCATTAATATGGACTACCGTGCCGCCGGCAAAATCCAACGCGCCTAAGTTCCGTAAGAACCCGCCGACTCCCCAGACCCAATGGCACAGCGGATCATAAACTAATGTCGCCCATAAAAGCGTAAACAGTAAAAACGCGGAAAATTTCATTCGTTCGGCAAAAGCGCCGATAATCAGCGCCGGGGTAATAATAGCGAACATCGCTTGAAAAATCATAAAGGCCTGATGCGGTATGGTCGCGGCGTAATCGGGGTATGGCTCAAGGCCAACTCCTTTTAGCCCTGCCCATTGCAGGCCGCCGATAAACCCATTACCTGGCGCAAAAGACAGGCTATAGCCAAAAAGGACCCACTGCAGGCTAAGAGCACAGAGAACAATGAAACATTGCATCAAAATACCAAGGATGTTCTTTCTTCGGACCATTCCCCCATAGAAGAAGGCCAGGCCCGGGGTCATCAGCATCACCAGGGCTGAGGAAATCAAAACCCATGCGGTATCACCAGAGTTAATCATTCTTTCCTCCTTTAAAAATAAAAAGGCGTCTTTATTCCCCTTGGATTAAAGACGCCTTCGTCTACTTACACTGCTATAAGTAAATTTTGGTTAGGCCTGGTAACCTTGCAGCCCGGATTTTTGCATAATCTTCTTTTTATACTTGAGCACCATCACATGGGAAATCCCGATAAATCCGGCAATCTCCCTTACGGTATATCCTTTTATCAGGAAAGACAACACTTTCCTTTCCTTTTCGGTTAAGTTCTTACTTTTGATATCGTCAATGGTCAATTTGTCATCCAGATTATCAAGCATTTCTGTTCCGGGCGCGGCGATGAGGTCTTTTAAGGTCTCGCCATGCGCCGAGATCTCTTCATCCAGGCTGACGTATTCTTTATAGCGGCTGCGGCCTTTGCGCAGATAATTCAGGATGTGGAATTCGCAACCTTTAATCGCATAAGCCTCGTTGATGCCGATCGGCAGGCCTTGCCCATAATGCTGCCAGAGATAAAGGCACATCTCCTGATAGAGGTCATCCTGATCATAGAAACCGCGCAGAAGGTGTCGCCGCGCGATATTCCGCAAAGCCGGCGTGATTTTTTCCAGCAAAACCTTAAAATCCATGGTTGTTTCCTATTGTTAAAAGAAAAGGCGCTCTATACCCGGCTAAGAGGTTAGAACGCCTTTGTCCTTAAAAAGCCTGATAAACAAAAACGGCGTTCTTGCGAACGCCTCATTGTTCTTAACAAACACCTTCTTCGTGCTTGTTAGTATAAGTTTAGCACAGAAAAACGCCACTGTCAAGCCCGAAGATTTGCTTCTAAGGTTATTTGTTGCTCACAAAGATACGCTTTAAAGAATCGCCGAGACGGCCTTTCTCTATTTCTCGAGTGAGCACGCTCTTTAATACCCGCGGGGCAGCGGCTATAAACGATAATATCTCTCCGCCAGTAAAAAATTTAATCTCAAAAAATACCTTTTTGAGCAAATGCATATAGCGTCCGGGTGTGTAAAAAGCAAACTTAATCTTGCGGCCAATCTTTTTTAAGTCTCTAGTGCCATAGACATCGGAATAAAGTAACCCATCTTCGCGAATATGGTAATCCGGCGTTTGTTCCACCAGTTCCCGCAGCGGTGAAAACTTCTCGATTCGCAATTTTAGAAAGGAAATCGAATCTACTCCGATTTCTTTGGCAAATTCCGGGATGTAAAGCATTTCCTCTTCGGTTTCGGTAAGATTACCGTAAATAAAGTAGCCGTGGTAATAAAGCGGAAAACTCCTCAGCACCTTGAAGTATTTCCGTACCGCCGCCGAATCAAAACCTTTATTCAGCTGCGCCAGAATCCGATCATGCGGCGACTCGATGCCAATTAAGATCGCCCTAAACCCGGCCTGGACCATTTTTGCCAAAAGCTCCGGGTGTTTGGCTATTTCAATCCGGGCCTGGACGATAAATCGCTTCTTGATCCCGCGCGCAATAATCCCATCGCAGATTTGCTCCGCCCTTTTGGCGTCGAACGAAAAATTCTCGTCACTAAATAAGACCATTTTTGCCGAGATGCCGGAAATTTCTTCAACTACAGAGGCGACGTCGCGCGGGGAAAAGCTTCTTTTCTGGCCTAAGGGGTTAAGCGTAAAGGTGCAAAATTTGCAATTAAACGGGCAGCCCCGGGAAGTTAGCACTGTATCAAAACTTAAATTAGAGACAGTGACGTTATTTAACGTCAGCTGGTATTGCTGTCGCCTTAAGGAACGGTCGGGGGAGACAATATTATTTACATCGGTTAACGGCCGGTTGGCATTGTGGACTATCGAACCGTTACGACGAAAGGAAATCCCCAGGATATCTTCGAGGGGCTTTCCCTGCAAAATCTCTTTAATTGTCTCCTCTCCTTCGCCTCGGCAAATAATATTTATCCTGGGGGACCAGGAAAAAAGCTCATCTACTTTTTCCGTGGCTGTAAAGCCACCGAGCACTAAAGGCAGCGTTTCCGGAATGCGGTTAAGCAAAGCACAGATTTCCGGCAGCTGGCGATTCCAGGAAATAGTCACACCGACAAAATCGATTGCCCGTCCGATAAAATCGATTAGCTTCTCCACATCGGCTAAGTCTTTTTCATAGCGCATATCGATAAGCGTAATCTTATCCGCGAACGCTTTGGCGCTGGCCGCGACATACTCCAGGCCTGTAGGCGGAAACAGCATCATCGCGCTGGTTGCCGAGTTGGCGATATAGGGATTCAAAAATAGAGCATGCTTATATTTCATCATACACTCTCTTTACCAAAGGATGGTAATGCCACCCTCAACCCGGGATTCGGCTCGATCGCTCATTAAGCGCAAAAACCATTCGGCTTTTTCCTGTAACACTGTGCGGCTAAAGCTAACGCTCATCCCTAAGTCTTGGCCTTGAGTATTCTTTAACTGAAAAGTAATTTCATTGTGTTTAAGTATCTGCACTACCGCGCCAAAACGCATCTCCGCTACCTGACCATCTCCATAGTCCATTTCAAAAGAAAGGCCCAGTTTCTTTTCCAGCTTCCATATTCCATAGAGCGTAAAAGTGCGCGTGGTAAAAGGCGGCCTGGTCTTAACGCCGATCCCGGCTCGATACTGGATAGCGCCGCGTTTACCGAGAATGCTCGGGGTTTCCAGATGGGCCTTAAAAGAGAACAATGAATCATTTTCCAGGTCAAGGATATAACCGAGGCGGTTCTTAGCGCTAATCTGCCAATATCCTTTTAAGGCCAGCGTTCTTTCCTGGGCTCCTTTGCGCTTGAGATAAGTCTTGCGGTAGGTATAGACCAGGGTATTGTTTGGGTCAATGTCCCAGGAGCCCTGCAAGGTCAGGACATCGTAACGGCTGCCGGATTTCTGGACCAGGAACTGCAGCCGGTTATATTCATCTGACTGCCAGCGGCCCTTTAACTGCATCAAGCTAATCTGATGTACGGCCGATTCCTGCGTTGTGCCCAGAGAAAACACCAAGGCGTCTTGCTCGGCACCGACCAATTCGGTCTTAAGATAGAGTTCCGCGCCGCCAAACTGCCGGCGGGCCTGGTTTAAGGTAAAGAGTAAATCGTGCTCTTCATTGATCGACCATTTACCTTCAAAAGTAATTTTATGCGGCAGCCGGTATTTTTTTCGCCAGGCTAAAGGCTCCTCAAGAATATAGCAAAGTTTATTGTTTTTATCAATAACAAACTCACCCGTGGGGTAAAGCTCTTGCTCCGCCCTTTCTATTACTAAACTGTTCTTTTCATCAACCCGATATTTAATGCGTTCCACAAGATCTACTCAGCAAAGATTGCGTTAGTTTTACAGATTTTGGCATAGGTATGGGCGCTAACTCTGATCCTGCGTCTTTGGGTGGCGTAATCGACCTCGACCAGGCCAAAACGCGGCCGGAAACCTTCCGCCCATTCAAAGTTATCTAAGAGCGACCAATATAAATAGCCCCGGACATCAATTCCCTCTTCAATCGCCCGATGCACCTGGATCAGGTGGTTGAGAATAAATTGGGCGCGCTGACTATCCGCGCCATCGGCCAAACCATTTTCAGTAATAATAATCGGCAGCTTGTATTTTTTCAGTTTAACCAAAGCCAGGTATATCCCTTGTGGATAAATTTCCCAGCCTAAGTCAGTGACCGCGGCTTCCTTATTCGCCGAGCCTTCTTTAAACAGCTGTGCCGGTTTAGCGATGTCCAGCCGGGTCAACTCCCGGGTATAATAATCCAGCCCAATATAATCAAGGGCTCCTTTTGACTTTTTTAGAAAATAATCGTTAAAGTAGTAATCCTTGAATCTGGCTGCCGCGCGGTCCAAAAAAGAATATTGGCGAGAGGGCTGAAAAATCCGGATGTAGGCGGTCAGGCCAACGAGTGGTTTTTTGTCAAGGAATTGGCGGCTGGCTTGATGGATTGCCTGGTAAGCCGCGCGATGGGCCAGAATAATATTTTTTAAAACCGTAAAAACTCCCGGGCCAATGTTTTTACCCGGAGGCCAGGCCTTTTGCAGATAGGCCGAATAGAGATAAACCATCGGCTCATTAACGGTCAGCCAGTAATCCACATCCTCACCCAATGCCTGGACGACCTTGGCCGCATAGCGCTCGAAGAAAGTAACGCTTTGCGGGTTTTCAAATCCGCCTTTCTCGGCCAGCCAAAAGGGAAGCGTAAAATGCCAAAGAGTTACTATCGGAGTGATCCGGCGCTGTTTTAAGGCCGCGATTACACGGCGATAATGGTCAAACGCCTCTTCGCACCACTGGCCCTCTTCGGGCTCTATCCTGCTCCATTCCAAAGAAAAGCGGTGCGCATTATGGCCCAGCTCTTTAGCAATATCGAAATCTTCCTGGTAAAGATGGTAATGATTGGCGCTTAAACCGCAACGGCTGTGGTCGGCAATCTTTCCCTCCAGCTGCTCCCATTGCCACCAGTCATTATTCGTATTGGCCCCTTCTACCTGATAAGCCGAAGTCACCGCGCCCCAGAGGAAATTATCGGGAAATTTAAGGACTTTTTGGTTTGCCATGTTATGCTTTAGGATCCCAGGCCTTGGTCATATTTATAAAGTTAGTAATTTCGTCTTTATCTTTTTTGGAAATTTTGGTAAAGGAAATGCCTAGGCGGTAGGCCCTTTCTTGTAAAAAGATATTATAGCGGACCTCACCTTCCAACTCCATCGGCTTTTCCTGATTTTCCTTTTTCTCAAATTCGTTGATTAAATTAAAATTTATCGCCAGTACAGATAAGGCCGGAATGTTTTTCTCGGTTAAAATGGCCATCCCGTC
>JAZDHS010000029.1:0-17305 GCA_043805735.1 Candidatus Omnitrophota bacterium | reverse complement strand
CGCACAAACGGCCGCGCCGGCTCACTTGACGGTGGCGGCGGGGCCTGAGGCATTTTTTGCTGCGGTAAATTCGCAATTCCAGAGCTTTCCGGATGCAGTAACTGCACGGGGGTACGGGAAAATACGGTAGACATTTTTTCTTCCTGGACGGGCTGGACGCGAAAGATGATCTCCACGGTCTCATTCTTGATATTTTCGCTCATCATCGTAAACATATCGTAGCCTTCACGCTGATATTCCACCAACGGCTCTACCCCGGCGTAGCCGCGCAGGCCGATTCCCTCGCGCAGGTGGTCCATGCTATATAAATGATCTTTCCATTTGGCATCGATGATTTGTAAGAGCACAATCCGGGCAAAGCGCCTCAAGTGTTCTGCGCCGAGCGAGTTTTCTTTCTGGGTATAGGCCTTTTTCATCATCTCGGCAGCATGCTCGCCTAACTCACCCGCCGAAGAGCACGCCGCCAGTTCTTCGCCGGTGAGTAAAAATTTGGATTTGAGGTGCTGCTTTAAGCCGGCGATATTCCATTGTTCGCGCTGCATCTGGTCGTTGACATAAAGCGCCACTGTCGCCTCGGCCACCTCTTCAATCATTTCAAAGAGATGCTCTTCTAAACTTTCGCTTTCCAACACCAGGCGCCGTTCGTCATAAATCGCCTCGCGTTGAATATTCATCACATTGTCGTATTCCAAAAGCTGTTTGCGGATTTCAAAGTTATGCTCTTCGACCCTTTTCTGGGCAGTCTCGATGCTCTTGGTGATCCAGGGGTGTTCGATTGGCAGCGACTCTTCCCATTTTAAGAAATCCATAATTTTGCTGATCCGCTCGGAGGCAAAGATACGCATCAGGTCATCCTCTAAAGACAAATAAAATCGGGAGGCCCCGGGATCGCCCTGGCGTCCGGCGCGGCCGCGCAACTGGTTGTCAATCCGCCGCGACTCGTGGCGCTCGGTACCAATGACGCACAAGCCCCCCAGCCCTTCCACCTGTTTGCGCTCTTGAAGCACCTGCGACCCAAAAGTAGCCAGAAGTTCGGCGCGTTCCTGCTGGTAATTGGCGTCGTAAGGGCCGATCTTCTTCTGCTTTAGAATATCACCGACCATAAATTCGGGGTTGCCGCCCAAGCGAATATCCGTGCCGCGGCCGGCCATATTCGTGGCAATAGTAATCGTGCCCAGCCGGCCGGCCTGGGCGACAATTTGCGCCTCCATCTCGTGATATTTAGCGTTAAGCACGTAGTGGGGGATGCCGCGGGTTTTGAGTAACTGGCTGACGTGTTCCGATTTCTCAATCGATACCGTACCGACCAATACCGGCCGTTTGTTCTTATAATTGGCGATAATCTCCTCTATCACGGCCTTGAATTTTTCGTTTTCGGTTTTATAAATCGCGTCGGCCTGGTCTTTGCGGATCGCCTGGTGATGTGTGGGAATACTCACCACATCCAAATTATAAATATGGTAAAATTCCTGGGCCTCGGTGGCGACCGTGCCGCTCATCCCGGAGAGTTTTTCATACATGCGAAAATAATTTTGGAAGGTAATCGTGGCCAGGGTCTGGTTTTCGCGTTCGATTTTTACCCCTTCCTTGGCCTCCACGGCCTGATGCAGCCCGTCGCTCCAGCGCCGGCCGGGCATCAGCCGGCCGGTAAACTCATCAACGATAATCACCTGTCCGTCTTTGATAATATAGTCCACTTCGTTATCAAAAAGGTTATGGGCGCGCAGGGACTGCTGCGTCAAGTGCTTCAGCGGCATGGCCTCAATCGTATTTAAATGTTCCACACCCCAACTCTCGGCTGCCTTTTTCTCGCCCTCTTCGGTCAGATAGACAATCTGTTCCTTTTCCTTGATAATAAAATCAAAGCCGATGGTGATATCGACTTCCTTGTATTTCGCCTCAACCTCTTCCTTATCGGTTATTTTCTTGCCTTTAAGCCTGCGGGCGATTTTATCGGCGGTATAATATTTATCGGTGGCCTCTTCCGCCGGCCCGGAAATAATCAAGGGGGTCCGCGCCTCGTCAACAAGGATACTGTCGACCTCGTCGACAATGGCATAATTAAAACCACGCAAGACCATATCCTCTTTGCGGAATTTCATATTATCGCGCAGGTAATCAAAACCGAATTCGTTATTCGTGCCGTAGGTAATATCCGCACCGTAGGCGGCCTGCCGCTGTTCGTCGCTTAAGTCATGCTGAATGACACCGACCGACAAACCTAAGAATTCATAGACCGGCCCCATCCAGTTGCGGTCGCGGCGGGCCAGATAATCGTTGACGGTGACAATGTGTACGCCCCGGCCGGAAAGCGCATTTAAGTAGGCGGGCAGGGTCGCGACTAAGGTTTTGCCTTCACCGTTGGCCATCTCGGCGATCATCCCGGAGTGCAGGGTCATCCCGCCGATGAGCTGCACGTCATGGGGACGTAACTTTATTGTGCGTTTGGCGGCCTCGCGGACCACGGCAAAGGCCTCCGGTAAAATATCCTCAACAATTTTATTGTTCAGGTCACGGATTTTTACCCTCACCCGCTGTTTCTCTTTAGGGTCGACCATTTCGGCGAGCTGCTGGCGTAAGGCTTCAAGCGTTTCCTTAAATTCCACGCTTTTTGTTTGGATATAGCCGCGGAAAACATCGGTTTTGGCGCGTAGCTCGGCATCGGAAAGAGCGGCGCAGGCCCCTTCTAAGGCGTTAATCTTTTCCACGAAGGGCTTAAAGCGCTTTAAGATCCGCTCGCTCTGTGAACCGCTGATTTTATCAAGTAGGAATTTAAACATATTAGATAGGATACTACAATAAAAAGGAAAATGCAAGACCGTTATGAGACGGAAAGGCCGGGGATAGTTATGGCTTGGCCGCGGCGGGGGTGGCTTCGCTGGTAACGGCTGAGGTCTCTTCTTTGGTTTCGGCTGGCGTTTTCTCCAGCTGCAAGCCCTCTAAGCCTTCAAATAACTTGGAAAAGGTGTCCTTGCTGATCTTAAAGACCGGCGGTTTGCCGCGCAGCTGGGCAACATAGAGATTCTCGTCTTCCTTGCGGGCATCGAGAATTACGGTTGAGTCTTCGCTCGTTATCTCCAAAGAATAAGGAGCGGGTGCAATCCCCTGGGTATATTTTTCGTCAAAGAGAGTGCTTTCGACGGCAAAGGTTTTAATTTTATCAATATAGACCGTATTCTGGCCGATCAGCGGCTGATCGAGCAGGATGGTTTTTTCGGCGGTAGTAATGGCTAGCGTTTGCAACTTGTCGCTATTAACGCGCAAGGGATTATCAATAAAAAAACGGCTGATGTCGGCGTCGAGCTTATTCACATTATAGCGGCGCAGGCTCAATACCTGTCCCTGTGAATTTTTCAAGTAGCGGTCTTCGCCATTTTCCTCGGTGGCCTGGCCCAGGAGAATCTCCAGCGGACTCACCGCCCGGGTTAAACTTAACTTAAGGTAGGGATTTTCAAAGCCATACCCTTGGCCTTGCGGATCCAAGGCCGAAATTGCTTTGATTTCGTTGATTTCCTTGAGGAAGTCTTTGATTTTTTTCGCATCGATATCAAATATTGGCGTTTCGCCGCGAACTATCCAGCGTTTGAGGCCTTCAGCCGGGTCAACTTCTTTGAACAGCTCGACCGTAGCCAGCGTTTTTTCATTTTGCCGGCGTGTAACAGTAACGGAATCGATCGTTTCCGGGTCAAACCGCTCAATTGTTAAATCCATCCAGCGCAAGGCATCCAGGGTAGCCTCCGGCGCTTCGGGGTCAAGGTTTAATAGCGGAAGCAAATCTTTGTTCACCAAAAATACCTGGGGCGATTCGCCTTGGCGCAAGAACGAACTCTCCGCTGCCGGCCTTTTGGTACCGACGAAAAAACTGGCCAGATTCTTGCCATCCTGGCCCAGCATTGTAATCGCGATGGCCTGGTCGGCGGCAATGCCGAAATCGGCAAACAGTTCCGGAGCAGTCGAACGCAGTTCGCCTTGTAAGCCCGCAATATTGTTCACCAGCTCTTCAATCTTCTGGGCATTGCCGGCGATCTGCCAATGTGTCGGGATGCGCCAGGTATTCTCCGCGGTACGCTCCAGGCGTATCAACTGGTCGCCCTTTTTTATCTCTAAGGCGTAAATATCGTCAAGATTAAGCGTAATTTCCAGGGTTTGGTATTCGCTTACCGCGATCGGCGGCTTAACCAGTAGTTTCTTCGCCGCCAAAGCGCCCAAGAGCGCCAGCAGTACTATTCCTAAAATAATAATATGTTTTGTTTTCATAATTGCTGATTACACCGTCTTTAAGTATGCCCACTTGGAGCGTTTGCGCATCACTACTCTTAGAGTGCCGATGACGCAGAGGGCCACCGGAACCAAAAATGTGGTGGCAATCCGCCAACCGCCCTTGGCCGTAGAACTCAAGGTCTTTAAAGCCCGGTCCACGGGTTGTTTGCTTCTGACCTTAACTAGTTCTTCTCCTAAAGTCAGCGCATCAACCGAATTTAAGAAAAAGGCCAGTTGTCCGCCCTTATCGAACAGCTCATTCTTAAACATCTGCGCGCAGCCGATCAGAATCAGTTTTCCCGGCTCCGGCTGATATTCGACTTTTTCCTGCGGCTTCTCGTAACTCTCCTGGTTCGCCTCTTGTTCCTTTACCGGCCAGGCCGGTACCTCTTCTTTTTCGAAGGCATTAGGAAACTCACCTTGCGCAAACACCGCCAAAGGATAACTCTTCCTCGCCTCTTTGGGCGGCGGATTAAAATCATCTTTAGTGAGGTTGCCGGAGTGATACCTTACTTCCCAGGCATCGGCAGTGGAGGAAAACAGGGTCTGCAGTTGCAGGCCCGCGTTTTTGATCTTGGCCTCATCAAGAGCAAGTGCCGTGCCCCAGAGATAAAGCATCAGCGGCAAACGTGACGTGATCGAAATATCTTTATTCATCTGTTCAGAGTTAATCTTAATCTGAATCGGTATCTTAACCGGGGAAGAAATTTCAAATAAACCCATCACATTGCCACCGGTCAAAGAAACCACATCCGACTGCATGTCCATTAAGAACTCTTCCTTGACCGCAAGGCCCCAATTTGCCAATAATGGATTGATTTCCGGATTTTTGTCGACCGGGCTGACCTGCACGCCGGCCGGGCCCACGGTGCGGTATTGGAAATCGTAGTTTTGCACTCCCAGAAACACTGAGCCACCGTTAACCAGGAATTTGTTGATTTCAAAACGCTGGCGGTCATTTAAGTTGTCGGGCTCCAGGATCACCAGGGAGTCGGCATCGGCGGGGATCGGCTCTTCTTCGGTCAGTCGGATCCGCGAGACCTGATAGCCTTCGTATTCCAGGAGTTTAGGCACGAGTTCGTAGGAATCATCAATATATTTTTCCATCAGGCCTCGACCCAGCTGCTTTAAGATTGCCTTCATCTGCGGGTCCACCACTCTTTCCACGTAAGGAGCAACTAAGGCCACGTGCGGCACCTTGTCCAATGCCATTTTGAATATCTTGGAAACGATAATATATTCCAGGTCGGGTAAATTCTGTAGGGTAATTTGCGGAATTACCTCTTCGGCTTTTTCTTTATATGCCAGCGTAATCGAGGAATAGATCAGCTTTACCCCGACTTCATCGGCCTCGACGCTGCGGATCTGGAACGGCCGCACGCCTTTTTTCTCGATTGTTTTTTCGAGAGAGTCCTCGCCTTCCTTCTCCACATTGGCCGCTTCCATGTGGAAGACCTTATAGCTGAATTTCCCTTTGGAGGCGACCTGGAGCTCATCGAGCTTGTCTTTGATATCACGCTCTAAGGTCTTCATTCCTCCGGGCATCTTGTCCGTCGAAGAGATGAATAATTTGGCCGTTACCGGGGCTTTTAAACCCTGTAAAATCGTGCTGGTGGCCGGTGAAATGGTATAAATCTTGCCTTCGGTAAAATCGTAGCGGCCGATCGGCAAATCGACAAAGAAGACATTGATCACCACGAAGATAGCAATGCTAATCAGCGTGGTCGTGGTAAAGAGCGTTTTGGCCTTTGGCCGCAGGCGGGTCTCCAGCCAGAAGCTGTTGAGGACTAGGAAGATGGCGCTGCCTAAAATAAAATACAGAAAATCGCGGGTATCAAACACGCCTTTTTGAAAAGCGGCAAAATGTTGGGTCATCCCCAGGGCGTTCTTTAAGAAAGAGCCCAGGCCAGGTGTCCAGCCGTCCAGGGAAATGACCATAAAATCGACGCCTAAGAGGAAAAAGGCAAAACTGGCCATCATCGCGATAATAAAGGAGACGATCTGGTCTTTGCAAAAACCGGAGATGAAAATTCCCAGGCTTAAGAAAAAACCGCCTAAAAGAGCGATGCCCAGATACTGGCAGACAATCGCTCCTTTGTCGGGATTGCCTAAAACAACCAGCATAATCGGCACCGGCACGGTCGCCAGAAGCGCGGTAAGATAGAAGGCAAGACTGGCAAAAAATTTACCCAGGACCAGCTCGTAGGTCTTGACGGGAAAAGTCAAAAGCAGTTCCAGCGTGTTGCCTTTTCTATCCTCAGCCCAGAGGCGCATCGTCACGGCAGGCAAAAACACGCAGAGCATTAAAGGAAAGGTGTAAAAGAAACGGCGCATATCGGCGATACCAATAAGGAAAAAATCGCCCATAAACACGCCGACCGAAATTAAGAGAAAGACAACAATAAAAATATAGGCGATCGCCGAATTAAAATAGGCCCGGATTTCTCTAGAAAAAATAGTGAAAATGTTTTTCATGTGCTTTTCTTCTTGATATCTTTGCTCAAGAGCCAGATGAAGGCCTCCTCAAGGCTCGCCTGTTCCCGGCGCAGCTCCCGAAGTGTCCAGCCTTTCTGATCGATAATTTCATTGAGCCGGTTCACCAGCGGCTTACCGGTTTGGGCGCTGATTAAAAATTTGATGTAGTTTCCTTCTGAGCCCGCAAAACGCAATTCATCGACGACATCTTCGGCGGTCAGCGTCGTGCGCACATCCTCTTCCTCGGCCTTAACCACCAGGGTCAGTTTTTCGCCCTTGGTGGCCATCTGGGTAATCTCCTGGCGCGTTCCGTCGGCAATCATCCGCCCGTTATTTAGAATTACGATGCGCTCAGCGAGCACCTCTACCTCCTGCAGGATATGGGTTGAAAAAATAATCGTTTTGTCCTTGGCCAGCCGGCGGACTAATTCCCGGATGCCGATTATCTGCAAGGGGTCTAAGCCGGTGGTCGGCTCATCGAGGATAAGCACCTGCGGGTCATGGATTAAGGACTGGGCCAGGCCCACCCTTTGGCGGAAACCTTTGGAAATTTCGGAAATGACGTGTTTCCAGATCGGCTCCAGGCCGCACTGCTCCTTGACCCAGCGCAGGCGTTCGCGTAGCTCATCGCCGTAAAGCCCGCGCGCGTTGCCGATAAAGACCAGGTACTCGTCAACCAGCATATCGTCATATAAGGGAACGGCCTCGGGCATGTAGCCGATCAGTTTACGCACCGCTAGAGGTTCTTGGGTGATATCATGTCCGCCGATCACGGCGGTGCCTTTGGTGGGATAGAGATAGGTGGTCAGGATGCGCATCAGCGTGGTCTTACCGGCGCCGTTGGGACCCAAGAGTCCGACAATCTTGCCTTTTTCCGCCAGGAAAGAGACATTGTTCAAGGCCTTGGTATTGCCATAGTTCATACTGACAGATTTAACTTCTATCAATTGAACTCCCCCCCCTTCCTTAAAATGCTTACTTAAAGAATTTTAGCAAATTTTTTATTTTTGTCAAGACCCTATTTATATTTTTACTTATTTTTAATTTTCGACTTCAAATAGGCCTCGATAAACTCGTCAATCTCCCCGTCGAGCACGGCGTTGACATTGCCTTTTTCGAAATTGGTCCGGTGGTCTTTGGCCAGGGTATACGGGCAGAGCACATACGAACGAATCTGGCTGCCCCAGGCAATTTCCTGTTTCTGGGCGTATTCGGCCTCCAGCTTTTTCTTTTGCTCTTGCTTTTGCCGTTCATACAGCCGCGCGCGCAGGAGCTTCATCGCCGTGGCCTTATTCTTAAACTGTGAGCGTTCGCTCTGGCACTGTACAACAATCCCCGTGGGTAAATGGGTAATCCGCACCGCCGAATCGGTCACGTTGACATGCTGTCCGCCGGCCCCCGACGAACGATAGGTATCGATTTTGAGTTCTTCCGGTTTAATCGCGACTTCGATATCGTCACCTACCTCGGCCAGGACATCAACCGAGGCAAAAGAGGTGTGGCGGCGTTTATTGGCGTCAAAAGGAGAAATGCGTACCAGCCGGTGCACACCGATTTCCGCTTTCAGATAGCCGTAGGCGTACTCTCCTTTGATTAAAAAGGTAATGTTTTTCGTCCCCGCCTCTTCACCCGGCAGAGAGTCCAACACCTCGGCCGTAAAGCCCTTGCGCTCTACCCAGCGCATATACATGCGGGTGAGTATTGTTACCCAGTCACAGGCCTCCGTGCCTCCGGCTCCGGCATGGATACTCATAATCGCGTTATTTTTATCCTCTTCATTACTCAGTAATGTGGTTAACTCAAGCGCCTCCAGTTGCGCCGAAAGGCGGGTGAGGTCGGCGTGGAGCTCGGCGATCGAAGCCCCATCATGCGGATCGACGAGCGCGCTGAGCTCCTGGAGTTCCTCAAAGGCCTGCTGCGCTTTTTCCCAAGGGCCGCAGGCGCCTTTTAGGCCTTTCATCTGCTGGATAATTTCCTGGGCTTTTTTATTATCTTTCCAGAAATCCGGCTGTGACATTTCCGTTTCAATGGCGTTAATCCGCGCGCGTTTGCCGGTGACGTCAAAGATAACCTCGTAGTTGGAGCAAGCGTTTTTCCAAAATATCGAGGTGTTCACGCAATTCTTCGAGCATTTTTCCTCCTCATGGTCTTTTCGACATCTAAAATCAGCTGTTTAATATCCTTACCCAGTGAATAACGGCCTAGCTCACCGTTGGCTTTGACCACGCGATGGCAGGGTATAATAAAGAGATTACGGTTTTTCTTAAGCGCGCTCCCCACTGCCCGCACCGCCCGCGGGTATCCCGCTTTTTGGGCGACCCATTTATAGCTGCGGGTCTGGCCGAAGGGAATTGAACAAACCGCCTGGATAACTTTCTTCTGAAAAACTGTCATCTTTACCATATCAAAACTCTAAACACTAAGCTCTAAATCCTAAACAAATTCAAAACTCAAAATTCAAAAAAAATTTTGTGTTTTGGATTTTGGGTTTGTTTAGAGTTTACCATATTTATGCATTTGCCAGATATTTAACTATATTCTGCGCGGTTTTGCGGTCGATGCCTCTTACCTTGAGCAGATTTTCAACACCGGCCTCTTTGATCGCCGGCACCGATTTAAAATGCCGTAACAGCGCTCTTTTTTTCTGCGGGCCCACCCCGGCAATACCGTCGAGCACCGAGGAACGTAACTGCCGATCCCGTAAAACACGGTGATAGGTAATCGCGAAGCGGTGGGCCTCGTCGCGGATGCGCTGCAAAAGCTGTAAGGCCGGGGAATTCCCGGGTAATTGCAGTTGGGCGCCTGTAGGGGTAAAGAGCGTTTCCAGCCGTTTGGCCAGCGAAATTACCGGGATACTTTCCAGGCCCAGCTCGTCCAATTCCTGGCGGGCGCTCGACCACTGGCCTTTTCCTCCGTCAACCATCACCAGGTCGACAAACACCAGCGCCTTAGCCTGGTCTTTCTGACCATAGCGGCGGCGGATTAATTCCCGCAGCATCGCGTAATCATCAACGCCCGTCACCGTCTTGATCTTAAAGCGGCGGTAGTGATCCTTATCCGGCCGCCCGCCGGTGAAACTGACCATCGAGCCGCACAGACCCGCTCCGGCAATCTCGGACACATCAAAGGCCTCAATCCGGTAAGGCGTACGGTTTAAGCCCAACAGAGACTCAAGCGCCACAAGGCTATTCTGCTGGCGGCTTTCGTTAGTCTGAGCGATCACTTCCTCTAACGAGGCAATGCGGTCGCGTAAGCCCGCCGCCTCTTCGAATAACTCGGTTTGTGCGGACGAATGCATTTTTGCCTTTAATTGCGCCAGCAACTGTGCAAACTTTCCATTTAGGAATAAACCAAACTGGCGAAGATGCTCACGGTACTGCTCCGGCGCGATGGCCCCAACGCACATCCCTGGACAGAGCGCAAGCTGTAAATAGAGGCAGGGCTTCCTGGGAAGCGTCGCGCAACTGCGAAAAGGAAAAAGCGCGCGTAAGGTCTTGAGCGCGTTTTTTAGCTCGCGAGCGCTGGTATAGGGGCCGTAGTAGAGTATGCCTTTTTCTTTTTTTCCCCGTCCAATAGTGACCGTGGGATACTCCAAGCGGGTATCGATCATAATAAAAGGATAGCT
Organism: Candidatus Omnitrophota bacterium; assembly: GCA_043805735.1. GTDB lineage: Bacteria > Omnitrophota > Gorgyraeia > JAFGHF01 > JAFGHF01 > JAZDHS01. The sequence goes on along the minus strand of JAZDHS010000029.1, from coordinate 6,945 downwards.
CTTGTCGTCTTTGAGCGCGGCATTGTAATAAGGCTGGTGCTCTTTAATCAGCGCGTTTTCCAAAATCAGCGCCTGGGCGCTGGATACAGTCTGGATGTAAGTGATATCACTCACCCGCGAAAGCAACGCCAAAATTTTATCCACCGGCGGCTTCTGGTAATATGAGCTCACCCGCTTTTTTAGCGAAGAGGCCTTGCCGATATAAAGAATCTCACCCTGGGCATCCTTCATCAGATAGATGCCGGGTGAATCGGGAAACCGCTTTACCTTTTCCGCGATATCCATCGAGTGAAGAGCTCCTTCTCCTCGGGCGCAAAGAGCGCCAGCGCCGCGACATATACGCTAATACCCAAGGTGATAGTAAACAACATTTTCAGCAAGAACACTTTTCCATTATACAGCAAAGGTCCGGTATGATAAAAAACTAACCACAGCACCACCGCCATCGCCAGGGTGGAAATCAGCGCTCCTTTAACGGTTTTGCCTAACTGCGGGATTACTCCCACTCTTTTACCTAAGAGCGATAAAAGCACGCTAAAGTTTACATACGTCGCGCAAGAAGTGCCCAAGGCCAGGCCGACTACCTTAAAGGGGCGCATCAGCGCAACACTTAAGACAACGTTGACCAAAAGCGCACCCGCAGCTACCCGTGCCGGTGTGGCCGTATCTTTAAGCGCATAGAAACAGCTGGCCAAGACTTTTGCCGCGGCAAAACTCACCAGGCCTAAACAATAGAAAAAAAGTACGGAGGCGGTAATCTGGGTGGAATAGCTGGTAAAGTTGCCGCGTTCAAACAAAAGGCTGGTCAAAGGGCGTGCTAAGACCATAATTCCGGCGCTGGCCGGCAGCATCGTGACAAAAATACTGCGTAAAGAAAAGGAGACGGTCTGTTTTAATTCGGCAAAGTCTTTACGGGCCGCCTGGGCCGACAAGGTCGGTGTGGCCACTTGGGCTAAGGCCAGGCCAAATAAGGCGATCGGAAATTGGATGATCCGGTTGGAGTAATAGAGGGCGGCTACTGCCCCCTCCCCGACAATCCACGAAAGCGATCCCAAGATTGTATCGACAAAGACATTAATATGATAAATTGCTATTCCTAACGTGCGCGCCAGAAAAAGCCGGCCGATTTCCTGAATTTTGGGATGGACCAGGCAAAATCCGCCCTTAAGCCTAAAGCCCTTATTTAGTAATAGCGGTATCTGCATTAGTAATTGCAACAGCCCGCCGATGAGCACGCCGACCGCCAGGGCATGTGCGGGCTCGCGAAACCGCTGGCAAAACAGCAGCATGCTCACAATCAGGCTGACATTGAGCATGCAGGGGGCAAACGCCGGCAGCGCAAAGGTCTTGAGCGAATTGAGCATCGCCATGGCATATATCGAAAGGCCGATCAGCAATATATAAGGAAATAACAGGCGAGTCATTTTAATGGTTAACAAAAGCGTAGCGGGATCTTTTGTAAAGCCGGGGGCAATAATCCTGACCACCAAAGGAGCAAATAGTTCTCCTAATAATGTGAAGGCGCACAAAATAACAATGAGCACATTCAATAGGCAATTCGCCGCGCGCCAGAATTCCTCTGGTTTCTCTTCCTCGGCCAGGTGCGAAAATACCGGCACGACTGTAGCCGAGGCACTGGTCTCCCCCACTACCTCACGTAAGAGATTGGGCAGGCGAAAAGCAACGATAAAGGCCTGGGCGCGCATCCCGGTGCCAAAAAAACGGGCAATCAGCACATCGCGGACAAAACCAAGCACGCGGCTGGAGAGGGTTCCCAGGCTCACCAAGCGCACCGAGGCAATTAAAGATTTATTCGTGTCCATCCTTGACAAATATATCCTTATATGTTATGTTACCATTGCTTACAAAAACCATAAACCAAACAGGGAGTTTTAGAATGCCTATTTTACCATCTGCCTTTAAAGAGTTACGTAAAGCGAAAAAAAGACATCTGCGTAATATCAGCGCGGTCGCGGAACTCAAGACCCTGAACAAAAAGTTTTTGAGCCTGGTCGCTGAGAAAAAACTTGATCAAGCCAAAGAGGTCCTGCGCGAACTGTTCAAAAGGCTCGATAAGGCCGCGGCAAAAAATATCATCCATAAAAAGAAAGCTGCGCGCAAGAAATCTCGTCTGGCGCGCACGCTGCGAAAATCCTAGTCATCGGGCATTTAATAGTTTAACCACCAGCAGTTCCAGGGCCAAACGCGGCGTAGTCCTTCCAAACTTAATGTCGCTATCGGCCTGTTCCAGCTCTGCCAAAGAAAAACACATCCCCCCAAACCTTTGCCTTTGCGCGATAATGCTATGCGCCAACGCCCCGAGAATCTGCGCCGGGTGCACGGCATCTTTGAACAAGTCGTCAAGAACACGTAAGGCCTTTTCCCCCTGGCGTAATTTAATCGCCTCAAAAAGCTCAAAGGCTGTGGTGTTCAGATCCCGGCCGACCAGTTTCTGCACATCTTGCGCCTGCACCGTTTCGCGCTGGCCAATATAGAGGCTTAAGCTTTCCAGGGCATTGGACAAAAACCCCAGATTGGCGCCGATCTTCTGGATTAGCACGACCTGGGCCTGGGGTTCAATTTTTTTGCCGAGTTTTTTCAAAAAGTTCTCGATCCAACGCAACAGTTGCTGTCCTTCTAAGGGCACACAGGAAATAACCTGGGCATAACCACGTAAGGCCGCTAAAAAACTCTCACCGGCTTCATCCTCATTGATCTCCAATACTAAAATCGTTTGCGCAAAGGGCTTCTGCGCATAACCAAGAATCAGGCGTTGGTCCTGGGCTTTAAGCGCTTCACACTGGCGCACCACCACCACTCTTTTGCCGCCCATAAAAGGGGCATTACAGGCGCACTCCAGCACTTTTGGGGCCACATCGTCATCGGGGTAAAAAACATGAAGGTTAAATTCCTGGAAATTACTATCGAGAAAGGTAGCTTTAATTCGTGAAAGGGCTTCTTCTTTGAGGAGCTGTTCGCTTCCGGTAAGAACGTAGACTGGGCAGTCTTTTTGGATTACCATCCTTCAATGGTGTGATTGACAATGCGCCTGGCCAAATCGTCTACCGCAGCTTCTACCGCCACGCTTTCATTGTTGGCGGTGGTACCGCTGAGGATATGCGCGGAATCACCGATAATGCGCGGTTCTTTCCAGAGGAATTGATCGCTTTGCGTTTTTTTCAGCTGGGCGGAACAAACGATGGTAATCCGGTATTCATCCACGGTCTCGTTATCGGCAGCGTAGCGCACCGGAACTCTTAGATAATCAATTAGCTCACCGGTCAAAATTAAATCGGCTTTTTCACTCTCGACAACCTTGAGGTTGCCGTCGGTAATAAACCGATCCCTCAATTCCCTGTTAATATCCGTCTCTAATTGCGCCCGATAGCTGCGAAAACGATATTCATCAAAGGTTAACTCTGTAGTCAGCTCAATCTTATTGCGGAATGGCTCTAAGTAAATTGTTTTTAAGTCGCTCGGTAAAAGCGAACCGGCCGTGTATCCGCAACCCGCCATACCCAACGCCACAAACAGCATTACCAGATATTTCATATTCTTCATTTTCTTCCTTAAAAATTTACTTTAGATTTCTGTCTCAAGTTTCATGTCACAGGTCGCAGGTTTTCTCTAACGTGTGACTTGTGGCATGTGACGTGCAACTTTATTTTTCATTTTCTTTACGGATAACCTGCAGCCGTTCCAAGGACTGCGCCGCCCATTGGCTTTCGGGATAATTATTCAAAATCTCTTCATAATAAATAATCGCGCTGGGGAGATTGCCCTTCTTTTCATAAAACCGGGCCACCTCAAAGCTCTTCTGCGCCTTCTGCTCCTGGAGCGTATCGATGAAGCTGCGGGCCTCGTCATCCATCTGGCTTTCGGGGTAGCGTTTGACAAAATCTTTAAATTCCCGGATCGCCTTATCGGTATCCTCTTCGTTATATTGCGGGCCGCTGGTGGATTGGGCCGCGCAAATGGCAATCTGGTATTTAGCATCATCAACTAACTGGCTTTTGGGATAGCTTTCGATAATCTTCTTAAAGGCCAGCGCCGCATTAATATAATCTTTAACTTCCATGTAACACTGCCCTAATTTAAATTGCGCCAGATCGGCATACTTGCCATAAGGGGCATTTTCGGTTACCTGGGCAAAGATTTCGATGGCCTTGTCTTTGGCCGGTAAAATGGCCATCCCTAAGATTTTGGCTTTTTGCCCGGTATAAAAAAGGTTGGCAATCTGGTATTCCCGCTCAATAATATCATCGACCCGTTCGGTATAAGGGTATTTATCGATCACCAGCTGGTAATTACGGTAGGCCTGGTAGTAATCCTCCAGCCTTTCATAACTTAAGCCGATGTGGTATTGGGAGTCACTGGCCAGTTTTGAGAGCGGATAGTTCTTAATCAGTTTGTCAAATTCGTTAATCGCCCGTTTGTAATCCTGTTTTTGGAAAAATCCCATCGCCCAGTCAAACTGGGCTTGTGGTGTTTCCTTTACGGCAAACTTAGGGTTAATAAATTTGCCGGTTTCCGGGGTCCAAATCCAATAGGCCATACAGGCCGGCGAATAGGCCAGGAAGAGGCTTAAAGCAATTATAGACAGCGTTATTCTTGTCTTCATTTAATCTTACGAACTTTTTGGACAGTGATAAACTCGTACAATTGGGCGCGGTCTTCATCATCAAGGTTGCTAAACTCCAGCCCCACATCATAGTTGTCGCTGTAGCCGGCTTTACGAATCCAGGCTACGCGGCCAGTCCCGCGCACCGGGCGCACCCCGGAGACTAAGGGAATTTCCGCCGCCAGCTTCAGGTTTAAGGGTAAAAATTCATAGGTGGTCATGCTCGCCCCGCCAACACTAATATCGCGCATTAAGCTGCCTTTAAATTCTACGGTTGCTGATTCTAACTTCTTGTAACGCATAGGGATATGGAAGTTAAGTCGACGGTATTTTCGCTTTTCCATTTCATCAAAGACCATGGCATCGTTCCTTTCCCGACCCGTAACCTTTTATTTTACTGTGTATTGAGCCTGACTGTCAAGGCAGTTTTTTAGAAACTTAAGAGCACGGAAAATTCAAAGGTATCGGCATCATAATCATGAACGCGGTCAATATGCCTCCAGCCGACTGGTACGCTCAACCAATCCAGGGCCTTCCACTCAAACCACGCCCCGCAGCAGTTCAACGTAAACTGGCCCCGGGTAAAATCATAGGTATATTCATCAAATAAGTGTAGCTTAAACTTATCGCCAAATAGCCACCAATCTAAAGGCGGGGTATAGACAAAGCGCGATTCCCACTCCGTAGTTTCTTCCAGCGACTCAACAGGATAGTTCTCCCGTTGCTGCCAGACATGTTGGAAAGAAGCGCCGTAATAGAACAATCCTTGTTCAAAAAAGGACGCGCCGATTTCCGCCCCCGCCTCTTTGCGCCACCAGTCGTCGGTGTCAAGATTATACTGATATTCGTAAAAAGGAATTAATTTTACCGCCTGGTTAAACGTTTCGAATTCATACTCTACTACTGCGGCCGCGCGGGTCAGATAAAGACTTTCGTCATTATCGCTGGCGGCAATACGCGCGGTATGCACGTTGGTAAACTTAATATCTTTAAACCCAGCGTACGCGGGTAAGACCGATGCCATTGAGAATAAAATTACCCAAAGAAAAAAGTACTTTTTAATTACAGGCCTCCCTTGATGTTAGTGAAACGGGTTAATGCTAATTATCCGAACAAGGCTGTTGTTCTTTTCTGTATTTTCGCGTAGAGAATACTGGCTAACCCGGCCTTGGCTAAATCGCCGGGAAGAAAGGGCAGCATCCCTAACTGTACCGTTGCCGTCAGGTCCAAATGCAACAGAGTCTTGAGCCATATTCCGCCAAACAGGTAAATTACGGCAATTCCGACGCACATGATTAAAAACATCGTTGTTGTTTTGGTGGCGTTAAAGCGGCGGCGTAAAAACGCAATCACCCAGCTGGCACAAATAAAACCGATCAGGTATCCTCCGGTCGGCCCGCAGAGAGCGGCCATTCCCGAAGCTGCTCCGGTAAATATCGGCAATCCTAAAATCCCCAAAAATACATACCCCAGCTGGCTCGCCGCACCCAAACGCCGGGTTAAGAGCGCGCCGCTCAGAAAGACAAAAAAAGTCTGGAGCGTAACCGGAACGGGAGTAAAGGCCAAAGGAAGACGCACAAACGCTCCCAGCGCGGTCAAAATTATAAAGCCGACTACGCCGATGAGTCTGAGCGCAGCCCGGTCCAGCGCGATTTCTCTAACCAAGATTTCCTTTGAGAACTGCATTGCTTTCATCTTTTTCCTCTTTTTCTACTGTTTCCCCTCCAGCGCCACTGCTTCTTCAAAACAAGAAATCGCCTCGGAATAAAGCCCGTGCTGGAAATAAGCATCACCCTTTTCATAAAGCAGTTTTATCTTCTGCAGCCGCTGCTGGTCTTTTTCGCGGGCAATAAATTCCTCGCGTTCTTGCTTCGCTAAAGTTAGGTCCCGTTGCCGCAGGTACTTTATGGCCTCTTTATTATCCGGGTCCAAAGATAAAACCTGGTTGAATTTTTCTTTGGCCCGGTCAAAGGCCCTTTGTTTCAAATAAAAACTTCCTTCATCCAAATAAATTTTTATCTGCTCTTCGCATTGGCGCTGTTGTTCCTTTTCCAGCGCTATTTCGGCCTGCGTGCGCTGTTCTTGCTCCCACTGTCTTAGCTTTGCCTCTTCTTCGGCGCGCTTTCTTTCTTGCGCCTTTTCTGTCTCTGCCTGGAGCGCAAGCCTCTTTTCCTCTTTGGCCTTCTCTTCTTCGGCGCGACGCTGGGTGAGCTGTTCTTCATATTCCTTCTTTAGAGCCAGCTTATCAATCTTATTGATATATTTTAGCGCCTGTTTGTGGGTTGGATCCAAAGCGAGTATTTCTTCAAAAGCCGCGCGGGCAT
>JAZDHS010000028.1:0-5053 GCA_043805735.1 Candidatus Omnitrophota bacterium | reverse complement strand
GAGATTGCCGCCAATCAGCATTACCCCGCCCATGAGCATACTGCCCATTACCAAAAAGATATCCTGGCTGCGCACCGCCTGCAGCATTACCGAACCTAACCCTGGCCAGCCGATAATAATTTCCGTCAGGGCCGCGCCGCTTAAGAGCCCGGAAAGCGAATAGCCAAAAATAGTAATCATCGGATTAACTGCGTTACGTAAGGCGTGCACATAGATTACACGATGTTCCGCTAAACCCTTGGCCCGGGCAGTAGTGATATACTGCGCCCGCAGGACCTCAAGCATATTGCCACGCATAATTCGCTGTAAGCCGGCCAGGGAACCCAGGCCGATGACCAGCGTCGGAATGATCAGGTGCCTGAGGATATCCAGTACTTTGGCGAATGTGGCCAGGCTTGAGTAATTTGCCGAACGCATCCCGCCTAAGGGAAGCAAACCGGTCCGGGAAGCGCCGTAGAGCAAGAGCATCGCGAAAAAGAAATTGGGAATCGACAGGCCAATAAAGGAGAACCCGGCGAAGATCCGGTCGCTCAGGCGGTTTTGCCGCACCGCGCAAAATATTCCTAAAGGAATCGCCACCAGCCAGCTGAAGAGCATCGCCGCCAAAGAAAGGATAAAGGTGTTAAACAGCCGCTTGTAAATCACGTCGCTTACCGGACTCATCATCGAGAATGAATAACCCAAGTCCCGGTGTAAAAGGTTTTTCAGCCAATAACCATATTGGATCAGCGCCGGCTGGTCCAAATGGTAGCGGCTCTCGTATTTCATGATCGTTTCTTCGGAAATCTGCGGATTCATCCGCAGGGTATCAAAATAGTTGCCCGGCGCCAGGTGAATAAACATAAAAGTAACAAAGCTGATTGCCAACAGCAGCGGAATAGAAATTAATAATCGGCGAATTATATAGGTAGTCATTTGACAAAAATCCGGTCTAAGTTGTGAAAGGCGCCGCCGTAAGCGGTTGGGTAAAGGTTACCGAACTTATTGCGCACCGCGAAAATTGTTTCCGGTAACACCGTATAAATCAGCGGCAGCTCTTCGGCGACGATACGCTGCCATTCATCGTAAAGGTCTTTACGTTTTTGGCTATCCAACTCCTGTACCGCCAGGTTAAAAATCTGGTCAATCCGTTTCTCCCACTCGCTAGCCGGCTGTTCCTGGCGCGGATACCAAAGATGCAAATGCCCCGAAGACTGCCAGACATTATTGCCAAAATGCGGCTCAATTCCTCCGGTCAGGCCCAAAACCACCGCATCCCAGTCATAGGAGGAATTAAGTTTACTCACCAGGCTGTTGAATTCCAGCTGGGTAAAGTAAACCTTAAAACCAACTTGCTCCAGGTCTTTCCGGATAATATTGGCGATATCCACCCGCTGGTTATTGCCGGAATTGGTCACCAGCGAAAACTCGACTTTATTACCCAGGGCGTCTTCGAGGATTCCGTCCTGATTGCGGTCAATGAAACCGGCCTCAGCCAATATCGAGCGGGCCTGAGCTAAATTATAATCATATTTTTTGACTTCGGGGCAATAAAAAAATCCGGCGCTGGGGCTCATATCCGAATCCTGAGGCACACCTAAGCCGTTCATCACGATATCGATAATCGCCTGTTTATCAATGCAATGTGCGGCCGCCTGGCGGAATCTTTGATCGCAAAACCAGCTTAATTTCTCGGCGCTCAGATAAGGTTTCGCGTTCGCCGGGTCCCGGCCACGATTTTGATTAAAGACCAGGAAATTCGAACCAAAGGCCGGGCCGGTGCGGAAAATGGTAAAGTTTTTTCGCTCTTCCAGCGGCTTGAGCAGCGCAAAATCGCTGCCGCGTAAGCCGTAATAATCGAGCTCCCCCTCCTGAAATTTTAATAGCGCGGTGTCTAGATTCTGCAACACCACGTAAATAATTTTTTCTAAATACGGCAGCGGCGTACCGGCTTCATCTTTTTTCCAATAACGCCGATTTTTGGTTAAGGTAATGCTCTCGTTGGCCAAATACTCACTTAACATAAACGGGCCGGTGCCGACTACACTCGTTAGCGGCGCATCCAGCCCCCAAAGAGAATTAAAGCTCCCCTCTTTTACCGCCGCCGCGCACAAATGCTTAGGTAATATTTCCTGTCCCATCCCTCTTAAAAACGGGGCAAATTTAACCGGTAAGATAAAACGCACGGTATGGGCATCGACTTTTTCAACTTTAAAGGGCTGACCTTCGATGGTGAAGATATCGCCGGCAGAGTTAGGAATATCGGGATTATAAATCAGCTCATTAAATGTAAAAACGACATCGTCGGCGCTAAACGGTTGGCCATCCGACCACTGCACGTCATCTCTTAAGTGAAAGGTCCAGACCTGGCCGGTTGCGTCGACCTCCCAGGAGCGGGCTAAATTAGGCTCGACCTCGGTAGTCACTCCGTTGGTTTGGGTCAGCCCCTCAAAAATCAGGCTGGTGATGGCGGTAGTCGAGGTTTCTTTGGCTAGAATCGGGTTGAACGATTTGGGGTCGGAAATAGTGGGGAGGATTAATTCTCCGCCCGGCTTTCCGATTACAGGGCTGTATTCATTAGCGGCAAAGGTAGTGGTAGAAATAGCAAGATAAAATACTACCCCGGCGCCTAATAAAAAGCCCCAATGTCTGTTGACCATTGAGGCTGGGCTGCGCTGGTAATCGTAATTGTGCTGGCGCTTATTCCTGAGTAGCCGCAGGTTGAGCCTCGCTTTGCTGGGCAGGTTGTGCCTCTTCCACTCCTGCCGGAATTGTCTCTATCGGCACGGGAATCGCCGGGGTTTCAGTTACGCTAACCGGTTTAACCCCGCTCATTAACGACTGTACTCTCTGCGAAGAAAGTATGGTCAGCGATAAACAAGTGAGTAAAAAGACGATCGCGGCGGAAGTGGTCGCGCGGACCAAAAAAGTCGAGGCCCGGGTGCCAAAAAGCGTTTGCGAGGAACCGCCGCCAAAAAGTTCAGAAATTCCGCCCCCTTTACCCGTCTGCAGTAAAATCGAGGCAATTAAGATTAAGCAGGCAATGACATGAATAAAAATAATTATCGCATACATGGTTTTATCCTCATCTGCTTCGTTTTACGATTTCCACAAAAGAATTCAAATCCAGGCTCGCTCCGCCGACCAGCGCCCCGTCGACATCATCCTGGGCCATTAAATCCGCGGTATTATCCGGCTTAATGCTGCCGCCATATTGGATGCGCACCATCGCGGCTACATCTTTGCCGAACAGCTTTTCCAGTAGCCCGCGAATAAAGGCATGCGCTTCTTGGGCCTGGGCCGGGGTTGCCGTTTTTCCCGTCCCAATCGCCCAAACCGGCTCATAGGCCAGGACAATTTTTTCCATTTGTTCGGCGGTAATCTCTTTTAAGCCATTAACGACATGATCTTCAATCACCGTAAAAGTCTTTCCCGCCTCTCTCTCTTCGAGCCTCTCGCCCACGCACATGATCGGGGAAATACCGTGTTGCAGCGCGGCCTGGACTTTTTTGTTTACCGAGGCATTGGTTTCGCCAAAATAGCTCCGGCGTTCGGAATGGCCAATAATCACAAAGCGGCAGCCGGCTTCTTTAAGCATCGGGCTGGACACCTCACCGGTATAAGCACCGGCGTCCTGCCAGAAAACATCCTGCGCCCCCAATTGAATATGCGACTTGGCCAGGGCCTTAGCCACCGCGTGCAAACTAGTATACGGCGGGCAAACTACAATATCCAGGTCACGCATCCCCTTAAATTCGCGCACCAGGCCGGCCACTAATTCCAGAGACTCTTTAACCGTGTTATTTAACTTCCAATTACCGGCAATAATCGCGCGTCGTTTAGTCATTGGGTGCCTGCTTATCTTGGAGCGCGGCTACGCCGGGAAGCTCTTTGCCTTCTAAAAATTCCAGCGACGCACCCCCTCCGGTAGAAACATGGCTCATCTTCTCACTCAATCCAAACTGGGCTACTGCGGCCGCCGTATCAGCGCCGCCAATAACGGTAGTCGCCTTCAAGCTGCTCAAACACTGGGCAATTTTTTTACTGCCCTTGTTAAAAGGCTCCCACTCGCAAACCCCTAATGGGCCATTCCAGACTACGGTTTTGGCGCTTTTTAACGCCTTAATAAATTCATCAGTCGTTTTTGGCCCGATGTCTAAGCCCATCCAGCCTTCGGGCACTTCCTCGCCCGCGACTTTATTTTTAGCATCAGCAGCAAATTTATCGGCGATGACGTTATCCTTAGGTAGATAAATCTGCACGTTATGCTCTTTGGCTTTGCGTAAAATTTCCTTGGCCAGGTCAATTTTATCCGCTTCTAACTTGGAGGCGCCGATATTTTTGCCCTGGGCCTTGAGGAAGGTATAGGCCATCCCACCGCCAATAATAATCGCGTTCACCTTATCGAGCAAATTAGTAATCAATTCAATCTTGTCCGACACTTTCGCCCCGCCTAAAATCAGCACGAACGGCTTCTCCGGGTTAGCGGTAACCTTGCTGAGATAGGCAATTTCCTTCTCAAGAAGAAAACCGGCTAACGCCGGCAAAAGATGGGCAATCCCCTCTGTTGAGGCATGTGCCCGATGCACGCTGCCAAAGGCATCGCTGACGAATACATCGCCTAAAGCCGCCAGTTCCTTGGCAAATGCCGGGTCGTTGGCTTCTTCTTCTTTATGAAAACGGGTGTTTTCCAAAAGCGCGATTTCTCCGGCTTTCATCGCGCCAATCAGTTTTTTTACCTCTGGGCCGATGCAATCACTGGCCATTCTCACCGGCTTACCGAGCAGTTTACTTAATCTATCGGCTACGGGCTTGAGGCTGAATTGCGGGTCAACTTTGCCCTTCGGGCGCCCCAAATGGCTCATCAAAATTACCTTCGCGCCCTGGCCTAAGGCATATTTGATCGTCGGCAAGGCCGCGGTAATCCGCATATCGTCGGTAATCTTGAGCTGTTCATCCAACGGCACATTAAAGTCTACGCGCATCAATACGCGTTTGCCTTTAATATCAATATCTTTAATTGTTTTCTTATTCATTCTCACTCCCTTTATTATTCAAAATTCTCGGCGCGGTA
>JAZDHS010000027.1:0-35051 GCA_043805735.1 Candidatus Omnitrophota bacterium | reverse complement strand
GTGTTTAAATATGAAGTGCCTACCGGTACCGGCAAACGTTATAATTTTTACCGGCCGCTGCAAATGCTCACCTATATGGCTGATTATTCCCTCTGGAAGCTCAATCCCCTGGGTTATCATCTCACCAACGTTATCCTGCATCTCCTGGCCACCTTGGCGCTGTACCTGTTTATTTATGCGCTTTTTGGCGACCGGTTCATCGCTTTTTTGAGCGGGCTGTTCTTCGTTATTCATCCCGTACACACTGAGGCCGTGGCCTATATTTCCGGAAGAGCCGACCCCTTAGCTTTGCTGTGGATGTTATTGTGCCTGGTGTTCTATGTGCGCCAGCAAAAGGCGCCCACTTTCGGTAAATATATGGCGATGCTGTTTTGTTATACGTTGGCGCTCATTTCCCGGGAAAACAGCCTGATCCTGCCGGCGCTGATTTTACTTTATCACTATTCGTTTAAGAAAAAAATTATTGCCCGTAATTTTCTGCCGCTCTCAGCGCTAGCCTTGCTTTATCTGGTATTGCGCTTAGCGCTATTACGCTCGCTGTTACCGCATCTTACCAGCACTACGACTCTCTTCAATCGGCTGCCGGGATTTATGGCTGCCTTGGTTAATTATGTTCAGCTGCTTTTTTATCCTCATCCCTTACATATGGAATACGCTAACCCGCCGCTCGCTTTTGGCGATATTAGAGCGTCCTTGGGCGCGGTATTCTTTTTTGCGCTTGTGGTGATTATCTACGGCCTGCGCCGAAAAAAAAGCGAGGCCGCTTTTTTTGGTCTGGCCTGGTTTCTTATTTCTCTGCTTCCGATGTCTAATCTCTATCCGATCAATGCCTATATGGCTGAACATTGGCTATATGTTCCTTCGATCGGATTTTTTCTGATCCTAGCTAAAGGGATAAAAGACTTAAGCGCTCAAAGAAACTGGCGCATACCGGTAGTGCTGATAACTGCGGGCCTGGCAGGAGTGTACTTTTATTTGACCTTGGCGCAAAATAAGCATTGGCAGAAAGCGGTAAGCTTCTATCAATATACGCTGCGCCAATCACCGGGGAGCTTAAGGATGCTCAATGGCCTGGGCCTGGCTTACTATGCGGATGGTAAAACACAAGAGGCGATAGCGGCGCTGGAGAAGGCTATCGAAAACAATCCCAACGACGCTGACGCCTACTGCAATCTGGGCTTGATCTATCAGGAACAAGGCTGGGAAGATCGGGCCATTCCTTTATTGGAGAGGGCGGTGGAGCTTAATCCTTATTTTGCCAAGGCCTATAATAATCTGGGTGTGGTTTATCAGAACCGGCGCGAGAACGCCAAGGCGATTGAGCTCTTTGAGCAAGCAATCCGCTATAATCCGGTTTACCCAAAAGCCAACTATAACCTAGGTAATGCCTATGCTGACGCCGGTGAATGGGAGAATGCCGCGCGCTACTACCAGCAAACTATTTATCTCGATCCCGATTATGTGCAGGCCTATTATAACCTGGGTAATGCCTATTACCAGCAGGGTCAATTTGCTCAAGCCGAGGACGCCTATGAAGAGGCTATTGAGCTTAAAGCGGATTATATCCAAGCTTATAATAATCTGGCGGTAATCTATGCTGACCGTAAAGACTATAATCAAGCAATCAACATGTTTAAGCTATCCACCGCCTTAGGCCCTAATTTTGCCCCGACATATTTTAATCTCGGTAATGTCTATCGTTCGGGTGGCAACAACGAGGAGGCGATTAAGGCCTACAAGCAGGCTATTGTCTACAATCCCGCTTTTTCCGAGGCTTATTTCAACTTAGGCAATACCTATCTCGCCGTTGGCAATAACGAAGAAGCAATGACCGCCTATAAAAACGCGATCAACAATGACCCAAACAATGCCCAGGCCTATAATAATCTGGCGATTCTCTATTATCAGCTGGGGCAATTTGACCAGGCGATTGAATATTGCGATTTGGCAAAAGTGAAGGGTATGACTAACAATGAACTCTTGGATGCCCTGGAACCCCACAGAAAAAAGTAGGGGATATCCCTTGCAACATATATTGCATATATTAAAGGAGGGGCTATGGCGATTATTGTTTTAACTAGTCTGGGTTTTCTTTATTTTCTGGGCATTTGCGCTTTAGAGTATTATGTCCTGGTAGCGTTTTCGGGAGAGTGGCAGTTAACGTTGAGCTCAAAAATTTTTCTGGTTTTCTTGGGAACGGGGGGTTTAAGTTTTCTAATTGGTGGCATCGGCTTATTAAAGTTGAAAAAATGGGCGCGCCGGCTGATTTTAGTGACGGCCTGGGTGTATGTTGCCTACAGCCTTTTTTCCTTAGGCCTTTTTGTCCGGGAATACGGTGGGACGCTCAAGGATTATGTTTACGGCGCGCTGACCACTGCTTTTTATGCCTTGTTTGTTTTTGTGCTAATGCGGCCGGGAATTAAAAGTAAATTTAAATAAGGAGTAAACAATGGGCGCTAAGGCGATCAGATGGCTTTATCAGGAGTTGCCGGCATTAGTCGCTAAAGGCATTTTAACTCAGGAGTCCTCCGACAAGCTGCGGCAGCATTACGGTGCAGTCAAATCGGTGAGCAAAACCCGTACCGTGCTGATTATCTGCGCGGTGTTAGGGGCGCTGTTAATCGGCCTGGGAATTATTCTTCTTCTGGCCCATAACTGGGAGCAGTTTTCACGCTTTACCCGGGCCGTTCTTTCTTTTCTGCCTCTAGTCCTTGGCCAGGCCCTAGTTTTTTGGACCTTAGCGTACCGACCGCAATCGCCGGCCTTTAAAGAAGGCTCAGCCACTTTTTTAAGCCTGATGGTGGGCGCATCGATCGCATTAGTCAGCCAGACCTATAACATTCCCGGTGATACCGGGACCTTTATCTTAAGTTGGATGCTGCTGAGTGTGCCGCTGGTTTATCTGCTGCAGGCGTCTCTACCGGCGGCAATATATTTAGTCGGGATTACTTCCTGGGCGGGCAGTTACTGGGATAATCCGTCAATGGCGGTTTTGTTTTGGCCATTAGCGGCAATAGTAGTGCCGCATTTTATCTGGGCCTTGCGCCAGGAATTATATACCTTGCGCTTAGCCATTCTTTCTTTGGTGGCGATGGTCTGTGTTTCTTTTGCCGCCTCTTTTAGCTTGGGTAAGACCTGGCCCGGTTCCTGGGTGATCATCTTCCCCAGCCTTTATGCCGTCTTCTATTCCCTGGGTTGCCGTCAATTTAGCGGTATTTTTACCAGCTGGCAGCGGCCGCTGCGCATCTTCGGCGGAATAGCTCTATTTGTCCTTGCTTTTCAGTTTACCTTCCGCTATGTCTGGCAATATGCCGATCTCGATTTTTCCCAGATTGCGCGCGATATCGGCGCTAGCAGTGCCTGGCCGGATCATCTCATTACCCTGGCGATATTGGCCACAGCCCTGCTTTTATTTTATGATAATTTAAAAAGTAAAAAATGGAACGTGGCCTTGTTTGGGGCAGTGCCGTTTTTGGCGATCGCCGGCTATTTCTTAAAGGAAGAGGCGATTACGCTGCCATTATTAATTTTTAATCTTTTTTTGTTTGTCTTAAGTATCAGCCGGATTATGTTTGGTATTCGTAGCAATAGCCTAGGTTTAATTAATTCGGGCATGCTCATTTTGGCGCTGTTGATTATTGCCCGCTTTTTTGACAGCGACATCGGCTTCATTATTAAGGGTCTAGTCTTTATTGCCGTGGGCAGCGGATTTTTAATCACCAACGCCGTGCTCGCGCGTCGTTTAGGAGGTGCGCAATGAAAAAAGAATCCCTGATCGGATTGCTTGTCTGCGTAGCTCTAATCCAGCTTGCTGTTCCTTTTTCAATGATTATTAGACGAGAAGAGGTACTTAAAACCGGCGCGCAGTTTAAATTTCGCACCGAACCCGTGGACCCTTACGATGCCTTTCGTGGCCGCTATGTGGCCTTAAAAATTAAAGAAGATAAGGTTACCAGTGCCTTTGCCCGCGAATTGTCCGGCGGTCAGAAAATATATGCGCCGATTATTGTTGATGAGCAGGGTTTTGCTAAATTCTCGGCGGTCACGACCAAGAGGCCGCCAAAAGAAGTGGCCTATATTCAGGCTCAAGTCAGTTATATTGACCACGATAGCGTCTGTTTATCCTTGCCGATTGACCGTTATTATATGGAAGAAAAAGCCGCTGCGCGCGCGGAAAAAATTTATTGGCAGCAAACGCGTGCCAATAAACAGGATGCCTACGCCTTAGTAAGGATAAAAGACGGCTTTGCCGTTATTGAAGGTTTATATGTAGGGGGTGAAAAAATTGAGGAGGCGGCGAGAAACCCCTAAAAAATATACTTATTTTGTTGACAAATTGGTAAAACTATGATAATAATAATAGTTGTAATAGGAGGAAAATCTAAGCCGCAAGGAGGGATATCCGCCTTGTGGTTTTTTGTTACGAAGGGAGGTAGTAGGTAATGGCAACTGGAAAAGTGAAATGGTTTAGCGATCAGAAGGGCTATGGTTTCATCACGCCCGATGATGGCAGCAAAGATGTATTCGTGCACCACAGCGTAATTCAGGGCGAGGGTTTCAAGACTCTTAAAGAGGGTCAGGCCGTAGACTTTGAAGTGGAGCAGGGCCCTAAAGGTCCGCAAGCGAAACAAGTAAGCAAACTGTAACAAATAATAATCTCAAAAGGCCTTGGCCTTTTAAGATTTTTTGTTATAAGTTCCAATTAAGCCTCAAGAATTATCTTGAGGCTTAATTGTTTACGGCTTATAATGATTACTATGCTATATAGAGATTTATTAAAGAATTGCGAAATTTGCCCGCATCGCTGCAAGGTTAACCGCTTAGAAGGCCAAACGGGTAAATGCCGACTCGATGCCCGGCTAAAAGTCCATACCCATCAGCTGCATTTTGGAGAAGAGCCGCCGATCTCCGGAACGAAAGGCTCCGGGGCGATCTTTTTTTCTTACTGCAACCTCAGATGTGTCTATTGCCAGAATTATCAGTTTAGCCAGATGGGTGAGGGTGAGTATGTTAATACTGAAGAACTTGCCAGGATGATGCTCGATTTACAAACCCAGGGGGCGCACAATATCAATCTGGTTACGCCTACTCCCCAGGCCGTGGGTATAGTTGAGGCCTTGGCGCTGGCTAAAAAAGAGGGGCTGACTATACCGATTGTTTATAATACTTCCAGCTATGAACAGGTGGAGATTTTACGCGAGCTCGCCGGCATCGTGGATATTTACCTGGCCGACTTGCGCTATGGCCGGGATGAGATGGGTAAAAAATACTCAGCCGCTCCCGATTATTTCAGCATTGCTAAAGAAGCGGTGAAAGAGATGTATCGGCAGGTAGGATTGCTGAAAGTTGATCCTGAAGGCGTGGCCCAAAAAGGCTTACTTATCCGCCATCTGGTTCTACCTGGGGATATTTCCGGCAGCGAAGAGGTATTTAGATTCTTAGCTAGCGAGATCGATAAAGACGTAGCGGTTGGCCTAATGAGCCAGTATTTTCCCTTTTATCAAGCCGCCCAAATGGAAGAGATTTCGCGCCGGATTACTAAAGACGAATACGCCTTGAGCCAGGAACTGATGGAAAGGTATGGCTTAACCTGCGGCTGGATTCAGTCTGATCACGGGTTACTGGAGCTCGCCGGACCATACTTGAAAAAGAAACAGGGGATAAAGTGATTGTTGCGCTATTGGTTATAGTGTTATGTTATGAGCTGTACTTGCGGTATTACCGCAAGATCGAGATTAAAGAAAACCCGCTTTTTGAATTGTTTTTGTTTTGCCTGCCGATAATTCTCAATATGTTAGATCTCTGGGCTAAATGGAAGTCCGGCTACGCTGGATATTTTGCAATCGGAGGATTGGTCCCTTGGAGCGATGCTAATGGATACTATTATGGTGCGCGTTCACTCCTGGAATTTGGGGTCTTGGATGAATGGAGTTCGCGCCGGCCGCTCGCTGTTGGTCTGTTCGCTGTTTTGTCCAAAATCACCGGCCAGAACCTGCAAATAACACTAGTAATCATGACCATCCTTGTTTCAGCATCGATCTATTATACCTGCCGAGTTATCTATAAAATTTTTGGTTATACGGCCGGTCTTTTGATGGCAGTGCTGCTTTGCACGTTTGTCCGTATTTTTAATGCAACAGTGACTACCGAACCGCTGGGTTTTATTTTAGGCGGTTTGGCCCTGGCCTTCCTGATGGAGGGATTCTATTTTGAAAGGCCGCAATCATCTTATTTGGGTTTTTTTGCTCTGGGATTGGCCTTTAGCGCCCGGACTGGCGCCCTTTTTTTGTTGCCGGTATTAATGCTATACGCCGGGTATCATTTTCGGGGTGAGGCCGCCTTTAATTTTAAGGTTGTTTTAGCGGCTCTTTCTGCGACCGTGATCGCCATTCTGATTAGCTTATTACTCTTAGCAATAATCGGGGCGAAAGACGTTACTTACCAGGGTAGTTTCTCTTATGTTCTTTACGGGTTAGTTAAGGGTGGGCGGGGCTGGACATTAGTGATGCAGGAACATCCCGAAATATTTACTCCCGATGTATCTGACGCCCAGCGTTCGCGGCTGATTTACCATCTTGTCGGACAAGAATTTCTCAAAGCCCCCCAGCTATTCTTTAAGACGATCTTGGGCCTCTATAGTTTCGCGATTAAGAATGCCTTTACTTATTTGTTTTCATTTATACCAATGGCGAATAGAGGCGTTCTCAAAATCTTATTGTTGCTGACTTTCTCAGTTCCTTTGTTCGTAAGGAGCAATTTTACTAAAAAGAAATTGACCGTTTTTTTCGCCTGCGCTGTATTGGGTATTATATTTTCGTTGCCGTTTTTATATGACGGGGGAATTAGGGTGCAGGCCCCGACCGCGCCCTTTAATTGCATTTTGCTTGTTAGTGGATTAGGATTTTTGATCAATAAAGCGAGTATCGGCGCGCGAAAAAACAAAGACCTTGTTCGCGTTAACTATAAATTGCATTCCTTAGTTATGGGCGCCGTTGTTTCTGTTCTGCTGATCGGGCCAATATTGGTTAAGCTCACCAGCCCAAACCCTCAATTTAAGAATTATTCTTGTGAAGCGGGAAAAAAGAATATTATTTTTCGTATCACCAAAGGCTCAGTTATCCAGATTGTGGATGATGCCCAAGAGACAAACGTTCCGCGCGTGAAAATAAGCACTTACCGGACAAACAGCCCTCTTGCCACCAACAATCTTCCTGGCTTCGGTGCGATAAAAGTAGGGGAGTATTTATGGGGCGTATTTAATCTTGCCGATAGAAATACCGAATATACCTATTTGATAATGAACCGGGACTTAGAAAAGATTGGAAAAGGGTTTGCCGTGGTTTGCGCCGAAAAAATCGAGGGCAATAAATTTGGGCATAGTCTTTATCGGGGGTATCTTAAAGAAATATTGAATAATCAAGATTTAGTTAAGTAAGAAATGTTCTGTTTATGCGCAAATACCAACTTTTAATCTGTAAGCTTATTGATCGAATCTTTTATCGGCATTTTTTCTTTGCCTATAAAGCGCTTTATTTTAACTACAAAAATATTAGTGAGAGAAAAAGACTCAATAGACTAAAAAATATTGTTAAACCCGGCATGAACGTGTTAGATATTGGCGCAAATATCGGGTTCTACTCGATATTCCTGGCAAAACTTGTCGGAGAGAAAGGCCGGGTTCATGCCTTCGAACCGGACGAACTAAATTTTTGCAACCTTGAAAAGAACACAAAAAAATACAGAAATGTCGTTATTAATCGCCTCGCGGTCGGTGAAAAAAGCGAGGAGATATTACTTTATCATTCCGATGTGCTTAATGTCGATTGCCAGACTTTTGATTCTGGGGAGAATCGCCGGACAACAAAAGTCAAATGCGTGGCCATCGACGACTATTTTAAGGCCGCGGAAAAGGTAGACTTGGTAAAAATAGATATTCAAGGATATGACTATTTTGCTCTCAAGGGTATGGCCAGAACGTTGGAAAGATCAAAAAATATTGTCATCTTAGGCGAATTTTCACCCTACGGGTTAAAAAAAACAGGGATCGATCCCGCAGCCTATCTAAAGCTATTGGAAGAGCTTGGTTTTGCAGTGGAGATAGCCAATGGTTCAAACAGAGAGGAACTGCTGAAGAAATCCGGTGATGAGTTATTTTATACCGACTTTTTTGCTTTTAAAAGAAAGGCACCCAAATGAAAAAAGCGCTGATTACCGGTATTACCGGTCAGGATGGCTCGTATTTAGCCGAGTTGCTGCTGAGTAAAGGCTATGTGGTACATGGCATTATCCGCAGGGCAAGCACTTTTAATACCGGGCGTATTGACCATGTTTATGTCGACCCGCATAAAAAAGACGCGCGGCTATTTCTGCATTACGGCGATATCTCCGATTCCGAGCAAATTTCTAATATCATCCATAATCTCCGGCCCAATGAGATCTATAACCTGGGGGCGCAGAGCCATGTCCGGGTAAGCTTTGATATGCCCGAATATACCGGAAATATTACCGCGTTGGGCGTGACCCGAATGCTGGAAGAAATCAGAAACTCTAACGATGCGATCCGGCTCTATCAGGCCTCTTCAAGCGAGATGTTCGGGGCTTCCCGGTTCAAACAGAATGAGAAAACGGACTTTCGGCCCAGAAGCCCTTATGGATGCGCTAAGCTGTATGCTTATTGGATGGTCCGCAATTATCGTGAAGGTTACGGTATTTTCGCGTCTAATGGCATTCTGTTCAACCATGAAAGCCCGCGCCGGGGAGAGACTTTTATTAGCCGCAAGATTACGCGCGCGGTAGCGCAAATATTGGCCAAAAAGCAAAAAATACTATATGTGGGTAATCTCCAGGCCAAAAGAGACTGGGGGTTTGCCCCGGAATATATCGAGGCAATGTGGAAAATATTACAGCTGGATAAGGCGGGAGATTTTGTGGTGGGGACCGGCGAGGCACATTCAGTGCAGGAATTTGCCAAAGAGGCCTTTTCTTACGCCGGCCTTAATTGGAAGAAATATGTCCGGATCGATCAGCGCTATCTTCGCCCTACCGAGGTTGAAGGCCTGGTTGCCGATACGGCTTTGGCCAGGCGGGTGATCAACTGGCGTCCCAAAGTTAATTTTCGAGACTTAGTTAGAATTATGGTAGACGCAGATATGCGTAGCGTCGGTCTTAATCCTATCGGCGAAGGGGATATAATTTTAAAAAGAAAATTTGCCAAAAAGTGGTGGGGGGCCGACTGATGCCATTCTGGGAGAATAAGCGGATTCTAGTTACCGGAGGGGCCGGTTTTGTGGGTCAGGTACTGAGTGAAAAAATCCGGCAGAAAGGCGGCCACGATATCTTCGCGCCCCTAAGAGAAGAATATGACTTGAGGGAAAAAGACCAGATTATACAGTTGTATAAGAAAGTTCAGCCCGATATCGTGATCCATTTAGCGGCTGAGGTTGGGGGAATCGGGGCCAATCTGAAACGCCCCGGAGAATTCTTTTACAATAATTTGATTATGGGCGCACAATTAATGGAATATGCCAGAATTTACAATGTGCGCAAGTTTGTCGCTATCGGGACTGTTTGCGCTTACCCTAAGCTGGCGAAAATTCCTTTTCGGGAATCGCAGTTGTGGGACGGCTATCCCGAAGAGACTAACGCGCCTTATGGCTTGGCTAAAAAAATGCTTTTAGTCCAGGCCCAGGCCTATCGCCGGCAGTATGGCTTCAACGCCATCTATCTTCTGCCGGTCAACATGTACGGCCCGGGAGACAATTTCGACCTTGAGAATTCACATGTGATACCGGCTATTATCGTTAAGTGTTTTGACGCTCTCAAGAACAATGCCGATAAGATTGTATTATGGGGAAGCGGAAAAGCGACCCGGGAATTCCTTTATGTCGGTGACTGCGCTGAAGCAATTTGTCTGGCGGCTGAGAAATATGACCAGCCTGATCCGGTTAATATTGGGGCGGGTTTTGAAATTTCGATTAAGGATTTGGCAAAAATGATTGCCCAGCTGGTCGGATTTAAAGGGGCGATATCCTGGGACAAGACCAAACCGGACGGCCAACCCCGCAGGAAATTAGACGTCTCTTTAGCGAAGAAAGAATTTGGCTTTCAGGCGCAAACCAAACTTGAGCAGGGTCTGAAGATTACTATTGATTGGTATAGAGGAAAAATATTTAAATAAGAAGCACGGCGGTGGCGATTGAAAAAATGGCTGGCATGGCTTAAGTTGCCGGAAGTGCATAATATCCCTAAAGAAGATACCCGCTGCGTTAGCTTGGCGCAAGCAGCGGTTATCCGGAAAAAACCGTTTTTAAAAAGAATATATACCGATTTTTATCAGCAGTTTAAAAAAGCCATTCCCGGAGATTTAAACAGCAAGCTCCTCGTGGAGCTGGGTAGCGGCGGTGGCTTCATTAAGGAGATTATTCCTACGGCCGTTACTTCCGATATCCTTGATTTGCCGGAAATAGATCAACGCTTTTCCGCGCTGGACATGCCGTTTCAAAACAACAGCGTTGATGCTTTCTTCGTACTCGATGTTTTGCACCATATCCATGATCCGCGGACGTTATTCAAGGAACTCGATCGATGCCTTAAAGTTGGCGGTAAGGCCGTGATGATTGAACCGGCAAATACCCTTTGGAGCCGTTTTATTTACCGTCATTTTCATCACGAGCTATTTGACTGTTCAAAGGGATGGGGTTCTGAAGCAACCGGCCCGCTTAACTTGGCGAATATAGCAATTCCCTGGATCATATTCTACCGGGACAGGAGTATCTTTGAGCGGGAATTTCCAGCGTTGGACATTGTTCGCTTGGAGCCGCATACCCCTTTGCGTTATCTGATCAGCGGCGGTGTTTCGATGCGGCAGTTACTGCCTTCTTTTACCTATAATATAGTAAAGGCAATTGAAATAATTTTCTCGCCGTTTAATAAATACCTGGGCATGTTTTTAACCATTGAATTAACCAAGAACAAAAGATGAACCGTGAGGGGTGAGACAATGGGTTTCGACCAGGCGCAGCAGCAATATGCAAAAGAGCGCATTGAGCATTGGGATAACGTTGCGCTAAAAGCCCGCCGGAGAATATTGAGCGGGTATTATCATCACCGCTTAGCCCAGATATATAAACTATCCATACCTGCCGGATCGAGGGTGCTGGAACTAGGCTGCGCAGAGGGGGACTTATTAAATGCCCTGCAGCCGGTTTACGGTGTCGGTATCGATTTCTCTCCGGCGATGATCAAAGAGGCTAAAAAGAAGTATCGGCATCTTCACTTTGATCTGGCTAACGCGGAAAGCCTGCAGATTGACGGCACCTTTGATTTTATTATTCTCTCCGACCTCGTAAACGATCTTTGGGATATTCAGCAGGTATTGGAGAATATCAAAAAGTTCTCCAATACCCATACTAGAATCATCCTTAATTACTATAGCCGGTTATGGGAATGGCCGCTATGGTTGGCCGAAAAGTTTGGTTTAGCCACACCGAATCTGGCGCAAAACTGGCTGACCGTAGAAGATATTGCCAATATTCTCCAGCTTGCCGATTTTGAAGTAATCCGTTCGTGGGGAGAAATACTTTACCCCTTGCCAACGCCGCTGGTAGCATCGTTCGCTAACCGTTTCCTGGTAAAGATATTTCCCTTTAGCTTGTTTGCGCTGACCAATTTTACTGTCGCCAGGCCAAAATCCGGCGCCGGTTCGCTAACAGATAATCCTGCGGTTTCGGTAGTCGTGCCCGCCCGTAATGAGGCTGGGAATATTCGCGAGATTATTGCCCGGACTCCCGAAATGGGTAAGGGTACGGAAATTATCTTTGTTGAAGGCCATTCCCGCGATGATACCTATGCCGCCATAGAAAAGGCGATCGCCGAATTTCCCTATCGCCGCTGCAAACTTTTACGTCAACAGGGCGAAGGTAAAGGCGACGCGGTAAGGCTCGGTTTTGCCCAGGCCAGCGGTGAAATCCTGATGATCCTCGATGCCGACATCACGGTGGCTCCGGAAGATTTGCCTAAGTTTTATCACGCGCTTGTTTCGAGGCAGGCGGAGTTCGTCAATGGCGTCAGGCTGGTTTATCCGATGGAGAAACGGGCGATGCGTTTCTTAAATCTTATTATCAATAAATGTTTTACCATTGCTTTTTCCTGGCTTCTTGGCCAGCATGTCAAAGATACCCTCTGTGGGACGAAGGTACTCTGGCGCAGCGACTATTTGAATGTTGCAAAAAACCGCGTTTATTTCGGTGATTTTGATCCTTTCGGCGACTTTGACCTTATTTTTGGCGCCACGAAATTAAATCTCAAAATATTAGATTTGCCGATTCGTTACCACGAGCGCAAGTATGGCAAGACCAATATTCGCCGCTGGCGCCACGGTTGGCTGTTAATACGGATGCTATTTTTTGCCGCCAGAAAAATTAAATTTACCTAAAATTACAAGAAACTGGCCTTTGGCCAGGACTTTCAGCCAGTTTCAGTGGTACATATTTTAAACTTTCCTATACCATGAAAAATAATACTCAAGATATTAATATGAGAAGTAAGCATGAAAGGGAATTTGGCGCTAAAATAGCCGCCGAAGATACTGAGCGAATATGGGGGTGGGGTACGCCGGCGGGAAAGGTGCGGGCAAGGCGCAGGGCGAGGAAAATCATCGCGGGAGCGCGGATCGTGCCAGAGATGCAGGTGCTGGAGATCGGTTGTGGGACCGGAATTTTTACCGAATTTTTTGCTCAAACCGGCGCGCAGATCATCGCCATCGACATCTCGCCGGATTTACTGGAAAAAGCAAAGCGCCGCGGTTTACCAACAGGCCAAGTGGGCTTTAAAGAGCAGAATTTCCAGGACATTGACGTTAAGGTTTGCTTCGACGCGATCATTGGGTCTTCTGTTCTGCATCATCTCAATCTGGAGAAAGCCTTGAAAAAGATGCGTGAACTTTTAAAACCGGGCGGGGTTATTTCTTTCGCTGAGCCGAACATGCTTAATCCTCAGGTATTTTTAGAACGAAAATTAAGATTTATGAAAATATTTTCCTATGTTACACCCGATGAAACAGCATTTGTGCGTGCTAAACTAGCCAGGCTTTTATCAAATATGGGCTTTGTGGATGTGCAGATAGAACCTTTCGGTTGGCTGCATCCGGCCATACCTACCGGGTTGATCGATTATGTTACCAAGATAGAGCGAGTTCTGGAAAAGATACCGCTTATGCGCGAGTTCGCGGGGTCACTATATATTTTTGCTCGAGTGCCTAAAAAATAAGTTTATCTAGTAAATTTTGGGGGAATGAATGAAGATAAGATTGGTTTTAAGAACTAGTGTCGTGGTGAGTATGTTAGTTATTCTAAGTGGATTTCTTTATGCCGAAGAAATGCAGCCGATTGCACTTTCCGCTCCGCAGACTCAAGGCGGTAAACCGCTGATGCAGGCATTGAAAGAAAGAAAGTCAATACGCGAATTTAGCGCCCGGGAACTGCCTTTGCAAGTATTATCGGATTTGCTCTGGGCGGCCAATGGAATAAACCGTCCGGAATCGGGCATGCGCACTGCTCCTACAGCTAAGAATTTGCAGGAAATCGATATTTATATGGCTAGGGCCGATGGTCTGTATCTTTATAATGCCCAGGGTAATCAGCTTGAGCTGGTACTTGCCGGCGATATCCGGGGTTTGACCGGGAGCCAGCCCTTCGTCAAAGACGCGCCGATAAACCTAATTTTTGTGGCTGATTATGCAAAAATGGGTCAGATGGATGAGAAAACCAAAGATATTTACGCGGCTACGGATACAGGCTACATTAGCCAGAATGTCTATTTATACTGTGCCTCTTCTGGCCTGGCTACAGTCGTGCGCGGGTGGGTTGATCGGACGGCATTGGCCAAGGTGATGCAGCTGCGTCCGGAGCAGCGCATAGTCTTAGCCCAGACTGTTGGGTATCCTAAATAAGAGAGGCGTTGCTTAATGGCTGAGAAAATAAACGCAAAATATATGCGGCTGGCGCTTAAAGAAGGCTCAAGAAATCTGCAGAAAATGCAGGGTGGGCCGTTTGGAGCCTGTATTGTTCGTAAAGGTAAAGTGCTAGCCCTCACCCATAATACCGTGCTCAAAGAAGACGCCACCTGCCATGCAGAAATCAATGCCATCCGACTTGCTTCACGCAAAGCTAAAACTTTTGATTTAAGCGGAGCGGTTATTTACTCCACGACGGAACCTTGCCCGATGTGTTTTTGTGCAATTCATTGGGCGCGGATCAAGCTTGTCGTTTATGGAACAAATATTCAAGATGCCAGTAAAATCGGATTCAACGAAATGAAAATCAGTAATTCCCGGATGCGTTCACTCGCCCGTTGCAAGGTAAAAATTATTTCCGGCTTTCTTCTGGCGGAATGCCGAAAGCTGTTAAAAGATTGGAACGCCTTAGCGAATCGAAAATTGTATTAACCATAAAAGCATCCCGGAGGATAAGAATGAAAAAATGTCCCTTTTGCGCCGAAGAGATACAGGATGAGGCGATTAAATGCCGCTATTGCGGGATGCTCTTAAAGCAGGAGAAGTGGTATTTTAAAACCTATTGGTTAGTTATTCTTTTTTTAGGTGTGGGCCCGCTGGTTTTACCGCTAGTCTGGTTCAATCCCGGCTTATCCAGGGAAAAGAAGATAATTCTTACAATCATTATTGGCTTGTTAAGCTATTATTTAGGCGCTGTCTTGATCAGTTCCCTGCGTACTCTTAAAGAATATTACGGTTTGGTCTTTTGAAAACAAAAATACTTTCTACACAAGATTTGCCGCAAGATATTGTCCGGGCGCAAGGGCTAACGAAGACTTTTGGCAACCTTATGGCCGTGGATCATATTGATTTTACCGTGACTAAACAGGAGTGTTTTGGCTTTTTAGGGCCTAACGGCGCCGGCAAAACCACGACCATTCGAATGGTCTCCTGTTTTTACGAGCCGGCTAGCGGCCTGTTGAAAGTGTTAAACCAAAGGGTCCAGGATAATCCGCGCTTTATTAAAAGTCATATCGGGGCCTGTCCTCAGGAGGACAATCTTGATCCGGATTTATCGGTCTTAGACAACTTACGCGTGTTTGCCCGCTACTTTGATATTGTTGGCAAAGATGCCCTGATGCGCTGCGAAGAATTGCTGCAATTCATGGGGCTTTCCGCAAAGAGAAAGGCCCGGATTGATGAGCTTTCCGGAGGAATGAAACGCCGCCTGATGCTTGCCCGGTCGTTGCTCAACCGGCCGGCTCTTTTGATTCTTGATGAACCGACGACCGGGCTTGACCCGCAGGCCCGGCATCAAATTTGGGAGAGCCTGCATCAGTTAAAGAGCGAAGGGACAACCATTTTAATTACGACTCATTACATGGATGAGGCCGCGCATCTTTGTGAGCGGATAGTAATCATGGACTGCGGCAAAATTATTGTTGCCGGTTCGCCCAAGGCCTTAGTTAAAGAACATATCGGTTCTTCTGTAATTGAGATTGCCAGCGGTAAGAAAGACGCTGAGCTCTATCTTAAAGAAAAAGGGCTCAGCTACGAAAAGACCGCAACGCACTTGTTTATCTATGGCGCGCAGGCCGTATCTTTATGGCCGGAAATATCGCAAAAATTCGGTGAGGATTTTTGCGTGTTGCGCATGGCTAATTTAGAAGATGTCTTTCTAAAGTTAACCGGCAGGAATCTCAAGGATTGACTGTGAAAATAAAGCTGATTTTAAAATATATCAGTTGGCGCTTTTGGCGGGTCTGGCAGAGGAACTTTGATGTTTACAAGGCCACCTGGAAAGTTAACTTTATTCCGCCGATCCTTGAGCCATTATTGTACCTGTTCGCTTTTGGCGTGGGATTGGGAAATCTCGTACCAGAGGTGTCTTTTGCCGGCGCAAAAATTTCTTATCTGGCATTTATTGCCCCCGGCTTAATTGCGACCGCGGTGATGAACCATGGGTTTTTTGAGACCACTTACGCTTCGTTTGTACGGATGTATTTTCAAAAGACCTACGATGCGATCTTGTCCACACCACTAATGCTTGAAGACGTTATTATCGGAGAGATCTTCTGGGGGGCGACAAAAGCGCTGATGGCTGGGACAATTATGCTGGTCATTGCCGGGTTGTGGGGCTTGGTAGTCTGGCCGGAATCTTTAATAATCGTGCCGGTTGCTTTTTTAGCAGGGTTAACTTTTTCCAGCCTGGGGATGTGCTTTACGTCTATCGTCAAGGATATCGAAATGTTTAACTTCCCGGTTTTTTTATTTATTACGCCAATGTTTCTTTTTAGCGGCGTCTTTTTTCCAATTGACTCGCTGCCGCAATGGGCGCAATACGCCGCGAAAATAATGCCGTTGACTTTTTTAGTTTCTTTGCTACGCAACCTCTCATTTGGCCATTTTCACGCTGAGCAGATTTTTGAACTCTGTTTATTGGCTGGACTAACCTTAAGTTGCACTTTTTTGAGCCTGGTAATGATGCGCAGAAGGATTTTGAAGTAGGATTAATAGAGATAGGTGATAGTGGCGGAAAAAGCGGTTTCGTCAATAAAGAGGCCTTCCAGATTAAGGCGGACTCTATCCTCAAAAAGATAAAAATCTATCCCGCCGACTACCCCCGCGTGATGCCGGGAATAAAATCTCTTCGGATCACCTTCGTTTACCCTGAACACAATTTGGCCGTCGGAAAACTTCGCGCCTATATAAGCGGAAAAATGGGCGCAATCTTTGACTAGCAAGGTCGTCCACTGCCAATCGTCCATAACCGCCTCAGATTTATAGGTATTGGCCCGTTCATCCTGCGGGTGCACGCTGATATGTTGGAAACCGGTTATCAGCCGCAGGGCCTTTTCTTTGTCTTCTAAGGCCTTAATCCTAAAGCCGTATCCACCGGCAAAACCGGTCTGATAGTTAATGTAAGGATCGAGAGGGCCACCCTTATGCAGGATGTCTCCGGCACCGATTTTTCCATCAAGCGCCAGCCAGTCCAGCACGCCAATAGAAATAGTATAAAAGTAGTTGTTGGACCTTAACGTTCCGTGAGAGTGGCGCAGTTGTCTTTCCTGGGTGCGTCGATATTCCAACCCGGCCTCAGTATGGCCTTTTGGCGGCAGGTGGCTGCCGTTGGAAGGGGCGGTATAGCAACTCTTAGGCCAAGACAGAAAAAGAACCGCTAATATTGTTATTACAGGAAGAGGCTTTTTACACATGCCGGTATTTTACCTTAAATATCTACCAGCTTCAAGCAATTTTGTAGACCCCTGCTTTAAGGAATGCAGGGTCTACCCTTTAGGGTTAAGAATAGATATTCCAGAAAATATCCAGAAAACGCTTGACAAATGGGAGAAAATGGGATATATTAACGCTGTAGTAAATGAAGGGAATTAACACTTTAAGCCGCAAGGCAAAGTCAAAATTGCCGCGCGGTTTTTTTAGTTTTATGCCGTTGTTTACTACAAAAAAATCTTCAAGGAAGGAGGTAGTAAATAATGGCAAGAGGTAAAGTAAAGTGGTTCTCAAACCAGAAAGGCTTTGGGTTTATTACTCCTGAGTCCGGCACCGATGTCTTCGTGCATCATAGCGCCATTCAGGGTGAAGGCTATAAGTCTCTCGATGAAGGTCAGGAAGTTGAATTTGATGTCGAAAAAGGACCTAAAGGCGAGCAGGCAACCAAAGTAGTAAAACTCTAACGCAGCAAAAGGCCCGGACGTTTAGTCCGGGCCTTATTTTCTAAGGAGGTTGTTCATGCATACCGGAAAAATCAAGAAAGTAGTGCGCGAGCGCGGCTTTGGGTTTATCAGCGATCTCGACGGCAGAGAGGTATTTTTTCACCAGAGTGGTCTGGTGGATATTAACTTGGATTCACTGCGCGAAGGCCAGGATGTTTCCTTTGAGGTCGAGAAATCGCCCAAGGGTCCACGCGCTATTAATATTAGTATTCCAAAAGCAGCGTAAAACTGTTAGCCCTCAAGGGCAGACCTTCGCAATTCCTTATTAGCGAAGGGTCCAGCAACACATCTTGGCGACAGGATTTATAATCCTGTCGCCAATTTATTATCCGCCTCAAGTTTGTTCTTGAGGCGGTGTTATTTATGGTATATAATGACAAGAACTATGAGAAAAAATCTTTTTCAATTAGCGGTAGGGTTATTAATTTGTTGTTTTGGCGCGATGGCCTGGGCCGAATTGGCCGGTTTTTACGGCTATGCCATTGATCTGCCGGAGGCCTGGGTGAGGCATGAGTCTTATTTTAATAAAAGCGAATCCGCTGAGGAATTGTTTCCGCGGATTACCTTTATGGCAAATGAATTAACTACTCCGCTAGCCGACTACGTCATTTATATTGTTGATCTTTTATATGCCCATGCCGTGGTATCCGAACTGCCCAAAGATGCGGCCATTAACGAGATTAGCGCAATGCGGTTTATTGTTGACTTTAATCACGGTCAGACCTGGCTCAGGACCGAGACTAAATATCGCGGCGCCTCACGGGTGCTGCATTACATTCTGGCGCTTCCGGAAGAATCAACGGGCAAGAGCTATGCCTATTCCATTATCTTCACCGACAAGTCCGAAAGCTTTGACCAAAATGTCACTGAATTTGAACAAATTCTGCAATCATTAGCCAAGGCGCCAGAGCAGCAAGAGCCAACTGAGCAGACGCAACAGGTAGAAGAAGTAGAGGAAACAAAAGAAGTAGAACAATTAGAACCGCCCGGTCAAACAGAACAAATGGAGCCAGCAGAGCAGTTGGAACAGACAGAGCAAGAAGAGCAACCCGAGCAAGTGGACACTGATCTAGGAATTGAGCAATGAACCTGCAAAATAATCATACCGCCGCGGCGTTGGACTGGAAATACGTCTTTCGGGCCCTGCGGCATCGCAATTTTAAGTTGTTTTTTGTTGGCCAGGGGATATCTTTAGTCGGTACCTGGATGCAACAGATTGCGATGAGCTGGCTAGTCTATCGGTTGACCAATTCGGTTTTTCTTTTAGGGATGGTTGGCTTCGCCGGACAGATTCCCACCTTTATTTTTGTGCCCTTTGCCGGAGTCATTGCTGACCGCTATAATCGCCGGCGCATATTGATAATCACCCAATCGTTAGCGATGTTGCAGGCCGCGATTCTAACATTACTGGTCCTATCCGGGAGCATTGCTGTTTGGCATATCATCACCTTAATCGTATTTGCCGGTTTGGTTAATGCCTTTGATATTCCCATCCGCCAGGCCTTTATTGTGGAGATGATTGAGAAGAAAGAGGATTTAGGTAATGCCATCGCCCTTAACTCCACGCTCTTTAATTTGGCCCGGTTGCTTGGGCCCGCAATTGCCGGCATCCTCATTCATTTTGTCGGCGAAGGCGTGTGTTTTCTTTTAAATTCGATTAGTTATTTGGCCGTATTAATTTCTTTAGTCGCAATGCAAATTACCGCCACCGAGAAGAAGGAGGCGCACAAACATGTCCTACACGATTTAAAGGAAGGATTAGTCTATGTTCTCGCTTTTAAACCAATCGCCTATATCCTTGCGCTTTTGTCGGTGGTGAGCCTGATGGGCGTATCGTTTCAGATCTTAATGCCGGTTTTTGCCAAAGATGTATTCAAAGGTGGCCCGCAAACCCTCGGTTTCTTAGTTGGCATGGCCGGCGTTGGCGCCTTGGTTGGGGCAATATATCTTGCCGCGCGCCGGGGAGTGCGTGGCTTGGGTCGGATGATTTCCGTTGCCACTGTGCTTTTTGGGCTGGGTTTGGTCAGTTTTTCTTTTTCACAAACCTTATGGGTATCGTTACTGTGTGTGATAGTAGCTGGGTTTGGGCTGATGGTGCAAATGTGCGCTAGCAATACGATTTTACAGACGATAGTCGATGAAGACAAACGCGGCAGAATGATGAGCTTTTACACACTGGCGTTTATGGGCATGGCGCCTTTGGGGAGTTTATTGGCCGGCAGTTTGGCCAGCCGTATCGGAGCCCCGCATACCCTATTTATCGGTGGGACCGTTTGCGTGGTCGTGGCGCTGATTTTTGCCCGGCAAGTGAGCCGGTTGAAAGAGGAAACAGTCAGTAAATATACCGGCCAAGGGGTGCTTCCGGAAGTAGCCAACGCAATGCAAACCGCGGCGCGGTTTGAAATCTTTTCTCAAGACTAGCCCAGAAGGGCAGACCCTGCATCCTTAGAAGCAGGGGTCTAATCCTAAAGCAGAGGCCTAGATACTTTTTCTTCTTGCGCTGGTGTTATTTATAAGGTATACTTATATCAGATTCGCCTAATAGGGGAGGTTGAAGATGTGTAAATCCTGTGGTTGTTCTGGCCCTAAGAAAAAGGCCAAGAAAAAGAAGAAATAATTGCTAAAACAAGTAGCCCTTAAAAGCCTCAAGGTAATTACCTTGAGGCTTTTTTGTTGGCAAAGCCCAATTTTCGGGGTATAATTGTAACAGAAGATACGGCACAGAAAGAGATGCGAGAATAGAGGAGGCGGCTATGCAGATGGATGATTTAAAAGGGAAGCTGGTCCTGTTTAAATTTTCAGAAGAACTGGCTAAAGATCTTTCTCTGTTCCAGGTGTATAAAGACGAAATCTGGGCGGTAGTAACCGGTATCGATACCGAAGGAATATGGATCGAAAACCCCAGTTATGAGCTTGGTGTATGGTGGGATGAACAAGGTAATTTAATTCCGCCCAGTAAACAGGTAACGGAAAAGGTGAAGGCCCATATTATGATCCCCTGGCGTTATATCAAAGTGCTGATGGGTGTGGAAGACGAGCGTTTTCAGAAAGTAAAAATCAAAAGACTTCCCGGTTTCCAGGCTTATAAGTAAAAGGAGGCTTAAAGGCAATGGTTATACTGCACGCGTTTATTGGCTCGCTAGGGCTTGGCTTGAGCATTATCGGCGCTTTTATTATTATTTGGGGCGTTTTTATTTGCTTTTATTTGTTTCTAAAAAACGAGCTTACCCAGAAAGAAAAGGCCCAGCAATTAAATGAGATGGTGAGAATAAAGCTGGGCGGCTATTTAGTTTTATCTTTAGAATTTTTTATTGCCAGTGATATCATTAAAACCATTGTTACCCCATCCTGGGAAGGGTTGGGTATTCTTGGCGCTATCGTGGTAATCCGGACCGTCCTGACTTACTTTTTGGGTAAGGACTTAAAAAAGATCTAGCCTCACCGCCTGCCAGTGGATTTCCGATGTCAGAATTTTACCTGCGGTGTTTCGCGCACTGATGAATCCTGGATTTCAAAAAGCTCCGTCTTGCTAAACCCGAATATATTCGCCACCAAATTAGTAGGGAATAACTCTACCGCCTTATTCAGTTTAGTCACCCAGTCGTTGTAATTATTGCGGGAAAAAGCGACTTTGTTTTCCGTGGAAGTTAGCTGTTCCTGAAGTTCCAGCATTTGCCGGTCAGCTTTAAGGTTGGGGTAATTTTCCACGACCGCAAAAAGGCTGCGCAGGGTTTGGGTCAAAAACGCCTCGGCCTGGCCTTTTTCTTTCACTCCGGAAACGTCAATCGCCTGTTGCCGAGCCTTGATCACGTTTTCCAGGACTGTTTTTTCATGCTGCAGATAGCCTTTGGCTGTTTCTACCAGGTTAGGAATAAGGTCATAGCGCCGCTTTAACTGCACATCAATTCCCGCCCAGGCATTTTTCACCTCGTTGCGCATATTGACCAGGCCGTTATACATCCCGATAATCGAAAAGACGGCCAGAAGCAAAAGCGCAAGAATACCGATGAGTATTACTAATGCCATATCAATCCCCCTTTCTTATCTTGAATTTCTGCTGTTTCTTTGTTTTCAATAAGATATTGGATTATTTCCAATTCATCTTTGTCAAACCAGACTCGGCCGCAATAAGCGCATTTATGCACCTCTACAAGGTAAACGTAGGTGTAGAAACGTTTTACCATATGCGCTTGGCAGTGCGGACATATTAAAAATGACGGTTCGCTGCTTTGTTGGCGCTTGCGTAAAAAGTTGATGCTTTCTTGTTGGACCATTTTTGCCAGCCGGACCACGCGTTCGTCAAAACCCTTTTCCTGGCGGGCGATGATGCGCGGAATTTTGTCGGCCTCGGCGAGTACGCCCTGGCAAAAGA
Organism: Candidatus Omnitrophota bacterium; assembly: GCA_043805735.1. Taxonomy (GTDB): domain Bacteria; phylum Omnitrophota; class Gorgyraeia; order JAFGHF01; family JAFGHF01; genus JAZDHS01. Next base: position 12,955 of record JAZDHS010000027.1, on the reverse strand, counting down.
CACAACGCTGAATCAGCGTTCCTTCGTATTCTTCATCAACAAGCGTTTGTTTGCACAACGGGCACTGACCCGACGATAAGGGAAGGCTTTTGAGCCTTTCGTCAAATGCCGGTTGCAACAGCGACTCTTCTTTTGCCTGTATGACCGCTTCACCTCCTAAGGGCTTAATCCAGGTCTCGGGTGAGAGCCAGCCCAAGACCATCATTTGCGCGATTGTGTAGGGGCCTTGCCACTGCCGGCTTTGGTCCATAAACAGCCACTGCGGTGCTTGTTTTTCCTGAGAAACCTGGCGTGTTTTTTCTTGATCGCTGCTTTGCTGGTTGACCTTCTCGATGATTTGCTCAAGGCCTGAGTGGGCCATTTCGGCCATAATTTTTATCCGTTTTTGAATCGGTGGGTGGGTGGAAAAAAGGTCGGCCAGCCATCCTTCTTTTTCGTCAAGGCTACTTACGACGGGGTTAATGATAAACAGCGGCGCGAAGTTTGGGTCGATATATCCCATGCCTCTCCAGCCGCCGGCAATGAGGTAAAGGGCCTCGGAAAGCGCCAGCGGATCGCGGGTCAGGCGTACGGCAATAGCGTCGGCGCGCAGTTCCCGGTTACGCGAGACGGCAAATTTGATCAGGCTATAAAAAAATTGAGTGATACTTAAAATAATAAAAATGAAAAACAGAAAAAGCATTGCGCCCAAGCCGCCTTTACCGAAAACGCCACCGCGTTCCCCCAAAATTCTTCTGACCCCATTAAGCATGGCGGCATAGACTCCGAAAAGTGAGCAGGCCACGGTAGTTTCAAAAGAGTCTCCCGAGGCAATGTGCGCGACTTCATGGGCAACCACGGCCTGTAATTGATCGCGGGTTAATCGGGAAAGCAGCCCTTCGGTTACGCCAATAATGCCTTCATTGTCACCGCCGGAGATGGCAAAGGCGTTCATCGCCATCGTGGGGATGACTACCGGCACAATCGTGTATTTACTGCCGGTAGCCACATTTACTTCATCTACGATTTCCCGTAGTGTCTTGTGGTAACGGTCTTGAGCGTCGATATCCGTGGCCCGTAAATTGTTTTTGATAAAGTGCATTGCGTTACTCATCGAGAACCAAATATGCAGGCAGGCGGTAAGTGCCGCTGCTAAGAGTAACGAAAGGGTTTCATCCAGGTTAAGATAGGGCCGCGATTTTTCTCCTAGTGCGAAAAAGGTAAAAAAGAATTTAGCGCCGTTACCCAAGACCAGCGCAATCACAAAATAAAATAAAAGAACTACGAAAAAAAATAACAGAATTCGCGTATTCTTCTGCTGCTCTATTTCCGTATAAGTTAGCGCCATACCTGCAATCCTATCATAGACAAAAAACATTTGCAAAGTATTATTTTCGGTGTATAATTCTCTCTAACCAAGAGCGGAAACGATGACCCCAAAGAAGAAGGCCTTTAGGATACTGGTAATGCTGGCACTGGTGGGCTGCAGCGTGTATTTATCTTGTGTGCTCTATTGCGCGCTGCAGAGGAACCTCACCTTTGCCAAACGCAAAACCACCTGGCAGTTTTTGCAGCAACAGCTCGAGCAGAAGGTGAAGGCCTTTCCGGGAGAGGCGGGAATCATCATTAAAGACTTAGATATGGGCTGGGAAATTGCCTTCAATCCCGAGAAAAAATTCCCTTCGGCCAGTTTAGCCAAGATTCCGATCATGGCCGCCTGCTATGCCGCGCAGTCGGAAGGCAAGTTAAGATTAACCGATGTGATTAAACTGCAAAAGGCTTACCGTACCGGCGGCTCAGGAGTGCTGAAGAATGCGCCCGTGGGTACTGAGCTTTCGATCGAAGAGTTGCTCGAGCATATGATTGGCGACAGCGACAATACGGCCACCAATATTTTCATTACTAAATTGGGATATCCTTATCTGAATGATTATTTTAAGCGCCTTGGCCTTGAGCAAACCAATTTAGTGCGTAAAATGATGGATTTTAGCCGGCGTAAGCAGGGGGTGGAGAATTATACTTCGGCTCGCGATATGGCGCGGATTTTAGAAATGTTTTATTGGCACTCAGGGCCAGCCAAAGATTATGCCGAGCCGGCCTTAAGACTGCTCAAGCTGCAAAGGTATAACGACCGCATTCCTGCGAAGCTGCCTTATTATGTGACCGTGCTGCATAAAACCGGTCTGGAGAACCGGGTTTGCCATGATGTCGGTATCGTTTACACCGCCAAGGGTAATTTTATTATCTCGGTTTTAACCGGAGGCTTAACGCAGAGTAAACAGGCTAAGGAATTTATTTCCCGGGTCTCTTTAGATGTTTACAACTATTTTTTTGACTTGGTAAAACCGCGCGGCTTTTAGCCCTAGGGGGCAGACCCAGCATTCCTTTAAGCTGGGGTCTAGATTTGTCTTGAGCTAAATACGGTTTTAGATTATAATGACTGCAATATTTTTAAACTTTTCGCAGAGGGAGAATAGCGATGGCTGAACATGAGCAGGAAATGAATCGGGCGGACCTTAATGAGGTGCTGTTTATTCAGTATGTTTCTATTTTGACTAATGCCGCAATGCAGCAACTGGGAAAAATCATGAACCCGGTGACCGGAAAAATGGAACGCAACTTAGAGGCGGCGCGGGCAACTATTGATCTATTGACCATGTTAAAAGAAAAAACGCAGGGCAACTTAAACGCACGAGAAGAAAAAGTAATCGCTAATGGCTTGGCCAACCTGCAGTTAAATTACGCTGACGAAGTTAACCGCCTGAAACAGGAAAATCAGAGTAAATAAGCTTTAAAAAGAACCTTGTTGGGATTACTGAAAAAAGACTTGCGGGAAGGCCTGGTTTCGGGGTATAATTCTTACTAAGAATATTGTTGAAATTATTGCTTAATATGATCACATATTAAGGGGTGAGGGCATGACAAAGCAGGCGCACTTTAAAAGAATGGTTCAATGTTGTGTAGCGGGAATCTTATTATACTTTATTTCCGCCCAAAGCGTGATGGCCTCCTGGGGCATTATGTCCAGCCAGGAAAGAGAAGAAAGACGTAAGCAGGAAATTGAATCAACGCAGGCAGAGTTTAAGTGGTGGCCGACTGATGCCTCACCCGGGCCGGTCAAAGATGACCAAAGAAGCGGCTACTGGTGGTGGCCGACCTCGCCCGGAACAATGACGCCTTGGGGAAACCGGGGTTACGTCTATGTTTACAAGATTATTTTTGATTATATGGAAGAAGAACTGCCCCCGCCCAAACCCCAGGAACTCCGGCCCTCACTTTTAATCAAAAAGATCATCAGAAATGTCAAAATTTATTTTGATTATAATAAATCGGAATTAAGAACTGACCATTTTGCGATTTTAAATGATGCGGTGAAGGCGCTGCAGAAAAATACTAAGGCCGATATCCTCATCACCGGAAATTGCGATATGCGCGGCTCAGAGGCCTATAATTTAAAATTGGGTAAAGAAAGAGCCTTGGCCGCAAAAGAGTATATGTTAGAAAAAGGTATTGCCAAAGAGCATATTCGTATTGTCAGTAAAGGAAAAATGGAGGCCCTGGCGCCTCTTACTGATTTGGTCGGAATGCAAAAAGACCGCAATGCCCACTTTATCGTTGCTGAAGTGGAAGAAATAATGATTCCTTATCCCGGAGGCAGCGCAACCGATACGACTAGTTCCACCACTACCGATAGTTCCGCCACCGCCGAGGAGACAACCGCTGCTCCGGCCAATGCCAAACAGCTCGAGGAAGGCAAATATATCGTCGAAGAGGAGAAAGACGTAGAGTCAGAGGTTCAAGTTTCTACCAAGCCTTACACGATTAAGAAAAATGACACGCTTTGGAAAATAGCCAAGGAAGAGCTGGGTAGCGGACACCGCTGGAAATATCTCTACGAACTGAATAAGAGCAAGATCTCCGATCCGAATAAGCTCAAGCCCGGAGTAACTATTATCATCCCTATTGAGTAGAAAGGCCCAGAATAAGATGCGCGGTTTTTTGGGAAAAACTTTTCTACTCGCCTGTTTTTTATTATTATCCTGCCCAGTTTACTCTGCCCAAGATCCTGATGAGATTATCCGCAATTTAGCGGTAAAACAAAAAGGTGTCTGGGTCAGCTGCTTTTCCGAGCACAAAGTCTTGTATTCCCCTCAGGCAGTACGTGAATTGGTGCATTTTTGCCGCGCCAACGGCATCAACGAAATCTACCTGCAGCTCTACCGGGCCGGCCAGGCCTATTTTGACAGCGGCTTTGGTGATATCACCAAATATGAGGAAATGGTCAAGGCTGCCGGAGCAGACTGCATCGACGAACTGCTAAAAGAAGCTAAGAAAAATAAAATTAAAGTCTATGCTTGGGTAAACGTTCTCAACATCGCCACTAATAAAAGTGCCGACATCATCAGCAAATACGGCGAAATCGTCCTGACTAAAGACCAATACCTGCGCAATTCTCTCAAAAGTGAAAACAAAAACGAAACCGATAAATATTACCTGCGCGACGAACAACTTTTCCTTGAACCGGGTGCGCCGCTGGTCGTCGATTACCAGCTACAAATCTTAAGCGAGCTGATTAAGCGCTACCCGGGGCTGGCCGGAATCCATCTCGATTATATTCGTTATCCCAATCCCTTACCGTATATACCTGATTCGCGATTTACCAAATTTGGCTTAAGCTACGGCTACGGCGAAAATAACCTCGCTCGCTTTACCGAAGAGACCGGACTCGACCCTCTAAAAATGTCCGATGAACGTGATAATGCCTTACGTTGGGACAACTGGAAAAGGGATCAAGTGAGCGCGCTGGTGGAAAATATTTCGCTCTTAATCCAGGAAATAGCGCCAGAGATGCAACTTTCCTGCGCGGTAATTGCCTCTCCGGAGCGGGCTTATACAACCGCCTACCAGGATTGGCCGCTCTGGCTGGAAAGCGCAGTTGTTGATTACGTAGTGCTGATGAACTATACGACCGATTTACGGCTAGCTAAAGAGGTGAGCGCCGCGGCCTTGGCTCAGCGAGGTGGGGGCCGAGTTTGCGTAGGGGTAGGGACATTCCTGATGAGAGAAAAGCCGGAGTTATTTTTCCAACAGTGCGCCTCACTTACTGAGGAACTTGATCTCGATGGCATTGTTTTCTTCTCTTACGATGACCTGCGCGCAATACTCGCGCCTTAAAACACTAAAAAGATGACCAAAATAGATATCAAGAACTTTACCTTCGTCGAATTAAAGACGCAATTGGCCGGATTACAGCAAGCGGCGTATCGGGCCGAGCAGATTTACTTCTGGCTGTATCAAAGGGGCGCATTGGGTTTTGACGATATGCGTAATATGTCCAAGCCGCTTTTGAAAACGCTGGAGGAAAAGTTTTACATCAGCACCCTGGAGCTTTGCGAACATCAAAGTTCCCCGCAACAGGCGGAAAAATTCCTTTTTAAGTTAGCTGATGACAACTTTATTGAGACGGTGCTGATTACGGCTAAGGAGCGCAAGACCGTCTGCCTTTCCACTCAGGTAGGCTGTAAATTTGGCTGCGCTTTTTGTGCCAGCGGCAGGAATGGATTCGTGCGCGACCTCACCCCCGGTGAAATCGTCAATCAGGCACTCTGTTTGCATTATACGCTGCAGCATCGGATTACTAATTATGTATTTATGGGTATGGGCGAACCCCTGGATAATCTGGATAATCTGATTAAGGCGATTACGATTATGAATGAACCCAAGGGCCTGGCGGTAGGGGCGCGGCGGATCACTGTTTCCACCTGTGGAATAATACCCGGAATCGAAAAATTGAAAGACTTAAACCTGCAAATCAATTTATCGATCTCGCTGCACGCGGTAAACAATGCCCTACGCGATGAGTTAGTGCCAATCAATAAAAAATATCCTTTGGAGAAGCTGATTAAGGCCTGTGAAAAATACGTTGCTTTCGGTGGCCGAATAATTACTTTGGAATACGTGCTGATCAAGAATAAAAATGATTCGGCTAAAGACGCCGATAAACTGGCGGCGATCGCCAAAAAGATTCGGGCCAAGGTGAATATTATTCCCTGCAGCCCGATTGACTCTTCGGGCTATCAGCCGCCCCAAGAGCGAGAGATCAACGCCTTTATCGAGCGGCTGACGAGCACTGGAGTTAGCGCAACCGTAAGAGAATCGAAAGGCGCAGATATCCAGGCGGCCTGTGGACAATTGGCCGGCCGGAAAAAAGTGTAACGTCAAAGGTGTAAAGGAAATAAAGGAATTCTTAATGCGGAAGAAAGCCTTTCTAATATTTGCGCTTTTTGTAGTTGGTGCTTTAAGGCCTGTTACAGCCGGGGCAGACGGTTTTAAACTGCGCTGGGTAGAAGTAGATGCAGTGTTGGATAAAGACGGCAAGGCCCAAATATCCTATATGGTGCGTTGGAATTCACAAAATGCGGCCTTGCACGGTTTTTATTTTGAGGGCTTTGGCGGTGCACCGCTGTTTGATTATGAGAGCGCCTACGCGCTGGACCAGGGCCAAAAGCGCTATTCCTTGGAGATTAAACGGCTTTCCAGCACAAAATATGACATTATCCTCGCTAATGGCGAGGCATTTTATAATGGCGAGATTACTTATGTTTTTCGTTACGCCACTGATCTAGAGCAAAGTGGCAATGTGACTCAGACTGAGAGTCCAACCGGGCGGTTGGCTGTTTTTAACTGGGCGCCGGTGCAATGGGATGATGCCTTAGAGCACGAAACCGTTACGGTGCACTATCCGATCGCGCTGGCGCAAGAGACAGTGAGTGAGGAAGACCTGACGGGGATTAAGTTCTTAACCGAAAAATACGTCAATGAACGTTACCGGATTCAATATAGTACAGTAAAGAATGATCGCGCTGAAAATATCTTTACGGTGAAATATCACCGCCAAAATCTCACCCCACGTTACCACTTCCAAATTCAAACCTATGCCGATGCCACTTATTTTAATTTAAGTACAATAGCCACTTTAACGCCCTGGAAAAAAAGCGGTTTCACTGCGGCCCGGGAGGCATATCTGCTCAATCGCCTTTTTCCGGGCAGTGTATTCTCACAAATACCTTTTTCTGGAGTAACCCTGGTATTGTTTCTAGCGCTAATGGGATTTTTCTTCGCTGTGTTACCTTTATTTATTATGACCAGAAAGCATATTTCCATGCTCGTGGCCCAGGATGGCATGGCTAAGGTCAAGTGGGAGGGCAGCGAATGGGTGCCGCCTAAAATTCAGCTTAGTTCTTTCCGTAAAAAAGGAAAAATCTGCAAGACTCTCAACGCCTTGGAGGCCGGGCTGCTCCTGGATATACCCATGGCCACCCTGATCGGCATGATTATGCAAAATATGCAGCGTAAGGGGCTGGTTAAGATTATCGAGAGTGAGCCCTTGCGCGTGGAGCGGATCATCGGCGCGCCGCAGAGTGAAAATACCTACGAAAGTATTTTGCTTACGGCCATCGAGCATGACGGCAATATCGCTGCCCAGCCGGTCTATGACATGTTGCAGTCTGTTGCTGCCGGCTTAGAGCAGAAACTTTGGGATTGCGACCTGGAGGCGACCAAAAGTTACTATCGCGCCAACATGGGACGGCTTTTGAGGGAATCTTCCGGAGACGAGCAGTATTATTACGACGGCTATCACCATCATTATTATGGCCACAGCTACTATTATCGGGGGGATGACTATCGTCGGGCAACGCAAATGGGCGATTGCTTAAGTAAACAGGCGCCAAAGTTGAGCGGCGGGTTTTCCGATTTTCGGACTTCCTCAGTGTGTTATAACGGGCCGTTTATTCAAAACGCCTGCCATGACGCCTGTCATTCAGCCTGTCATAGCGCCTGTCATTCAGCCTGTCACGGAGCGTGTGTGAGCAGTGGACACTAATTACTATTCTACAATTTCCTGGGTTAATGAGTATGCGCGTAATCTCGCCCCGTTTGTTTACGTCAGGCGCGAGGATAATCTTTTGATTAAGATTCCTAACCAGGCCCATAAACTTAATGCGCAAGGAGTGTCAATCCTGAAGCGGCTTTTGACGGGTGAAAACGTTTATGCCATCATTGAGCGTTATGCCGATAAAGAGCAAGCGGCCCGCGATATCCATTACTTTTTCTCTGACCTACGCGCGGTAATGAAAGACTGCGTTCGCGAGTCTGATAACAGGCGGGCCGTGGAAAAAGTGCAATTTAGCCTGCCGTTTAACACCCTGCCGGTATTGAGCGAGCTGGCCGTGACCTACCGCTGCAACCTCGCCTGTAAATTCTGTTATGCCGCTTGCGGTTGCCGTAAAAAAGAAATGCCGGAGCTCTCCACCGCGGCTTTAAAAAAGATCCTCACCTTGATTAAAAATGAGGCCGAAGTTCCTTCGGTCAGCTTTACCGGAGGTGAGCCGCTGTTACGCGACGATATCATTGAACTCATTGGCTTTGCCAAGTCGCTGAAAATGTGGACCAACCTGATTACCAATGCGACGTTACTTACCCCCCAGCGCGCTCAAGGCTTGCAAAGAGCGGGGTTGGATTCGGCGCAGGTTAGCCTGGAGGCTGGCACCTTCGACCTACACGATACAATAGTCGCCAAAGAGGGCGCTTTTGCCCTAACCCTGGCCGGACTGAAAAATTTACAAGAAAACGGTATCCGGGTGCACACCAATACGACAATTTCCCGTTTAAATATCGGGCATCTGGCAGAGATCTTGGATTTGGTAAAATCTTTAGGCCTGAATAAATTCTCGATGAATATGCTAATGCCTGAAGGCGCGGCGCTGGAAAACTTTCCCCAGGTGATGGTGAGCTATTCCGAAATAGGCGAGCGGGTGCTTGCGGTTTTCAATTACGCCAAAAAGTTGGGCCTTGAGTTTATGTGGTATTCACCAACGCCGATGTGTATTTTTAACCCGATTGTCCACGGATTAGGCAATAAGGGCTGTGCGGCCTGCGACGGTTTATTAAGTATTGCGCCCAATGGCGACATTCTGCCTTGTTCGAGTTTCCCTAAACCGATGGGTAATATTTTAAAGATTGGCCGTGGCTTTAAAAAGACCTGGCGCAGCCCCAAATTTGCCTATTTTCAAAAAAAGCGCTTTGTCCATACCCATTGTCAGCAATGCGCGGATTTAGCTGTCTGTAACGGCGGATGCCCGCTTTATTGGAATAAAATGGGCTATGCTGAAATCCTTAATAATACACAAGCAGAGGTAAGGGCGTGAACATTTTTCCTGACCCCCAGCGTCAGTCCGAGATTCAGTTTATCTACGCTAAAAAGCTGGCTTACCATACTCGTATGCGCTTAGTGGCGCTTTTGATTTTTGGTGGTTTGATTGTCCAATTCCTGTTTCATTTCTGGTCAGGCTTACTCTTTCTGTTTGCGGGGACGCTGCTTAGCCTGGTGAAAGGTTATGCCAATCAACCCGAGGTTGAAAGGGCGGAGGAATGGAATCAGGTCACCCCCGATGAATATCAGAAGGTTAAACAAAAGCAAAAAGAATTAGCCCAATGGGACCTCGATGCCTTTGATATTTCTAACCCCTTGGGTTTTACGTTCTTTGCGGGATTGGCAATTTTTTGTTTTTTTGCTTATCGCTACTTTTTTATGCATAACCTTAATCGCTATGCCGCGTACTGGGCCTGGGATGCCCTGGTCCTTTTTCTGCCGCACTGGTTCAGCGGGGTGAAGACCTATCTGAAAAAAGACCGCTTGATCATTAAAATCAATTTGCTGGAAGAGGTGATGGAGATGTTGGCGCCGCCCAGCGACATCCAGGTATTGCCGATGCTGGCGACACAACCGGTGAAAGAAAAGTCCGAGCGCGCCCCTGCGGATGCCCGGTTAATGGTGAAAATACTCAATGCCCCGGAACATTTTTTAGGCCTGCAGGTCCAGATAGCGATTAATAGCGTCCAGGGGACGGATTATCCTTACCTCTATTGCGTGTTGATTGCCAAGGCAGGGACTAATTTTTTTAAAAAGGACCATCCTTATTTACTCATCCCGCCACATGATGTAATTCTTGAGCCGAAAACCTCCGGGGATGTGGATATTCTAGTTGTGCGCCAGCAGACTTCTACGAGTTCTGGTTACCATACGAACATTAGGGCAGCGCTACATATAGTCGACTCTGCCTTAATCATAGCGCGTAAATTAATTAATCCTTAGAAAAAGGAGAGGCTAATGCCCGAGAAAAAAAGAATCGCGATTCTTACCGGAGGAGGAGATTGCCCCGGTATTAATGCCGTAATTCGCGCGGTGGCTAAAAAAGCGATGCTGCAGATGAACATGGAAGTAGTGGGCATTGAAGACGGCTACCAGGGGCTGATTGATAACCGTTATCGAGTACTTGATTACGAAGATGTTTCCGGTATTCTTACGCTTGGCGGAACTATTCTGGGCGCTTCTAAGACCGCTAACCCTTACCATTATGCGCTAAAAAGAGGCAATAAGCTCACATTTGTCGATCTTTCCCGGCAGGCGATCGCTAATTTAAAAGATTTGAACGTCTCCTGCTTGGTCTGTATCGGTGGCGACGGGACCTTAGGGATTGCTTACCGGCTATTCCATGATGGCGTGCCGGTAGTCGGGGTGCCCAAAACTATTGACAACGATATTCGGGGAACAGATATTACTTTTGGTTTTGATTCCGCGGTGTACATCGCCACGGAAGGAATCGACCGGCTGCATACCACGGCCCAGTCGCATCATCGCGTGATGATTATTGAAGTGATGGGACACAAGGCCGGCTGGATTGCCCTGCACGCCGGCGTAGCCGGAGGGGGAGATATTATCCTGATTCCTGAGATTCCGTATGATATTAAGGTGATTGCCCAAAAAGTCCTGGAAAGAGCTCATAAAGGAAAAAGGTTTAGTATTGTGGTGATTGCCGAAGGCGCCCGGCCTAAAGGCGGTAAGATCGCGATTCAGAGAATAGTCAAAGAAAGCGCTGATCCGATTCGCTTAGGTGGAATCAGCTTTGTGCTCGGTGAGCAAATTGAACGGGCAACGCAAATCGAAACGCGCACCGTAGTAATGGGGCATTTACAAAGAGGCGGTTCGCCCACGCCTTTCGATCGCGTCCTGGCCACGGGCTTAGGGACAAAAGCCGTGGATTTAATCTGTCAAAAAAAATTCGGGCAAATGGCGGCGGTAAAAAACAATACCATGGTGAGTGTTCCACTTAAAGACGTGGCCGCCGGGCCCAAGATAATCCCCTTAAATCATCCTTTAGTAGAGTCAGCGCGTAGTGTCGGTACGTGTTTCGGAGATAAGCTCTGATGATTAAGCGTATTATCCACTTTCTTAAAAGGGATATCTGGCGCATTCGTCTCAAGGACCTGCCTTGGTCAAAATCCTTTTTAATCAAACAATTGCGGATTGTCCTTTTGGCGCTGCGCGGATTTGATGAAAACAAATGCCAGCTGCGCGCTTCGGCATTGACCTTTTATTCGCTTTTTTCCATTGTCCCGGTGCTGGCGATGGCCTTTGGCATCGCCAAGGGATTTGGCTTTGAGAAACTTCTCGAGACGCAATTATTGGATCGCTTCCCGGAGCATCAAGAGGTAATTGGCCAGGTGATTTCCTTTGCCAATACACTTTTGGAAAATACTAAAGGCGGAATGGTGGCCGGAATTGGCGTGGTGCTGCTTTTTGGAACGGTAATTCAGGTGTTAAGCCATATTGAAACTTCTTTCAATGATATCTGGGGGGTGAAAGAAGCGCGTGGCTGGGGCCGCCGGTTTAGCGATTATTTGGCCCTGATGCTGTTATGCCCGATTTTAGTGATTATGTCGGGAAGTATCACTGTATTTATTGCCACCCAAATTACCGTAATTACTGAGCAGGTATCTTTTTTTGGCCTATTTGCGCCGCTGATCACCCTGTTATTAAGGGCGCTGCCGTTTATCGCGATGTGGGTGTTGTTTACCTTTATCTACGTCTTTATGCCCAATACGAAAGTGAAATTTTCTTCTGGATGTTTGGCCGGAATTGTTGCCGGAACGATTTACCAGATTGTGCAATCGGGCTATATTAACTTTCAGGTGGGTGCGGTGCGCTACAACGCCATTTATGGAAGTTTTGCCGTGCTGCCGTTATTCTTAATCTGGCTGCAGCTCTCCTGGTTGATTGTGTTTTTGGGCGCGGAGATTTCCTTTGCCTACCAAAATGTGGATACCTACGAGTTTGAGCCGGACTGCCTAAATGCCAGTTTTGCCTTTAAAAAGTTAGTCGCCCTGCGCATCACTCATCTTTTAGTGCACAATTTTGCCCGGGGAGAAAAGGCCTGGACGGATACGCAAATCGCTCAGGTGCTGGAAATTCCTATTCGTCTTGTACGCCAGTTACTCTTTGAATTGAGTGCCAGCGGTATTGTAGCGGAAACAGATAATCAACAACTTAAGCAGCATGCCTATCAACCGGCGCAGGATCCCGCCAACTTAACCGCGCAGTTTGTCATTGCGGCCCTGGAAAAGCGCGGAGAAGAAAACATCCCGATTCCGCATACGCCGGAATTAAAGGCGCTCTCCCGGCGCCTGCAAGAGTTTAGCGACTTAATTAAAAACTCACCGCTTAACACGTCGTTAAAGGAAATATAGCGGCAAATCTTCTTTAAAAAAGCCCGCCCTTTTTATTACCCTATTTACCCGATAAGTTTAACGCCTCTTGCATTTCTTTCGCAAAAGCCGCAGCGTCTCTATAGCCAATAACGCGGCGAATTTCTTTGGCGTTGCTATCCATGAATACGATTGTGGGCAGGCCGCCGACATTATATTGTCGGGAAAGTCCTTGGTTGGCGTCCGTATCTACTTTTACACTGACAAACTTCTCGGCCAAAGAGCTAACCTGATCGTTGGGAAAGGTTTCGCTGTCTAATTTCCGGCAATAACCGCACCAATTGGCGAAAAAGTCCACCATTAGCGGCTTGCTTTGGTCTTGGGCGTTTTTCAACCCTTCCTCCAGCGAATATTTCCAGTCAATCGCATA
>JAZDHS010000026.1:0-15577 GCA_043805735.1 Candidatus Omnitrophota bacterium | reverse complement strand
ATAAAGGCGCGTTGGTGCCCGGCAAAAAAAGAAATCCGTAGCGGAGAAAAAGCACCCTTTGCCGGATTAAACCGTACCGGGTGAATCCGGTTTAAAAAATCAACAATATGATGTTTATGCTGATTAGGGACCAGGCAAATTTTAGCGGAAAGCCGCCCTAACTCTTGGGCATCTTCCTTGGTAAAACAGCCTGTCACCACAATAGGGACACGAGGATTAATCTTAGCGGCATGGTGGATTAAGCGCCGGCATTCTCGATCGGCATGGGCCGTGACTGTACAGGTGTTAACAACGTAGATATCCGCGTTTTCTCCAGCGCTTTCGCTAAAACCGGCGTTCAAAAACTGTTCTCTTAAGCTTTGTGTTTCATATTGATTGACCTTACAGCCTAAAGTATAGAACTTAACTTTTTTTTCTGTCATTAAAAGGGTTTTAAAATCAGCGCCAGGTTAGCGCGAGCATGTTCTATTCCAATGGGCACTGACCAGAGCGCGCAACTCACCAGGACCAGGATTATAAAAAACGTTCCATAAGATGCCTTGGAGCGCGCGGCAATAAAATTTTCTATTCTTTCCAATACCGCAGCCGACAACATCGCAATTGCCGGGTAAGCCGGTAACATATAACGATTCTCCTTGCCCTGCATCGCGATTAACAAAACCAGGTAGACCGCGTACCAGATGATCAGAAAAATCTTTTTCTCATCAAGAAAACCTCTAATGAAGAACCCACCGGCAATAGCCAGATATAACAAGGCAAACACCGGTACTAGATAGGGAATGCTCACTAAATAAATTAAACGCGGCCGCTGGGCAAGCATCATGAACCAACCGACCTCTTTTTCGATTCCGCTTTGTGTCGGGCTATAAAGCGGATTGCCGTATACCTTGGCTACGGCATAAAACCAATGGCAGCTTACTAGAAAAAGTCCCAACGCAAAAATAAGCAGATATTTATCCAACAGAATCTTGCCTATTTTATCGGGTTTGAGCAAAGCGGTCCTGTTCTGCCAGAGGTGAAAAAGCAAGAGGGCAATCACAATAAACCCGCCGGTTTGCTTGGCGACTACACCAATCCCGCAAGCAATACCAGCGAGAAAGGCTAAAACAAGGTTACTTTTATCCCTGGCCATGAAGAACAAAAAAACCGTCATCGTCACAAAAAATGAAACCATGCTATCGGCCCAGACTTTTTGCGCGCTTAAGATATCAATCGGGGAAATAGCGATCAGAAAACAGGATACCAGCGCTATTTTGAACGAAAAAAAACTCCGCGCCAAGAAGAAAGTAGCTACGATAAAAAGCAGGCTAAAGGTAAAAGGAACAACCGCGGCATAAAATTGTAACGGCCACATCTTATCGGAGTAAAGCGAAGATACCCGCCCGGCGGCATCTTTTACACTCGTAATCAAGGTGGTATAGGGCTCGCCATGAGCAAGAAGCCGGTGCGCCAGCATCAGCACGTAAGGAAAACCATAGGAGCGATGAAATAACGGTTCATCGTAATAACTAACACCGTTTTTCGCCAAAAATTGCAACAGCCCACCGTTCTCCACCTCACCCGGCAGAAACTGCAGCAGATAATTGTTGCCTTGCAGGTCAATATTCCTTAAGGTATAGCCGTTAAAGCCGAACTGGTCCAGCTTCATCGCTAAACCCAGATAAAAAAGCTGGTCGCCATTATCATGCGGCAAGGTAAAGGTGTATCCGCGGATCAACCCGGCAAAAATCAAAATAACTAAAAGCAAAACTATAGTAACGATGATTCTAATACGCAAGTTTTACTCCTTCTTTTTTAGCCACAATAAACAACTTTCTCCCCTTTGCCGTCCAGATAAGAAGGTCATCGAGCATAAACGCGTATTGAAGAAAGCCGGAGATAATCTTTTTTAAACATAGGTGCTGGGCGTCCATAATCTTTTGCGGCTGGGCCCTTCCTAAGAATAGATAATAAAAGTTATAGATTAGCGCTCCCCAGGCAAAACTGTTCAAGGTCAGGCAGCCATTTTTTTCTAATTCACTTTCGATTTGACCTTTTTCAAAACGCCGGAAATGTCCGGAAAAGTCGTCGTGCTGAGTCCAATACTTTTGAGCGTGTGGAACGACGGCAATTAGATGCCCGTTGGGCTTAAGCAGCTTAGCGGCCTGGGCAATCGCTTTTTGGTAATCTTCAATATGCTCAAGCACTTCGGCCAAGACCACTACATCGAAAGTCCGGCCGATGCTCGCGATATCCGCATCGGCAAGATCACAACGTAAAAAGACGTCCGCCGCCCTCTTCGCTACGGCAGTTGTAATTGCCTCTTCGGAGATATCCATTCCGTAAAGGACAGAGAACTTACCGGGTAATGTATTCTTGAGCCTAAATAACAATTCCCCCGCACCGCAGCCAATATCAATCAGCTCTCCGGAAAGCCCGTAACGTTTTATCAACTTGATAATGATTCTATATTTAGTGAAAATACTTGGCCCCCAGGCCACTAAACGCTTCCATTCATGGCGCCAGAGATTATTGTAAAAATTATTCATATTCACCCAATTTAGACGTTATCTAAAATTGATTTATAGACCGCGTAATACGCCCGCGCTACTTTCGGCCAGCTCATCTGCTCGGCCAGCTCACGCGATCTTGCCCCCATCTTTTTGACTAGAGAGCGATTAAACAAGAACTCTTTAAGGGTAGCGACCAATCCTGCGGGATCTTGCTTGGGTACGATAAAACCGTTACCTTGTACAAGCTCCTTTGTTCCTCCGGTATCAGTAAGCACAATAGGTAGACCGCAGGCCATTGCCTCTAAAGCGGCATTGCTCATTCCTTCATTTAAGGAAGGTAAAACAAAGACATCGTTCTGATGATAAATGCCGCTCATCGCATCATGAGATAGATAGTCTAGAAAACTCACCTTTTCCTTGATTCCTAATTCAGTTGTCATACGGGTTAGCTTTTCTTTTTGGTTGCCATTACCGACTACCTGCAAGGTGATCTTCTCCTGTTTTAACTCAGCCATCGCCTTAAGCAAATCATCAATGCCTTTGCGCGCAATCAAGCGCGAAACGCAGAGAATGCGCAACGCCTCGCTGGAAGTATATCCTGGCGCAAATTGCGCAGTATCGATACCGTTACCAATGACATCAATTCTTTGATCGGGAAAACTCTGTTGCGCCAACATCTTCAAACCGTAGGAATTGGAAATTACCCGTTTGGCTTTACGCCAAATGCTTTTACTTAAACGTTTAAACAAAAAACTGTCCCACCAATAGAAACGGGGATTATAATACGGCACATCGGAGCCGCGTAAAGATACGATATAGGGTATACCCAAGCGCAAAGCGATGAAGCCGCAAGGAATACCAAAAAAGGCATGGCCGAGATGATAGGTATTCTTTTTGAGTAGGTGTTGGCAAAAAAAGAAGCTTTTCCAGGCATAGGACAATAAATCTCTTTCGCTCTGGTAATGCCAGTTGTCGCTCTTGCCAATATCTAAGAAATGGATTTTAATCCGCGGAGAAAATTGTTCCTCCCGATATGCCCCGGCTGAGGAAACAACAACATCAATATGCACATCGTCATAACGCGCCAGCTCCTTAAGCAAATAGAAAGTGGCATTGCCAGCGCCACCCCCTAAAGGCGGAAACTCAAAGTTTAACATCAATATATTCATTATTACTTACACTATTTCCTTAATGATATAAGTTGGATGCTTGCGGCTTTCATGATAAATTCGCGCCATTACCTCGCCTAAAAGGCCCATCATAATAAACTGGATGCCAATAACCGCAAAAAGAATCGTCAAATATAGAAGCGGGTTTCCGGTCATATCCTTGTGCTGGATTAGCTTCATTAGAATAACCATAATCGCGGAAATACCGCCAAATAATAAAGACAGGAATCCCCAGCTGCCAAATAGTTGGATCGGTTTGGTGGAAAAACTAAGCAAGAATTTTACGGTAATTAAGTCTAAAATTACACGGAACGTACGGGAAAGACCGTATTTGGACCGGCCGTGTATTCTTTTGTGGTGCTGAACAGGAATTTCTTTTATTTCGATCCCGCTCCAGCTGGCCAGCGCCGGAAGAAAACGGTGCATCTCTCCGTATAAATTGATGTGCGCAATTGCCTTCTTCCGGTAGGCCTTGAGCGTACAGCCGTAATCGTGTAAAGAGACGCCGGTAATCTTAGAAATTAGCCAGTTGGCGAGCTGTGAAGGCATTCTTTTGGTAAAGAAAGAGTCTTTTCTTTTTATTCGCCACCCGCTAACAATGTCATAGCCATTTTCCATCTCGGCCAAAAGCCGGGCAATATCCTGCGGGTCATTTTGCAGGTCCGCATCCATAGTAATGACCTTGTCGCCCTGGGCATAGCTAAAACCGGCGGCTAGCGCCGCGGTCTGGCCGTAATTTTTACTGAAGCGAATCACCCTTACCGTCTTATGCTCGGTGGCAAGGCGCTTGAGCACCTCAAAACTACGATCACGGCTACCGTCATCAATAAAAATAACCTCGTAGAGCTTTCCTAAAGGATCTAGCGCCGATTTTATCTTCGCATATAACGGCTCAATATTCTCCTCTTCATTAAACGCGGGGATTATGACAGAGATTTCCGGCATATCTTTCCTCTCTTTTTTTCTGTATTGCCCAGCAAATAAGCCGCCAGGGCCAGGTCACCTTGTGTAGTAATTTTGATATTGCGATATTCTCCGGGGATAATCTTTACCCGATTACCAAGCCGCATCACTAATTGCGCGTCATCGGTAATATCGTTAAGCCGCGCGGCTTGCGCTTGTTTATGGGCACCAACGATCAAGGTAGCGCGAAAGGCCTGAGGAGTCTGGATGCACCACAAGCTTCTGCGCAATAGCGCCTGAGTGACAAAGGCATCCTTTGCCTCCACTATTGTGTCAATGGCCTTTACGGCGAGAGTCACGGCAGGGTAGCGTTTCACCGCCTTCACTATCTGTTCTAATACGCGCTCGGACAGAAAAGGACGCACGCCGTCGTGAATAATTACGTAATCGCATCGACCAATTGTTTGCAAGGCATTATAAACTGACTGTTGTCTAGTTTTACCACCGCAGCAAAGCCGCTCCACCTTCTTATAGGCATTCTTTTTAATCAGGGCGCGAAAATTGGGCAGAAATTTTTTATTGGCGACGAGAATCACACGATCGATAACACGGGAGTCCTCAAATACATCCAAGGTGTGGGCCAGAAGCGGCCTTTTGCCGATTTTGATTAATTGCTTAGGCAGTGCTGATTTTATACGCCGCGAAAACCCGCCGGCTAAAACTACCGCCTTGACGATTGACTGTTTACTTTTCATTATCGGATACTTTTATTTTTGTAATGGCCTGCTGGATCTCGGGATGGTTGGGCTCCAAACGTAAAGCAAAGTTGTATTCTTGCAGGGCGAGCTCCAGCTTACCTTGTTGTTGGTAAATCCTTCCTAAATTATAATGCGCCGCGCTATCGTCGGGCTTCAAGACCAGCGCCCGCTTAAACTCACTCTCAGCATCAGCGATATCACCCAGATCCTGATTAATGATCCCGAGATTAAAATTAGCCTCATAACAATAGGGATTGATTTCCAGCGTTTTTTCAAACGCCTCTTGAGCCTTAGGAATATCCCTCATTTTATAATACATATTTCCTAACCCAAAGTAACTTAAGAAGTCCTGCGGATTAATTTTCAAGGCGGCGCGAAATTCCTGTTCCGCTTCTTTATAGCTTCCCTGCTGGATATAGACTACACCTTTATTATAATGAAACGTAAAATTAGGCGCGCCGCTGCCTTGCGTCAGGTCTATACTAGTAATTATAAAGAAGGCTGTGGCCGAGCCTGCTATGAGCAAAATTCTTTTATATTCTTTTTGCCGTATCTTCTCTATCACCAACCAAAGCGCACCAGCAGCAAAAATTATTAAAAAAGGCACAGCTAAAAGCCGGTAGCGGGAATTAATAAAAAAAAGTACCGTCGCGCACATTAAGGCCGAGATGAAAAGATATAAAAAGCCCAGCCGCTTCCTTTGCGGCCAGAAAAAAAGCATCCCGGCCAGAGAAAGAGGCAGCAGATACAAAAAACTAAAAAGCGGAAAGTTAAAGAAACGCGCGCGTTCTTTAAAAAAATAGTATTCAATATCGTCGACAAACTCCTGGCCATTCAAAAATAACCTGACTTTTTTAACTAAGAGCGCAAAATAGGCTAAAGGAGTTTGACGCATAAATTGGAAAGAACGGTTAAACCAGAAACGCGACGCCTCTTGCGGTTTTAGCGCCTTTCCGCTTTGCTGCTCGGCAATAATCCGGGCATCCTCGAGCAACCCTCCCTGGGTCGAACGCATACCTACTGGCACGTTAAAGAGCCCGTTGGATTGAGGATTATTTCCGATATAAAAATTAATCCCGCTGTGGGCGGGCGCGAAAATACCATCCCGTAAAACCAATTCGTTTCTTAACGAAACCCCGGCAAACATAACTAGACAGGGCAAAATAAAACTTAAAGCAAAGATTCCCCGTCTTTTCCAAGTCGATGCCCGATACTCATACAACATCCACAAAAACAGAAAAATTATTACCACGGTAAACGCCGGCCTGGTCAATGCGGCAATCCCTGAAACAATACCGGCGCTAAGCCAGCTGCGCAGCGTAGGGTTTTCTTGGGCACGAATAAGAAGAACCAGCGCCAACAAAGCAAAAAAGATGGCCAGGGTTACCGGAACAAGCAACCGGTCATAAAAAAGAAAAAGCGGATAGGCACAGGCGATGATGCCGGCAAAGATTCCCACCCCAGTATTAAACAGTTTTTTGCCCAGTAAATAGATTAGCCCACAGTTGCAAGAACCAATCAACATCTGGAGGATATATACGCCCAGCACATCGCCTGCCGATAAAATGTATGCCGCACACAAAAAATAAGGATAGACGGGAAAGGCATACCATGTTTCCCGGCCAACATGGCTCACCCGGATAATGTCCTTGGCCCATTCCAGATAAAAGTAGGCATCCGAACCCGCGCTAGGCTCTAGAATACTTATCGTTTGCCTAAAATAGAGGGCACGTAAGCTCAAGGCAATCGTACTAATTAAAAGAAATAAAAGATCGATTCTTAAGGCTCTACTCTGCCTCATAGGCCTAGCTCATAATTAATCATCGCCAACACCGCAATCGCTGCCGTATCGCTCTTGAGGACATTTTTCCCTAAACTCACTGCGCTAAACCCGTACTTTTGGGCCTGGTCAATTTCCTGCGGGGTAAATCCACCCTCCGGGCCAATACAGACAATAATGCTTTTGAGTCCCGTTTGCTCCCGCAGCACTTCTTTGAGTGGCTTTGTTTTTTCGCTTAAGCAGGGCAATAATTTAAAATCGTAATGATCCGCAGCGTTGATAATTTTTTGCCAGGAGCTCATCGGCCGGATATCGGTAATGGTAGCGCGGCCGCATTGTTTAGCGGCCTCTTGGGCAATTTTCTGCCAACGCGCATTTTTCCGCCCCGCCCTTTCCTTTTCCAACCTGATCACGGTTCGCGCGGTAGCCACAGGAATAATCACATCCACACCCAGCTCGGTGCATTTGCCGATAATATATTCCATTTTTTTCTTCTTCGGTAAGGCCTGCGCCAGCGTAATTTCTACTTCACGTTGGCCTGTATCCGTTTTGATCAGCGTAATTGCGATCTTCACTACTTTTTCCGGACTAACGCTCACGATACGGCCTGCATAGATTTTACCGGTCCCATCAAAAAATTGCAAGTGGTCTTCGGCTTTAAGGCGCATCACATCGACAATATGATGGGCCTCATCTCCCGAGATAACGGCATGATCGCCTTTAATATATTTTGGCGGTGCAAAAAATTTACTCATTTTATTCTGCGCTCAAAAAAAGCCGTTTTTCCTTCGTCCCTTTTAATTGGAGAGAAAAACGGCTTTACATCACTCGAACTATAATAAGGTGCCCCGAGTTTTATTTTATTCTGGTTCTTTTTCTCCAAAGACCTGGGCAGTAAAAATATATAATTTCGTATCTTTATCTTGCCAGGCCAAAGGGGCCAGACCGGCTTTATGCGCGCAAAGGTTAGCAAGAAATTCTTCTTTTGTCCAGCCAGTCTCCGTGGCAACCTGCGGTAAAAAAACTCCGCTGGCAAAACCTTTTTCTACAATCACTCCGTGCACACCCATTTTTATTTCATCAACGCTTTGCACTTTTTTTGGTGGCGTTAGTACCGAAATTTCGATGTCAATATCAGCTAATTCAGCGCCGGTGAGGGCGGGAAAACGCGGGTCATTAACCGCGGCTTGAATGGCCATATCCCGCACAGTCAGATAGAGCGGCTGGCGGCCAATAATATTGCCGATGCAGCCGCGCAACTGGCCGTTTTTATGGATAGTCACAAAGGCGCCCATTTCTTTTGATAACAAGGGGTCGTCTTCTTTAAACTCCGCGGCAACGCTGGAATTAACATATTCCTCAATCGTCTGGCGGGCAATGTCTAAGAGCCTTTCCTTTTGGCTGGCGGTTAAAGTCTCTGCATTCTCTTTGACCATAGCATCCTCCCCGCTTTGAGTAAATATGGCCGCACTGGTATATCCGACTACCTTGGTTTTATCTCCTGTCACA
Source organism: Candidatus Omnitrophota bacterium (assembly GCA_043805735.1). Classification (GTDB taxonomy): domain Bacteria; phylum Omnitrophota; class Gorgyraeia; order JAFGHF01; family JAFGHF01; genus JAZDHS01. The sequence continues at coordinate 6,966 of JAZDHS010000026.1, read as the reverse complement.
TCCCCGGAATTGGCATATTTTAAGACCTGAAGATCGTAAGGCCCCTGCGCTTGCGCATATAATAGGACGGAAATAAGCCCCGCGGCCCCGCAGGCCTGGCATTCTTCAAGGACAAAACGGTTAAACAAGGCCTTAGTGTCGCCTTCTTTTAAAGAGTTAATGGTGTGGTTATCAATCCCTTGAGCCTCATCATAGGGATGATAATGTGAAAGGTCAGAACTGACCACGACTAAAATATCATCCCGGTCTTTGGTCACCTCTAAAAGGGCCTGACTTAAGATTTCACAATTTTCATAGGAGAACTCGCCAGTTGCAATCGGTACTATTTTAAAATTATCCAAGACCATCTGTAGGAAGGGAAGTTGTACTTCTAAAGAATGCTCTTGTTTAAAGGCCGGTTCGACGAAAGAGATTTTGGGGTTGAATTGTATTAAGACTTGGGCCAATTCCGAGTCCACGGGAACATTGCCCAACGGCGTTTGCCAGCTACCCTCGGGATAAACCGAGATGCCGTCAAAGCGCACATAGTGGCTGGGACCGATGATAATCACGCTGCGGTAGGGGCTACCTTTAATAAGCTTATATCCATATGCGGCTACCGCCCCGGAGTAATCATAGCCGGCATGGGGCGAGATTAAAGCAATAACCTTTTTGCTGTTTTTTTCAACCTCGGCCCAATCCAGAAACTGTTTTATTCTTTCGGCAAGAATTTTCGGAGAATCGGGATAAAACGTACCGCTGACTACCGGCATCTTGATCTGCTGGGCGGAACACACCGCGGTAGCACAAAAAATAACTAGAAATACTGTTGCGATAAAAGGTTTTTTCATTGAGTTTAAAATTTTGGTGGAGCAGAGGAGGATTGAACTCCCGACCTCCAGAGTGCGATTCTGGCGCTCTCCCAGCTGAGCTACTGCCCCATGCTAATCCTAAAGGATAGCCAAGTGCATCCTTTTTGGATAGGCCTCCGTAACGAAGGGCCTAATTACACGACATCGCTCTTAAGACAACGCTTGAGCTCAGGCTAACCTCAGGGTTTTTGTTACTGGCTGCTTTTGTAGGATCGCGACGCGCCTCGATAAAGACGTCAATGCGGTTTAAATCCGCAGAAGCGGAAAAAGAACAATTGGCAATCACTTCCGTAGTGATATTTTCTTTATCGCCAACCACGGCATCGTCCGTATTAGGATCGAATACAATGCGATGATTAACTGTGTCAAACTCATATTCGATGGTTCCGTCATCGGCGGCATCGCCAAATCTGCCGTTGGTATTTCCAGTAAGTAAACCATCGATATTGACCCGGATACGGTTGGTGGGCCCAGAGAGGGTATAGGCTGGGCTGTCCAGGCTGCCGATTCCACGCGAAACATTTTTAGCAATATGCTCCATTGCTATCTTGGCTTCATCCTGGACACGAATGATATCTTCGGCGCTCTTAAAAAACTGGCGACTGGTCAGGTCGGCGCTCACCGCAGACAAAATAACCAGGCCAACTAGCAGAGTTGAAATAATAAGTTCGGTTAGAGTAAAACCCTTCCCTGTGCGTGCATTCATCTTAAGGTTCGGTCCAGCTAACCTGTCCGGTAACCATTTTATAATCCACATCGTTGGCCGCGTTGCCATCGCCGCTAGTATCAACCGCGGCATTGATATCGATGTTGGTAACGGTATATTGCCTTGCGCCGCTAAAGTTTGTGCCTAATTCTGTAGTGCTGATGTCTAGAAAACCTTCCGCAGTATGCACGCCGGCACTTAGCTCGACTTCAGTTGCCGGCGCCCAGGTAGACGAGCTGACCTTATTTCTTAATTCTTCGAGCGTGTCCCGCACTAATTCCATGGCGCTGGTGTTTCTTCCGGCGCGTCCGGCTTGTTCTTTTCCCAAAAGAAAGCTACAAACGGCGCCGCCAATGCACACCGCCAAAACAAGGGAGGCCAAGATTACCTCAATTAAAGTAAATCCCTGATGCTTGAGCCGTAACATTAGACCTACCCTTACGATTAAGGCGAGAAAGTACCGCCCTTGCCTCTATCCTGGTCAATGGTCAAGGTCTCGCCGTTATTACTTCCGCCTAGCCTTGAAGCGGTAGCAGCAAAGGTGCTATTGGTAGTAGAGTTAATCGAAAAATTCCAATTCCGGCCGGCTGAAGAATCTAACTCTGTTCTTAAAAAGGAGTTAATGGTGGCGATGGTGCTTTCCGTTGCCGAGCTTTTCGGATAGTAGAATCCTTCTTCGGTGCGATAGATTTTTTCCGCGGCCCAAACCTGGTCCAGCGCGACATTGCCTTCCTTGCCTTTGGTGTTCTCCATCGTCTTACCAAACATCGGAACAGACAAAGATGCTAAAATCCCCACGATCACGACGACGACAATAAGCTCAGTAAGGGTAAACGCCTTGCGGATAATTTTTTTTCTTTTTTTGGAATCGGGCATAAACCACCTGTCTTATAAAGACAAAGCCTCTCGCCTCTCTCTTCTTAAAAGTTAAAGCTTAAAATGAAGCAAGATTAATAAGTAGTTATCGCCCCGGTCAGTGCATTGATACGGAAGTTGCTCAATCCATGGCCGCCGATTGCTGCCGCTTGACCAACGTTTGCCCCATTAAGCGATGAATAGGTATAGTATGTACTTGGGTTTGCAGTCAGGCCAAGGTCTAAGCTACCAATAGCAGCAGTATAGGCGCTATATTGCAGATAGTATCTTAGCTGCGACGCTCGCATCGAACCAAGAATGCTTCTGGCTTCCGACTCTCTGGCTCTTCTGGTGGCATCAATAAAGCGCGGTAGTGCCAATGAGGCCAGAATTCCAATGATGATTACGACGATCATTAATTCCAACAGCGTAAAACCTTTCTTTCTGACCAACTTCATCATCTTTTTTTCCTCCGTTTTTAGCTTTCAATCATAAACTTTCAACTTTTTAACTTTAAAAGTTTTTCTTTCCCTGCCCTCCTTTCTGCAAAATATTCAAAGTGCTTTCTTACGCCCCGCGTGCGAGCATGGCTAACTGGAAGATGGGCAAAAACATCGAGACAACCATCACTCCCACAATCACGCCCATAAAAACCAGTATCAGCGGCTCAACCATTGTGGTCACCCTGGACAATGTGGTAGCAATACGTTCCTTGTAAAATTCGGAAACCCTTTTGAGCATTTTGCTCAATTCGCCGATTTCTTCTCCGACGGCAACCATTTGTACGACCATCGGCGGAAAAATGCCGCTTTTATCCAAAGGTGCGGCCATCCCCTTACCGGCACGCACACTTTCGCGTATTTCTTCGGTTGCCTTTTCCATAACCTTATTATCGGTGGCCTTACCGATGATATCCAGCCCGTACAAAATTGGCACTCCGCTTTCAATCAAGGTGGACAAACCACTGGCAAACCTTTCCACGGCAATTCGCTGAAAAAGAGTCGAGATGACCGGGGCCCTAAATTTAAATTGATCGTATTGCCAGCGGCCTTTTTCGGTTTTTAAATACTTGCGTAAAAGATAGATGCCCACGACAGCTGAAACAATAAAAAGCAGAAAGTATTTTCTTACCCCATAACTGAAGCCCATTACGGCCTTGGTAATAAAAGGGAGCTCAACATTAAAACCTTCAAATACCTTGGCGAAGATCGGCACAATCCATACGGTAAACACCAGCATCGCCATCGCCGACATGCCAACCAGCATTATCGGATAAACAAGAGCCGAACCTACTTTGCGGCGCATTTGCGCCGCATCATCAATATAATTCGCTAATTGCGACAAGGCCACCGAAAGAGCGCCGGAGGCCTCTCCGGTTTCTACCATATTCACCCAGAAATCCGAAAACACCTCGGGATGCCGGGATAAGGCATCACGAAAAGTACTGCCTCCGGCGATATCCTGTTTAATTTCCCGAACCGCCTTTAACATCTTTCTGCTTTCGGTTTGCCGGCTTAACACATCAAGGCTTTTGAGCAGGGTCACTCCGGCCTCCAAAAGTGTAGCCAACTGGCGAGAAAATACAATCATATCGTCTACGGTAATATTAGTGTGCATACTGAAGCGGGCGCTAATTTTCTTTTCCGTTTCTTCCTGCTGGCGCACAATCGATATTATCAGTAGACCCTGGTTTTGTAGCCTGGCGACTACCTCCTCTTCGCTGTTTGCTTCCTGGGCCGCTAGCTTTTCCCGGCCTTCCTTATCTCTAACTTTATAAATAAAATGAGGCATGCTCTTCTTTCTTACATTTACCTAGACTTACTTTAAGTAAACGATAACACGAAAGCCATCTTTTGTCAAGAAAAAACAGGGCCATAATTTACACAACTACAAAATGTTAGCATCTGTTAGGGATATTTTTTAGTTTATTACGCTTGGCCCAGGCTTGTTTAAAAAATGAGCTGTCCTTAAAGGCGTTTTTTGCCACTTCCCGTTCATACAACAAGAGATACCCCCAAACCTTGAGCTCATAGAGCAGAATCCACGGTAAGTGCAGCAGGAATTGGGCCAACGAATCGTTCTTAATAATAGTGGCGTAACGGTTTTTAAGTAGGCTTATCTTCAGCTCCTGAGATAGCCAAGGGAAATTATACCTTTGCAGCAAACGCAACGATGGCTTTTGTTGTTTGCTGCTTGCGCCGCGACAATGATAGGCCAAGGCAGCGCAAGCATGGTAACCTCGCCAGCGCCGATTTTGCGCCCGCCAAGATAAATCTAAGTCTTCATAAAACATGCCATAGTCTTCGTCAAAATATTCATCATTTATCTTAATGTCTTCTAACATTTCGCGACGATAGAGCGGCGCAACGCCGCCGGAACCAAAGATATATTCGTCCTTACTGTGGACATTCCCGCGCTTACGCCCATAGCCTCTTTCTACCGGCCTTCTGGACCAACCTAAAAATAGGCCGGTGCTATCAACAATGTTTCCTGTCTGACGCAAAATATAACCGTTGACCATACCGATTGTTTCATCTTGCTTTGCCGCTCTCAGCATTTCGTAAACAAAATTAGCCTCTAACACCAGGTCATCGTTAAGGCAAAGAACGAATTCTCCTTGCGAGCGTCTGATTCCTTGGTTGAGCGCTCTTGCGTAAAACAGATTTTCTTTGTTGGCGATAATCTGTATATCGGCAAAACGACGGCGCATTGCGGCGATTTCTTCATCATTAAAACAATTTAGCACAGCAATCTTTTCAATCCGGCTGTACGTCTGGGCATTGATGCTCGAGAGAGCATGAGAGAGCAACTCCGGTTTTTTATAACTGACGATTACGATCGATACTAAATCGCTTGACCAATTATTCATCTTACTATACAATCATTTCATGATCGGTAATATACTTTTTATTCTCATTCTCGCCCGGCCGTTTATTTCTTCGTTAAGTTATCCCGCGCTGGATTTGTATTATACATACCTTTTAATTGCCGCATTTATCATCGTAATTAAACTGCATATCCCAAAAGCCAAGAACATCCCAGGCCAAGTATATCTGTTGCTATTTCTATCGGCTCTGATAGCCTCAACTATTTTCTCTTCGGACCCGCAGAAAAGCCTCACCGCCTTACCCACATATCTGGCCTATATTTTTGTCTTTCTCGGTGTCTATGTTTCGTCAAACGCAGAAAGAAAACATATCCTCCACGCCTTAATCGCATCAGGCGCCTTAGTGAGCCTTTACGCGATTTACTGGTTCTATCTGGGCTCGCGGCACTTCCTCGACTACCTGCAAAAAGAACAGATTTATTATCCCTATGCCCTGGAGCTGTTAAGCCGTAACAGGGCCTTTATGCCATTTGTGGTTCCTGGCGCCCTCTCCGGGTTCTTAATTATGATGTTGCCACTAGCGATAGGAAATTACTGGCAACAGAAAAAACAGTATAAAGATCAGCTAGCACAAAATACAATACTTATTTTTTTTATCGCTATTACAATATTTGCACTCTTTCTCACCAAGTCGGTAGGAGCATCTTTAAGCCTTTTTATTACAGTAATCATTTTCCTTTGGTCCATACGGCCGAAAAACATCCCTTTTGTTTTAATCGTTTCTCTTCTTGGCATCCTGGCGCTACTTTTTCTTCTGCGCAACAATAACGCCGAAGATTTTACTACTCCGCTGTTCTCCTTGCAGAAAAGATGGGTCTATTGGCGCCAGACCGCAGCCGTTATTGCCCGGCATCCCTTCCTGGGTACCGGCGTAGGAAATCTTCCTTTTGTGCAAAGCCGCTACGCCCACAATTTATTTCTGCAACTCTGGGCCGAAACAGGTATTCTGGGCATAGTTACCTTTTTGGGATTCATTGCCACCTGCTACAGACTTGCGCTAACAAAAATAAAAGATCCGCTATGGGCAGGCTGTTTCGTAGCTTTCGTCAGTTTTCTTATTCATAATATGTTTGATTTCAGCTTTTTCTTACCGGAAACATGTCTTTTTTGGTGGATTATTGCCGCATTATTGCTCTTATAGAAGATGCCCTGGGTGTTTATCTCATAATTCTACATTTCAGTAAAGTGATTATTGCTATTAAGGCATCGATCCAGCGGATTTTTTTCCCCTCTTCTCTACTGCGTGGCTTATAAGAAACAGCTATCTCTTTAATCCGATACTTTTTCTTCAGAAGCTCGGCCGTTACCTCAACTTCAAATTCGAACCTTTTTGCTGAAATATTAATATTAGTGAGTATATCCCTTCTAAAAAATTTTGCCGGTGTCTCTACATCTGTTAGATTAGAAAAAAACAGGACATTTGTAACCCAAGTTATCACTTTATTACCAAAGGATAGTAACATAGTAAAATTATTATTCTTGTCCAGAAAACGTGAACCATAGACTACCTCTGCTCCTTCTATATTTGCTTTTTTCAATATCTTTAATAATTCTTGCGGGATGACTTCTAAATCGGCATCTTGGATAAAAACATATTCACCAATGGCCTGTTCTATACCAGCCCTTACCGCCGCACCCTTTCCTCTGTTTTTTTCGAAGAAGATTTT
>JAZDHS010000025.1:0-15104 GCA_043805735.1 Candidatus Omnitrophota bacterium | reverse complement strand
TTGGCAACGCCGGGAAAGGAAGGGCGGGGTGAAGCTCAAAGATAAGGCGCAGATAATGGACCGGGAGGCGATCGCGCGGGCGCTTTTACGCATTGCCCACGAGATTGTCGAGAATAATAAAGGCACGGGAGATTTGGCGATTATTGGCATCCGCAACCGTGGGGCCTATCTGGCCGAAAGGATCGCCGCCTTTATTAAGCGGATCGAAAAAAAACCAGTGCCCGTTGGCATTCTGGACATTACGCTCTATCGCGATGACCTGACTACGGTTGCCGAGCAACCGCAGGTACATAAAACCGAAATCGCTTTTGATATCACCGATAAAAAGATTGTCTTGGTGGATGATGTCTTGTATACCGGGCGCACGATCCGCTGTGCCCTGGATGCGATTATTGATTTTGGCCGCCCGCATTACATCCAGCTGGCCGTATTGGTTGACCGCGGCCATCGGGAACTGCCGATTCGCGCCGATTATATCGGCAAAAATATCCCCACGGCGGTAAAGGAATCGGTGCAGGTACGTTTAGAGGAAGTGGACGGAAAAGAAGAGGTCGTCATTTTAGGATAGGAAAAGATAACGATGGAAAAATGGCGCCGCAAGGATTTACTGGGCCTGGAAGATTTGACCAAAGAAGAAATCGAGCTGATTTTAGCCACGGCAGAATCGTTTAAAGAGGTATCCACGCGCCAGATTAAAAAGGTCCCGGCCTTACGCGGCAAGACCGTGGTTAACTTATTTTACGAGCCTTCTACGCGCACCCGGGTCTCTTTTGAGGTGGCGGCGAAACGGCTTTCCGCGGATGTGATTACCATTGCCACCGAGACCTCCAGCGTTAAAAAGGGCGAAACGCTGATCGATACCGGCCAAAACATTCAAGCCTTAAAGGCCGACATCATTGTGATGCGGCATAATTGCTCCGGCGCGGCGGTGATGCTGGCGCGGCACGTTGATATTAGCGTAGTCAATGCCGGCGACGGTTGGCATGAGCACCCCACCCAGGCGCTTCTGGATATGTTTACCTTAAAGGAAAAGCTGCACAAGATTGCCGGGTTAAAGGTGAGTATCGTCGGGGACATTGCCCATTCCCGGGTGGCCCGCTCGAATATCTGGGGCCTGACCAAGCTCGGGGCGAAGGTGACGGTCTGCGCGCCGAAGATTCTCATCCCGCCGGGCATTGAGAAAATGAACGTAACGGTGACCAATGATATCGACGAAGCCCTGCGCGACGCCGATGCGGTCAATGTGTTACGGATGCAGTTTGAACGCGATGAACAAGGCGCCTTTCCCACCCCACGAGACTACTTTAAGCAATTTGGCATCACTCAGGAACGGCTGACTAAACTTAAGAAAAATATTATTGTGATGCATCCCGGGCCGCTCAATCGCGGGATTGAAATCGCCAGCGATGTCGCCGACGGAAAACAATCGGTAATTTTAGAGCAGGTGACCAACGGCATCGCAATTAGAATGGCGGTCTTATTTTTGGTTGCTCAAGGAAAAGAAAAGCTATGAACCCCGCCCTTCCTAAACAGGCAACGCAGATGAAATCAAGCAAAAACAATGTTTTTATTGGCAACGCCGGGAAAGGAAGGGCGGGGTGAAACTCTTGATTAAACATGGCCGGGTGATCGACCCGGCCAACCAGCGCGACGAAAAAAGCGATATTCTTATCGACGGTAACCGCATTGCCCAGATTGCCAAAAGGCTCACCATAGCCGGCGCCAAGACCATTGAGGCCAGCGGTAAAATCGTCCTGCCGGGAATTATCGATATGCATGTGCACCTGCGCGAACCGGGGCGCGAAGACCAGGAGACGATTGCCTCAGCCACCGCCGCAGCATTAAAAGGCGGCATTACCACGGTTTTAGCGATGCCCAATACCGAGCCGTCGATCGACAGCCCAGAACTAGTAGCCCGGCTGCAGGCGCTAATTGCTCAAAGCGCCCGGGCCAATGTCTATATTGCCGGGGCGATTACCATCGGGCGTAAAGGAGAGAAGCTCGTCGATATCGCTGGGATGAAAAAACAAGGAGCGCTGGCGCTAACCGATGACGGGGCCTCAGTGGATAACCCGAGCATCCTTTCGGCGGCCTTTAAAAAAGCCAAAGAGCAAAAGCTGTTGGTGATGTGCCACTGCGAAGACAAAAAACTCTCCGGGGCAGGGTGCGTAAACCTGGGCTTTATCTCTACGCGCATGGGCCTGCGCGGTATTTCTAAAGAATCGGAATACTTACGTGTGAAAAGAGATATTGAGTTAGCCCAGTCCGCCGGCGCGCCGATTCATATTACCCATGTGAGCTGCCAGGAGTCAGTCGAGGTGATTGCCCGGGCCAAGAAACAAGGCCTACGGGTGAGCGCGGATACCGCCCCACATTATTTCGCCCTGACCGAAGAGGCGGTGTTACGCTTCGATACGAACATGAAAATGAACCCGCCGCTACGCACCAAAGCCGACGTCGCTGCAATCAAACAGGGCCTGCGCGACGGCACCATTGATGCGATTGCCTCGGACCATGCCCCGCATAAAGAAAATGAGAAAGATATTGAATTTGATTTTGCCAGCTTCGGCGTCATTGGCCTGGAGACGGAACTGGCCGTTTGCATCAGCGAATTGATTGAAACCAAGGTCTTGGACTGGACGACATTGGTGCAAAAACTCGCCACCAACCCGGCGCGCATCCTAGGGTTAGAGAAAGGGACGCTAGGCGTGGGCGGCGATGCCGACCTGATTGTTCTTGCGCCGGAGAGAGCCTGGACGGTAGAGCAAGGAGGCTTTCTTTCTAAATCGAAAAATTCCCCCTTCCTGGGCCGTAAGCTCAAAGGGGTCGTAGAATACACGCTACACAAAGGCAAAATCGCTTATCAGGCCAAGTAAAATTCCGAAATGATGTTTATCGCCGATTTTCATCTCCATTCCAAATATAGCCGTGCGACCAGTAAAGACATGGACCTCGACCATATTGCCGAATGGGCCAAGCTCAAAGGCATCGCCCTCGTCGGCAGCGCCGACTTTACGCACCATTTGTGGCTGAGCGAACTCAAATCCAAGTTAAAACCCGCGCAGGAGGGCCTTTTTGTCTACCGGGATATGCATTTTATGCTCACCACCGAGGTCAGCAACATCTTTAGCAAGGAAGGCCGCGGCCGCCGAGTACACAACATGATTTTTGCGCCCGATTTCACCACCGTGGATAAGATTAATGATGAGCTGGCCGGATACGGCAATCTTTCCGCTGACGGCCGGCCAATGTTAGGCTTAGATTGTGTATCCTTAGTGGAAATTGTGCTGGGCGTAAATCCGCGCTGCCTGATTGTCCCCGCCCATGTCTGGACCCCCTGGTATAGCGTATTCGGCGCCAACTCCGGATTCGATTCCGTAGAGCAATGCTTTGAGAAATACAGCAAGAACATCTTTGCCTTGGAAACCGGCTTGTCATCTGACCCAGCAATGAATTGGCGTCTAAGCTCCCTGGACCGGTTTAGTTTAATTTCTAATTCCGACGCTCATAGCCCCTCGCGCTTGGGCCGGGAAGCCAATGCCTTCGAGTGCGCGCTTGATTATAATTCCATTGTTGAGGCGCTGAAGAAAAAAGATAAAACGAAATTCCTTTATACCATTGAGTTCTTTCCCGAGGAAGGCAAGTACCATTACGACGGCCACCGTAATTGCAATATACTTTATTCGCCCAAAGAGAGCATCGCCAAGCATAACCTTTGTCCGGTCTGCGGCCGGCCGTTGACAATTGGAGTTATGCACAGGGTTGAACAACTTGGGGATAGACCGGCGGGCTATGTCCCGGCCAACGCTATTCCTTTTAAAAATATGATCCCACTGGATGAAATTATTGCCGAGAGCAAAGGTCTGAGTAAAGCCGCGCAGGCGGTAGAACAGGAATACCGCTTGATTGTTCAGCGTTTTGGTAGTGAGTTGGCGGTGTTGCTGGAGATTCCGGAAGCCGAGCTTGCGCGTGGCTGTTCACCGCGGCTGGTGCAGGGTATCAGCAACGCGCGTAGCGGTAAAGTCAAGATTTCCCCCGGCTACGATGGGGAGTACGGCAAAATAGAGATCTTTACCGGCGAGGAAAAAACACCGGAAAAGCAAATGTCGTTCTTATGATGCGCCTGTAGCGTAATGGATAGCGCAATAGCCTCCGGAGCTATGTGTGCAGGTTCGATTCCTGCCAGGCGCGCCAAACTATATCGATGAATAAAAAAATGAATATCGCGGTAATTGGCGGGCATGATTGCACGCCGGAAATAGCGATAATGGCCGAAGAGGTTGGTAAGGCGATTGCCTTGGCTGGCGCTACGCTGGTTTCGGGCGGCTTAACCGGGGTAATGCTGGCCGCCTGCAAAGGCGCGCAATCGGCGGGCGGCACCACCATTGGCATTCTTCCCGGAAATGAACGTAGCAACGCTAACCGTTACGTGGATATCGCCATCGCTACCGGGTTGGGCTATATGCGCAATAACCTGGTGGTGAAGAACGCCGACCTGGTTATTGCCATCGACGGGAAAGAAGGTACACTCTCTGAAATTGCCTATGCGCTGCAGATGAAAAAGCCGCTGGCCGGCCTGGACACCTGGGACATTCCCGGTATTGAAAAGATGAAAAACCTCGAGGAAACAATTGTGTGGATAAAGAAAAGAACGCAACATGCCTGAGCTGCCGGAAGTGGAAACTATACGGCGGGATTTAGCGAAAACCATTCAAGGCAAAAAGATTAAAGCCGTAGAAATTATTGATGGGCGTGTGATTAAGGAGCCCGCCGCGGCTGAATTTAAGCGGCGGCTGAGCGGCGTTAGCTTTGTCGAATTCTTGCGCCGGGCTAAGGTGTTAGCGATCCGGCTATCCAGTGGCGAATACCTAGTGGTCCATCTACGCATGACCGGGCAACTGGTGTACGCCTGCGTAAAAAGTCCTGTCGCCCGGGTTATTTTTCATCTATCCGACGGGACATACCTTAATTTTAATGACCAGCGCGTGTTTGCCGAATTACGGCTGGTTAAAGACTGGCGGGAGCTTAGTTTTGTGCAAAGCTTGGGTATCGAGCCCTTGGAGAAAGAGTTTAGTGCTGCTGTTTTTAGAAAGATGCTCCAAGGCAAAAAGACCAAAATTAAACCGCTCTTAATGGATCAAACGTTTATTGCCGGTATCGGCAACCTCTATGCTCAAGAGGCGCTGTTTTGCGCCGGTATTGCGCCCCAGCGCCCGGCGCAGTCTTTAACCAGCGCGGAAAGCAAACGGCTGCACCAGGAGATTCAAAATGTCCTGCGTGCCGGGATCCATTACCGCGGTTCCTCGGTGGACAATTATGTGACCGGAGACGGCAGCGCCGGCAGTTATCATTTGCGCCTGAAGGTCTATGACCGTAAGGGTGAGCCTTGCGCGAAATGCCATACGCCGCTACAAAAGATATCTCTAGGTGGTCGAGGCACCTGTTTTTGTCCAAAATGCCAAAAATAATGCAAAGCAAATATAAAATTGCCAAAAATATTAATGTCGGTCCAGACTACTTTCAAATCAGTATTCTTGCCCCCGCGGTTGCCCGGATTGCCCGTCCCGGCCAATTTGTCCATCTGCGCCTAAGTGATACTGCCGAGCCGTTATTACGCCGGCCCTTTAGTTTCCACCGCATTAATAAGGCCGGTTTTGAGCTGTTCTATAAAACCATCGGGCCAGGCACAAAGCTTTTGGCAAAAAAACAAAAGGGTGATACAATAGATGTCTTAGGCCCCTTAGGCAACGGTTTTGCTTTACCGCCACTGACTGCTCAAGGTTTGGTAATAGCCATATTGGTGGCCGGTGGCATGGGAGTAGCTCCGCTTCTAGCCTGGGCCGAACAGTTGCAACGCCTGAAAAAAGTTAAGCTCTACGCGCTAATCGGCGCCCGGGGCAAAGAACACCTGTTTTGTGTAAACGAGTTTAAAAAAGCCGGAGCGAAGGTATTAATTTCTACCGACGACGGTTCGCTGGGGCGAAAAGGCGTGGTGACGGACAACTTAAGATTTTTACTCACCACTCACCACTTACCACTTACCACTATTTATGCCTGTGGCCCCAAGCCGATGCTGCGCGAGGTGGCGCGGATCAGTAAGCGCTACCAGGTGAGCGCCTACGGCTCTTTGGAAGAAAATATGGCCTGCGGTGTGGGTGCCTGTTTAGGCTGTGTAGTTAAAACGCGTTTTGGGTATCAGCGGGTCTGTAAAGAAGGCCCGGTGTTTAATCTCGAGGATATTCTTTGGTGACTGCGGCCGATCTGAAAGTTTCTTTAGGTAATTTGAAATTAGCCAATCCGGTAATGGTCGCTTCAGGGACTTTTGGCTATGGCCAGGATTATCAGGACTTAGTCGAACTAAATCGGCTCGGCGCCTTGGTGACCAAGACGATTACGCTTAAGGCCCGTAGCGGCAATCCGCCGCCGCGGATTGCCGAGACTGATCGGGGTATGCTTAATTCGATCGGCTTGGAGAACCCCGGCCTGGAGGGTTTTCTGCGCGAAGAAATGCCTTTTCTGCGTTCGTTAGACATTCCGGTCATTGTCAGCGTCTCGGCGGATACGCCCGGAGAATTTGCCCAGTTGACCGGAGAGCTGGATAAAGTCAGAGGCATTGCCGCCCTGGAATTGAATATCTCCTGTCCGAATTTAGGGAAAAAGGGCTTGATTGCCCAGGACGCCCAGGCCGTATCGCGGGTAGTAAAGGCAGCGCGTAAGAAAACCCACCGGCCGTTAATTACTAAACTTTCTCCCAACGTCACCGATATTACCACTATTGCCCGGGCGGCTCAGCAGGCGGGAAGCGATATTCTGGCGCTGGTGAATACTTTTTTTGGTTTGGCCGTAGATGCAGCTAGCCGGCGGCCGAAGTTAGGCGCAACCAGCGGCGGTTTAAGCGGGCCGGCGATAAAACCGCAGGCCTTATGGATGGTCGATCAGGTCCGCCGGGCGCTGAAGATTCCGTTGATCGGTATGGGCGGCATTATGAATACCGCGGACGCCTTGGAATTTATTATTTGCGGCGCCAGCGCCGTGGCCGTCGGTACGGCCAATTTTGTCAACCCGCGCGCCGCAATTGAAATCATCGACGGTATCGAGCGCTATTTAGAAAAAGAGCGTCTGGGCACCATTAAAAAATTAATCGGATCGCTAAGAAGATGAAAAACCAGCTGATTGTTGCGTTAGACACTGATAAATTGTCGTTGGCCGAGGAATTGGTCGACAAACTCTCGCCGGTGGTGGGCATTTTCAAAGTTGGGAGTCAACTGTTTACGGCGGTGGGGCCTGAGGTCATTGAGCGCATCCAGCGTAAGGGGGCGCAGGTTTTTTTGGATTTAAAATTTCATGATATTCCCAATACGGTCAGCCATGCCGTAGCGGCGGCTTGCCGCTTTAACCCGGCAATGCTTACCGTGCACACCCTGGGAGGCAGCCAGATGCTACGCGCGGCAAAAGAGGCCCGCGACCATATCGGCGCCGACACTTTACTATTAGGCGTGACTATCCTGACTAGCCTCGACAAGGGGCAACTGGAGGAGATTGGTTTGGCGGCGAGTGTGAACGAAGAGGTGCTATGCCTGGCGCAGATGGCCCAGGGTGTCGGCCTCGACGGAGTCATTGCCTCGCCGCAGGAAGTAGCGCTTTTACGCCAGAGCCTGGGCGGTGATTTTATCATTATCACACCCGGGATCAGGCCGCAAGGGCCAATGGGCGATGACCAGCGTCGGACGATGCAGGCCCGCGAGGCCATTTTAGCCGGCGCTAATTATCTGGTAGTCGGCCGGCCAGTTACCCAGGCCGAAGATCCGCTGGGCGCGGCCAAGACCTTGCTGGCGCAAATTAACGTTTAAAATGAAACGCTAAATAATGAGCGAGAAAACAAATAAGATCTTAGCCGTGTTTAAGAAAAAGAACGCGCTCTTGGAGGGGCATTTCCTACTCTCCAGTGGTCTGCATAGCGGGCAGTATTTACAATGTGCCCGGGTGCTGGAAGACCCCAAACTCTGCGCGCGGTTGGCGCGTTCACTGGCCGCGCATTTTAAAACCAAAAAGATTGATGTCGTAATCGGCCCGGCCATGGGCGGGATTACCTTGGCCTATGAGTTAGCCCGGGCTTTAGGGGCGCGGGCGCTCTTTGCCGAGAGAGAAGAAGGTAAAATGTGCCTGCGCCGGGGATTTACCGTGCGGGCCAAAGAAAATGTCGTCGTGGCCGAAGATGTAATTACCACCGGCGGTTCGGTGAAAGAAGTAATCGCCGCGCTCGCGCCACTGGGTGCGCGCATTGCCGGCGTGGCCGCGCTGATTGACCGCAGCGGTGGGGCCTCGGTGTTCGGAAAAATACCTTTTCAAAGCTTGGCCAAGGTCAACATCAAGACCTTTTCCCCAGAGCAGTGTCCTTTGTGCAGGCAGGGCCTGCCGCTGGTCAAGCCTGGTTCGCGCACAAGATAAGGAGCAAATACGCAGATGGCCGAAGATATTAAAGGATTAATTGAAAAAATACAGCAGGAGGGCGTAGAGGCTGCAGAATTAAAGGCCCGTGAAATAGAGAAGCTGGCTGAACAGCGCGCCGCCAAAATAATTCAAGCCGCAGAAAAAGAAGCGCAAATGCTCTTGGAAAATGCCCGCGCGCAGATCGCTAAAATCGAGCAGACCGGAGCGGCGGTGCTGGAACAGACCGGCCGCGATCTACTTTTAACTTTACACCAGGAGATTAATAAGACGCTGAAGAATATTATCATCTCCGAACTGCGCCCGGCGCTTACGCCCGAGGAGATGGGCAAAATCGTGACTGAACTCGTTAACAAAATCGGCGCCAAAGATCAGGTCGATGTCGTCATCTCGGTGAAAGAGAAGGACCTGGAAAAATTGCAGAAAAGCCTGTTTTCCCAACTCAGCGATAAGGTAAAACAAGGAATCAGATTAAAGCCGGCCCAGGATATTGGCGCTGGCTTTACGATCAGCTATGATGCCGGAAAATCCCATTTTGACTTTAGCGATCAGGCGCTGGCTGAATATCTGGAAATATACCTTAAGCCGCAGTTGGCCCAGATGCTTAAAGGGGTAGCGCAAGCGGAAAAAAGGAAATAACATGCCCGCGTATTATATCTATTTAATTTCGAGCCTGCCAATGCTTCAGCTTGGGATGAAGCCACCGTTTTCTTATGCCCAGTTTTTACAGCGCTGCGCCGAAAAAATTCCGGAGCCGGAGCTGGCGTTGTTACAAAAACTTTCTCTCGATGCCGATCTTGACTACCCACAACCGATTCCTTGCGTATTAGTCCAATGGCAGACCTTTGATACCGCCTTAAGAAATGAGTTGGTGCGGATTCGCGCCGCGCGTAAACAAAAAGATGCCGCGCGATACCTGCGCCACGACGGCTATACCGATGCCTCTACCGCGCATACCGCCGTTAATGCCTACAGAAATACCTCGCTTTTGGCGGTCGAGCGCTCGCTTGATGAAGCGCGTTGGCGCGCACTCGACGAACTGGCCGCCGGCCACTACTTTGACTTCGACTTTCTTGTGCTTTACGCCCTAAAACTGTTGTTGTTGGAACGCTGGCAGGTGATTCGCGTTGCGGACAGCGCGCTGATTCTGGAAGAGGCCTTACGCTGATGAGTGAAAAACGCATTGGCTACATTACCAAAATTAACGGCAATATGATTGCGGTCTCCGCTCCGGACTTTGTCATTCAGAATGAGGTTGCCTACATCTTACACCAGGATGAGCGGCTGAAGGCGGAAGTAATTCGTGTCCGGGGCAAAAGCGCCGAAATGCAGGTCTTTGAGAGTACGCGGGGATTAAAGATCGGCGACCCGGTAGAATTCACCGAGCAATTGCTTTCGGTGGAATTGGGCCCGGGCCTGCTTGGCCAGATTTTTGATGGTTTGCAAAATCCCCTGCCCCAACTGGCTGAAAAATATGGGTTTTTCTTAAAAAGAGGAGTCTACTTGGAGGCGCTGGCCGATGAAACGCGGTGGGATTTTACCCCGTTGGTTAAAAAAGGCGACAGGATCCGCGCCGGTGGGAAATTGGGGTTTGTGCCGGAGAAAATATTTAAGCATTATATTCTCGCCCCCTTTGACTTAGATGGAACGCTGGAAGTGGTGGAGATCGCCGCCGCCGGAAAATATAATTTGCAGCAGACCATCGCCCGCTTAAAAGATGAGCACGAGCAAATCCACCAGGCCCATCTGCAGCAGGTTTGGCCGGTAAAAATACCGATTCGCGCCTATGCGCAAAAACTTAAACCGATTAAGCCGATGGTCAGCAAAATGCGCATCATCGATTCTCTTTTTCCCGTGGCCTTGGGCGGAACCTATTGTATCCCCGGTCCCTTTGGCGCGGGCAAGACCGTGTTGCAGCAGCTGACCAGCCGCCATGCCGAGGTCGATATCGTCGTGATTGCCGCCTGCGGTGAGCGCGCCGGAGAAGTTGTAGAAACTTTAAGGACCTTTCCAGACATTACTGACCCGCGCACGGGTAAGCCCTTGAGTGACCGCACCGTAATTATTTGTAACACCAGTTCTATGCCTGTGGCCGCTCGGGAATCAAGTGTGTATACGGCGGTTACCATTGCCGAATATTACCGCCAGATGGGATTGCATGTACTGCTCTTAGCCGATTCTACCTCGCGTTGGGCCCAGGCGATGCGCGAGATGTCCGGACGTCTGGAAGAGATTCCCGGAGAAGAGGCCTTTCCGGCATATCTGGAATCACGTATTGCCTCCTTTTATGAGCGCGCCGGATACGTCCGGCTTTTTGACGGCAGCACTGGTTCGGTAACTATCGGCGGCGCGGTCAGCCCCGCCGGAGGAAATTTTGAGGAACCGGTGACACAGGCTACGCTAAAAGTAGTCGGCGCTTTTCACGGCCTTTCCCGCGAGCGTTCCGATGCCCGGCGCTACCCGGCTATCGATCCTTTAATCAGCTGGAGCAAATATAAGGGGTCGATCGATGCGCAACAAATGTGCCTCGGCCACCAGATATTACGCAAGAGCCACGATGTCGCCCAGATGATGAAGGTCGTTGGTGAAGAAGGCACGTCTTTAGCCGACTATATCGATTATCTCAAAGGGGAATTCTTGGACTTTGTCTATTTACAGCAGAATGCCTTTGATGCTGTTGATGAAGCCTCGTCCCAAGAGCGGCAAGTCTATATATTTGGTTTTATCTATAAACATGTTCTGGCCTCGGAATTTACCTTTAAGGACAAGGACGAGGCGCTGCATTTCTTCCAGAAAGTGCGGCAACTCTTTCGCGGCTGGAACTCTGTGTTGTGGCAGAGCAAGGCATTCGCGCAGCACGAACAAGAAATATCCGCTTTAATACAGGTCCATCAGGCGCAAAAACAGGAAAAAAACATTGTCTAAGGTTTATACTAATATAATCGAGATCGCCGGAGATGTCATTACCGTAGAGGCCCAAGGTATCGGATACTTGGATATTGCCCAAGTTAGCACCCGTCAGGGCGTTTCCTTGGCCCAGGTAATCCGTCTCGACGGAAAAAAAGTAGCGCTGCAGGTGTTTGCCGGCAGCCGCGGTATTTCCACCGGCGATAAAGTGCGTTTCTTTGGCCACTCAATGCGCATCGCCAGAAGCGAGGCACTTTTGGGACGGATCTTCAACGGCAGCGGCCAGCCGTTAGACTCCGGCCCGGTACTTTCGGAAAATTTAGGTGATATCGACGGACCACCGGTAAATCCGGCTAAAAGAGTTATTCCCAATAAAATGGTGCGCACGGGCATCCCGATGATCGACGTTTTTAATTCGCTGGTCGAATCGCAGAAACTGCCCATCTTTTCGATCGCCGGGGAGCCATATAATGAGGTCTTGGCGCGTATTGCCATTCAGGCGGAAGTGGACATTATCATTTTAGGGGGGATGGGCCTGAAGTACGACGACTACCTTTTCTTTAAAGATACGCTGGATGCGCACGGAGCGCTGGCGCGTTCGATCTTTTTTATGCATACCGCCGCTGATCCGACAGTAGAATGCCTCTTGGTACCCGATATTAGCCTGGCCGTAGCCGAATATTTTGCGCTGGAGGGTAAACGGGTGCTTACGCTCTTGACGGATATGACCAATTTCTGCGATGCGTTAAAGGAAATCTCAATTACGATGGAACAGGTTCCTTCCAACCGCGGCTACCCGGGAGACCTCTATAGCCAATTGGCCGCCCGCTACGAAAAGGCCGTCGACTTTGATACCGCCGGCTCGATTACGATACTGGCGGCAACTACGATGCCCGGCGACGACGTCACCCACCCGGTACCGGACAACACCGGCTATATCACCGAAGGCCAATTTTATCTTAAAAACGGCGTGATTGAGCCTTTTGGCTCTTTAAGCCGGCTCAAACAGCAAGTTAACGGCAAAACGCGTGACGACCACCGCACGATTATGGACAGTATGATCCAGCTCTTTGCCAGTTATCGTGAGACGGTAGAAAAACAGGCGATGGGTTTTCAGATGAGCGTCTGGGATAAGAAACTCTTACACTACGGCCGGCTGTTTGAAGAAAAACTGATGTCTCTGGAAGTGAACATCCCGTTGGAAAAAGCCCTCGACCTGGGCTGGGCAATTCTCGCCGAATGTTTTACTCCTGAAGAAACCGGCATCCAGCGGGCGATGATTGAGAAACATTGGCCAAAAAATGGGTAAAATCAAGTTTACCAAAGGCGAGCTGAAGAAACAAAGAGACGCCTTAAAACAATTCGGGCGGTATCTGCCCACCTTACAGCTGAAGAAGCAGCAACTGCAGATAGAAATTGCGCATCAACGCGTAGCGCTCGACGAGCAAAAGCGCTCCGAGGCCGCTAAAAAGCGCGCCGCGCAGATCTGGTCGGCCCTGCTTGCCGAGCCGATCGAGATTCGCCCCTGGATTGTTCCGCAGGTACATACCGATACACGTAATATCGCCGGAGTAGATATTCCTGTTTTTAAACAGGCCGAATTTCCCAACGCCGAATACGATTTGTTCGCTACTCCTTTATGGGTCGACGGAGCAATCGAGGCCTTGTGCGCGTTGGTCGTGCTTGGAGAACAAGCCAAGATTTTGGAAAAAGGGATCGCTATTTTACGGCAAGAACTGCGTATTACTACGCAACGGGTTAACCTCTTTGAAAAAGTGAAAATCCCCGAAGCTCAAGAGGCGATCCGCCGGATTAAGATTTATCTTGGCGACCAGACGGCCAATGCCGTGGGTAGAAGCAAAATCGCCAAACGCAAAATCGAAGCGCTGGTCTTGCAAGAGGTGAGCGGATGATTGTGCCGATGAAAAAGGCCACGGTTATTGTCCAAGCCAAGGACAGCTCCCTGGCAATTGGGGCACTGCGCGCCTTAGGCGTAATGCATCTGGAACACCAACGTACCCCGGCGCCGAAAGAGCTTGGTATGTTGCAGGATGAGCTTGCGCTTATCGATACTGCCTTAGGGGCCTTGTCCGCAGATGACTTGGAGCAGCAAGATAGTTCAGTGGCCAAAGAAGAGCCCGACGACTGGCGTTATCTGGCCAGGCATGTTTTAGATATCCGCAACCGTATTAGTCAGTTGAAGGAATACGCCTTTTCTCTTTCCAATAGCATCAGCCAGTGGCTCACCTGGGGTGATTTTAATCCCGAGACTATCCGCGCCTTAAAAGAGAAAGGCGTAGAGATTAGATTATATCAAATCCCGGTCAAAGAAATAGCGGCCTTATCCACCGATCTTATCGTTAAAAAAATATCGGTTTATGCTGGCATTGCTAATTGTATGCTGATTTCTAGACGACCGATAGAGTTGGCCTATAAAGAAGTCACCCTGCCCAAAATGGGCCTGGCCGCGATGCAAGAGCGTCTGGCCGTAAACAACAAGACCGTTGATCTGTTAAAGCAAGAAATGGGTAAACTTACCTCTCGCCGCTTGAGCCTGTTACGCATTAAAAATATGTTCGAGGAGGAGCTGGAATTCCATCAGGCGCTTAAAGGCATGGGCCAGGCGCAGGCCTTTGCTTATGTCAGAGGATATGTGCCGAATGATGCGGAGCGTGCAGTACGCGATGAGGCCCAGAGGCAGCAATGGGGTTTAGTCATCAGCGACCCCAGCGGTGAAGATAACGTGCCGACATTGGTGCGCAATCCGCGCTGGATCGCCGTCATCAGCCCGCTATTTCGCTTCATTGAAATTGTGCCCGGATACCGCGAACTCGACATTAGCCTCTGTTTTTTAATCTTCTTTTCCATATTCTTTGGCATGATTGTTGGAGATGCCGGGATTGGCTTGATCTTCCTGGGCCTGATCTACTTTGCCCAACGTAAACTGGGCAAAAAACTTAAAGATCATTCCTTATTTATTCTGTTATATATCTGTAGTGGTTGTGCCGTGATTTGGGGGTTGCTTTCGGGCACCTGCTTCGGCCAGGAGTGGCTAACTAAATTTTATCCGCCGCCCATTCCCGCCTTGCGCAATGACAAAGCGGTGCAGGCATTTTGTTTCTTCTTGGGGGCGCTGCATTTAAGCATTGCCCATGTCTGGCGCGCAATGCTCAAGCTGCCCGCCCTTTCGGCTTTGGCTGATATTGGTTGGATTCTAATTTTATGGGGCGGATTCTTCCTGGCCCGGCTTTTAGTCTTGGCGGAAACGTTTCCCGCTTTCGCTAATTGGTTGTTTATCAGCGGGATAATATTAGTGTTGTTTTTTACTAACCCGCAGAAGAATGTCCTCAAGGCGATTGGCTCCGGCCTAGGAACGTTGCTTTTGAATTTAGTCAATAGCTTTACTGATGTCGTGTCCTATATTCGTCTCTTTGCTGTCGGGCTGGCCACAGTGGCGATGGCCGATGCCTTTAACCGTATGGCCTTGGAGATGGGCGGCAATTCCTTGTTGGGCGGACTGGTTACGGCGATAATATTGTTCACCGGGCACGCCTTAAACGTAGTCCTGTCGCCGATGTCCGTTCTGGTCCACGGTGTCAGGCTGAATGTGCTCGAATTTTGCAGTCACGCCGATGTCAAGTGGAGCGGTTTTGTCTATAATCCATTGAGAAAGAAAATCAATAGTATTTGATTACCTTTTAAAGGAGGAAGGCTATGGGAGAAGTATTAGTGCAGTTTAAAGACTTAGG